>CALUZO010000018.1 GCA_944325305.1 uncultured Rikenellaceae bacterium | reverse complement strand
CTCAGCATATCATTGACAGACAAAACCCACTTGTGTGACCTGTTCGACAAGACTAATTTCAATGATGTCAAAGAACTCAATTGTCCCCTTTTTGAAGGACTATTTGATTAAATTTTTAACTCGTCCCATTTTAACGGGACGCTAATGAATTATTATAAACCTATAAATTATTCTTTTTGAAATTTTAATAACAGATAAAATTTATCTATACACGATAAAAAACGACCTTGTCCGCCGTCATCAATTCTCCATGCCGCTTTGTCCGAAAAACAAACCGATCCGAAGCCGCCGGATCCCCGTAAACAGACTGCAAAATATTGATTAGCCAATTCTTACGGCAAAGATCCGCAGCGACATTCACAAAAGCCTGACTTTGTCACACGCAACAATCAACATCGACCACAAAGCGAGACAACAGATCGCATGTCATAAATCAGGATCGGAAAAGAGACGCCCCCTTCCAGGGAAAAGAAAAAAACGAATCACAATGGATAAACTTGCCATTCAGATGGCCCGACAACGCCCCGTTGCTATTTTATCCGCTAAAAGAGAGTGTTTTATAAAACGAAAATATTATCTTTGCACCCTCATAACCCGCAATCAACAATAAACGCAAATAATTAAACGATAGCAAGATGAACGTTGTAAGGGAAAATCGCGAGGGTCAGACCGCCCTTCTCAAGGTCACAGTAGCAGAAGCTGATTACGCCCCAGCAGTGGACAAAACCCTGCGCGAGTATAAGCGCAAGGCAAATGTTCACGGATTCCGTCCGGGCATGGTGCCCATGAGCATTGTGAACAAGATGTACCGCAAAGGCGTGGTAGCGGAAGAATCATACAAAAAGGCCTCGGACGCTTGTTTCGAGTATATCAAAAAAGAAAACATACAGTACGTGGGCGACGTTATTCCCAGCGACGAACAGAAGCCTCTCGACTTCGACAACAACAGCGAACATGAATTTATCTTCGAAATAGGTCTTGCCCCTGAAGTGAACATAGAACTCGACACCAAGGATAAACTCACACGCTACCTCATAAAAACGGACGCAAAGATGTACGAAGGATACCGATCGAACTTTTTGCGTAAGTTCGGCCGGCTGGTAGACGTTGAAAAAGTCGAAAACGACGAAGCCCTCAGCGTAACCCTCGACAACGAACAGATGAATGTCGCCGATGCCTATGTCGGCCTTATCTCAATGAACGAGGAAGAACGCAAACCTTTCATCGGCAAGAAAGTGGGCGACACGATGGATGTAGACATAACCGAACTTTACAAAACGCCGCAGCAAAGAGCCGCAATACTCCAGGTAAAGGAAGACGAATTGGAAAGCATCGACAAAAAGTTCAAACTGACAATCAACCGCATCCGTAAATTCGCCGATCCGGAACTCAACGAAGAGTTCTTCAAGATGGCATTCCCGGACGGTTCGGTAAAGGACGAAGCTGGCCTCGAAACCTTCATCCGCGAACAGATATCGAAAGACCTCGGTCGCGAAACCGACTATCTTTTCAACCTGCAGATGCGTAAGATGCTGCTCGACAAGGCCAATCTCTCCATGCCGGAAGATTTTCTGAAAAGGTGGCTCTTCGCCATAAACGAAGGCAAATATACCCAGGAACAGATAGACGCCGATTTCCCGGAATTCCTCAACGTGATGCGCTGGAACCTTATCCTGAAATATTTCGTCGACAAATTCGAAATAAAGATTACCGAAGAGGACATCATCGCGGAAGCCAAGAACGTAGCCCTTATGCAGTTCGCACAGTATGGCATGACCCAGGTGGAAGACACCATGCTCGACAACTATGCGCATCAGATGCTCTCCAACAAAGACGAAGCACGCAGGATATACGACCGCCTTTATGAAAACCGCGTTGTCGCAGCTATCGTACCTATGATCAAGGTCAGCGACAAAGAGGTCAGCACAGAAGATTTCGGCAAAATAGCCGAAGCAGCCACAAAAGAGGCGTAATTTTTGCATATAACCGCACAGGTCGGAACTGAACACATCGCGTCACTCACCCGGTTGCCAACATGCGTACCCGGAACAAAGCTACACGCGGCAACAGTCCCGGTCCAGCAATGCCGGTGCATGCAAAAAACGATTGAAAAACAGCGGCCGGGCTTTATGCCTGGCCCGCTGTTTTTCAATCCATATCGGACCGGCCAGACACAAGTATTTGGAAAAAATCGGAAATCAAATAAAAACGATTTGGTTTTCGTTCTATTTTTTAGTTAATTTACTCTCACTATGACAAAGAACGAATTTGAAAAATACGCCACAAAGCACATGGGCATCAGCAGCCTGAAACTGCACAACTACCAATCCATGGCTACGGGTTACATTTCGCCCACAATCATCGAGGAGCGTCAGCTGAATATCGCGTCGATGGACGTATTCTCGCGCCTGATGATGGACAGGATCATTTTCCTCGGAGCCCCCATCTTCGACGACGTGGCCAACATAGTACAGGCCCAACTGTTGTTCCTCGAATCGGTCGATCCGGAAAAAGACATACAAATATATATCAACTCGGGCGGCGGTTCGGTAAGCGCCGGCCTCGGAATCTACGACACAATGCAGCTGGTCACGGCAGACGTTGCAACCATCTGCACAGGTATGGCCGCAAGCATGGCAGCCGTATTGCTCGCAGCAGGCGCCCCCGGGAAACGTTCGGCCCTGCCTCATTCACGCATAATGATCCACCAGCCATTGGGCGGCGCCGAAGGTCAGGCATCTGACATAGAGATCACGGCCCGTGAAATAGTGAAACTCAAAAAAGAACTCTACAACATATTATCAAGACACTCCGGACAACCTTACAAAAAAATAGAAAAGGACGCCGACCGCGACTACTGGATGACTTCGGATGAAGCTGTACAATACGGTTTGATAGACGAAGTCCTGAAACGCAGACAATAAATGCCGACAACGCCGGTGCGGTATAGGCTGCCGCCATGCCGCATCAGCAACAGAGACGTACCCCAATACGGTTATCGCCCATAACTTAAACATTGATTATATGCCACATAACAACGAAGACGGACAAATGGACACCTGTTCATTTTGCGGTCTGCCCCGCACCGAAGTCGAGGTAATGTTCTCCGGCAGCGACGGTGCGAGCATTTGCGACAAATGCATCGAACACGGACACGCACTTCTTGTGGAAACCGAAGTAGTAGGAGTCAAGAAAAACAAGAAACCGCGCCCCATAAAAAAAGAGGAACTCCTGAAACCGGCCGAAATAAAGGCTTTTCTCGATCAATACGTGATAGGCCAGGACGAAGCGAAAAAATACATGTCGGTGGCCGTATACAACCATTATAAAAGGCTGATGCACACGGAACAGGCCTCGGCCGACGTCGAGATCGACAAATCGAACATCGTAATTGTAGGACCCACAGGAACCGGAAAGACCCTCATGGCAAGGACTATCGCCCGCCTGCTCAAGGTTCCGTTCACAATAGTCGACGCAACGGTACTCACAGAAGCCGGTTACGTAGGCGAAGATGTCGAAGGCATACTCTCGCGACTACTGCAGGTGGCCGATTACGACATCCCGCTGGCAGAGAGGGGTATCATATTCATAGACGAAATCGACAAGATAGCCCGTAAAGGCGATACCCCGTCGATAACACGCGACGTATCGGGCGAAGGCGTGCAACAGGCCCTGCTTAAAATACTGGAAGGCACCATTGTCAACGTTCCGCCGGAAGGAGGACGCAAACATCCCGACCAGAAATTCGCCAAGATCAATACTTCCAACATACTGTTCATCTGCGGCGGAGCATTCGACGGCATCGAAAAAAAGATAGCCCAGCGCCTCAATACCACAACCGTCGGATACGGACAACTCAAAAAAGAGAAAATCACGCGCGACAACCTGATGCAATACATCATGCCGCAGGACCTGCGCTCGTTCGGTCTCATTCCGGAACTGGTCGGCCGACTGCCTGTGCTGACCTATCTCGAACCTCTGGGACGCGATGCACTCCGCTCCATACTCACACAACCGAAAAACTCGATCACAAAACAGTATCAGGCTCTGTTTGCGCTTGATGGCGTAAACCTTGTCTTCGAAGACGATGCATTGGATTATATCGTGGACAAAGCAATAGAATTCAAACTTGGCGCAAGAGGTCTGCGTTCGATCTGCGAAGCGATGATGATGGACACCATGTACGACATCCCCTCCATGGAGGGATGCAAAGAGTTTCGCATCACGAAAGACTATGCCCGTGAAAAGATCGAAAAGACAAAACTGTCACAACTCAAACAGGCAGTTTAAAACTGCAAACAACGAAAACAGAGGTGAAATACTTAAAAACCGGGGGATTATTGAGAGTCTTTCCCCGGTTTTCTTTATGCAGACTTTCGAAACCCGCAGAAAATACATACTTTTGCAAAAAAAGTAAGATGCGCCTCGGACATATGCATTTGAATTTGCATTGCCGCTCGGCTTTCATTACATTTGAAACGGAAAAAAGTTTCTAATCCTTTAAGATCCGTATGAACAATGATCTGATGAACCGTGCCGCCGATAATATACGAATATTGTCGGCAGCAATGGTCGAAAAAGCCAAATCCGGACACCCAGGCGGCGCAATGGGCGGAGCCGATTTCATCAATGTCCTCTACGCCGAATTCCTGAATTACAACCCCGATGAAGCCAACTGTCCGTGCCGCGACAGATTCTTCCTCGACCCGGGCCACATGTCGCCGATGCTCTATTCGGTACTGTGCCTCGCAGGGAAGTACTCCATAGATGACCTCAAAGAGTTCCGCCAATGGGGAAGCATAACCCCAGGTCATCCGGAACTCGATCTGGCTCACGGAATCGAAAACACTTCGGGCCCACTCGGACAGGGACACGCAATGGCCGTAGGCGCAGCAATAGCCGAAAGGTTTATGGTCGAACGGTTCGGCAGCTGGATGTCTCACAAGATATACGCATACATATCGGACGGCGGAATCCAGGAAGAGGTGGCTGCAGGTGCGGCACGCGTGGCAGGACACCTCGGCCTCAGCAACCTAATCATGTTCTATGACGCCAACAACATCCAGCTCTCCACGACAGTCGAAGAGACAGACACCTCCGACACCGCAGCAAGGTACGAATCGTGGGGATGGAAGGTAGTCACAATAGACGGCAACAACCCATCCGAAATCCGCAAAGCCCTGCATGACGCACGCAACGAAACCGAAAAACCTACACTCATTATCGGTAAGACCGTAATGGCCAAAGGCGCCCGCGGATGCGACGGCACAAGCTTCGAAAACAAAGTTTCGACCCACGGACAACCCCTCACGGCAGCCGGATGCGATATCAACGAAACCATAAAGAATCTCGGCGGAAACGTAGAAGATCCCTTCGAAATATTCCCCGAAACCAAAGAGGTATACGCCACAAGCCAGATCCGCCTGCGCGACTGGGCCAAAGAATACAAGGCCGTTAGGGCAGCATGGGCAAAGGAAAACCCAGAACTCGAAGCAAAACTCGCACGGTTCCTCTCCGGCGAACTTCCCCCGCTCGATTTCTCGAAGATAGAAGTGCCGAAAGACTGTCCTACACGCGCGGCTTCGTCAGCAGTACTCTCGTACCTTGCCGACAATGTCGAAAACATGATCGTCGCCTCGGCCGACCTCAGCAACTCGGACAAAACAGACGGCTTCCTCAAAAAAACACACGCCATCACAAAGAACGACTTCAGCGGACGATTCTTCCAGGCCGGAGTCTCGGAATTCACAATGGCCTGCATCATGAACGGATTGGCACTCCACGGCGGCATAATCCCTGCATGCGGTACCTTCTTCGTATTCTCGGACTATATGAAACCCGCAATCAGAATGTCGGCACTCATGAGACTTCCGGTAATATACATATGGTCGCACGACTCGTTCCGTGTCGGCGAGGACGGACCGACACACCAACCCGTAGAACACGAAATGCAGATACGTCTGATGGAACACATGTACAACCACCAGGGCGAACGCTCCATGGTAGTACTCCGTCCGGGCGACGGATACGAAACGGTGGAAGCATGGAAATTCGCAATGTACAACAAACGCCCAACCGGACTTATCTTTTCGCGCCAGAACGTCAAAACACTGCCAGGAGAGCGGGTCAAAGCTGCCGCCGATACCACCAAGGGAGCATACATACTCTCGGACAGCGAAGGAACCCCCGATATCGTAATGATCGCGAGCGGATCCGAAGTATCAACGCTCGTCGATGGAGCCGAAAAACTCAAAGCCGACGGCATCAAAGTCCGCATAGTCTCGGCACCGTCCGAAGGACTGTTCCGCGATCAAAGCCCCGAATATCAGGAAAAAGTATTGCCCAAAGGCATTAAAAGATTCGGCCTCACCTCCGGACTGCCGCTGACACTCGCCGGTCTCGTAGGCGAAAACGGATACATTCACGGACTGAATCATTTCGGATATTCGGCCCCGTTCAAGGTGCTGGACGAAAAATTCGGCTTCTCGGGCGATAACGTATACAAAGAAGTTAAAAAACTGTTAGAAAAATAAACCACGACAAATAACTGTAAAAAAGGCCCTGCGGGGCCTTTTTTCATGTCTTTGATTAAACACAATACGGCACACCACTCCAGTACGTAATGATAATTACCCCTCGCATATAAGACAACTAACAGAATTTATTATTACATTTGTACTAATTGGAAAAATATAAACTAAAATGCCTGAAGTCTATGACCAGGTAAACGTAAAAATAAAACCCGATTGGCTTAAGATCAAACTCCATAGCACCGAGCGGTTCGCACAAACGGCTTCTATCGTAGAACGCTACGCCCTTCATACGATATGCAGCAGCGGAATGTGCCCGAACAAGGCTGAATGCTGGAGCAGAGGGACAGCAACCTTCATGATACTTGGCGACGTGTGTACCAGAGCCTGCAGGTTCTGCGCAACTAAAACGGGCAAAACGTTACCTATCGACAAAAACGAACCCCAACGGGTCGGACGCTCCATATCGCTTATGGGGCTCAGGCATGCTGTAATCACATCAGTGACGCGCGATGATCTTCCCGATAAGGGAGCCGTACATTGGGCGGCCGTTGTCGAAGCCGTAAGGACACAAAATCCGGACACATCCATCGAACTTCTCATTCCCGATCTCGACGGACGCAAGGATCTCCTGGATATAGTCGCCGCGTCAAATCCCGATATAATAGGTCATAACGTCGAAACTGTCGAAAGACTTACTCCGCTCATACGCAACAAGGCGCGTTATGAGATCAGCCTGACCACGATAAGGAACATCTCGAAAGCTGGCATCGTGGCCAAAAGCGGCATTATGCTCGGGCTCGGCGAAACAGAAAGCGAAGTACTGGAAACCCTCGACGACCTGCGGGAAAACGGATGCGAAATAGTAACGCTCGGCCAATATCTGCAACCGACTCGCAATCATTGGCCGGTAGCCGAATACGTCACCCCAGCCAAATTCGAATGGTACGGGGAAGAGGCTCGCAAAAGAGGATTCGGATTCGTGGCAAGCGGTCCGCTGGTACGCTCTTCCTACATGGCAGAGCAGGCAATGCCATACATTGGCACAAAAACAAGAAAACAGTCGTGGGGTACGTTATAATAAAAGACCTCGGACTAATCGATTATATGGAGTGCTGGCAACTCCAACAAAAGTTCTTTGACGGACTGATTGCCGCCAAAACAGATGCGACAAAAGGCGAACAATCCTGGATGACAGAAAATCATGTCGTTCGGGCCGCAGGCCAAGAACACGCAGGAGAAGCACAACAGACACTACTGCTTTGCGAACACCCGCACGTTTATACGCTCGGCAAAAGCGGCAACATAAATAATCTGCTTATAGATCCCGCATTCATGGAGTGCATCGGAGCTGCTTACTACAAGGTAGACCGAGGAGGAGATATAACTTATCACGGACCCGGACAACTCGTCGGATATCCCATACTCGATCTCGAACGGTTGGGTATGGGTCTTAAAGATTATATCCACGGTCTCGAAGAGGTTATAATAAACTTACTTGAACTGTTTGAGATCAGGGCAGAAAGAAGCGAAGGAGCAACGGGAGTATGGCTCGCAGCCACAGGCAGCAGGCCACTCAGAAAAATAGCCGCAATAGGGGTACGAAGCTCACACTTTGTGACAATGCACGGCTTTTCACTCAACGTGAATCCGAAAATGGAATATTTTTCGTATATTAATCCATGCGGATTTACCGACCGTGGCGTCACTTCGATATCGCGTGAACTGGGCGAAATCCCGGAAATGGATAATATAAAGAAAACGTTTGCGGAAGAGTTCGGAAAAGTCTTTGGACTAACGTTTCAACCATAGTCCGGACCAGAAAATCAAATCCCGGGTGCTATTCAATCCCCAAAAAACGGGCAGGACAGACACACGGGAGACAAACACAGGGAGTCAACCCTAACAAAAAACAACATGTTATGATAATAATTAATAATATATATAAATTGAAATGTTATGCCAATAGCAAAACAATGGGTGCTCAAGGAGCAGGGCGACCCGCAGGTGGTGAGTACACTCGCCGCTTCGCTTGGTATCCACCCGGTCCTTGCGAACCTCTTAGTACAGCGTGGCATAGAGACAAAAGCGGAGGCCGAACGATTCTTCAATCCCTCTCTCGACGATCTTCACGATCCGTTCCTGATGAAGGATATGGAGAAAGCCGTAGAACGCATCTCCCGCGCCCTCGACAAAAGGGAAAAAATTATGGTCTACGGCGACTACGACGTGGACGGGACGACTGCGGTCGCACTCGTTTATAGTTTTCTGCGCCAGTTGGGCCATAAAGAGTTGCTTTTCTATATCCCAGACCGTTACACCGAAGGATACGGTGTTTCGATCAAGGGTATAGACTTCGCGCACAGGAATGGAGTGACGCTTGTCATCACTCTCGACTGCGGAATAAAGGCAACAGAAAAAGTACTCTATGCGAAAGAAAAAGGAATTGATTTCATAATCTGCGACCACCATCTGCCAGGTGATGAAATACCCAAGGCAGTAGCGGTGCTGGATGCCAAACGCCCCGATTGCAACTATCCATTCAAGGAGTTGTCGGGTTGCGGCGTCGGCTTCAAACTGGTGCAGGCATACTCTCAGGCGCACGGCATTCCGTTCAAGGACATAGAACGTCTGCTCGACCTCACGGCTGTGAGCATCGCATCCGACATCGTGCCTCTTACCGGCGAAAACCGTATCTTGGCCTACTACGGGTTGAAACGCCTCAACGAGAAACCGAACAAGGGGATTCAATCCATAGTCAGGATATGCGGCCTGGAGGATCACGAAATAACGATAGACGACATCGTATTCAAGATCGGCCCGAGAATCAACGCTGCGGGACGCATGGCCGTTGACAGGGAAGAAGCAGCTGTACCCTCGGGAGGCCATTGGGCTGTAAACCTTATGGTAGAACGCGACGAATCGGCAGCAGAGGAGTTCGGCAACATGATAGACCTCTACAATTCCGACAGAAAAACGATCGACCGTTCGGTTACAATCGAAGCTCACAAATATGTCGAAAGCCGGCCTGAATTCAAGAAACTCAAAAGTACCGTCGTGTATAATCCGAAATGGATGAAAGGTATCGTGGGGATCGTGGCATCCAGGCTCATCGAGACATATTACAAACCGACGGTGGTGCTGACCATGAGCAACGGTTTCGTTACCGGCTCTGCACGCAGTGTGCCGGGATTCGACCTGTATCAGGCCGTGGAATCATGTGCCGACCTGCTCGAGAACTTCGGCGGACATATGTACGCAGCCGGTATGACCATGAAACCCGAAAACGTGGAAGAATTCACAAAACGATTCAACGCATACGTGGAAGAAAACATAGATCCACAAATGCTCATACCACAGGTGGAAATCGACGCAGCCTTGCTATTCAGCGACATCACGCCGAAATTCCGTCGCGACCTGTGTGCCTTCCAGCCTTTCGGACCTGGAAACACGGCGCCGGTCTTCATGACACAGGGGGTAAGCAACCGCGGAGACGCCAAACTGGTGGGGGCAACCCGGGAACACCTGCGCATGGATCTCACACAAAAAGAAAAGCCAAATACGACAATCCCTGCTATAGCTTTCCAGCAACCATCGCACTACGAGTATATACGCAGCGGAAAGCCGATAGACGTTTGTTATACGATTGTCGAAAACCATTACAGGGGAACCGTTACGCCACAGCTACGCATAAAGGATATCAAGATTCCAGGGTAAAGAAGACAAGAAGTCGCAAATACGCCCGCCTTTCGATAAAGATTAACAGCCAGACACCATCTTGTGCGTCGGCAATAATCTTCAGTGTTATGGCGCTGACAATTATAGCAGCGCCATAACACTGAATACAAACTCCGGAAACAAATCGAGAGAGTTCAGAAAACCACGACATACAACAAATATGTCAAAATACCCAAACGACGGAGACTGGCTTTAAAAATTTCCGGTATGATCCGAAAACAGATCTGCCACATTCTGCACGACACAGCATCGGCCACTCAGCCATGAAACGGCAAACGGAAGCAACGGTAACCATATGCGGGCGAACCCGATAATTCCAATATTCGAATGTACGTCAATTTAACAGATAAAGAGGACTCAGAAAGTCCTCTTTATCTGTTAAATTGACGGCAAGACAAATACATGCGTATGCCTTACATAAGCTCTATATCATAAGGCATACGTGCCTGGACACCGTTTTTTGCATCCAGCATATTCATAACCGTATTGTAATACCTGAACGATTTTCCCAATAACGGATTCAACTTTATCTGCTCGGTCCCAAGAAGCAATCTCACAATAGTAGATATGTTATCCGGAGTCTTGATGACTTCCCAAACTGTATAATCCGCTTCGGCTCCTCCCCTTTGAGCAGCAAGCTCGACAGCGTCTACTATACCGCCAAAGCCATCCACCAGTCCTATCCGCTCTGCATCTACACCAGACCAAACACGACCGCTGCCAATAGCATCGACATCATCTACCGTCATATTGCGACCATCGGCAACATGGGATACAAAAGTCGAATACGCTTCATTTACCTGTTTCTGTAAGAACTGACGCTCGAAACCGCTGATTCTCCGGAATCCGGAACCCAAATCAGCCGAAGGATTGGTCTTTACTACGTCTACCGTGATGCCGAGATTCTTTTGCAGTGCATCGCCTACATCGAACATAAGGCTGAAAACGCCTATCGAACCCGTCAACGTCACACGGTCGGATAATATCATGTCGGCCGGACATGATATATAATAGCCACCGGAAGCCGCCATATCGCCCATCGAGACTATAACCGGCTTCTTCTGACGTGTCAATTCAACCTCGCGCCATATAAGTTCAGAACCGGTCATGCTTCCGCCCGGAGAATTCACCCTGAGAACTACCGCCTTCACATTTTCGTCATCACGGGCCGATTTGAGTTTGCTGGCAATAGTGTTGCCGCCAATCATGCCGTTACGGCTGTCGCCAGCTATTATCTCGCCGTCGGCATAAACGATCGCTATCTTATGTTTTGATCCTTGTCCCGTACGACTGATCCTAATGCTTTTTGCATAATCCGACAAAGAGATCATAGCTGGCTGCGGAGAGATAGAACCCGCCACTTCGAAATCAGTAGTATTCACCGAATAGTCAGAAGAATCCGTCAAGACATCATCTCCGGCAAGCACTTCAGAATCGGCATGTTCTGCATCTACTAACTTACCGTAACCGACCGTATCCTCTGTTTCGTATGCCGCAATGCCGTATTCTCCATCTTGGTTTTCTTCCGTGGCATCATCAATATCATTTCCGTCGACCCATTCCTCTTCCGAAGCAACATCGTCAGTTATTTCAGCGCTTCCGATCGTTTCATATCCTTCAGCCAGTCTTCCCAACATATCGATCACCTGATCTTCGTAAAGTATGCCGTCGATCATGCCGCTGTCATAAGCTATTTCCGGTGAATTGATCGTCAGGTCGCTTGCATAAGCCGACAGGACCTGTTTGTCTATACCGCGTGACTCCGAAATGTCAGAGAGAATCACATCCCATATAGAGTTCAGCATCATATTCATCTGTTCGCGATTCTCCGGACTCATACGATCGAGCATGAACGGTTCGACTGCCGCTTTGAATGAGCCGTGGCGTATTATCTCGGCATGAATGTCGAGCTTGTCCAAAAGACCCTTATAGAATATTACATCTGATGCAATGCCGCGCCAGTCTATCGCTCCTTCCGGATTTAAGTATATGCGGTCGGCAACCGACGACAGGTAGTAGCCCGATTGCGAATAGTTGTCTGCATAGCTGATTATGAATTTACCCGAATAACGGAACACTTCGAGGGCATTCCTCAATTCCTCCATGTTGGCCAGGGATATGGAGCCCATATACCCTACATTGATATATATGCCTTTAATACGGCTATCGGTTGCGGCGCTCTCCACAGCCGACACAGCCTGAAGGATAGTCATAGAGTTATTTATGTGCACACTCCCGAGTCCGTCCGTAACAAACGGAGAAGTGATCGGAGCGTCCGTTATTCCATCTTTAAGATTTATCACAAGCACCGAACTGCCCTTCATTTTGGGAACGACAGAGGCAGAAGATCCGCTTCCGATCACAGAAGCAAACACGACAAGCATGATTAATGAAAACATCAATATAACGATATTCCCCACAACAAATGCAAGAAGCGCTGCTAAAAAAGTTTTAATGAAATTCATCTATATAAACATTTTTACTGTCAAACAAACGTAGATCTGATCTCCAAAGATCATACAAATTTGGGTCGAACACACATTGGCTCCTGTATCTTACCCAAATTTAGTTATACATTTTGTAAATGTAACAAAAGCTGAAAGCAAAACTGGAAGTTGTTTACAGTTTTTCAGAAGAATGTCCAATAATATCGTTCAACAGTCAAACAACCGACTTTTCTACTAAAAATGACATTCAGTCAGCCTCAATGCCATTTTTACGAATTATGGCATATCTTTGTATATGCATAAAACAAAGAATAATGAAAGAAAAAATAATAGCAATACTGGAGGGTATCGTACACCCTGCAACCGAAAAAGGACTCATCAGTTCGGGAATTGTAGACAACGTATCGCCTTCAACGGAAAACATAAGCATTACGCTCGCCTTTCCGAAAAATCGCGATCCCTTCATGAATTCCATCAAACGACAGATAATAGAACAACTCGGTTCCGCATTCCCGGAAATGAAGGACAAAATATCGGTGACAGTAAAAGAAGGCGTCGCTAAAAACACAAATGCCAACCCCAAACCAGAGATGAAATCAGGTCTGACAAAAGTGAAAAAAATCGTGGCCGTATCTTCTGCAAAAGGAGGAGTGGGCAAATCGACAGTCGCCGTAAATCTCGCGGTAACATTTGCTTCAATGGGTTACAAAACGGGAATACTCGACGCAGATGTCTACGGACCTTCCCTTCCGAAAATGCTCGGACTCGAAGGATATCTGCCAGAAGCCGAAGAACGTGAAAGACAAACATATATGATCCCCGCCGAAGCATACGGAGTAAAGGCAATGTCGATAGGCTTTTTCATAAAACCAGACGACGCACTCGTCTGGCGGGGACCAATGGCCACCGGAGCTCTAAAACAACTCATACACCAGACCGACTGGGAAACACTCGACGTACTCGTAATAGACATGCCCCCAGGAACAGGAGATGTCCATCTGACACTGCTGGCAGAAATGAAAGTCAACGGCGCAGTCATCGTAAGCACCCCGCAGGAAATAGCATTGGCCGATGTCGTACGAGGCATATCAATGTTCCGGGCAGATCATATAAATGTTCCAGTACTCGGAATAATTGAAAATATGGCGTGGTTCACTCCGGAAGAATTGCCTAACAAAAAATATTACATATTCGGTAAGGGTGGAGCCGCACGACTTGCCGAGCAGACAGGAGTCCGGTTGCTCGGAGAAATACCGTTGATAATGTCTGCAATGGAAGGCAGTGATTCAGGAAAACCGGCAGTAACTACCTCAGCAGAAGCAGCTAGGTATTACGAACATATCGCCAGAATAATTGTTAATAATATTTCATAGGGCTACATATTCGGATATATCAAGGTATTTCCATGGCCGATACATCAAATATGTATTCCTTCAACTCCGCATCTCTTTCGAGAATATTGATAATCAATCATATCATAAAAGATAAATAAATGCGGGGTTATCATTATTGATTAAAATTCACTATATTGCATAACACGGCTGCATGTTGAATAACGTATTAGCTTACAATTATTTGGCTATTGTGTCGACCTTATGTGGAAAACATAGTAAAAGACTGTTGAAAAACAATAACTCTTTTTACGGATAATAATTTGTTTTCCTGCGACACATATTCATATAAACAATCAGATGAAATATCCAATAAAAAAATACTCATCAATATTGAAAACAAATCAACCAGAACAAAATAGTTCATGTTGATAAAAAAACAGATGTTTAAATGTTGATAACACAAATCAACATTTGTTAATAACACATATATTCAAAGTTGAAAAGAGGGTGTAGGGATAATTTTCAATGTGAATATGTTTTTGTAAAAACGGGTCTGAAAATTATGACGTATTTTACCAACACTATCAACGCTCTTTATTATTGTTGTTTTTACATTTAAACCTTTAAGAAAAATAAAAAACAAAAAATGATAAATAACAAATGTTCATGCGGGAGTAAGTCTCGGGAGATTGCGGAAATGGATTACGCGGCGGAGATAAAACGACTGAAAAAAGAGAAGAATGCGGTCGTTCTCGCCCATTACTATACGCTGCCCGAGGTACAGCAGGTAGCCGATTTCGTTGGAGATTCACTTGCGCTGTCGGAACAGGCCGCCTGCACCGATGCCGATATAATAGTCTTCGCTGGCGTGCACTTCATGGGAGAGACTGCAAAGGTGCTTTCACCGGATAAAAAAGTGCTTCTTCCGGATCCGAATGCCGGTTGTTCGTTGGCGGAATCGTGCCCGGCAAAGGAATTTGCCGAATTCAAGGCTAAATATCCAGACCATCTGGTAATCTCTTATGTCAATACGACCGTTGAGGTTAAGGCTCTTACCGATATATGTTGTACCTCTACCAATGCCCTCAAAATCGTGCAATCCGTGCCCGCTGAGAAGGGAATCGTATTCGCCCCTGACAGGAACCTCGGCGACTACATAAAACGTGTCACAGGGCGCGAAAATATGGTATTGTGGAACGGTGCATGCCACGTGCATGAGAAGTTTTCCGTAGAGAAAATACTCGAACTCAAAAAACAGCATCCTGGTGCAAAAGTTCTATCACATCCTGAATGCAAGGCTCCCGTACTTCTGATATCTGATTTTGTTGGCAGTACTGCCGCACTTTTGAAATTTACTCTTACGGACGATTCACGGGAGTATATCATAGTGACCGAGTCGGGCATACTCTATGAGATGCGTAAGGCTAACCCCGACAAGATATTCATACCGGCTCCTCCGATAGATTCCACCTGCGGATGCAACGATTGCGAATATATGAAGATGGTATCTTTGGAAAAGATATACAACTGCCTCAGAGATGAAAGCAACGAGATAGAGATACCGGAAAACATAAGGAGCCTGGCCGAAGGCTCTATACGTAAAATGCTCGAGTTATCAAAATAGTTTAAGATCAATACTACCATATAACCTAAAATTTGCCGTTATGAAAAGATTACTACTCTCATTGGTTTCCTTATTGTGCCTTACTCAAAGCTCTTATGCTGATGAAGGCATGTGGCTTCTTCCGCTTATAGACCAAAATATGGCGGCGATGAAAGAGAAGGGACTTGTTCTTCAGCCTCGTAACATTAATGGTATTCAGAAGAACGGCAAGGCTCTCGGCAATGCCATAGTGCAGTTTGGCAGCGGTTGTAGCGGAGCTGTCATATCACCCAACGGACTTGTTCTGACAAATCAGCATTGCGCTTATAATTACGTTCATAATATGAGCACTGTCGATAACGATATTGTTATGAATGGATCATGGGCTATGTCGATGGATGAAGAGATTTCTGTACCAGGGCTTTCGGTAACATTCGTGAGGGTTATGTCTGATGTCACTGACGAAATATTGAAGGGTACCGACACGGGACTCAATAAGGAGGATCGCGAGTATATCATAGAAAGCAATAAGAATAATCTTCTGGCATACTATCAGAATCATTATCCTGGCAACAGGTATAAACACTCGCTGACAAACTATTTCGATGGTGAATTATATCTTCTGACGATAACAGAGACATATCCTGATGTGCGTCTTGTCGGTCTTCCGCCTGAAAGTATAGGCAAGTTCGGTGGAGAGGCTGTCAACTGGCATTGGCCGCGTTATACAGCTGATTTTGCTTTGTTTCGCGTCTATAGTGCTCCAGACGGATCGCCTGCTGCTTATTCGGAAGATAATGTACCGTATGAAACAAAGTCGTTCTTGAATATTTCGAGTGAAGGTTACAAGGAGGGTGATTTCGCAATGGTGCTCGGTTTCCCTGCCGCTACCCAAAGGTATATGCCTGATAGTGAAGTTGAATTTTTTGTGAATACAAGGGTGAAGCCTTTGGTTGATGTAATGGGTGAACTTATTCCGATACTTGAGAAGGGTATGAGTGG
The DNA here is from genome assembly GCA_944325305.1 of uncultured Rikenellaceae bacterium. Taxonomy (GTDB): domain Bacteria; phylum Bacteroidota; class Bacteroidia; order Bacteroidales; family Rikenellaceae; genus WRDF01. The sequence goes on along the minus strand of CALUZO010000018.1, from coordinate 87,063 downwards.
GAGTATGGAACTTTCGTTTAAGTATGGACCTAAATATACGGAAATGTCCAATGCTTATAAGAAATACAAGGGAATGCTTGAAGGTCTCGATAAATACGGCGTAAATGAATCTGCTGAGAAACGTGACAAGGAATTTGAAGAATGGGTTGCTAAAAATCCTTTGAGGAGCAAAGGTTATGAAAATACACTTCAGAATGTATATGATTATGACACCATGCATTTGAATACGGCTGTTGCTTGTGAATATGTATATCAGACCTTCATAAACGGAATGGATCTTCTTAAGGTGACGCAAAACGCCAACAGACTGCGTGGAACCGGAGAGATAACATCGAGAACAAGAGAAAGGGCAATGGAACTGGTTCAGATGATCTATAAGGATTATGATGCTGATATTGACCGTGAGCTGGCTTATGCTGCTATTAAAATGGTCGTTGAAAAGGTTCCTCAGGAATTTCTTCCTCAGGAATTTGTCAAAGAACTTAATATAGATTACAAGGGTGATATCGAAGCCTATGTGGATTACCTTTATGACCGTACCAGTTTCAACTCACCGGAAACTTTTATGGAACAATGGGAATTGAGCCACCCTGACCGCTGGGAAAATGATCCTGCTTTGAAGTTGCTGTCCTCGGTACAGCAAGGTTACAGAGATTTACAACCTACGGCTGTAAATGCACGGGACAATGGTATGACCATGAGATTGTATCAGACTGCGTTGGGTAATTATACACGTGCATTAAGAGATGCCAAGATATTGAAATATCCGAATGCTTCACGAAATATGAGGTTGACATACGGTGCCGTGGAAGGTTATTCCGTACCGGACCAAAGTAGCTTTAACTATAACACCACCATCGAAGACATGATGAAATATCAGAAGGATAATGGTATAGAGTTGCCGGATAAATTTGTCGAACTGTATGATAATAAGGCATATGCTGATTTTACGTCTGACAGTATCATGAATGTTAACTTCCTGACCAGTACAGATATAACTGGAGGCAATTCAGGTAGTCCGGTTCTCAACTCAAAAGGTGATATTATAGGGTTGGTTTTCGATAATAACTGGGAAGGTCTTACGGGTGATCTTCAGTATGCAGATTCGGTGAACCGTACAATAAATGTAGATATAAAGTATATACTTTATATTATCGACAAATATGCAGGAGCATCTAATATCATGGATGAACTCACAATCATAGACAGAACTAAAAACGATATTCCGGATTCTTTCGAACCGGAGTTTAAATACTAATTTCAAAACGTTTGTTAACTTTACATCCGTTTTAAAATCAATTGTAGTATGAGCGTCGAAAAGATCGAAGTCGCTGAGAACGAAAGGGCATTGAATTTTATAGAAGAGGTTATAGAGACAGATATAGCCAAGGGAAATACACGTATCCAAACACGTTTCCCTCCCGAACCCAATGGGTATTTGCATATAGGACATGCGAAAAGTATCTGCCTGAATTTCGGTCTTGCCCAAAAATATGGTGGAAAATGCAATTTGCGTTTCGATGATACGAACCCTACCAAGGAAGATGTTGAGTATGTGGATTCGATCAAGGAGGATGTGCGCTGGCTTGGATTCGAATGGGCAGGCGAGTATTATGCTTCGGATTATTTCGATCAGCTGTATGAATGGGCTGAACAACTCATAAAAAAAGGTAAGGCCTACGTTGACGACCAGACCCAGGAAGAGATACGTCAAAATCGCGGTACAGTGACCGTTGCCGGAACTAACAGCCCGTGGCGCGATCGTTCGGTAGAAGAGAACCTCGATCTTTTCCGCCGTATGCGTGCCGGTGAATTTCCCGACGGATCCAAAACCCTGCGTGCTAAGATAGACATGGGACATCCCAACATGTTGCTGCGCGATCCTATTATGTATCGTATCATTCATATACGTCATCATCGTACCGGCGACAAATGGTGCATATACCCTATGTACGACTATGCACATGGAGAGAGTGATTCCATAGAGAATGTCACACATTCCATTTGTACGCTTGAGTTTGCCGTTCACCGTCCCCTGTACGATTGGTTCATTGAGCAACTTGGTATATTCCCGAGCAAACAGTATGAATTCGCCCGCCTGAATATGACTTATACCATGATGAGTAAGCGTAAGTTGTTACAACTTGTTGAAAATAAGGTTGTTACAGGTTGGGATGACCCAAGGATGCCTACTATCACGGCAATGAGAAGGCGTGGTTATACTGCGAGAGCCATACGTGCTTTTGCCGATCGTGTCGGGGTTGCCAAACGTGATAATGTTATCGATTTCAGTCTTCTCGAGTTCTTTGTTCGAGAAGACTTGAATAAGACTGCACAACGCAGGATGGCTGTGCTGGATCCGCTGAAAGTTGTTATCACCAACTATCCTGAAGGCAAGGAGGAGATGTTCGAATGTGTAAATAATCCGGAAGATGAGTCGGCAGGCAAAAGAGAGGTTCCTTTTACACGGGAACTTTATATAGAAAGAGATGATTTCATGGAAAATCCACCTAAGAAGTACTTCAGGCTTTCTCCCGGTAAAGAGGTGCGTCTTAGGTATTCATACCTCATAAAATGTGATGAGGTGATTAATGATGCAGAAGGCAATATAATAGAATTAAGGTGTACTTATGATCCCGATTCTAAACACGGCTCCTCGTCAGACGGGCGCAAGGTAAAAGGAGTTATTCATTGGGTTTCGGCAAAATATGCGAAAAAAGCAGAAATTCGTCTGTATAACATGCTGTTTACCAAAGAAAATCCGGATGATGTGACGGAAGGAGAGACATTTTTCGATTATTTGAATCCGGAATCGCTTGTAACGGTTGAAGGATTCTTGGAACCGTCTTTGGCTGAAGGGAAGCCTGGAGACAAGTTTCAGTTTGAACGGGTCGGGTATTTTTGTGTTGATACCGATTCTTCTCCTGAAAAATTGGTATTCAACAGGACTGTTACATTAAAGGATTCCTGGGCTAAGATGAATAGATGAGGCTGTCTCGGATAATTAATAAAAAGAGATTGTTCCACGTGGAACAATCTCTTTTTATTAATTATCGTTGTGGTTTTAAATTGTTCCACGTGGAACATATTTGGTTAACGTCCGAAAAATATCAATAAAACATTTATGTCGGCTGGCGATACTCCTGGAATGCGCGATGCTTGTCCTATTGTCGACGGTTTTATTCTGTTTAGCTTTTGACGTGCCTCTATCGTAAGCGAAGATAGTGAATTGAAATCAAAGTTTGATGGTATTTTGATGTTTTCAAGTCTTGTCAACTTTTCCGCTATGAATCTTTCCCTCTCGATATAACCTTTGTACTTGATTTGAATCTCCGCTTCATCTATGATTTCATCCGTGTAGTTGGCCTGATTTAAAAAATCGCAAAGCGGAGGAAATATCCCTTTCAGTATGTTTATCGTTATCTCGTTGCGCAAGAGTATGTCGAATAGTTTTCTCGATTGATTGATTTTTGCAGAATTTACGCTTTCGAAAAATCCGTTTATTTCGTTCGGAGCGATGCTCTGTTTGCGTGTGAAGTTTACAAGCGATTCTACAAGCGATTTTTTTTCTTCGTAAATTTCATGTCTTTTTTTGTCTGCAAGGCCTATGCTGAAACCGATAGGGGTTAATCTTGCATCGGCGTTATCCTGTCTGAGCAGGATTCTGTACTCGGCTCTGCTTGTAAACATTCGGTATGGCTCATCTACTCCTTTAGTCACAAGGTCGTCTATCAGAACTCCTATGTAGGCCTGATCTCTGCGGAGAACGAGTGGTTCTTTCGCGTTTAGTTTGAGGTGTGCATTTATGCCTGCCATCAATCCTTGTGCTGCTGCTTCTTCATAACCGGTCGTACCATTTATCTGGCCTGCAAAGTAGAGATTGTCGACGATTTTTGTCTCCAGTGTGTGGTGGAGTTGCGTGGGTGGAAAATAGTCGTATTCTATGGCATAACCGGTTCTGAAGATTTGTGTGTTTTCCAGTCCTTTTATTTTGCCCAATGCTTCCATTTGTACCTGCCAAGGCAATGATGAAGAGAAGCCGTTAAGGTAATATTCGTTAGTATTGCGACCCTCGGGTTCGAGAAAAAGCTGGTGTGAGTCTTTGTCTGCGAATGTGCGGAGTTTATCCTCTATGCTCGGGCAATATCTTGGGCCGATGCCCTGGATTGTTCCGTTGAAGAGTGGTGAGTCGGCAAATCCTGTACGCAACGTGTCGTGTACCTCTTTAGAGGTGTGTACAATGTAGCATGGCAGTTGTTTTTCGACAGGTTTTATGTCTGTGAGGTATGAAAATTTTGATGGTTGTTCGTCGCCTGATTGTGGTTCGAGTTTCGAGAAGTCGATTGTTTTACCGTCTAATCTTGCGGGTGTTCCTGTTTTCATACGGCCGATTTCGAATCCGATGCTTGCCAGTTGTTCCGTGAGGCCATACGAAGCGGCGTCACCGGAGCGACCGCCTGCCATATTATTTCGGCCGACATGCATGAGTCCATTGAGGAATGTGCCGTTCGTGAGTATCACTGCTTTGGCTTTAAACTCCACACCAAGCGCTGTCACGACACCTGTAACTTTCTTGTTTTCAGTATTTTCCGAGAATGTCAAGGTTGTTACCGAGTCTTGCCATAACGAAAGGTTGTTTGTGTTTTCCAATACCTTGCGCCATTCGAGAGAGAACTGTATTTTGTCGCATTGCGCTCGCGGACTCCACATTGCGGGTCCTTTTGAGCGATTGAGCATACGGAATTGAATCGTAGTTCTGTCCGTAATTATTCCCATTTGTCCGCCTAATGCATCTATTTCCCTGACTATCTGTCCTTTAGCCACACCTCCAACAGCCGGATTACAGGACATTTGTGCATATTTGCCCATATCCATTGAGATGAGTAAAGTCGATGATCCTAGTTTTGCGGCGGCAACAGCGGCCTCACATCCGGCATGGCCTCCTCCGACCACTATTATATCGTATTCGAGTTTCATTGTGATATAGCCGGTAGAAAGTTCCGGCAGTGCAAATTTACGATATTTTCGAATATCTTTACTGTACCAATAGGTTGCAGCCGCGAATTTCGCTGCGGTCGGCACGGCCGAAAATTGAGAAATTCCCTTCCGTATCGACTGTGCCTATGTCCTGCGTCTGTATGAAGGCACAGGAAGAGATATTTGCGAGATCTAAGATGTTGATACCTCCTGTTCGCCCGGCAGCAACTATTTCGAAAGGATCGTTAAGGTCGCGTATCGATATTTTCATCCAGGGTGGGGGTGCGAATAATCCGTCACCTTTCGAATAGGCCTGCGAGGTAAGTTCCGCCATTCCGTATTCTGAATGTATCTTAGTGGTATTGAATGCTTTGCAAAGCAATTTGTGGAATTCTTCCTTTGGTATTTCGTCTCGTTTGCCTTTCATTCCTCCTGTTTCCATAATGACAGTGTCGGATAGGTCGGGAGAGTATTTTTCGGCGAGATCGAGAAGGGCATAACTTACTCCGAGCAATATTTTTGGTCCCTTGTCATCAGAGATATCTTTCAGAAGCCTGTCGTGATCGTGCAGGTAAAATCCGCCATGTCCTGCGGCTATAAGGTCGTTGGTCATATAGATAAGCGATGATCCTTCGCGTTCGAGATAGCCCGGCAATAAAGCGTATATGCCCCATTGTGAGGGATTGCCGTAGAAGTGGCGGAATGCAGCCCGGAATGTCTTTTTATAGTCTTCCACATCGTGCATGTGATGACACGATGGTTTTCCTCCGCCGGTGGTGCTGCTTGTAAAAACGATGTCGGGTTCCGTATCGAATGAGTAAACGCGTCGGCTTTTGAATACCTCTATTGGGAGAAAAGGTATGTCTGAGACGTGTTTGACACGATCTGCTGAAAGTCCAATGCCCGTGATATACTCTTTGTATGGAGGGCAATGTTCGGCCTGAAATGCAAAAAGTTCCATGGCGGCACTCTCGAATTCGCACGTGGAACTTATTGATAATATGTTGTTTATGTCGGGCACCTGATATGTACGATTGATGGCGTGCGGCGTTACATTTGTTCCATGAGATAGCGTTCGCATTCGAGAGCTGCCATGCATCCGCTGCCGGCGGCTGTGATAGCTTGTCTGTAGATTGGATCCTTGACATCTCCTGCCGCAAAAATGCCCTCTATATTCGTGCGACATGTTCCCGGTTCCACCTTGATGTATCCTGCTTCGTCCAGCTCGAGGAAGTCCTTGAAAAGCTCCGTGTTCGGATGATGTCCGATGGCCAGGAAGAATCCCTCTATGTCGATTATGACCTTTTCGCCAGCGGCATTTCTTAGCAGCGCACCGTTGACGCCGTTTTCATCGCCGAGTACCTGTTCGGTGGTGTGCTCGAAGAGTATCTCGATATTGGGAGTTTCCATGACCCTGCGTTGCATTGTTTTCGATGCACGCAGACAGTTTCTGCGGACTATCATGTATACTTTGTTGCATAGTGTAGATAGGTATGTGGCCTCTTCGCACGCGGTGTCTCCTCCTCCGACCACAGCCGTATCCTTACCTTTATACAGAAAACCGTCACACGTTGCGCATGCCGAAACCCCCATACCGCGATAGAACTGTTCCGATTCTATGCCGAGGTATTTTGCCGTGGCTCCAGTTGCGATTATTACGGTTTCGGCCTTGATGACATGGCGGGCATCTACGATCAATTTGAAAGGTCTTTGGTTGAAATCTACGCTGGTTATGATCCCGAAACGCACATTGGCTCCGAATCTCTGTGCCTGTTTTTTCAGGTCTTCCATCATCTGCACACCTTTCACTCCGTCGGGGTAACCGGGAAAATTTTCGATATGGGTTGTTGTCGTAAGTTGCCCGCCCGGTTCAAGTCCTTCGTATAGCACGGGTTCGAGATTTGCGCGAGCCGCATATATGGCTGCAGTGTATCCAGCCGGTCCGCTGCCTATGATCAGGCATTTTACAATTTCGTTTTCCATATCGTTGTGTTTTGACGTCTTCGATTCCACCCGCAAATGTCTTCAAATATTGTTCCTAATGGCAGATTGGAGGAGATCGGTTTTATCCATTCGGAGGGATTATACCCTGCAAAGATAAAAGTTATTTGATTTTTTCAGTACTTTTACACCTTGAGAAAACCTATAGTGGGTTTTTGTTATGTATTTGCGATAAATTGTGTTGATAAAATATGAAAAAGGAAGTATTGTATCTTGGAGTTGTGGCGGTTGCTGTGCTTGCGGGGTGTTCGACAAGCAAAAAGCTGACGCAGGCAAATGTAATAGAGGAAAGCGCTCCGGACAAGGTGACTATTACCGAGAATGTTAAGCTGAATCCTGTCGGCGATCCTGAAACTGAAAGAAAGCAACAGGTATGGAATAAACAAAAGGCGACTATCGGCACCGAGAAGACGGTCGGTCAGAGTTATGCCAGAAGGCCGCGCAAGGATCGTCCGAAAATTACGTTTACAGCTGCCCAGAGCGAGTATCTGCAACTGGCCGGAGTGAATCCGCTTCCTGCCGGAGGAGTTCTCGAACTGGACCTGGATGCAATGGCTCCGGATTTTTGTTATCCTGTTGAGGGCGTACTTTTGTCGCCGTACGGCAGGCGCGGAGCATCTACCCATACGGGTATGGATATCAAGGCCTTTGCCGACGATACCATAAGGGCTGCGTTTCCCGGGGTGGTGCGTATGGCAAAATTGTATAGCAGTTACGGAAATCTCGTTGCTATACGGCATTATGAAGGTTTCGAAACGGTATATGCCCATGGTTCGAAGATATTGGTAAAGGTCAATGATGTTGTGGAGCCGGGCGATCCCATTATGCTTGCAGGGCGTACAGGACGTGCTACTACCGAACATTTGCATTTCGAAGTCAGGGCAGGAGACGGACATATAGATCCTGCTCGCATCATAGATCCCTACAACAAGACGCTACGCAGCGGGAAACTGTATATAACCGAACTGGACGGCAAGGTGGTAGCATACTCCGACGATCTCGAACTGGAACAATTGAAAGGTCCGAAAACCGCTACGCTTGCGCAAGTGCAGCAGCCTGCCGAACCTGCCAGTCAGACAGGTTCGGCCAATCAGCAAAATACGGTTAAACCTGAGGTCAATATCGTTGCGAACGCCGTGGCAGAAGCTCCGGGGGCAGCCGTGTACTATCGGGTGAAAAAGGGCGATACCCTTTCAGCTATCGCAAGAAGATACAACACTACTGTTGCTAAAATATGCCAGTTGAGCAATATAAGTGCCAATTCCATATTGCAGATAAACCAGAGGTTGAGAGTGAAATAGTATGCACAATATCAAGACAAAATAGGACGGAAACGGCTTCCGTCCTATTTTGTCTTGATACGATTACCTGTGCTCTGCCTATGCAAGGGTCGTTGGATATGTTTATAATGTCATGGACACGGAGACCTTATCCACTTTACCGCCCAGGGGAGGCGCAAGTTTCGAGACTTTTACCGTCACCTTCAGGCACTCCGGAAAACGCCCGTAAATAGCGTCGATAATGCGTTTGGCCACGTTTTCGAGTATGTTCGACGGTCTGGCCATTTGTTCGCGTACGATTTCGTAGACTGTCAGGTAATTGACGCTTTTCGTTACGTCGTCCTGCATTGTGGCTTCAGTCGCTTCCGCGTCTATTTCCACATCCACCAGAAAACGATTTCCTACCACTTTTTCAAGTTCGTAACATCCGTGCGAGGCACGGAACTCCATGTTCTCTATTCTGATAGTTGCTATCATGTGGCGTATTGTTTAGAATAAATATCTGTCTCTTCTGACGTTGTCCGCAAGCCGGCTGATGTCGCTCCAGACGTCTTCTCCAAATGTCGTTCCGACAACTTCTATGACCTTGCCGGCAGCTATCGAACCCAGTGTCCCGCATTTGCGCAAAGGCAGCTCTTCGCACATGCCTGCAAGGAAACCGGCAGCATAGAAGTCCCCTGCTCCGGTCGTATCCACCCTGCAGGCCTCGGACATTATGCCGACATGCAGGAATTCCCTTCCCTGTCTTATGTAGGCGCCTTCCCGACCGACCTTGACGACGGCGAGTTCCGTTATATCGGCTATCATGTCAAGAGCCTTTACGGGGTTGGTTTCGCCTGTGAAGGCATGCGCTTCATATTCGTTGGCGAAAACAATGTCTATGAAAGCATCGGTGAGTTCGTGCAGAAATGCCCTGTTATCCGCCACCACGTTATAGCTTGCGAGGTCGATGGCCACCTTTAGTCCTTTTTTCTTCGCTTTGGATACGGCCCGTTCGATCAGATTGTGATTCTGTACGAGATATCCTTCTACGTAAAGGCAGTCGTAACCTTCGAACATAGTGTCTTTTATCTCTTCCGGTTCGAGTTCCAGGGCTGCTCCGAGGTGGGTTGCCATAGTGCGTTCGCCATCGCGTGATACGAGCGAGATGCATACTCCTGATGGGTTGCTTCCGCGGAATATGACCGGACGGATACCGAGGTTGTCGAGAGCCGCAATTAGGAAATCGCCCGTATCGTCATTTCCGACCTTGCCGATGAAACCCGTAGGAATGCCGAGTTTGGCCATTGCACGTATTGTGTTTCCTGCCGAGCCGCCCAGAGACATGGTGCGAGGCATGCCGGCGGTATTTTCAGATATTTTGTATTGAAGGTCGGTATCGACGAGACTCATGCTGCCTTTCGGAAGTCCGAAATCTTTCAGTATGTCATCAGTAGGCAGATTCACCAAAATATCTGTTAGTGCGTTGCCTATACCTATTACTTTTTTCATGTTTTGGAGAGTTGCTGGCGGACGTGACGATTCCACAGGGGCGTCACGAAAATAAAAGGGAGCACAATGCTTGGCCCCCTTTTATTGCAGTATGGAGTTGGTGTTATTTTCCCCGAAATGTTCCGAATAACGTTGCAAATCATGTGTCGCATGTGTGCAATCGACAGGATAACGGCATCCGGGTATGTTTTCGTCTTATTTTCTGATAGCAGCTACGCCGGGGAGTTCTTTGCCTTCCATGTATTCGAGCAGGGCTCCGCCACCGGTCGATACGTAGCTTACCTTGTCGGCCAGGCCGAACTTGTTGATTGCGGCAACCGAGTCACCTCCGCCTATGAGCGAGTATGCTCCTTTAGCAGTAGCTTCTACGATGGCTTCTGCAACCGCTTTGGTTCCGCCTGCGAATTTATCCATTTCGAACACACCTACAGGACCGTTCCACAGGATGGTTTTGCATTTTATGATGTGGTTTTTGAAACTTTCTATTGCTTTCGGGCCGATATCGAGGCCTTCCCATCCGTCAGGGATGTCGTTCGACGGACACACCTGAGTGTTGGCATCTTCGCTGAAGGCGTCGGCGCAGAGAGCATCTTCAGCCATCACAATCTCGATACCTTTTGCTTTTGCTTTTGCGAGGATGTCGAGAGCTGTCTGATACTGATCGGGTTCGTTGATGCTGCCGCCGATCTTACCGCCCTGGGCTGCCATGAAGGTGTATGTCATACCGCCGCCGATGATAAGACTGTCGACGCGTTCCATCAGTTTTTCGATGATGGTGATCTTGCTCGATACTTTCGATCCGCCTATGATGGCTACGAACGGACGTTGTGGTTTTTCCATTACGGAATCGATAGCCTTGAGTTCGTTTTCCATTACGTAACCGAACATTTTGTCATGAGGGAAGTAGTCGGCGATAAGAGCGGTCGAGGCGTGTGCGCGGTGAGCCGTACCGAAAGCGTCGTTGATGTAGACGTCGGCGTAAGAAGCGAGTTTCTTGACAAAATTCTTCTGTGATTCTTTGACGGCTTTTTTGGCTTCTTTTTTCTGTTCTTCGGTAGCGTCTTCGGCAAGTCCGCGCGGTTTACCCTCTTCTTCTGCGTAGAATCGGAGGTTTTCGAGCATCATCACTTGGCCCGGTTTGAGGTTTTTAGCCATTTCTGCAGCTTTCTCACCCATGCTGTCGCCGGCGAACATTACTTTGACACCGAGGCGTTTTTCGACTGCTCCAACGATATGACTCAGCGAATATTTGTCGTCGTTGTTCTTTTTCGGACGGCCAAGATGTGACATGAGGATTACCGAACCGCCTTTTTCAAGTACTTTTTTGATTGTCGGGATGGCAGCACGGATACGTGTGTCGTCCGTAACCTCGAATTTTTCGTTAAGCGGGACATTGAAGTCGACGCGGATAATCGCGCGTTTTCCTTTGAAGTCGTAATTGTCAATCGGGAACATAATACAAATATTTTTAGATTGTTAAACTTTCTATCCGGTATTCGTGGGCGCCAAACCTCTTGGTGTATGGATAATATGGTTATGTCGAACGCAATGTTCGGGGGTTTTCGCGCATAACGGCTTCAAAGTTACGAAATATAGGATAATATTTACACTTGAAATTGGTGTTTTTTGTTTTAAAAAAGTACCTTTGCTAACAATTTGTAAGTAAAAACTGCCAAAAGGTACGACTGTCTCCGAATAAGTGGCATCTTGCTTACGGAGTGAAACAAAATGCCGCGAATGGCATAAAAACGTTTACTGCCATGCCTAAAGTGCTTATTGACGAAATAGACAAAAAAATTCTTCAGTATCTTATTCGGAATGCGCGTATGCCGTTTTTGGAGATTGCCCGTGAATGCGGAATTTCCGGCACTGCGATTCATCAGAGGGTAAAGAAACTCGATGATGCGGGTATAATACTGGGTTCCAGGCTTGAGGTGAATCCGAAGAGTCTCGGGTTTGATGTGTGTGCCATAGTCGGCATACGGATCACGGATCCGACGAGATATCAGGAGACGGTCGATAAGATGCTGGAGATGAAGGAGATTGTCGAGTGTCATTTTATCACCGGGAAGTATAATCTTCTCATTAAAATATACTGTGTCGACAATGAGCATCTTATGAACACTATATTCAAAGGTGTGTTGGGCATTCCGTGGGTAACGAATACGGAAACGTTCATATCGCTTACCGAGGCTTTTTCGAGGCAGGTGGATGTAGGACTTATCAAAGATTAAGAGTATGGCTGTAATCAGGCTCACTAAGGAATTTTCATTCGAGATGTCCCATGCGTTGGAGGGTTATGACGGCTTGTGCAGTCAGATTCACGGACACTCCTACCGGATGTTCGTCACCGTTGTAGGGGAGCCTTCGGACAATCCCGATGATCCGAAATACGGAATGGTCATGGATTTCGGCGAGTTGAAAAAGATAGTCAACAGACTCATAGTAGACAAGTACGACCATTCGCTGGTAATGAGGCGCACACCGTCGAATGCGATGGTTGTAGATATGCTCGCAGGTCGTTTTTCCAGGGTTGTAGTTTCAGATTACCAGCCCACATGCGAGAATATGATAGCGCATTTTGCCGCTATGATTGCGGCGGAATTGCCCTCCCGAGTCAGACTTTACTCGATGCGGTTGCATGAAACGGCTACCTCGTTTGCCGAGTGGTTTGCCGCAGACCAATAGTTCCGGAGGCCAAAGACGCAGACATTGATATTTTATTCTCTTTTTAAAAGAGGCCCGGGAAAATTTTCCGTAACTTCGTTTTCTGCGATTATTACAATAAATGGGCAGCCTTGTACAGGCTGCCCATTTATGATTGTGGAGGATAATCATGAAGATACGTCGTATCTCCGAAGAGTTTCTCGATTCTTTCCTGCAAGAAGGAACAGTTAATGATCCTGTGCTTCGGCCTCGGAGGATTATTTGAGACTCCAGTCGTAACCGTCCTTACGGTCGTGCACTTCGATACCTATACGGGTGAGTTCGTCGCGTATCTTGTCTGATGTGGCCCAGTCCTTGTTGGCCTTTGCCTGTTGACGTATTCCCAGGAGCATCTCCACGAGCGGGGCGACGAGATCGTTCTTTTCTGCCGCGTCGTCGTTCCGCAGGCCGAGAATGTCGAACACGAACCTGTGGACGATTTTGCGTAATCTATCCAGATCCTCGGCCGATATTGTTTGAGTTCCGTCGTGCAGCTGGTTGATAATTCGCACCCAGTCGAACAATGCGGATATTACCATCGGAGAGTTGAGGTCGTCGTTCATTGCGTCGCGGCATCTCGTTTCGAGGTCTGCGACATCGACGCTCGATGTTTCCCCCGGCATGATCTTGTCGATTGTTTCTATCGCAGTCATCAGGCGGGCGAGACCTTTTTCTGCTGCCTGAAGCGCCTCGTTGCTGAAGTCGAGGGTTGAACGGTAATGCGCCTGGAGGATGAAGAAACGGATCACCATCGGCGAATATGCCTGCGACAACATTTTATGTTTTCCAGTGAACATCTCATCAAGGGTGATGAAGTTTCCGAGCGACTTTCCCATTTTCTGTCCGTCGATGGTTATCATGTTGTTGTGCATCCAGTAATGCGCTGCGCCGTGTCCGCTTGCGGCGGTGTTCTGAGCTATTTCGCATTCGTGGTGCGGGAACATGAGGTCCATCCCGCCGCCGTGGATGTCGAACTCCTCACCGAGATATTTGACGCTCATAGCCGAGCATTCGAGATGCCATCCCGGAAATCCGATGCTCCATGGAGCTTTCCAACGCATGATATGTTCGGGCGAGGCCTTTTTCCAGAGGGCGAAATCGAGAGGCTTATGTTTGTCAGACTGTCCGTCGAGTTCGCGCGTATTGCTGATCATGTCTTCTATGCGGCGTCCCGAAAGCTGGCCGTAATCATGTTGAGCTGCGTATTTTTCGACGTCGAAATAGACCGATCCGTTGCTTTCGTATGCGAATCCTTTGTCAAGAATCTCCTGCACCAGCTCTATTTGCTCCATGATATGTCCCGATGCGCGCGGTTCTATCGACGGTGGTAGGATGTTTAGTTCGTCCATGGCGCGATGGTAGCGGTCTGTGTAATACTGCGCCACCTCCATCGGTTCGAGATTTTCGAGTCGGGCTTTGACTTCGAGTTTGTCTTCGCCGTCGTCCGAATCGTTCTGCAAGTGTCCGACATCTGTTATATTACGCACGTAACGCACTTTGTAACCCTCTTCTTTCAGATACCGGAACAGCAGGTCGAACGTGATGGCTGGCCTTGCATGCCCCAGGTGCGGATCGCCGTAAACGGTTGGGCCACATACGTAGAGACCCACGAAAGGTGGATTTAGTGGTCTGAATTGTTCTTTCTCGCGGGTAAGCGTGTTGTATAAAACGAGTTCGGATTTCATCGTGCGTATTGGTTAAAACAGCGTAAAATTAGCAACTTTCTCAATAATAACCGGTAGTATTAATATGCAACAGGTTAATTTTTTTAAATTTGCATCAACTTTGCGACTGGGGTTCGTATGCCCGCAGTCGAAGTTTTTACGCAATCCGATTAAACACAGGGCAATAAAACGCCGGTTTTGCAGTTATCGACATGACGGCCATAATTGCCGGTGCGATAACCGGATCTCCGCAGGTATGGCGAAAGCGGAGAGAAAATCGCGTACTGTTTCCCGACTAATTACATACAAATGACCGAATACAAGAAATTCAATCTTATTACCGGATGGTTTGCCTTTGCGGTGGCCGCTGTCACCTACATCATGACGATGGAACCTACGGCCAGTCTGTGGGACTGTGCGGAATTTATAGCCACCTCCTATAAACTCGAAGTGGGACACCCCCCCGGAGCGCCGCTCTTCATGATGATTGCGCGCTTCTTCACGATCTTTGCTCCGTCGCCCGAAAAGGCCGCATTGATGGTCAACCTCATGTCATCGCTCTGCGGTGCCTTTACCGTGTTGTTCCTGTGCTGGAGCATCACCCACCTCGCCCGCAAGATCTATCAGAGGAACGGCAACGAAATGACCAAAGGTCAGATGTGGACGGTGTTGGGTGCCGGTCTGATAGGGTCGCTGGCATATTGCTGGACCGATACCCAATGGTTCTCGGCTGTTGAGGGCGAGGTCTACTCCATGTCGTCGATGTTTACGGCAATGGTTTTCTGGGCCATACTGAAGTGGGAGAATGTGGCTGACCAGCCGCACTCGAACCGCTGGCTCATACTCATAGCCTATCTGATGGGTCTCTCGATCGGGATACACATACTTAACCTGCTGACGATACCGGCCCTGGTATTCGTCTATTATTTCCGTAAATATCCGCAGGTTACGACAAAAGGGATCGTATGGGCTACGCTTGCTTCGGGGGCGATCATAATCGCGATAAACTATATCATAATGCCCTATTCGATCTCAGTCGGGGCATTCTTCGACCGTATATTCGTCAACGGATTGAAACTACCTGTCAATTCGGGGCTGGTATTCTTTGTCGTTGCCCTGTTTGCATTGTGTGCATGGGGTGTGTACTATACTCATAAAAAAGGACATTCTTTGGCCAATACCTTGGTGCTTTGCACTACGGTTATCCTTTTGGGTTATGGTTCCTACGCTTCTGTTGTTATCCGTGCGGCTGTGAATCCGCCCATGAACAGCAACGACCCGAGCAATCCTTACGGTCTTCAGCGTCTGATAGGACGCGACCAGTATGGCAATCGTCCGCTTTTCTACGGTGAATATTATACCTCTCCTCCTGAAGAGGTGTTGACGGAGAACACCTATTACCTGAACGATGCAGGCGATAGGTATCAAAAGGCCGAGATGTTTACCGGATACAAATATCCGGACCAGTACAAATATCTCTTCCCGCGTCTCTACTCCTCCCAGCACGAACAGGCTTACAAAAATTGGGTCGATATCAAAGGACGCCGCGAGGTGATAGACGGCAAAGCAGTGATAGTACCGACCTTGGCTGACAACCTGAAATTCTTCTTCAATTACCAGATGAATTTCATGTATTGGCGCTATTTCCTGTGGAACTTTGTGGGACGCCAGAGCGATGTTCAGTCGACAGGTCAGATCACGGACGGCAATTGGCTGTCGGGGATAAATTTCATAGACAAGATGTACCTTGGCCCGCAAGACAATCTGCCTTCCGAAATGGCCAACAATAAGGGACGTAATACCTATTTCTTCCTTCCGTTCCTGCTCGGAGTCATAGGTCTCGTATATCAGCTCGTCCGCGACAAGCGCAACTTTGTGGTGGTAATGTGGCTTTTTGTTATGATGGGGATAGCGCTGGTTGTCTATTTCAACACCACTCCGGGAGAACCGCGCGAGCGAGACTATGTCTATGCAGGCTCTTTCTATGCCTTCTGTATATGGATAGGTTTCGGAGTGTTGTGGTTGCGCGATCTTATATTAAGATTCTCGAAGAAGGACAATGTGGCGACGGCAGTCATAGCTATCGTTGTATGTGCCGTAGTTCCCGGCATACTCGTGGCCCAGAACTGGGACGACCACGACCGTTCACACCGTTATACGGCCAGGGATGTCGGATACAACTTCCTCGAGGCTACCTTGCCGAACTCGGTACTCGTATGTTCGGGAGACAACGATACCTTCCCGCTGTGGTACAATCAGGAGGTTGAGGGAGTACGCACCGATGTCAAGGTGATGAACATGAGCTACCTGTCCGCCGACTGGTACATAGATCAGATGAAGCTGAAATCGAATGAAGCCGATCCACTTCCGCTTTCGCTGCCCCGCAGCAAATACGTAAACAACACGAATGAGGTTATTTACGTACTCGACCAGGTTCCGCAGGCAAATTTGAAGGATGCCATCAATTTTATCAAGAACGATTCGCGCCAAACCCAGGTCGAACTCTCCGATGGAACATTCAGAGATTACATGCCTACCAAGAAACTGCTTTTGCCGGTCAATAAGCAGAATGCCGTCGAAAGCGGGATAGTTAAGCCGGAAGACGCTCATCTGATGGAAGATACTATCGTGATTACGCTCAATAAAGATCATCTGGTGCGCAATGAGCTGATGTTCCTCGACCTGTTGGCTAATTTCGACTGGAAACGCCCGATATTCTTTACGCAGATACATTTCCTGCCCGACTTCGGCTTGACCGACTACCTGCAGTTCGACGGATCGTCATACAGACTCGTTCCGATCATTAATGACAATAATGCTGAATTCGGACGTGTAGACACCGAATATCTTTATCCGCGTCTTATGGAGCAGTTCCGTTGGTCCAACCTTAAAGATCCGCGCGTATACAGTGATTTCCATACAAGACACATGATTGGTTCCGCTCGTTCGCGACAGGCTTTCGCAAGGCTGGCCGGAGGTTTGCTGGCAGAAGGGGATACCGTACGTGCCGTACAGGCTCTGGACAGGGCATTGGAGATGCTTCCGAGCAAACAGGTCGGTTACGATTACTACAACACTGCACCCTTGATCGAGAATTACTACAAGGCAGGAGAATTAGATAAGGGGAATGCCCTGCTCGAAGAGTTCTCTGATATATGCAAGGAGTATATAACTTATTTCCTGCGTTTCCCGGAACGGAGCATAAGCGGTAAACGCGGATTGTTCGATGGCCCGACCCAGGATATGGTAATGCCCGAACTGGAAGAGAAGGTGACGTGGCTGCATATGATGTATCTGTTGGCCAGTACCTACGGGCAGGACGAGCAGGCCAATAAGATAGATGATTATTTTGTTTCGATAGGACTTAAATAAAGCTCTTTTCCCGCATGTAGTGTTGCATGCGGGAAAAGTATTGATTGACTATGCTGGAGCCTTCGTTTCAGAATGATTTAGTCGAGGCCGGATGCGATGAGGCCGGTCGTGGATGCCTTGCGGGACCGGTTTTCGCTGCCGCAGTTATCTTGCCTCGAGGGTTTCATAACCCTTTGCTGAACGACTCCAAACAGATGAGCGAGAAGAACAGGAATGCGCTTCGGCAGATAATCGAGGCCGAAGCGGTAGCATGGGCTGTGGCAAGCGTCTCTCCCGAGCGCATAGACCACGTGAACATTCTCAATGCCTCGTTCGAAGCCATGTGCGAAGCAGTCAAGGCGCTGAAGGTAACGCCCCAAATGCTTCTTATCGACGGCAACAGGTTTCGCACATCGCTCGAGATACCTTACAGGTGTATCGTAGGGGGTGACGGCAAATATGCCAATATAGCAGCCGCATCGGTACTGGCCAAAACCCATCGTGACGAGTATATGCTCAGATTGGCTGCACGGTATCCGCAATATGGTTGGGAGCGCAACAAGGGTTATCCTACGAAAGAGCACAGGCTTGCTATCGCGGAATACGGCATAACCGATGAACACAGGCGCAGTTTCAACCACTCTGTTGACCAGTTGAGGTTATTTTAGCGCGGCGGACGACAAGATGTAAAAATTACAGCTATGGGATACAAGGAAGAAAAACAACGTCAACTCGATATCCGGTATATACGGATGGCCCGTATATGGAGCGAGAATTCCTACTGCGTCCGCAGGCAGGTCGGAGCGTTGATCGTGAAGGATAAAATGATCATATCGGACGGCTATAACGGCACTCCTTCGGGATTTGAGAACGTTTGTGAAGACGATATGGGGAAGACCAAGCCTTATGTTCTTCATGCCGAGGCCAATGCCATAACCAAAGTCGCCAAGAGTGCCAACAGCAGCGAAGGGGCTACTCTTTACGTAACGGCATCGCCATGTATCGAGTGTGCCAAACTGATTATCCAGGCTGGTATAATCCGCATTGTTTACTGTGACGATTACCATTCGGAGGATGGTCTCGAACTTCTTCGCAAAGTGGGCATAGAAACCGTCAAGATACCTGCCGAGGAGTGCGAGAAATAATCCTTTTGGGTTGTTATTTTACTGCCTTCTGGGGAGGTCTGTGCTTTGCGGGATTTTAATATTATGACGTCAGGTCAGAATCCATCGCTTGCTTGCTCCCTCCGTCCGCATCCCAATTTGGGGTGGCTTTGCCTGATTGTTTGCAGAGGAATTTGGCTCGTATCCTTTTCAAGTAGGTAGGTATTGTTTGTCGGCATTTTCAGTCTTCCTTGAGTATCCGGTCGATCTCGGTGAGTTGATCTGACGGGAAGCCGGTGTTCTCCATTGCTGCGAGGTTGTCCTTAAGTTGCTTCACCGAACTTGCGCCAATCAGTACGCTGGTTACACGATCGTCTTTCAGGAGCCATGCCAGGGCCATTTGCGCCAACGATTGTCCTCGTGATTCTGCTATCTTGTTGAGTTGTCTGATTTTTTTGAGTTTTTCCTCCGTTATCTGCTCTTTTTTGAGGAACATTCCTCTGGCGGCACGCGAATCAGCCGGTATACCGTGCAGGTATCTGTCGGTGAGCATTCCTTGTGCCAACGGCGAAAACGCAATCAGCCCTACGTTTTCTTCGGCCAACGTGTCGAGCAGTCCGTCTTCAGGCGAGCGTTGGAACATAGAGTATTTTGCCTGGTGTATCAGACACGGCGTACCGTTTTTCTTCAGTATCTCGATGGCCCGGCGGGATTGTTCGGGATTGTAGTTTGATATCCCTGCATAAAGGGCCTTGCCTTGGCGGACAATGTCGGACAATGCACCCATGGTCTCTTCGAGCGGAGTGGCGGGGTCCGGACGGTGCGAATAGAATATGTCGACATAATCGAGTCCCATTCTCTTGAGGCTTTGGTCGAGGCTGGCAATCAGGTATTTTCGGCTGCCCCAGTCGCCGTACGGTCCGGGCCACATGTAATAGCCTGCCTTTGTCGATATCATCAGTTCGTCGCGATAGGCGCCGAGTCCGTTCCGCAGTATACGTCCGAAGTTTTCCTCTGCGCTTCCGGCTTCGGGGCCGTAGTTGTTGGCCAGGTCGAAATGTGTTATCCCGTTATCGAATGCCGCGAATGCTATTTGACTGTAATTGTCATAGTTGTCGACACTGCCGAAGTTATGCCACAGCCCCAGCGATATGGCCGGCAGCATCACTCCGCTTCCGCCGCAGCGCCGGTAAGACATTGATTCATACCTCGAAGTCGAAGCCCTGTACTGTTCCATATCTATTGATATTTGGCGAGATAATAATTTTCTTTCTTGCGCATTATGCGTGCTTCCGTTTCGCTTTTGTCCTTGTATCCGCAAAGGTGAAGAACACCGTGAATGAGTACTCGTAGCATCTCTTCTCTCGGGGTGGCTCCATATTCCGCCGCGTTGGAGGCCACAGTGGCTGGATCTATGAATATATCGCCGCTGATGGATAGGCGTGGATGATCCTTGCTGTGTTTTGAGCCGGTAAACGGATTTTCCGTTTCGGGCTCGGCTTCTCCGCTACCCGCTGCGGTACGGTCGGTCCCGCGCGATACAGGATTGGCGCTTTTCGAGTTCTGTCCGGCACCGCTGTAATCGAAAGTTATGACATCGGTGTAGTAGTCGTGTCCGAGGTATTTGCGGTTGATCTCGATGTGGCGTTCGGGCGAACAGAAGATGTAAGATATGTCTCCCGTTGCGAATCCCTCTTCTTCGATTGCTGCACGGATCCATGTACTTATAAGACGTTTGCCTTTCAGCACGTAGTTGCAATCTTCATTATAGAATCTTATGGCCATTGCGGTATGGAGTTAGTCGTATGAATTACCTGCTCAACCACGATTCAGGATTGAGTGCGGTCGGATTTCCGGTCGGGTTGATGCGCCATATCTCGAAATGGAGATAGTGGTTGTCCTTGTCGTCGCCGGCCGGGAGGGTTCCGAGTTTCTGGTTGAGGGCAACCTTGTCGCCCGGTTTGACGCTTACCGAGACGAGGTTGGTATAGACCGTCATGTAGTTGCCGTGACGCACTATGATTCCGTTGTTGACGCCTGATATCGGGAAGATGGTTGAGACTGTTCCTTCGAAAACGCAGTCCACCTGTCGTCCTGGCGAGGTGGCAATCTTGATGCCTTTGTTCATGCTGCCAGCCTGCGATGCCCCGAAACTTTCTATGATAACGCCGTTTTTGGCCGGATAGGGAAGTTTCCCCTGATTCTGGTCGAAGCGTCCCGTAAGTTTTGTCATGTACTCCTGTTGTTCATTGGAGAGCACTTCGCCCTTGGCTTTTTTTGCTTCGGCGGCAACGAGTTCGGATATTTTCTGTTGGGCGGCGGCTATCAGCTTTTCTTTAGCCTTTTTTTCGTCCGAAAGCGTACGTTGTCTCTTTTTCAGGTCATCCGCTGCAATGCGGTGTTCCTTCTCGGTCTTGCGCAGAATTGCTAATTCGCTATTTCGTGTTTGTTTGGTTTTGTCGAGTTCGGCCAGTTCATTCTTGAGTTCGTCCACTACAACGGCGAGGCTGTCTGTGACGTTTTTGATCTGGGTTGCTTTTTCCTCTCTGTGGCGGTTATAGCGGCGCATGAAATAGATTCTCTTTGTGGCTTCGTTGAAGTCATCGGAAGCGAAAAGAAACAGAAGGAAATTGTTGAGTTTATAGTTATTGTATGCTGCCCTGACCATGTCGGCATATTCGGTCCGAAGTTTTTTCTGGTCTACCTCGAGGCGGTTGATGGTAGCGTTCATCAAACCTGCCCGGCGGTTGCGTTCTTCGATCTGCCTGTCGAGCGAGGTCACTATTTTCCGGCTGTTGTCGATACGTGTGAGGGTAATTTTAAGCTCGTTTTCGGTGATCTGGCGTTCTTTGTTGGCATTCTTGAGCAGGTCGTCGATGATACGGTTCTCCTCCTGGTACTTGCGCATGACTTCGCGCCATTGTTCTATGGTCGTTTGTCCATGCGCCGCGAATGTCAGCGCTGTCAGACAAAGCGGTAAAATGTATTTTAGTGGTGTTTTCATTGTTGTTCCAGCTTTTTGAGGCGTTCTTCTATTTCCTCTTTGTCATATCCGGCATCGAGAGCCTTGCGCCAATATATCGGGGCAAGGAAATCTTCGCCCAAGGCATGCAGTACGTCTCCGTAGTGGAGGAATATCTCTTCGCTCCCGGTTGAGTCGAGCGAAATGGCCCGAACGAGTTGTTCCTTAGCCTCTTTGTAGAGCCCCAGTTTAAAAAGTATCCAACCGTAGGTGTCTATATAGGTGGCATTGCCCGGTTCCGACTCCATCACCTTTTTAGACATTTCCAAAGCCCGTTTCAGGTCCTTGTCCTGTTCACTGAGGAAATAGGAGTAGTTGTTCAGCACGAGTATGTTTTCGGGCCACAGGCGCAGAGCTTTTTCGTAGCTGCCGATGCATTTGCGCAGTTTTCCTCCGTATTGGTATGCATCTCCTATCATGCCGTATATTGTCGATCGGGCAGAGTCTGTCTGTACGAGTTTCATTGCTTTTTTGAACGAGCTGACTGCCTCTTTGGTTTTTTGCATATAGTGAGCCAACGCCTGGCCTTGCCGGATGTAGAGTTCCGGCTTTTTCGGGAAAAACTCTTGGGCGATAACGGCATATTTGGCGACCGAGTCTCCACGGTTGAGGAAGGCTTCCATGTCGAGCACCATGTTGAAGACCCTTATGTCGGGAGTCGAGTCGTTGAGCATGCGCTTATAGAAATCGAGAGCGGTCTCCAGATTGCCCGAATTTATCTTGTTTTGGGCATAGAGGCTCATTACTTCGAAATCCTTGGGGTATTTTACCAGTAGAAGTCCTGCCAGTTCGTCTATGTGTGCGAAGTTCTCGCGATAGAAGTTCATGTTGCGGACTAATTCTTCGTAAAATCGCAACTTTGCATCGCGCGGAATCTGGTCGTTCAGTATTAGTTCCTTGGCGGTCGAGAAGAAGTTCTGCATGTCGCCCCGGGACATGTAATAGTCATTGAGTGCGCTGAGGATGTCGACTCCCTCCGGATTTATTGCCTTGGCCGCCTCGAAATTGGCCATTGCCAGAGAATCTTTGTTGGTCGCGGCATATATCTCCGCCAGTGCCAGATAGTTGCTGTAGTCGTAAGGGTTGTCGCGGATCATTGCCTCGCTTTCTGCGATTGCCCGATCGTAGAGGCCAACAGACATGAGTATTTCGCGTTTGTAGCCGGTGAGCATGTCCGTTCTGCCGAGATATGTCTCCGCCGAGTCGAGCAGCATGATGGCCCTGTATGGCTGGCGATTGAATTGGTATATCATTGCCAGCATGCTGTAGTTCTCGGGGTTGCGAGGGTTGCGTTTGACTTCATTTTCGTAAAGTACCCGGGCTTTCTCCACCTCTTCGTTGATCAGGTAGAGTCGTCCGAGTTGGGTGCGGTACCATTGGTTGGTACTGTCGAGTCTGTTGGCGGCGAGGCAGTATTCCAATGCACGTTTTGGGTCGGTCTGCCCTATTGCCGAGGCGGCGTGGTAGTATGCCGGAGCGTATGACGGATCGGCAGCGATGGCGGCATCGAAATAGTATATCGCCTTTGCCGTATCATCGTATATCTCGGCATTCTTGATTCCCTCGCTGTACAGGAAGAGGACCTTGTCCTTTCCTGTGTAATTTTCGACCGATGTGTCGGACAGGATTTGTTGCGACCGGGTTGTCTGTTCGCGCCTGTCGGCAGCCGAACCCGCTGCCGCGAGTCCGGCAAAAATCAATAACAGGGCAACTTTTCGCAACTTCATGAATGTTCGTTTTATAGGGCCGAGTCGAATTGTCCCAGGAATCTTACGTCGTTTTCGAAGAACAATCTGAGGTCCTTGACTCCGTATTTGAGCATTGCACTACGTTCTATACCCATTCCGAATGCGAAACCGGTATATTTTTTCGGGTCTATGCCGCATGATTCCAGGACGTTAGGATCTACCATTCCGCATCCCATAATCTCGAGCCATCCGGTGTGTTTGCATACGGGGCAGCCCTTGCCGCCGCAAAGCACGCACGACACATCCACTTCTGCCGATGGCTCGGTGAAGGGGAAATAGCTGGGGCGCAGACGGATAACGGCCTGTTCGCCGAAGAATTCTTTGGCGAAGTATTCTATCGATTGTTTCAGGTCGGCGAACGAAACATTTTCGTCTATATACAATCCTTCGACCTGATGGAACATGCAGTGCGAGCGGTATGAGATTGATTCGTTGCGATAGACGCGCCCGGGGCAGACCACGCGGATAGGCGGTTTTTTTGTCTCCATTGTGCGAACCTGTATCGAGCTTGTGTGTGTTCTCAGCAGGATGTCTGGGTTACGCTGGATGAAGAAGGTGTCCTGCATGTCGCGTGCAGGGTGTTCGGGCGGAAAGTTGAGAGCCGAGAATACGTGCCAGTCGTCTTCGATTTCGGGTCCGCTGGCGACAGTGTATCCCATGCGTTCGAAAATAGCCAGAATTTCGTTCTTGACTATCGCTATTGGGTGTCGTGTTCCCATCGGGTCGTTGGTTCCCGGACGGCTCATGTCGCCGATCGTCGAGGTTGATGCCGATGAATTCTTGATCGAGGTTTTCAGTTCATTCACGCGTTCTATGGCGCGGTTTTTCAGGTTGTTGAGCTTTTGTCCGAGTTCGCGTTTCATCTCCGGAGAGACGGTCTTGAATTCTTCCATAAGGGCGTTAAGTTCGCCTTTTTTTCCGAGTATTTTGATGCGGAACTCTTCCACTTCTGCTTCCGCCTTGGGTTTAAACTCTTCGACCCTTCGCAACAGGTCGGTAATTTTGTCGATCATCCTTTGAATTTTATTGCTTAATGCCTACTTTTACAAACTGTTGCCGTTACTTCGGCACATGATCACAAAGTTAAGAATAATTTGCGTATGCCCCGCATCAAATGGTGTATTCTCTGCCTCTTTTTGCTTGTTCCCTGCGCGTGCTGGGCGCAAAGTGTAGGGTTGGTGCTCAGCGGCGGCGGTGCCAAGGGGCTTTACCACATAGGGGTTATAAAAGCTCTTGAAGAGAACGGGATTCCGATTGATTATATTTCGGGGACCTCTATGGGGGCTATCATAGGGGGATTGTACGCTACCGGCATGTCGCCCGACGAAATGGAAAGACTGTTCGAATCCGAACAGGTAAAGTATTGGTTGACCGGTCGTATTGAGAATCAATACAAGTTCTATTTCAAACAGATGCGCGAGAATGCCGCGATGCTTACCCTTCGTTTTGATCCCAAGTACAGCAAAAAAATCGCCATGCCCTGGAGTCTTGTGGCCAGTAACCAGTTGGATATGGCCTTCATCGAGTTTTTTGCTCAGGCGACAGTTGCCAGCGGACAAAACTTCGACAATCTGTTCGTTCCGTTTCGGTGTGTGGCCACGGACGTGGTTCGTCGCAAAGCCGTAGTTTTTCGGGATGGAGATGTGGGTGAAGCGGTAAGGGCCTCGATGACCATTCCGCTTATGTTCCGTCCGATACACAGCGATTCGCTCACATATTACGACGGCGGTATTTTTGATAATTTTCCGTGGAAGCCTCTTATGGATGATTTCGGACCGGACATACTTATCGGCAGCAAGGCTGTCGGAGGTGGAGAACGGCCGGGTGACGACATGATTGAACAGGTCTTTGCACTCACCACATTGCATACGGATTACCGGCTTCCGCGCAAGAGCGATATTGCCATTGTCCGTGACCTGAACAATTTTTCGATGATGGATTTCGACAAGGCTTCCCAGATCATCGAACTGGGTTACCATGATGCGCTTGCAAGCATGGAGGAAATCAAAGCGAAAATAGAACGCCGCGTTACACCTTTCGATCTTAGTGTCAAGAGGAAAAACTTCAAGGAGAAACTTCCCCCGCTCGATTTCGAAGAGTATGTTATCGAGGGGCTGACCAGCGATCAACGAGGATATGTGCGCAGGATGCTGGGGCTCAAGGATATGGAAGAGACATATGACTTCGATCGTTTCCGTTACGAGTATTTCAAGATTCTCGCAGAAGGGGAGATAGAGGCCGACTACCCTACGGTTGAGTACAATACGCAGACCGGTAAATTCCGTCTGCACCTTCCCTTGAAGGTCAAACCCAGTCTGAAACTTATGCTTGGGGGCAATATCTCTTCTACGGCTCTCAATCAAGCGTATATAGGGTTGGAATACCGCACCATGGGCCGCAGCGACAACAGCTATAATCTCGACGGTTATCTCAGCACGCTCTATTCGGCGGCTTCGCTCACGGGTCGTCACGATTTCGTCAAAAAAACGCCGTTGTATGTCGATTATGGCGGAGTGGTGAATTCATACGACTATTTCCGTTCGAACACGGGCTTTCTGACCAAAGGGAACGATATCGCCTATTCCAAGTTACGCGATTATTATGCCACGGCCTCTGTTGGACTGCCCTTCTCTCGTCACTCGGTACTTAACCTGAGGTTCAATTCTGGCATGAACGAGTTTCTTTATTTCCAGCACGATGGTTATAATTCCGGCGACAAGATGGATAGAACCCAGTTGCGGTATGTGGGCGCAAAACTCGAGCTCGAACGCAAGAGCATGAACTTCGCTCAGTTCCCCACCAAAGGGATATATCAGCAAATATCAATAATCGGTGTGCTCGGCAATGAGAAATTCGTTCCCGGCATAAGCGGAACAAGTCTGGGACAGTCCCGTTCGAAGAATCGTCGTTCGTGGATCGGGATGAAGTTCATGCGGGAACACTATTTCTCGTCGAGACCTGTGAATTGGCTGTCGTTGGGCTATATGGTAGACCTCGTAGCAACCAACAAACCCGATTTCAGCAACGGTTACGCAACCAATATATCGTCACCGGCATTTACTCCCACGCCGCACAGCAAGATAGTCTATATGAAGGAGTTTCGTAGCGACATGTATGCGGCAGGAGGCCTGATTCCGATATTTCACGTCAACGATAACCTTTATCTGCGTACCAGCGCCTATGCTTTTCTCCCGAACAAACACAAACAAAAAATAGACAACATAAAGCAGGACGTACGCTACATTTTCGACTGTACGCTTGTTTTGCAGACCATTTTCGGTGCGGCCAGTCTTTCGGTTTCAAAGTACGACGTTAAAAAGAATAACTGGTTCCTTACGTTCAACTTTGGTTATACGGTGTTCAGCAAAAAGGGGATATTTTATTAACTTTATCAAGATATACACGAGACATACAATGACAGACCACAGAACAGCAATATTGCTTATCCACTGTCCAGACAGGGAGGGAATAGTACATTCAGTTACCGGATTTCTTTCGAGCAACGGAGGGAATATCTTATATCTCGACCAGCATACCGATTCGACCGAGAAAGTGTTCTTCATGAGGGTCGAATGGAGTCTCGAAGGGTTCATTATTCCTTCGGACGAGATCCAGGGGCGTTTCGACGAATGTTGCGGCGAACGATACGAGATGTCTTACAGGCTCTATTTTTCGGACTATGTGCCGAAAATGGCGATATTCGTTTCGAAAATGTCGCACTGCCTTTACGATCTGCTGGCCCGTTATACGGCCGGCGAATGGAAGGTAAATATTCCGCTCATTATAAGCAACCATCCGGATATGAGGAGAGTGGCCGATATGTTCGGCATTCCTTATTACGAGTTTTCGGTGAACAAGGATACGAGGGAAGAACTGGCTCCCAAAATGCTGGATCTGCTGCGTGAAAACGGTGTCGATTTTCTCGTACTGGCCCGTTACATGCAAATCGTGCCCGATCTTCTGATCGATGCCTTCCCCAACAGGATAATAAACATACATCACTCTTTTTTGCCGGCGTTCGTTGGTGCCAAGCCCTATCACGCAGCGTATGAAAGAGGCGTGAAACTGATCGGAGCCACAGCGCATTACGTTACGTCGGTTCTGGATGCCGGTCCGATTATAGGGCAGGATATAGCGCGAATATCGCATAAGAATACCGTGGACGATCTTGTCCGAAAGGGCAAGGATCTCGAAAAGATTGTCCTGTCGCACGCCGTGGAAAAACACCTCGCACGAAAAATATTGGTATATAAAAACAAAACCATCATATTCAGTTAGCTGAACCTCCGTCAGATTCAGCAAACGGAAAATCTCTCCGGGGGTATTCCGTAGATATTGTGTAACAGGTCGATTCTTCGACCTGTTACATTTTTTTGGAGCGAGGGAGAGACAACGAAACGGTACGGAAAGACACAACTCTGTTGTCCGCTTCCTGCATTTGTGTTTGACATTCCGGTGGAGAAGGAGTCGCATCACTTTTCGGCAATGGCAACAATTCTTTAGATGCCGGCATGGCTGAAAAAAACGTTTGCAGAGCAATTCCGTGGATCAGCCGGTCATTTTATGTATTCGGTGTGCCGATCGGCGCTTCTGGGCGTGTGTCATGATAACCCGCTATATCTAAAAAGGTCGAGGAGTTTCAGCTCCTCGACCTTTTTATGTGTATGTTGCGATTATGCGCTTGAATTCTGGCTTTTGGAGCCTCGTCTGAGCGATATCGCACACAACAAATTAACGGATGTCAGTCGGTAGTGACTGTCTGTTTTTTTGCTATTCTTCTGCGACAACCTCCCATTTCAGGTTGTCGCTGTCGGTTAAAGCCTGCCATTTGTAACCGCTGGCCGGTTCGTAAACGACCTGGGTCACATGATTATAGGCTTTCCCGCTGAATTTACCGCCCTGCAGAATGACGTTTCCTGTCGGCAAGTCAACATCATTGTCGCCCGATACAACGGCACTTGTCCCTTCGATGGGCAATCCTCCGGAACGGTCATTGGCTGCCGAAAATTCTCCGCCCTTAATCGTCACGATTGCATCGTTGGTGATGTATAACGCATAAAAAGCATCGGTGTTTCCCGGAGTGTTTACGGTGTAGTATTTGCCGCTACTAATGACTGCATCCTGGCAACCTTCGATCGATACAGCGCCCTGAATGCCCTTGACCTCGCAATTGTCGATCCGTACTTTCGATCCGTACAGGCGCATTGCATAAGCCCAGTTTTCGCCATTGTTTTTACTGGAAGAGGTTGACTCGAAATAGCTGTCGGTAAGCGTAATTTCGCCTGAAGCAACCAACATCACGTCCCATTCCGCAGATGGTGAATTCTCCTGAAATGATCCGGGCGTTACTGATGGTTATATTCGCATCGTTCCAATATGATATGGCCGCGCTATTATATGGAATGGTAGAGGCTGCGCCATGCCAATGATAGTCCGGGTCGTTAATCAGCGTAACTCCGTCGATAATGCAATCTCCGGACATCACATGAATCAACGATTTTGGATACCCCTTTCCAAGATAACTATTGTATTCGGATGTGTTATCTATTGTTCCTTTTCCGATCAGGGTGAGGCCGTTTTCGGCGGTCATTCTGTTATTGTTGCCCAACTTGATGGTTGTACCCTCTTCGATCTCGATGGTCTTGTATTCCGCGAAGGTGAGATCCTCAACACTTGCGGCACTGAGATCTATGTCGGATGTTACGGCAATCTGAGCCACAACCGGACTGGATAGTGCCTGGGTCAGACTCGCGGCATCATCCACCTCAACCGGGACACTTGTCTGGCCTCCTGCAGGAACAACTTCGTAGGTTCTGTTGGGTGCCGGAGTTTCACTGAGCTTAACGGTGGTGGAGCCTGCTACCACAAAGTTCTTAACCGGATTTTCCGTCATGGAGTTCGACGGATCGAAATTCACGAAGGTCCCTCCGTGAACGTTAATGGCTGCATTAGAATTATCTTTCAGATTCAGCACCCAATAACCGCGACTACTGGCGCTCGACGACTCGAACCGACCGCCATAGATGTTGATAACGGCATTCTGGTCTGCATAAATAAGATCGAGTTGGGCATTATGGTCGTTGTAATCCTGGTCGTTGTAGAAATTGCCGCCGTAGATATTCACCTTTGCATTGCCATAGGCATACACAGCCATACGGTATCCGTCTTCATTCGGGTTGGTGCTGATCGCATGGACATTGCCTTCGCCTCTGATATTCAAAGTAGCATCACCTCTCACTTCGAATGCAGTCGTGTTGCCGTATCTTGGATCCGAAGTGTCCGGAAGCGACGTCGTATTGATAATATCGTGGCCATTCAGATCGATTTCCACCGTCTTGTCGCCTTCGATCACCAGCGGAGCCTCAATTTCCACGTCTTTCGTAAGTGCACAGACGCCTCCGTTGTCCAGTACGGCGCGGAGTTCGGGATAATCGTCAATGTCGGGTTGCTCGAATTGCGAGTCTATCTTTACACTGATCGTTCCCTGTTTCGTTACCAGATTCCCCGATACGTTGGTGCGGTAGTTGCGACGAATCGGAATGTTGCGGAAACTTTCGTTGGTAGCGATTTCCGTGCCGTCTGCGCTGAGGAAAACCATCGAGAAATCAGCCAGTTCGGCCTGTGCCGGAGTTGCCAGAATATAATCGACCGTCAACTCTCCAGCAGTAGCATCCTCAATAGATGCCGTATAGGTAACCGGTTGCGGACTTCCTGCCTCTCCGGTCAGCACGTTGAATTCGGTGGGGATCGACGTGAACGATACCCGAACCTGGGCTGGTTTGAGGTCCTCATGTGCAATCGACCCCAGGTCGTTTGTTTTAACGTTCAACTGACCAAAGGGTCTTCGCAAGGTGATCTCCTTGGAGAAGCTGCCCTCTACAGTATAGGATTCCTTGGCATAGAATGCGTCGAAACCGTCGTCGTTTCCGGTATACGTTTTGTTGTCAGCATTGACCGTAACGGCACTCAGGTCTGTTGTGTTGTAATACTTGTCTGTCAGACCGTCTCCGCAGTCGGCCCACAGCACGAGATCGTACGTCTGGGAGGCAACCAGTTGGAGCCCGCTGAATGTTGCCTGAGAGCCCGTGACGGCAACTGTCTGACGGTCGCCGTACAGCTGACCGTTGCGATAAATCTCCAAAATGCAGCGGTTGATTTGAGCTCCCTGGCCGTAATCGGCGGCGGCTTTTGTCTGAAGTCCTTTAGGAATCCTGACTGTCAAGGTCGTGAGCGGATTCTGTTCTATGGGTTTGCTGTCATCCTTCTGGCAGGATACGAGGCCTGCTAAAAGTCCCATAAAAAGCGAAAGGAATGTTAATCTCTTCATAGTGCTATGTTTAGGTGTTAGAATGAGCAGTAGATATTGGTGTTGTGATTGGATTTTAAAGGCACGTCTTCGGCTGTTTTTGTAATGTCCCCGACAGAAACCGAGAACGATATGGATCCTCCTTCGGCAGGTATGAAGATGAAATCCTCGCCGATCAGCGTAGAGCCTACCTCCGTTTCCGGGAAAGAGACTCTCTGGGTTTGCCGTGGAGCCGACACTTCACCGGTCAATACGTCATAAACCGTATACAGTTTCTCATAGATCATCGAAACCGTATTCGATTGATCGAAGGTTGAGGTGTTGTGGATATTCATCCGAGCTACGGGGCGTTTCAAGGTGGCGTTGAATACGGTATTCCCATTCCATTCCATCTGTTTGAGGGCACATGCAAAAGCATCGTTCTGCGCACCGGGGCGATAGGAGTCGGTTGTTACGGCTACCTCTCGCAGATTGGTCGTGATATAATGCCCGTTTCCGTAATCGGCCCAGAACAGAAAATCATAACTCCCGGGAATCAAAGCGATTTCGAATTCAGCGCCTCCTGACATACTGCCGTTCGCGGTCTTGTGCAGCATGCAACGGGGGGGGTGTTTCCCGGGTCCAGACCTCCAGGGTATAGACCAGCGGTTCGTGATCGTTGTTTCTCGTGTGGAGGGCGAACAAGGAGGGTTGAGAGGGTTCGTTTTCCATAGCCACATTAGACCGCACGGCTATCACTCCTTTCACCGGTTGAGGTTCAGGCAGGGTTTCGGGATCGGTTTGGCATCCGGTAAATGAACCTGAAACGAGTATTGCCCAGCCCAATAAAATGTATCGTGTAAGTTTCATCTTCAGCATGTTTTAATCCGGAATTACAACATTAATGTTCCCGTCAAAACCGGGATCTATTCCAATGCCTGGGGTAAAGTCCTGTGTCAGGAATTCATCTCGGATACTTGTCAATTTGCCGCGGACGATGGGTACCTCGACACCTTGCACCTCATTCACTATGTTGCCCTGATCGTCGAAAATGGTCAGATTGACGTAAACAGCCGATTCATTGCCGTTTACGAAAATATAGTCGCTCCCGAAACGGGCCACCTGGTCAGATATGGCGGTCATCGTACTGGTGAACGATACACCTTCCTGCGCATCGTTGGGCTTGTTCGTATAGGCATTGAAGCCCGATGGGAGATATCCTGCATATTCGACCTCGACCTGCCAAGAAGACAGATCGGTTCGGGTGTTCCCCATCCGATCGGGTTCCAGGGTTACGCTTTGGCCTGTTGGTCCTGCCGATTCGTCTGGCAGCTTATTCACGTCGGTCGTGATAAACTCGATCTTGGCCATGGGCCGCTCCAGAATAATGGTGTGTTTTACATCTTGGCCCCATTGATCGCGATAAGATGTCAGATCGAGCTCTTCATTACCGACATAGGTGTCCTTGTGCTCTTCATCTCCGATATAATTCTCCGTTTCGAGAATGTTGATCGAGGATAGCGATTGAATCCTATAATATTTATCATCCGTAGATCCGTCATCGACATAGTCCATCCAGGCCACGACCTTATATTTTGCGGCATTTAGGTCGAATTCCATATCAATCGTATGGTACCCGTCTGAAGCCGGATCGCAATTCATGATTCGCTGTTCGACGGGTTTCCCGTCAATGGCATCACGAAATATTTCGACGATCCAGCGGACGTCGTGCGTTTGAATATCTTCTGTCCTGGCATCCATACTTGCTTTGGAGTAGGGTTCGAGGGTCGGATCGACCGCGAATGTCAGGTTCACGTGGACCATTGTCGGATCGATACCTCCGTTTTCGGGATACTCCAGTATGGAGTGGTTGCAACTCGCCGCCAAAAGTGCGAGTCCAGCAATGTATCCTATTGTTGTTCTCATAACGCCGTTTGAACTTATTTGCCGAACCTGTATGCCAATCCGATTCCGACTTTGGTAAGGCCCCAATAATTATGGTGGATTCCCTTCTCATAGCGGGCTCCATTCGGAATATTGTAGTAGCTGTCGTATTTTGTGTGGGCATACCCTGCTCCGATTGTAAATTCGGCTGCCCAGCGGCAGGTAAGCGGGAGTACATATCCATAACTGAGTCCTATGCCGTAAAAACCGTCGGGAGATTGGTACCGGGTCTTGGAATCGACGGAGATATTGAAAGTTCCCAGACTGAGATGCGCTCCAAAGAAATGGCCCTGCATCGGATTGTGCAGCCAGTAGCGCACCTCCGGTTGAACCGCCAAAAAACGCAATCTATAATTCCGGGCTACCGTATATGGGCTGTAGATCACGGGTAGGTCGACGGAATAGTGTTGTCCGAAGCTATACTCGATTCCGACATTGGCTACCGTAGCTGCCAAATAGGCCATATTGGTTTTGATTGCCAGTCTATACGGACGCGAATCCTCTGCAGACTCGTCTCTTTCTGTGGCTTGTGCCTGGGAATTCTCTTGAGCGGGGAGGCGGTTATCTTTTTCAGCCGCGGGAAGATCGGGCTTTGCTGTTGTTGACGGAGTGGGCGGAGAGGCCTTCTCATTCGATATTTCAGGACTGATGCGTGATGTCGTATCTTGCGGACCTCCCGGAGAGGTCGAGGAGTTGCGATTTTCGGTCTCAAACAGGTAGGCGACGGCGATTACATCTTTCAAGTCTCGCCAGCGACGAGTGGAGTTGGTTGTCCGAAAATGTTCTTCTTTCAGGCCCTCGTGAACGATAAAATAAGACTTCACCTGATTGCTTCTGTTTTTTGCTGTCGCCAGGTTCTCCTTGGCGGATTCATGAGAGGAGCAGAAACCAAGCACCCGCACTTTTACATCGCCCGATTCGATAAAGGATTTGTTTTGGCGGATCGATTGTGTCATCGCCTGAATAGACTCTCTGTTGCCTTTGTAATCTGCCCAGAACATACGCCTGCCGGGAGCGAATCTGAAAAGAATTGTATCTCCCAGGATCGCTTGATGGAGATTCAGCGATGTGTTTTGGGCCTGTGCCGCCTCACAAATGAGAAAGCCATAAAAAGATCCTGTGCATTAGCTTCATGAGTAGAGTTATTACATTCGTACGTAGTTCAGTAGTGGCAAGTTTATTAAAGAACGCAACAAAAGTTGTATAATACGCTCATATTTAACTGTCTTGTTACAATGAAGCATCGGCATAAAGAAAACATTTTTTCCCATATTTACGAATAATTACGGATTATTTTTAATATAAATGCGACTGAATAATTTCTATTCCGTGTCTGAATAGAGTATAAACTGGCTGTTCGGCATTACTGAAGGGGCCTGATCGAGAGTATTTCTAAAGATGGGGGGCATAAAACGCAAAACACCGTGGCCTGTGAAATTCTTGCTGTGGCAATATCTTGATCCGTTATGTGACGATAAAAAGCAACAGACAGAAAAACGGTCTGTTGCTTTTATAGGATTGTGTTTTTCGCAGGTCGAAACGTGTGCTTGCCGGGCGAACTGCGCCGGACGGCTAAATAACTGTGTTCTCCGATTCAAGTCGGAGCCGTTTATTGTCAATCAAATGTGCATGTGAATCTTGCCGCCGGTGTTACGGGTTAAAATTCGTAACGTGGGGATGAGATATTTTCCGGATTGGCGCCGTAAAAGTAGAGCGCACCGTAACTCCAGTTGTTGACCTTTATGCCGGGAAAGTTAGGCCGGTCCATTGTCAGCAGCACATACCGATACGGATAGCCTGCGGGAAGCGGCACGACACTGGCCCATACACGTCCGGCGGGCTTGGGCCAGTGGGGCTGGAGTTTCAGTTTCAGTTCGCCCAATTCTTTCAGATCGGGGTAGCTGTGTACGCGCAGGTTGCCGTGCCCGCCCATGAGGGCATAATATTTTGCTCCTATCCGTTGTATCGAGGTGCCGGTGGAGTTGGTTTCGATGGGTGGCGCCACGATATTGAATTTGCCGTCCCATCGGTCCGATTCGAACGTGCGGGAGGTGATATGGCCGTTGACGAACGCCGAGGTGAGCAGTCGCCATTTCCCTGCCTCTTCGTCGAAGAATATGCACGGATCTTCATTGTGTCCGTCTATGTTTTCGGGTTCGACACGCCGTGCGGTCATTATCGAGAATCCTTTGCGTGGATCTTTGTGCGAGGTTGCCGTTATGAGGCCGGTTCCGCTGCGACCTTCCCGGTTTGCGGTTCCTCCGAAATCGCATACGTAGGCTCTCCATTCCTTGGCGTTCCGGTCGTAGAACAGGTGAGAGGCGTAATCGTTGCGCAACAGTCCGTCACCATGGTCGAAAACGATCATGCCCTCGAACCGGATATCGAAGACCGAAGGATCGAGGCTGAGTACGCCCTGTGTCGACTGTTCGATTTCGATGCCGCGGCAACTGAACGTGAACCAGAGTCGTCCATCCTCCATATACGGACTGAGGTCCTCGTGCGAGATCAGCCGTATGTCGGCCTGACCTATGCCGGAAGACAGAAAGGAGCGTGCACCTCCGACAACGACCCTGCCGGCAAGGTTGGAAACGAGATTGAACGTGCAGTCCGATGCCGTATCGATGTTCCTCGGATCGAGTATCGCGGCGAAATGTTCTTTGGGAGAGACGTGTCCGATGTAGGTAGTTTCTCCGTCGGTTGTGGTGAATATGTTGAGTGTTCGCCCTTGCAACTGTACTCTGAGCGTAAAAGGTCCGTCCGGCACCTTGTCGCTGTATTTGACTTCTCTTGTCATGTCTCCGTTCTTGTACAGCCGCAGGAAGATGCCGCCGTCCTGATCCGACAACCGCGCTATTACCTGTATTCTGTCACGCAGACCCATGCGTGCGATCTCGAGACCGATCTCTGGCTGTGCTTCCCCCGGGGAGTACGATTCTATATCTACCTCGTATGTTGCGTAAGGATTTACCCCGCCCATATAAATGCTGGCCTCTTTGCTGCCTGATTCGGCACTGAGGACCAATTTGCCGTTTTCAATTATTGGTTTGAAGTTCTGGTCCGGTTTCGGAGTGTCGTCATCCGACAGGGCAAATGCCGGATGCATGGATTCGAATGCCACTATCTGTGACGGTACGAACTCGTTGAGGGGTATGTTGTTTGAGAATATGAAGCGCCTTACCGCAAGTCGTTGGAACGACAACTCTGTGGGTGTCAGATCGGGATACTCCTTGGCCTGCGCCATAATAGGTGCGGCATTGATTAGGAGAGCGCATAATGCCAAAACAAATTGTTTCTTCATTTGACATGGTTGTTAGGTCTGACCCTAAAGTTACATATTTGCAATGAAGAAACGTTGTCGTTGTTATGTTTTTTGATTCGACGACCTGGATTCTTGTTCGAGATTGTTTCGACCGGATTGTGGCCGACACAAGATTATTAGAGCCGTTTTGATGAAAAAAGAGAGACTAATCTTTCGATTTGTCTCTCTTTAGTAGCGGGAGGAGGACTCGAACCTCCGACCTTTGGGTTATGAGCCCAACGAGCTACCAACTGCTCCACCCCGCGATATAGTGGCACAAAGATAATATATTTTTCGGACAATCCAAAAACATTTCCGAATTTACATAATATATGTCTTGAGATAGTGGCCGGTAGCCGGCCGATCGGTTTCGGACTTCAGGCTCTTGTTTCTCGGATCTTTCACAGACATTGTAAAGGCATGGCGGCACTGTATAATTCTGAAATGTTTTGTCTGATTTTGTCCTGGGACATCCTCTGCTGCTATCTATTGCATCACGTGTAAAAGTGGCGACTCCTCGATCCGACTCTTCGCGAGATGGCTGTTCGTGGTTACGGTCAACCTTCCCGCTACTATCTCGGATATGTCCGCCACTTTGAGCGAGGTGTTGCGTGCTATGGCCTTTTTGCATAGCGGACATGCTGTCACGATTGTTTTGGCGCCTGTTTCTGCGAATTTTTCAGCCAGTGCTGCGCTGATCTTGTTCTGTCCCTTGTCGCTTATGGTGATGTTGGCGAGGCCGCTGCCGCAGCAGAATGCATTTTCACGCGATTGGGATACCTCGGAAAGTTTGCCGATGCTGGTTATGACTGCCCTCGGTTCGTCGTAAATGCCGCTGCCGCGACCGAGTTCGCAGGGGTCGTGATATGTGAATACCTCGCCGCTGTATTCTACCGACAGACGGCCTTGGGCGATAAGACGTTGAATGTATTGAGTATGGTGAATTACTTCGATGCCTTGCAGGTTGTACTCTTCTCTGAACACTCTCAGGCATATGGGGCACGATGTGACGAGTGTGGTTATGCCGTGCTTTTCGAACAGCGACTTGTTGTATTCCATCATTTTTGCAGCGGCTCCTATCTCTCCCGCGAGTTTCAGCGGGCGTCCGCAGCAGACGCCGCCGTTTCTGTCGGCCCACCATACCTCTTCGCCGGCGGCGTCGAATATGGCCTCCATCGAACGCAGGGTCTTTGGGTTGAGCAGAGTCATGCAACCCGCGAAGAATCCGACCTTCCCCGAACCCGACGACGTGTCTGTCCCCTTGACAAAGGAGTATCGTCCTTCGGCGGGGAGGTCGAAGAGTTTTGCACGGCTGTTCAGACGCAGGGTGTTGAGTTCTATTCCCACCGGACATTTGGCCTCGCACCGGCCGCACATGAAGCAATTCTCGGCCACGGCGCCTGTAAGTTTGTGATAACGTCTGTCGCGCAGAAAATAGACCGACTGCACGTTCATGATTCCCGCGTCGGCTTGTAGCTGACATGGGTCTATGCATATCCCGCAGCGGGAGCAGGCCTGTACCTGGAAATGGTCGTAACTTTTTTGCTTTTCGGTGCTGCGGAGCCGATATTTGCGCAGGAATATGAGCGGAATCTCGGTGAAGATATGCATGTAGCGCGAGAAAGGCATCGAAACGAAGAATACGGCCAGAAGTATCGAGTATGCCCACCACATCACACTCGAAAACAGTTCGATATTCTGGACTCCGAATGTCGAGACCATCCAGTGTCCTATGTTGCCTGTAAGGAACGAGTCTATTCCTTTCAGTCCGCTCGAGGCGCTTTCGGCGAGCAGACGTGCCGGGAAGATGAACCACAGTGCGAACAGTGCTATTCGGTCGCCCGTGGTGTGTTTCGTGGCACGCTTCATCCCCATCGCGCGCGAGCGCATACGTTTGAACCATGCAAGCGCTACGCCCGAGAGTACGAACAGCAGCAGCAGGTCCATGACATTTGTCAATATCTCTCCTGATACTCCATGATTGGCTCCCGGTTCTGCAAAAAACTTGTAAAAAACGTGAGCGTGAAGTGGAACTATTCCGCTCAGTTGCATCGATGCCTCGAGCCAACCCACTGCTATCAGCAGGAACCACCCGAAAGCCAGACTCATGTGCATGTAGCCGAGTATAGGATTTACCCTGAATATCTTACGGTGCAGCAGCGATTCGGACACGACCTCGACACATGCGTCGAATGTCGAACGGGTGAATAGTCCATGCCAGACGAGGCTCTTGTCCGTACGCGGAAGTTTTACGAACCAACGCACGTATTTATATATCACGACCGTGAACAGGACGATTACGCCCACGGTAAACGGTACTACGAAATGGTCGTAATAGCGCAGTATTTCAGTGCTGATGTTTTCCACTTGGATCAAGGTTTAGTATTCGCTCAGAAGGCGTTTTATCATCATCGCCACTCCGCGGGTATTGATGCCGCGCGGACATACGAGACGGCATTTGCCGCAAAGCATGCATTTGTTCATTTCGTCGTAGGCGTTTTGGTAGTCCCCGCGCCGCACGAGCGTATGCACTTTGCGAAAATTGAATTGGGTCAGATTGCCTGCCGTGCAGGTTGCGGTGCAGCCGCCGCATCCTATACATGCCTGGAATTCGGGCATTTTTTTGAGGGCATTGCGCGAAATGCTCAGATCGTTCTTGTCGAGGTCGATCGCCCTTGGGCGGCTTATGCTGAAACCGAAGTCCATTATAATCCTTTTAAATATTTTGCGACCTGTTGTGCTGCCACAGCTCCTTCGTTTATGCTTTCGCCTATGTTCTTGGGTGCGGTGACGGTTCCTGCGTAGAAGATATTCTTCGCGTTGGAACAAGTGTTGCGTGTAAAGTTGTCGGCCGGGGCTACGAATCCGCTCGGTTGCAGCTCGATGCCGTTAGTTTTCGAAAATTCGCGGTTACTTTCGCCCGGGGTCATCCCTACGATAAGGATGAGCATGTCGACGGTCATTTTCAGCGGGCGCCCTATTAGGGTGTCTTCTGCCTTGATCTGCACTCTGCGGTCGATGGTTTCGCTCGCCTCGGAGATGCGTCCGCGTACGAAATGGATGTTGAATTCTTCTTGTGCCCTGCGGTACATCTCTTCGTAGCCCGGTCCGAACATGCGTATGTCCATGTAGAAGTTGTAGACCTCCGCCTGAGGGAACATCCCTTTGAGTTCCATGGCCTGTTTTACCCCTGTCACACAGCAAACCTTCGAGCAGTGGCGTTGGTTGACCTTCTCGTCGCGCGAACCCACGCAGTGCAGGAATGCGATACGTTGGGGTGTGCGGCCGTCCTTCATTGCCACTTCCCCTTCGTTCAGCATTCGTTCTATGTCGACTGTGGTGTATACGTTGTCGTATATGGTATATCCGAGCTCCTCCTTGAGTTCTGCCCGGAAAAGGTTGAAACCCGAGGCTACGACTACGGCATCTGCCTCCATTATGCTGCCGTCGTTGAGCGATACCCCTTCGTTATTTATTTGTTCCACTGTTGTGCCGGTAATGACTCGTGCCTCTTTCATCTTTTGTTTCAGGCTCTCCAGTACTTCGTGCGCCGGGGTGAACGATGGGAACAGTTTATGCCAGTCGTTGAGTTTGCCGCCGATCCTGTCCGATTTTTCGATTATGGTTGGTTTGATGCCCATTTCCAGGAGCGATGCGGCTGTCTGCATCCCTGCGGGACCTCCGCCTATTATGATAACTTTTTTCGTCATAGGGTGCGCATTGTGGGTGTTGGTGTGCAGTTGAGGTTAACGGATGCGAGCTCGGGATTGCCGATGAATTTGCCGTTGGGGCCGAGGTATTTTGCGGCCGGGTCGTAAACTACTCCCATCTTGTCGAGCAGCGGTTCCACGTCGACCTGATGCATCTGCATGCCGAGCTGCCATGGGTCGTATCCGAGTACGAGTCCTGCCATTTCCTCATATGTCAGCACCGGGATACCGCGTCCGTCCTGTCCGTACGTGTTACCCTCCATTTCGGCTATGGTATATTGCCATTTGTCGAGGAACATGGAGCAGCCGGGGCAGTTGGTGACGATGAAATCGGGTTTGTATGGTTTCATCGACTCCAGTTTCTTGTGCGAGTTTGCCACTGAGAATCCTCGGTTTGCCTGCACGATGTAATTGCGGAACCCGAATCCGCAGCAGTGCCTGCGTTCTGGGTAATCGACGACCTCTCCGCCCCACGATTCGATCATGCCGGCAAGCACATAGGGGAATTCCGAGCCGCCTACTCCTTTTTTCGGGAAAAGTTTGGCGTAGTGGCATCCGATGTGTTCGACGACACGCAGCGGTTTTCCGGTGAAGACGTTTATGAGCGGCTTTTTCATCTTTGCTGCTATGGCCTCGCGATGTTTGAACATTACGTCGGATGTATGCGCGAGGTTTTTAGGTTTCTTGAATTCGCGGCCCGTAGCTTTGTAGAGATATTCGCGTGTTCTCTCTTCGGTTTCTGGGAATTCGTTCCATGTTTCGAGCATCTCGGTATATATGCCGAAAGAGGTGATGCACGAACTCGTGAAATTCTCGAATCCGGCCTCGGTCATTAGTGCGAACTGGCGTGCCACGACCGTCATGATGGTCTCCATCGGCACTATGTCGGAATGGTAGCCTATTCCTGTGCATGAGGTATGGGTTGCCTCTTCGATTACGTTCTTTCCGACATCGTTGCGCATGATGTCGAGGAATGCCTTTTCCGAACCCGGGAAAAAATTCTGCCGGATGCAGCTGCGGACATAATAATAGTTGTCGTCTGCTATCTCTTTCTGGTATTCCTGCCAGCTGTTTCGTTTCATGGTGTTAAATTCTTTTCAGCCGTTAATCGTGTTGCGAGCGTGTACCAATTTTGGGTTGGGTGTGCGTTTTCTCTGCGTTATTGCAGAGTGTGGCCGCCAGAATTGGACGTGTAAATATCGATAAAGTATTCGTGGTCGGCACTTTCGTAACCCATTTCTTTGGCTTTGCGTTCGGAATGCTCTTCTATGAGATCGAAAAATCTTTTCCCGCCGCTCACCTCGAATATGCGGTGTAATTCGCCCATCGTGTCATCGTCTATCTTGCGCAGTGCGCCTGTGCCCAGGGTTCTGTACGAGGGGGTGAATTGAGGGTAAACATTGGTATCGTTTTCATATATCCATTCCCATACCGGACCCTGTTCGGGATGCATTTGCGGCGAAATCAGTTTGGGATATATGCAGAATCCTGTTTCGAGAATGCTTTCTCCGATCGTCCGTTTAAGGGCAAGTTGCTGACGGCCTTTTTCCGATTCTACGAAGAAGCCAAGTTCCTGCGAGAGCCTGCGTAGTGCCTGGATGACATATCCCGGGGTATTGCCGCGTGGGCAGCGAGGTCTGCAAGACATGCATTCGCCGCAGTACCACAGCGTATCGCTGCGCAGCAGCTCTTCTATGGCGTCGTCGTCCTTGGTCTGGACGATGCTTACTATCTGTCTCGGATCGTAATGGTAAAATTCGGCCGATGGACATACACCGGTACAGACGCCGCAGTTCATGCACGAGGTCAGCCCTTCGCGCATGCGCACGTCTTCCATCAATTTATCAAAATATTTCCCCATTTCGTTTGGTTTGTGTCCCGTTGTGTTTTGTTCCCGGCCTCGGTTGTGTCGATTGCATTGAGGTTGCGGAAAGGGCACACTATTCACCCAACAAAAATAACCCATGCTCCGGGAAGCATGGGTGGTGAGAATTCGTATTTCAGATAGGTATTTATACCTAATTTAGGGTTGTGCAGTTATACCGTTGTCTCGTTGTATTCGGGGTGACGTTTGCTCCAGATCATGGCGTAAGAGCATGACGGGATGACCTTCAGGTCGTTCTCTCTGGCGTATTCATAAACTGCCTTGACAAGTGCCGCCGCAACGCCGCGTCCCTCTATTTTGGCCGGGACTATGGTGTGCACGATGTCGATTGTCCCCTGGTACGGATGATACTCCACGTAGCCGATACAGCCCTCGACGATAGTTTCGAAACGGTGGGTATCCTTATTGTGAGTGATCTCGTAATTCATGATCTTTTGTGTTTTGCTGTTATGGTTGATCTGCAAAAACCGTTCCGAATCTTTCTGTTTCGTTTTTATGTCGTTTAGGCAGACTGTCAGTCTCTCTGCCGGCGGTGTTGCATGGATGTGTCGCGGATGTACGCGGCTGCCGGCAGAAAAGGCTTGCAGTGATCCGATGCGTTTGGCTGTATCGCTGTTTTGGGAGCGTTTGTGTCGTAGTCCGCTATTCCAGATATTGCAGAATCCGGCCGGCTATTTGCATCAGTGTGATTTCGCACAGTTTGGTGTCGTATTCGGCCGATACCAGACGTTCTTCGGCATCGAGCAGCGATACCTGTGCTGCGCGCAGTTCATACCCGGAGAGTTGTCCCTCCTTGTAATTTTCCATCGTTATGCGGTAGTTGTCCCTTGCAAGTTCTACATTGCTGCGTTCGGTTGTGGCGAGTTTCATGTTGTTGGTATATGCCATCCATGTGTCGGACAGTTCCTTTTGCAGTTCCTGCTGTGTCTGCATGTAAGACAATTCGCTTATTTCCGCCTCTTTTTCCGCGTTACGTATCTCCCGGCGTCTGTTCATACCGTCGAAAAGTGTTACCCCGAGCGAGACTCCGTAATTCAGCCCCATCGTACGCTGTGCCTCGTTGGTACCGCTTCCGTACCAGTTCTTGGTGTATCCGTACCCGGTGTTTACGCGCAAGTAGGGATAGCTGCTGCTTTTTGCCAGTTTGATGTCCAGCCCGCTTATGTCTTTTTCTCTTTCTGCCACGAGAAGGTAGACATTGTCGTTTAGCATGCTGGACTGTATGTCGCTTTTTTGCAGTCCGGTTTCGAAAACGATGATCGTATCGGCTGGCATGACGGGCAGATCCATGTCGTCAATACCCATAAGTTGGTTCAGACTGGTGCGCAGCGTATGCATCGTCTCGTATTGCGTTAGGAGTGTGGATTCATCTGCATTCAGGTCGAGTTGAGCCTGCTGGTATTCCTGTCTTGAGAAGACGCCTATCGAGTAACTGAGTTGGGCTATGCGGAAGCGTTCTCTCGAAAGATCGATGGAGCGTTTCATGTTGCTGATGCTGATGAGCTGGTTGATATAGCTGTAATAGGTTGCGGCAAGTGTAGCGACATAATCTTCGACCGTCATTCTGGTGTTGAGTTCGCCCACTGCCTGGAGTTCTTTCAGACGTTTGTAGGTGGTCTGCACGCTGAACCCGTTGAATGCCGTCCAGTTAAGATCGAGGCCTGCGTTGAGAGTGTTGTTGTTGACGCCATTGCTCGTGTTCGTACCTCCGTCACGCAGGCTCTGTTTGGTATTGTTGACGGTGCCGCTGTATGATGACGACAAATCGAGCGTAGGCAGATATCCGGCGTTACCGCGAGTGGCATTATTGTCGGATATCTCCTGCTGCTGGCGTATTATGCGCAGGTCGTAATTGTTTTCGAGTCCTATGGCGAGGCATTGCTGCAAGGATAAATGCATTTCGGTGCTTGCGGTTGCCGGCTTGGATTCCTCTGCGTTCGTCAATAACGGAAACAGCAAAGCCGCACTGAATATCATTATACGCTTCATGCTTTTGATGTTTTTAGCTTTTCGTTGCGGATTTGTTCTTTTTTGTCGAGTATTTCCGCTTTACGACGTTTTTTATGGCGGTCGGTGGAAATATACATATACATCGCCGGAATTATGTAAAGGCTTATCAGCGTCGAGAATATGAGACCGCCGATAACGGCTGTACCCATGGCTATACGTCCGTTGGCGCCTTCGCCGGAAGCCATTGCCAGTGGCAGAAGTCCCAGAATCGATGAGAAACTGGTCATAAGGATAGGACGCAGGCGTTGTACTGCAGCGCCTTCTATCGCATCGAGTTTGTTTAGTTGGGCGTCCTGTCGTTGGTTGGCGAATTCCACGATAAGTATACCGTTTTTCACGACCAGTCCGATAAGCATGATTATACCGATCTGGCTGTAAATGTTGAAGGTGATGTCGTTGAGCCACATGAAAAGCAGTGCGCCTACGACTGCCAGCGGTACGGTGAACATTATGACCAACGGGTCCTTGAAACTTTCGAACTGCGCAGCCAGGATCAGGAAGATCAACAGAAGCGCCAGTATGAATGCGAACGCAAGACTCGACGAACTTTCCCTGAACTCTTTAGATTCTCCGGCGAGCGTGGTCTGGAATCCGTCGCCGAGTACCTCGTCAGCTATTTTGTCCATTTCGTCGAGACCCTGCCCGATGGTATAGCCGTTGTTGAGACTGGCCGAGATCGTGGCGGACACCATACGGTTGTAGCGGTACAGTGTAGGCGGTGCGACGGTTTCTTTGAGCTGAACGATATTGTCCATCTGTATCATCTCATCGCGGTCGTTCTTCAGGTATATGGATTTAAGGTCGACGGGCGTATTGCGTTGTTGGCGGTTGATTTCGCCGACTATCTGATACTGCTTGCCGTTCATGTAGTAGTAGCCCATGCGCTGACCGCTGAGTGCATACTGGAGTGTTTGGCCGATGTCCGATGTACTTACACCGAGCATCTTGGCTTT
The DNA here is from genome assembly GCA_944325305.1 of uncultured Rikenellaceae bacterium. Lineage (GTDB taxonomy): Bacteria > Bacteroidota > Bacteroidia > Bacteroidales > Rikenellaceae > WRDF01. The sequence continues at coordinate 42,632 of CALUZO010000018.1, read as the reverse complement.
TTCCCTGTCTATCTCGATCTGGATTTCGGGCTTGGTGAATTTCAGGTCTACGTCCGCTACCTGGAAGACAGGATTGGTATTTACCTTGTCCATGAAGGTCGGGAGAACTCTTTCGAGGTCTTCGATGTTGTTTGCGCGGATGACGTACTGTACCGGGAAGCCGCCGCGTCGTCCGCCGAATGTCGATTGCTGTTGGATGAAGGTTCGGGCTGCCGTTTCATCCTTGACCGCAGCCGATAGAGCTGCAGCTATCTCCATCTGGCTGCGTTCGCGCTTCTTGATGTCGGGCAGGCGTATCGTTATATTACCGGAACCGCTACGGGCCATCATGGCATTCACCTCACGTTCCGGTACGACGGAGTCCACAATGTTGTATATACGGGCGGTATAATCTCTGATGTATTCGAAAGTAGCTCCTTCGGGTGCAGTGATTCGCGCAGTGATCTGCGATCTGTCTTCGAGCGGGGCCATCTCGGAAGGCAACTGACTGAATAGCATTAAGATCGCCACTATCGTAGCTATGATAATGGGCCATGTCATCCATTTATGCTTCAGGAAGAAAGCGAGCGAACGTCCGTATCCGCGGATCATGCCGTCGAAGAACGGCTCGGTGACGCGGTAGAACCAGTTCTTTCGGTCGCGCCGTTTGAGCATTTTGGTGGCGAGCATCGGAGTGAACGTTATGGCCACGAACGCCGATATGATTATCGCTCCGGAGATAACGATACTGAACTCCTTGAATAGTTTCCCGGTCGTACCGCTCAGGAAGATTATCGGGAAGAACACCGCAACGAGAGTGATTGTGGTGGAGATGACGGCAAAAAATATCTCTTTCGATCCCTCGATACCTGCATCGAGAGGCCGCATACCTTGCTCTATCTTCACGTAAATATTTTCCGCCACCACTATGGCGTCGTCTACAACGAGCCCTACGGCCAGTACGACGGCCAACATGGATAGGACGTTTATAGAGAATCCGAATAGGTACATTACGAAGAAGGAGCCTACGAGCGAAACCGGGATCACCACTACCGGAATGAGCGTCACGCGCCAGTCGCGGAGGAAGAGGAAGATTATGATCGTCACGAGTATGAAGGCGACGATAATGGTCTCTTCCACTTCAGCTATCGAAGCCCTTACGAACTTCGTATTATCCATAATGATGTCGAGCTGTACGTCATCCGGCAAGTCTTTTTCCATGAGGGCGACTCGGCGCTGTACTTCGTCGGATATCTCTATCTGATTGGCTCCGGGCTGCGGTATTATGACCACGTTCACCGTAGGCAGACCGTTGACCATCGAAAGGTTGCGCACGTTTTCAGGACTTATTTCGGCTGTGCCTATGTCGCGGAAACGGATTATGCGGTTATTGTCCTCGCGGATTATGAGGTTGTTGAATTCCTCGGGAGATTTCATGAGCCCGAGTGTACGTATCGAAAGGTCGATCTGGTTGCCTTCGATCGAACCGGATGGAAGTTCAACGTTCTCGCGGTCAACGGCGTTCTTGACTTCTATGGGGGTGACTTTGTAGGCCGCCATCTTCATGGGGTCGAGCCACAGGCGCATGGAGTAGCGCATTTCGCCCCAGATGTCAACAGAGCTTACATTGTTAATGGTCTGCAACTGTTCCTTGACCGTAAGTTCGGCTATTTCGCTCACTTCCATGAGTGAGCGGGTCTCGCTGCGCACCGATATCTGTATGATTGGCTGGTCGTCGGCATCGGCTTTAGAAACCGTAGGAGGGTCTGCATCGCGTGGTAATTGTCGCTGGGCACGCGATACACGGTCGCGTACGTCGTTGGCTGCCGTTTCCAGATCGACATCGAGTTCGAATTCGACCTTGATGCGTGCTGAACCCTGGCTACTCGAACTCGTTAACGACCGGATACCGGGAATACCGTTCAGACTTGCTTCGAGAGGCTCGGTTATCATGTTTTGGATAACGTCGGCATTTGCACCTGGGTAGCTGGCTGTTACCGATATTATCGGGTTGTCGGTATTTGGGTATTCCCTGACACCAATGTAGCGGTATCCGATTAATCCCAAAAGGAATATGATTAATATGAAAACCGTGGAAAGGACGGGTCTTCTGATACTTATTTCCGATAATGTCATAGTACCTCTCCTCCTGTTATTTGCTGAGTTCGTTCAGTTTGACGTCCATGCCGTTTCTGAGCTGCATTACACCGGTAGTAATGAGAGTGTCGCCGACCGAGAGCCCGTCGAGTATCTGGACCTGCGATTCGGTTCGGATGCCTTTTTTGATGGTTGTGGCCTGTGCTTTGCCGTTTTTGTACACGTAGACCTGGTCACTGCCGAGTTCGGTTATGACGGCAAGGCTCGGTATGGCTATTGTATTCTCATAACGAGAGAGGCGCAGTTCTATGGTAGCCGAGTGTCCTGGTTTGATATGTCCTTCGGTATTTGGGTATATTGCGCGTATCATCACCGTCATGAGGTTTTCGTCTATACGTGGTTCCACGGCATAGACGGTTGCGTCGTACTTTGTCTGGTCGTTGCCCCATGAAAATTGCAGAGGGGTACCGGGTTTGATGTCGTATGCCTGGCTTTCATTGACTGAGAATTCGACCTTGAGAGGTGTTATTTTGGTGATTTTGGAAATTACCGTCGTAGGTGAAACGTATGTTCCTTCGCTGACTTGGCGCAATCCTATCTGTCCGTCGAAGGGTGCTCTGAGTTCTGTTTGAGCGAGTTTCGCTTTTACGAGGTCTATGTCGGCATTGAGTTTTTCGAGTTCCGTGTAGACCGATTCGAACGATTCCTTGCTGACTGCGTCGTTTTCCAGCAGGGTTTGCTGACGTTGGACTCTGGCTTGGGCGAGCGGCAACTGTGCCTGCAATTTCTGAAGTTCAGCTTTCAGAGGGTTGTCATTGATTTTTGCAAGAAGATCGCCCTTTTTGACATTAGTGCCTTCCTTGAAATATATTGCGGTTATTTTGCCCGAGGTTTCGAACGAAAGATCGACCTCTTCGTCGGGTATCAGACGTCCCTTGGCGCGGGAAATGTCGTCGAGAGTTTCATAGGAGATTATTTCCGCATTGACTGTCAGGGCTGACTGGCGCCCGCTTCCCTGCGATTTCTGTTCTGAGCCGGGTATGCCGCCTATTTCGTCAGCGGCGTATTTTTTCTTGACAACCGGAAATAGTGCCATTCCGGCTATTAAAACGATAATAGCTACGATTACCGCGAATTTTACAGATTTTTTCATTTGGTTATTAGTTTCTAAGGCGCCTAAAAGTACAAAAAATGATCAAACTTTACTATTATTCACATTATTTGCAGCCATGAAACGACCAAAAACAGGGGTGAAATGCCAACTGGTGTTCTGAGTAGGTAGAAATAATCGAGGAATTCTTATCTTTGCCGGCATAACCAATAACATTCATTGACAATGTCGGGGAAAAAAATAGCTTTTCTAATAACGGGACTGCTGCTGCTCGATCAGATTGTGAAAATACTGGTCAAGACGAACATGCTTATCGACGAGAGCATAACGGTCTTCCCTAATTGGTTTTTCATAAGGTTTATTGAGAATCCAGGTGCTGCATTCGGAATGCAGATAGGCGGAGATTACGGTAAACTGATTCTCAGTCTTTTCCGGATAGTGGCTGTGGCCATAATAGGGTGGTATATCGTCAAACTCCACAAGAAAAAGGCTCCGACGGGTGTTATCGTGGGTTTCGTTCTTATACTTGTGGGCGCGTTCGGGAATATTGTCGACAGCGCGTTTTACGGTCTGATATTCACCGACAGTCCTACGATATATGTGGCTGGTGCCGAGCCGGCGAGTTTCGTGTTGCCGGGTCATGGATATGCCGGGTTCCTGCATGGGAAAGTTGTGGACATGCTCTATTTCCCGATAATTGAAGGGAACTATCCCTCGTGGTTCCCGTGGGTCGGAGGAGATCATTTCGTCTTTTTCAGTCCGATTTTCAATTTCGCCGACAGTTACATTACGATAGGGGTACTTTATCTGCTGATATTCAAGAATAAATATTTCAGGTAGGCGGCTTGTTACGGCCTTTCGCGTAGTGTGGAGGGTGTTGCATGTATGTTATAAAGGCCATTCCTGGGAATGGCCTTTATAACATACATGCATCCGATGCCCGGGCATGCCTGACTGGCGTGATTTTGCATTTGTTCGTCATTGACGTATCTCTCCTGCCATACTGTCGTTGCGGAGGTGCATTGCGGCAGCAAAGATTTCAGCCAGGTGTATTTTGCATGCCCATCACCCATTTGATTGGGTGGCGATCGCAATAAAAGAGAATCGAATCATATTAAGATATAGCCACGGCTGCTATATCACGATATTGATGATTTTGCCCGGTACTATTATGATTTTTTTCGGGGTTTTCCCGTCGAGATACTTGGCAGCGTTGTCGTCTGCGAGTACGGCTTTTTCGATTTCGCTGTTCGGGATGCCGAGCGGAAGCTCTTTCTTGAAGCGAAGTTTGCCGTTGAACGACACCGGGTATTCAAAGCTGTTCTCTACGAGGTGATCCGGATCGAATGCTGGCATTTTCGCGTCGAATATTGATGTTTCATGGCCGAGCGCCGAGGTCCATAGTTCTTCTGTGATATGCGGTGCGAACGGGTGAAGCAGACGTGTGAGCGGATCGAGTATTTCGCGTTTGTTGCAGTCGCCCAGTTCGTTGAGGCAGATCATGAATGCGCTCACGGCGGTGTTGAATGAGAAATTGGCTATGTCCTCCGTGACTTTCTTTATGGTTTTGTGAAGTGTCTTGAGTTCAGCCGGAGTCGCCTTTTCGTCCGAGATCATGAAGTTCCCTTCGCGTTGTGTAAAGAGTCGCCAGAAACGTTTCAGGAATTTATGTGCGCCGTCGATGCCTTTTGTATCCCACGGTTTGCTCTGTTCGAGCGGTCCGAGGAACATTTCGTACATGCGGAAGGTGTCAGCACCGTATTTTTCGATGATCTGGTCGGGGTTGACAACGTTGAACATCGACTTGCTCATCTTTTCCACTGCCCATCCGCATACATATTTGCCATCTTCGAGGATAAATTCGGCCGTTGCGAACTCTGGGCGCCATGCGCGGAAGGCATCGAGGTCGAGAATGTCGTTATTTACTATGTTGACGTCGACATGTATGGGTTGTGTGTCGTACTGCTCTTTGAGGCCGAACGATACGAACTTGTTGGTGCCGCTGATGCGGTAAACGAAGTTCGAACGTCCCTGTATCATTCCCTGGTTCACCAGTTTGCGGAACGGTTCGTCTTCGACAACATAGCCGAGATCGTATAGGAATTTGTTCCAGAACCGCGAGTATATCAGGTGTCCTGTGGCGTGTTCGATACCGCCCAGATAGAGGTCGACGCTGCGCCAGTATTCGTCTGCTTTGCGGCTGACGAGTCCTTTGTCGTTGTGCGGGTCCATGTAGCGAAGGTAGTATGCTGATGAGCCTGCGAAACCGGGCATGGTGCTGGTTTCGTATGGGTATCCTTCCGGTGTGCACCAGTTTTTGGCGCGTGCCAGAGGCGGTTCGCCTTTTTCGGTGGGGCGGAAGTCGTCGATTGGCGGTAGTTCGAGCGGGAGCTGGTCTTCGCGAAGCGGAGTTGCGATGCCGTCTTTATAATATATCGGGAACGGTTCGCCCCAGTAGCGCTGGCGGCTGAAGATGGCGTCGCGCAGTCGGTAGTTAACCCTTTTTTTACCCAGTCCGCGCGATTCTATCTCGGCGAACATCTTCTGGATGGCTTCTTTTACGTCGAGCCCGTTCAGGAATTCTGAGTTGATGAGTTTGCCCTCTTTGGCGTCGTAGCTTTCGACGCTGAGGTCGCCGCCTTCGACGACGGGGATTATCGGGAGACCGAAATGTTTGGCGAAGGCATAGTCGCGCGAGTCGTGTGCCGGAACGGCCATGATGGCTCCGGTACCATAGCCGGCGAGTACGTAATCGCTTATGAAAATCGGAATTTTTCTGCCGTTGAACGGATTGATGCAATGTCCGCCTGTGAACACGCCGCTCACTCGTTTGGCATCGGCGATGCGTTCGCGTTCTGAGCGTTTTTTTGTCTGTTCAAGGTAGTCGGCGACCGCTGCGGCATTTTCGGGTGTCGTGAGTTTGTCGACCAGTTCGTGTTCGGGGGCGATGACCATAAAGGTCGCTCCGAAAATGGTATCGGGACGGGTGGTGAATATTTCCATTTTTTCGTCCAGTCCGTCTATGTCGAAGAATACCTGAGCTCCTTCGCTGCGTCCGATCCAGTTGCGTTGGATCTCTTTGAGCGAATCGCTCCAGTCGATGGTGTCGAGACCGGCGAGCAGACGGTCTGCATAGGCTGTGACACGAAGCTGCCATTGTTTCATCTTTTTCTGGACTACAGGGTGGCCGCCGCGTTCCGAGAAGCCGTTGATCACTTCGTCGTTTGCGAGTACCGTGCCGAGCGCTTCGCACCAGTTCACCATCGTGTCGCCCTGGAAGGCTATGCGGTAGTTGTGAAGTATGTCCGCTTTCTTGTGTTCGTCCATTGCTTTCCATTGGTCGGCCGTGAACGAAAGTTCGTTGGTGCATGCGACATTCAGTCCTTGAGTGCCGTTTTGTTCGAAAGCCGCTATGAGTTCCGATATTGGACGGGCCTGTTGCTTGTCGTTGCAGTAGTAGCTGTCGAACATCTTCAGAAACGCCCATTGTGTCCAGCGGTAATATTCCGGCTGGCTTGTATTTATTTCGCGGGATGTGTCGTACGAGAAGCCCATCAGTTGGAGTTGCTCGCCGTATCTTTTTATGTTTTGTGCGGTGGTTACTGCCGGGTGTTGTCCCGTTTGTATCGCATACTGTTCGGCCGGTAGCCCGAATGCGTCGTAACCCATCGGGTGCAGCACGTTGAAGCCGCACAGCCGCTTGTAGCGTGAGTAAATGTCTGAAGCGATATATCCCAGGGGATGTCCCACGTGCAGGCCTGCCCCGGATGGGTATGGAAACATGTCGAGTACATAGAATTTCGGGCGGGATGGGTCGATCTCCACTTTGTAAGTTCCGCGCTCTTTCCAGAGCTGCTGCCATTTTTTTTCTATTTCCCTGAAATTATATTCCATAGCCGGGTGGTATTGGGTTTGTTAAACAGGTGGCAAAAATAACCAATTAACTCCGAAAAAAAAAGTGGCCCGGGGACATATTATCTTTAAATCCAAAACATTAATTTTGTTGTATTGTCGAATTTCAAAAATGATATCATGTCGGAAACAAACCCTCAGAATCACGAAGAAGCCAGGACTGTTATTATTCGGCAGGAGGTGGTGAAGAAAACCAACGGCATCGGTACGGCCGGATTCGTATTGTCGCTTGTAGCCATTCTTGTAGGATGGATACCGATCGTGGGGTGGATCCTCGGCGGGATAATTTGGCTGCTCGGTTTCGTATTTTCACTTGTCGGGATTTTCAAGGCGCCGCGCGGACTTGCCATTGCCGGATTGATTATATCGCTGGTTGACATATTCTTGCTGTTGTTGGCTGTCGTCGGATTGGCGGGATTCTGTTTGCTTGGAGATGTATCATTATAGGCGGTTCTGGAATATTGCAGGTCTGATATCGTCATGAAAACTGCCGGGAAACTGTCAATAGCGTTCGTTGCCGTATTTCTTGTCTTTTTTGTGGTGCGGTCTGTGGCTTCGGGTGGAGGTGACGACAGGATGTTGATCGAGCCTGTTGTCCATGATCCCGTGTTGGCAGAAGATAACGGTGTGTTTTATCTGTATTGCACCGGAGAGAATATAGCGTGTTTTTCATCTCGGGATCTGGAGCATTGGCGTTCCGAGCCTCCGGTCTTTTCTGCGCCGCCCGAATGGGCATTGCGGAGTATCCCCGGATATGAAGGACATACATGGGCGCCGGACATAATTTATCATGACGGAGCCTATCATTTGTTTTATTCCTGTTCGTCGTTCGGCAGGAACACTTCGGCCATAGGTCATGCTGTGCGAGAGGTCCTGGATCCTGCCGATACTTCTCATGTGTGGCGCGATACCGGTCCCGTCGTGCGCTCGACGGAGGGTGAGAACAACTATAACGCCATCGATCCGAGTGTGTTTATAGATGATCTCGGTGTTCCGTGGATGGTGTTCGAATCCTTTTGGGGAGGGATTCAGCTCATCCGTCTTACCGATGACTTAACGGCTCAGGATACCTCCTTCGCGATGCGTACTGTCGCCCGCCGCAGTAAGGGGAGTGCTATAGAGGCACCCTTCTTGTTCAAACATGGCGATTATTACTATTTGTTCGTGTCTTTTGATTATTGCTGCCGTGGCTTGGAGAGCAACTACAATGTTGTTGTAGGACGTTCCGAGCGGATCGAGGGCCCTTATTTTGACCGGAATGGCCGGGAAATGGCAACTGGAGGAGGAACGGCGGTCGTGTCATCCGATCCGGATTTTGTCGCTATAGGCCATTGCGCCGTCTACACATTCGGAAAGAGGGATTATTTTGTGGCTCATGGCTACAGCCGCACCGAAAACGGCTTGAGCAAACTGTTTTTACGTGAATTGTGTTGGGATGATGCCGGATGGCCGTTCCTCGGATGATTATCGGTCCGTCTGCGGCTTTCTTATTGCATCGGCCGTCTTGTGCGCACATTGTTGCGAATGTCGCTATTGACAACAAGCGAACGATATCGTCGCGCTTTCCCCAGAGAATATCCGCATCGTACAGGACTGGTAATTAGTTCCATACGACGTTTTTTCAATCGCTGTTATAAGATCGGCTTATAGTTTTGTTAGAACTATAATGACATGCAATAAACTGAAGTCGGGAAAAACGTGTAAATCGTTGAAAAATACTGTAAAAAGTTTGTGTGGAGTATTGTGTTTTCGATTTTTTGCGTATCTTTGCAAGCCGTTTTGGCTAAAAAACGAGATAAATACAGTTGTAATTAACTAATTAAGAGGACAAAAACCAATGCCAACTATTCAACAGTTAGTACGTAAAGGAAGGGTTGCAGCACAGGATAAGAGCAAGGCTCCGGCGCTTGACGCTTGTCCGCAGCGCAGGGGTGTTTGCGTGCGTGTTTACACCACGACACCTAAGAAGCCTAACTCGGCTATGCGTAAAGTGGCCCGTGTGAAACTGACAAACCAAAAAGAGGTGAATGCCTACATTCCTGGCGAAGGACACAACCTGCAGGAACACTCTATCGTGCTCGTACGCGGGGGTCGTGTAAAAGACCTTCCTGGTGTGCGTTACCACCTTGTGCGCGGTGCGCTCGACTCGGCCGGTGTGGACGGACGCCGTCAACGCCGTTCGAAATACGGAGCTAAACGCCCGAAACCAGGAGCAGCAAACACAGGAAAGAAAAAATAGTGCATTAGGAGCGCTAGCAATTAAAACAAGAAACTTAGATTTTTAACCATTTCGATTAACGATGAGAAAAGCAAAGCCTAAAAAGCGAATTCTACTTCCGGATCCCAAGTTCGGTGACCAGCAGGTAACGAGATTTATCAATAACCTGATGGTAGATGGCAAGAAGAGTATCGCCTACACAATCTTCTACGATGCACTCGACATCGTAGGCGAGAAGATGAAAGACGCAGAAAAGGCTCCTCTCGAAATTTGGAAACAGGCTCTCGAAAACATTACTCCGCAGGTTGAGGTTAAATCCCGCCGTGTCGGTGGAGCTACATTCCAGGTTCCGATGGAAGTTAGACCCGAGCGTAAAGTATCTATCTCGATGAAAAACCTTGTCCTTTATTCACGTAAGCGCGCGGGCCATTCCATGGCTGAAAAGCTGGCCGGAGAAATCATGGCTGCATACAACCAGGAAGGCGCAGCTTTCAAACGTAAAGAGGAAATGCACCGTATGGCAGAAGCCAACAAGGCATTTGCACATTTCAGAGTATAATATATAAGGTAGTAGAAGGAGAAATCAGACAATGGCAAGAGACCTTAAATATACGAGGAATATCGGCATCATGGCTCACATCGATGCCGGTAAAACTACTACCACGGAACGTATACTGTTCTACACCGGTAAGACCCATAAGATCGGCGAAACCCACGAGGGTACCGCAACTATGGACTGGATGGCGCAGGAACAGGAACGAGGTATCACGATTACCTCGGCAGCTACCACCGCTTTCTGGAACTATAAAGACGACACTTACCAGATCAATATTATCGACACTCCCGGACACGTAGACTTTACGGTCGAAGTGGAACGTTCACTCCGCGTGCTCGACGGCGCAGTAGCCACTTTCTGTGCTGTGGGTGGTGTTGAGCCCCAGTCCGAAACCGTATGGCGTCAGGCTGACAAATACAATGTTCCGCGTATCGGTTACGTGAACAAGATGGACCGTACCGGTGCAGATTTTTACGCCGTTTGCGCTCAGATCAAGGAACGCCTCGGCGCTACGGCACTGCCGGTAGTTCTGCCGATAGGCGCGGAAGACAAATTCAGGGGAGTCATAGACCTTATATATAATAGGGCGATAATTTACCACGAAGACAAGAAGAACGAACTGGTAAATTATACATTCGAAGAGATACCCGAAAACATGAAGGCCGAAGCCGAAAAATGGCGCAACACCCTTATCGAAGAGGTTGCGGCACTGGACGACGCCCTTATGGAAAAATTCTTTGAAGATCCGGCTTCGATCACTCCGGACGAGATCATCGCAGGCGTACGTAAAGCCACAATCGCCATGACCATCGTGCCGATGCTCTGCGGTTCTTCGTTCAAGAACAAGGGCGTGCAGATCATGCTCGATTATGTGGTTGCTTTTCTGCCGTCGCCGCTCGATATAGGTGCTGTCGTTGGTACCGATCCGCGTACAGGCGAAGAGATCAAACGCGAACCAAACGAAAAGGACCCGTTCTGCTCGCTCGCATTCAAGATCGCTACCGACCCGTTCGTTGGCCGTTTGGCTTACGTGCGTGTTTATTCGGGTAAACTCGATGCAGGTTCTTACGTTCACAACTCGCGCAGCGACAAGAAGGAACGCATCAGCCGTCTCTATCAGATGCACTCGAACAAGCAGAACCCTATCGACTCGGTAAGCGCCGGTGACATTTGTGCAGCTGTAGGTTTCAAGGATATTCGTACTGGCGATACGCTTTGCGACGAAAAGAACCCGATCGTTCTCGAGTCCATGACCTTCCCCGAAACCGTTATCGGTCTTGCGGTAGAGCCCAAGACTCAGAAAGACCTCGACAAACTCAGCGTTGGGCTGTCGAAACTTGCCGAAGAAGACCCGACCTTCGTCGTTAGAACCGACGAAGACAGCGGTCAGACGATTATCAGCGGTATGGGTGAGCTTCACCTCGAAATTATCGTTGACCGCCTGAAACGCGAATTCGGTGTTGAGATCAACCAGGGAGCTCCTCAGGTTAACTATAAGGAAGCCCTCAAAGGAACCGTACAACATCGCGAAGTGTTCAAGAAACAGACCGGTGGTCGCGGTAAGTTTGCCGACATTATCTTCGAACTCGGCCCGGCAGATGAAAAAGAATTCTCAGGTCTCCAGTTCGTGGACGAAGTCAAAGGCGGTAACATACCTAAGGAGTTCATTCCGGCTGTTCAGAAAGGTTTCGAAAGCGCTATGGCTAACGGTGCGCTTGCAGGTTACAAGGTCGACAGCATGAAAGTCCGTCTTATAGACGGTTCGTTCCACCCGGTCGACTCAGACCAGCTTTCGTTCGAAATCGCTGCACGCAACGGGTTCCGTAATGCAGCTCTAAAGGCCAATCCCGTTATCATGGAACCGGTCATGAGCGTGGAAGTCGTTACGCCCGAGGAAAGCATGGGCGACATAATAGGCGACCTTAACAAACGCCGCGGCCAGATCATCGGCATGGAGCAGAAGGGTAACGCCCGCGCGGTTAAGGCTAAAGTGCCTCTCTCGGAAATGTTCGGATACGTAACAGTTTTACGTACTATCTCTTCGGGACGTGCTACGTCTACTATGGAATTCAGCCATTTCGACGAAGTGCCCGCAAATCTCGCCAAAGAGATTATCGAGAAATCGAGCGGACGCAGAAAAGGACTGGAAGAATAGTCAAGGGGCCCAAATCGGATTGAGCGAGTGGGAAGCGATGGAAAAGCGAGATAAAATCCGGTAAAGGCCATCTCAAAGGGAATGAAAAATAAACAGTAAAAACGATATGAGTCAGAAAATCAGAATTAAACTCAAATCATTCGACCACAATCTGGTTGACAAGTCGGCCGAAAAGATTGTGAAAACCGTGAAAGGTACTGGTGCGGTTGTGAGCGGTCCCATACCGCTTCCGACCAATAAGAAGATCTTCACGGTGAACCGTTCGACTTTCGTGAACAAGAAAGCAAGGGAACAGTTCCAGCTCTGCACGTTCAAGAGGATTCTCGACATCTATTCGTCGACTCCCAAGACTATCGACGCGCTGATGAAACTCGAACTGCCCAGCGGTGTTGAAGTAGAGATCAAAGTCTGAGTCTACGGTCGAGTTGCCGCCCTACGGCAGGATCGGACACGATGTAATTCTCGACGCTTACGTAATTTACGTTCCGTTTGAAAATATTTGAGTGTCTTATCTTACGGCGCCTCTCGAACAAATGAAAACAGACTGCGACAAAGCAAGACAAGAACTTAAATACCCAGGGGGTGGAGGGATCGGAAAGGTCGCTGAAGCCATGAAAGGATCCGTCTTGAATGGAACGCCGAGCAGAAAAAGACGACGTTTGCAGATTAAAGACGGATACCCGACGGCAGGAGTAAGGACAGAACGGTCACGGCCCCTAACATTAACAACAAACTAATTGACAAAATGTCAGGACTAATTGGAAAAAAACACGGAATGACTTCCGTTTTCAGTGCCGAGGGTAAAAACATACCATGCCATGTTATCGAGGCTGGTCCCTGTGTTGTTACGCAAATCAAGACCGTAGAAAAGGATGGTTACGCTGCGGTCCAGATTGCCTATGACGATAAGAGCGAAAAACACACCAGCAGTAGTTTGTTAGGCCATTTCAAGAAGGCCGGAACTAACCCTAAGCGTCAACTCGCCGAGTTCAAGACTTTTGAAGGAGATGTGAATCTTGGCGACGTGATTACGCTCGACATTTTCGACGACGACGACTGGGTCGATGTGACAGGAGTGTCTAAAGGTAAAGGTTTCCAGGGCGTTGTGAAACGTCACGGATTCGGAGGCGTTGGCGGCCAGACACACGGTCAGCACAACCGCCAGAGAAAACCGGGTTCGCTCGGAGCTTCGTCCTACCCTTCTCGCGTATTCAAAGGCAAGAGGCTTCCCGGACAGGCAGGCGGCGCCCAGGTAAAAGTTTTGAACCTCAGGATCCTCAAGAAGATCCCCGAAAGCAACCTTCTCCTCGTGAAGGGCTCGATCCCGGGAGCTAAAGGGTCTTACCTTTTAATAGAAGACTAAGCCATGGAATTGAATATTTACAACACCACGGGAGCGGAAACCGGAAAGAAGGTTACGCTTAAACCAGAGGTTTTCGGCATCGAACCTAACGACCATGCCATATACCTCGATGTAAAACAGTATCTTGCCAACCAGCGTCAGGGTACGCACAAGAGTAAACAACGTAACGAAGTTGCAGGTTCGACCCGCAAACTCAAACGTCAGAAAGGTACCGGCGGAGCACGTGCGGGCAGCATCCTCAGCCCGGTATTCGTAGGCGGAGGTCGTGTATTCGGCCCGGTGCCGCGCGATTACAGCTTCAAGCTCAACAAAAAGCTCAAACAGCTTGCACGCCGCAGCGCTCTCAGTTACAAAGCTAAAGACGGTAAGATAACGGTAGTGGAAAACTTCACCTTCGAAGCACCCAAGACCAAGTCGTTCCTCGCTATGGCCAACAGCCTCAAGCTCGATGACCGCAGGATACTTGTAGTTCTTCCCGAGTCTGACCAGAACGTTATCCTCTCGACCCGTAACCTGGGCAATGTGAAAGTGATTCCCGCCGCCAATGTCAACACATACGACGTTATGAATGCGACAAGGATTCTCATGGCAGAAGGAAGCGTCGACGTATTGAACGAATTGTTAGCGTAATTCGATAAAATCTACAGGAAAATGGAAATTTTGATTAAGCCGATATTGACCGAGAAAATGACGGTTCAGGGCGAAAAGCTGAACCGCTACGGTTTCATTGTGGATCCGAAAGCTAACAAATCGCAGATCCGCACTGCTATCGAGCAGTTATACGATGTTACCGTCACTGACGTGAACACGATCCGCTACATGGGCAAGGCCAAAAGCCGCTATACCAAAGCAGGCTTGCTCTCAGGTCGCGCCGATAACTTCAAAAAGGCGATCGTGACACTCAAAGAAGGAGACAAGATTGATTTTTACAGTAATATCTAACGCAAGATGGCAGTAAAGAAATTCAGACCCATTACACCGGGTACAAGACATAAGATAGCGGGTACGTTCGACGACGTAACGACAGATAAACCCGAAAAGTCGCTGCTCTCGCCCCAGAAAAGTTCGGGCGGACGTAACAACAGCGGTCGCATGACCGTACGTTACCGCGGCGGCGGTCACAAACAGATGTACCGCGAAATAGACTTCCGCCGTGCCAAAGACGGAATGGAAGCTACTGTAAAGACGATCGAGTACGACCCTAACCGTTCGGCACGCATAGCGTTGCTGACTTACGCAGACGGACAGAAAAGCTATATCCTCGCTCCCAACGGTCTCAAAGTGGGCCAGAAAGTGGTTAGCGGAGCAGGCGTAGCTCCCGAAGTCGGGAACACTCTTCTGTTGAGTGAAATACCGCTCGGTACCGTAATTCACGCGATTGAACTCTATCCAGGTCAAGGTGCCGTTATGGCACGCAGTGCCGGTACGTATTGCCAGCTGCTTGCACGCGAAGGCAAATACGCGATCATAAAATTGCCCTCGGGCGAAACACGTATGGTGCTCACTACATGCCGCGCTACGATCGGTGTCGTTTCGAACCCCGACCACAGTCTGGAACAGCACGGTAAAGCCGGTCGCCGTCGTTGGCTCGGCCGTCGTCCGCGCAACCGCGGCGTGGTTATGAACCCGGTAGATCACCCTATGGGTGGTGGTGAAGGCCGTGCAGCAGGTGGTCATCCTCGTTCGCGCAAAGGTCTGCTTGCTAAGGGCTACAAGACCCGCAGCCCGAAGAAGGCATCTTCTAAATTCATTATCAGCAAGAAGAAAAAATAATAAAAGAATAGCATAATGAGTCGTTCACTGAAGAAAGGGCCATATATTGAGCCCAAACTCGAGGCCAGGGTCATCGCGCAGAACGAAAGCGGGAAGAAGGCCGTGATTAAGACCTGGTCGCGTGCAAGTATGATATCGCCTGACTTCGTAGGCCAGACGATAGCCGTCCACAACGGGAACAAATTCATCCCGGTGTATGTAACTGAAAATATGGTGGGGCACAAGCTCGGTGAGTTCTCTCCCACCCGTAACTTCCGTGGTCACGCGGGCAACCGTAAAAAATAGGTAGGCAATGGGACAGAGAAAACATATCGCGGCTGAACAGAGAAAAGCCGAAAAGAAACAGAAAGCATTTGCTATCCTGCGTGATTGCCCGACCTCTCCGCGTAAGATGAGGCTCGTGGCCGACATGATCCGCGGGGAAGAGATCAACAAGGCGCTGGGTATGCTCCGCTACTCGAAAAAGGAAGCATCTATCCGTTTGGAAAAACTCCTCCGTTCGGCAATCGCCAACTGGGAAGCCAAGAACGAAGGCGTACGCCTCGAAGACACTCCTCTTTGCGTAAAGGAGATCTACGTTGACAGCGCACGTATGCTCAAACGTATCCAACCCGCTCCGCAGGGTCGCGCACACCGCATCCGCAAGCGCTCGAACCATGTGACCATTGTGGTTGACAAGATCGCTCAGAAAGAAGTTAAACAAGAAGTAAATCAATAGCAGATGGGACAGAAAGTTAATCCGATATCAAACAGGCTCGGTATCGTAAGGGGCTGGGACTCCAACTGGTATGGCGGAAAAGATTTTTCGGACAAACTCGTAGAAGATGCTAAGATCCGCGAGTACCTGAATGCCCGTCTTGCTAAAGCGAGCATCTCCAGAATTTTGATTGAGCGCACCTTGAAGCTCGTTACCGTTACAATTGCGACTGCGCGCCCAGGTATCATTATCGGCAAAGGCGGTCAGGAAGTTGACAAGCTGAAGGAAGAACTCAAGAAACTTACCGGCAAAGAGGTTCAGATCAATATCTTCGAAGTGAAACGTCCGGAACTCGATGCAGTGATCGTTTCGAACAACATCGCTCGTCAGCTCGAAGGCCGTATCTCTTACCGACGCGCCATCAAGACGGCTATCGCCTCTACGATGCGTATGGGTGCCGAAGGCATCAAGATTCAAATCTCCGGTCGTGTTGGCGGAGCAGAAATGGCTCGCAGCGAAACTTACAAGGAAGGACGCATTCCGCTTCATACATTCCGTGCGGATGTTGATTATCACCTTGCCGAAGCACTTACGAAAGTAGGTATTCTCGGAGTGAAAGTGTGGATCTGCACAGGAGAGGTATACAGCAAACGCGATCTCTTCGAGATAGCCGGTGCGCCGGCAGTGGCACAGAGCGGAAATGAACGTGGCGAACGCCGTGGAGGCGAACGTGGCGAACGTCGCGGAGGCCGCGGAGGCCGTGGAGGCGAACGTCGCGGACCGCGTAAAGAAAGCAACAGGTAGGAACCCTTTATAAAGCGAAAAGAAAATGTTACAACCAAAAAAGACCAAATTCCGCAGAATGCAGAAAGGGCGCATGAAAGGTCTCGCTCAGAGAGGGAACCAGCTTGCGTTCGGATCGTTCGGAATCAAGGCAATGGAATCCACCTGGATCACCGGCCGCCAGATAGAAGCTGCCCGTCAGGCTATCGTGCGTCACATGAAACGTGAGGGGCAAATATGGATCAGGATATTCCCTGACAAACCGATCACCAAAAAGCCCGCCGAAGTTCGTATGGGTAAAGGTAAAGGTTCGCCCGAAGGATTCGTGGCACCCGTAACTCCGGGCCGTATCCTCATCGAGGCAGAAGGAGTACCGATGGATGTGGCTAAGGAAGCTCTGCGCCTGGGCGCTCAGAAACTTCCGATCACAACGAAGTTCATCGTACGTCGCGACTACATTGAATCAGCAAACTAATCAGGTACGGATAAATGAAAGCAACAGAAATCAAAGAGCTCTCAGTAGCAGAACTCAAAGAACGTATCGAAGCTGCCAAGGCCGACCTGGTCCGTGTCAAGATGCAACACGCTGTGTCGCCGGTGGAAAACTCGAACGTAATCAAGAACGCCCGCAGGGATATCGCCCGCATGAAGACGGTCCTGCGCCAGAAAGAAACCCTTAACTAATTACCACAATGGAAAGAAATCTTAGAAAAGAGAGAATAGGGGTTGTCGTTAGCAACAAGATGGATAAGACCGTCGTAGTTGCCGTAAAGCGTAAGGTAAAACACCCGAAATACGGGAAGTTCGTCAACAAGACTACGAAATTCGTGGCTGCTGACGACACCAATACCTGCAACGAGGGCGACACCATCAGAATAATGGAAACCCGCCCGCAGAGCAAGACGAAGCGTTGGAGGTTAGTAGAAATCATTGAAAGAGCTAAATAGTCATGATACAACAGGAAAGCAGAATGGTCGTAGCCGACAACAGCGGCGCAAAAGAGGTTCTCTGCATCCGCGTACTCGGCGGCACAGGGAAACGTTATGCGAGCATCGGCGACAAAGTCGTAGTGACTGTAAAGAGCGCAACTCCTTCTGGCGACATGAAGAAAGGTGCCGTCAGCAAGGCAGTAGTTGTGAGAACTAAGAAAGAGATCAGGCGCCAGAACGGATCCTATATCCGTTTCGACGACAACGCAGTGGTGCTCCTCAATAACCAGGGCGAAATGAGAGGAACACGTATCTTCGGTCCCGTTGCACGCGAACTGCGCGACGGCTACATGAAGATCGTTTCACTTGCTCCGGAAGTACTTTAATCCTTAACACGCAAGAACAATGTCAGTTAAATTACATATTAAAAAAGGGGACACCGTCTACGTGAACGCCGGCGACAGCAAAGGCCAGACCGGTAAGGTACTCAGGGTACTTGTTAAGGACAACCGTGCTATCGTAGAGGGAGTTAATCTCGTGAGCAAACACACGAAGCCCAACTCGAAAAACCCGCAGGGCGGGATAGAGAAGAAAGAGGCCCCGATTCATCTTTCGAATCTTCAGGTAGTTGACCCGAAGACGGGCAAGGCTACCCGCATAGGACGCAAGGAAAAGGACGGTAAGCTAGTTCGTTATTCTAAAAAGTCAGGGGAGGAAATCAAGTAATGGCAAATTACGTACCTACATACAAAACTCAGTACAAGGAGCAGATCGTTCCCGCACTGATCAAGGAATTTGATTACAAAAGTGTAATGCAGGTTCCGAAACTCGAAAAAATAGTTGTGAACCAGGGTATGGGTCAGGCCGTTGCTGACAAGAAACTCCTCGAGGTAGCTATTGAGGAACTGACCAAGATCACCGGACAGAAAGCCGTTGCGACCAAATCCAGGAAGGATATCTCGAACTTCAAACTGCGTAAAGGGATGCCAATCGGCGCACGCGTCACACTCCGTGGAGACAAAATGTACGAATTCATGGAAAGGCTCGTGGCTGTGGCATTACCGCGTGTGCGCGATTTCCAGGGGATCAACGAAAAGTTCGATGGCCGTGGTAACTATACCCTCGGTATCGCCGAACAGATCATCTTCCCGGAGATCGATATCGACAAGATTACCAAGATCTTCGGTATGGAAATCACCTTCGTGACGACAGCAAATACCGATAAGGAAGCATATGCACTCCTTCGCGAGTTCGGCCTTCCGTTCAAAAACGCTAAGAAAAAACAAGCATAAGACATGGCAAAAGAATCGATGAAAGCCCGCGAAGTAAAGCGTGCGAAACTGGTTGCAAGATATGCCGCAAAACGCGCTGCGCTTAAGGCTGCAGGCGATCAGGAAGGTCTCTCGAAACTGCCGCGCAACTCGAACCCGATCCGCATGCACAACCGTTGCAAGGTAACCGGTCGTCCGAAGGGTTATATGCGCCAGTTCGGCATCAGCCGTATCCAGTTCCGCGAAATGGCTTCGAAAGGGCTAATACCCGGAGTGAAAAAAGCAAGCTGGTAGAAAGTTTTGCGAATTAAGATGGTTGTAGAGTCGGTTGTGTTTCGATTTTGATTCGAAATATTTTCCGAAATACAACTTTCGCAAATGCTCAAATAAAACGTCGACTTGGGGAGGCAATAGTGTTTTTCGAAACATTATTCCTCTCTAAGTTCGTGTTTTTGAGAAAAAAAGCGTATATTTGCCCGCTTTCCCGGGAGTGATGTGTGTGGTCGAGAGATGCGTAAACGCCCGAAAAGGCGGGGAAATAGAATGTTCTGACTGCCTGTAATATATATGTATATGGAGTTACAGTATGTGTCTGGGACTCCGGGCAGTGCAGTTTAAAGTGCTGAAGGACAGCTTTTAACGAGCAGTTTTTTTAAATATTCTTTGATTTTTAACTTTTAATCTGAACAAAAATGACTGATCCAATTGCGGACTTTCTAACACGGATTAGAAACGCGGTGAAAGCCAACCACCGAGTGGTTGAAGCTCCCGGCTCAAAAATCAAACAGGAAATAACCAAAATCCTGTACGACCAGGGCTACATTCTCGCGTACAAGTTCGAAGCCGACGAAAAAGGGCATCCGGCTATAAAAATAGCCCTTAAGTATCATCCGGAGACCAAGGTCAATGCGATCAAAGGCCTCAAAAGGGTGAGCCGTCCCGGTTTGCGTCAATATGCTGATGTTAAGACTATGCCGAGTGTGCAGAACGGTCTTGGCATTGCCATCGTTTCGACGAGCAAAGGCGTGATGACGGATAAAAAAGCCCGCCAGGAGAATGTAGGGGGCGAAGTACTTTGCTACGTTTATTAGGAAATTAACTCAAACAACGAAAAAATGTCAAGGATTGGAAAAGCACCTGTAAACCTGCCGGCAGGGGTGACCGTAACGGTTTCGCCTGACAATACGGTAAGCGTGAAAGGGCCTCTTGGCGAACTGTCGCAGAAAGTCGATAAAGACATCACAGTTAAGATAGAGGATGGCGTACTTAAGGTAGAACGCCCAACAGACCAGCCTCGCCACAGGTCGATGCACGGATTGTACCGCGCGCTCATTAACAACATGGTTATAGGCGTGTCGAAGGGTTACGAAACCAAACAGGAACTGGTTGGTGTAGGTTTTAAAGCCGAAGTGGAAGGCAATATTCTTAAACTTTCGCTCGGTTACTCGCACGATATATGGATGATGCTCCCGCCCGAAATCAAGGCTGAAGCTGTCTCTGAAAAGAAGAGCAACCCTATCATTACTCTCAAGAGTACCGATAAACAACTGATAGGTCAGGTTGCGGCTAAGATACGTTCGCTGCGCAAACCCGAACCGTACAAGGGTAAAGGTGTCAAGTTCGTGGACGAACAGTTAAGGCGCAAAGCCGGTAAATCTGCAAATGCTAAATAGGTAAAAAGGTAAGATTATGGCATTGAATAAATTGGAAAGACGGGCCAGGATCAAGATGAGGATCCGCAAAGTGGTTAACGGAACCGCCGAAAAACCCCGCATGAGCGTATACCGCAGCAACAAGCAGATATATATACAGTTTATTGACGACGTTAACGGTGTGACCCTCGCGTCTGCATCTTCAAGGGACAAGGAAGTGGTGGCTCAGGCAGCCGGCAAGAACAAGACCGAAGTTGCAGCCCTTGTAGGCAAGCTCGCAGCAGAAAAGGCAGCGGCTAAAGGTATTAGCCAGGTTGCCTTCGACCGCAACGGCTATCTCTACCACGGAAGGGTTAAACAGTTGGCTGACGCCGCACGCGAAGGCGGCCTTAAATTCTAAGCGGATATGAGTAATACGAATATAAAGAAAGTACGTACGAGCGACCTCGAGCTTAAAGACAGGCTCGTGAGTATCCAGCGCGTTACGAAAGTAACCAAAGGGGGTCGCACCTTCACCTTCTCCGCTATCGTGGTGGTAGGTAACGAAAACGGTGTGGTGGGCTACGGCCTCGGGAAAGCCAGCGAAGTTACCGCAGCCATCGCAAAGGGCGTGGAAGACGCTAAGAAAAATCTCGTGAAGATACCGGTTCTCAACGGAACCATTCCGCACAAGCAGGAAGCACGTTACAGCGGATCTCTGGTTATGATTCGTCCGGCAGCGCCCGGTACAGGAGTTATAGCCGGTGGTGCCATGCGTGCCGTGCTCGAAAGCGTGGGCATTAACAACGTGCTTGCAAAGAGCAAGGGTTCGTCGAACCCGCACAACCTTGTGAAAGCAACGGTCAAGGCTCTTCTCGAACTGCGCGATGCCCGCAGCGTAGCTGAAGTGAGGGGTGTCTCTCTTAACAAAGTGTTCAACGGATAAAAGAGCGACAAGAGATGGCAAGAATAGACATAACCCAAGTGGTCAGCCGTATCGGCAGCACAGCAAAGCAGAAAAAGAACCTCGATGCACTCGGGCTTCGCAAACTCAACCAGACAGTAACCCATGAAGATTCACCTGTAATCATGGGTATGGTGGAAAAAGTAAAGCACCTTGTGGTAGTTGCTCCCTCCAAAGGAGAGACTAAGGCTAAGAAAGCGGTTTCTGCGACAGAAGTGAAAGCGGAAACGTCAGTAACGGATGTGAATGACGCAGCTCCGAAGGCAGAAAAAGCTCCGGCAAAGAAGGCATCCGCAGCAAAGGCTCCGACTAAAAAAGCCACTGGCGAAGCCAAACCGGCAGCTAAAAAAAGTGTAAAACCAGCAACTGAGAAGAAAGATGGAACTAAATAATCTGAAACCCGCAAAAGGCGCAACTCACAACGAAAAGAGGATTGGCCGCGGACAGGGTTCGGGCCGCGGAGGTACATCAACACGCGGTCACAAAGGAGCCCAGTCGCGTTCGGGATATTCGCGCAAGCTCGGTTTTGAAGGCGGTCAGATGCCTCTTCAGAGACGTTTGCCCAAATTCGGGTTCAAAAACCATAAACGCGTAGAGTTCAAGCCGATCAACCTTTCAGTGCTCGAAGAACTCGCAAACAAGAAATCAATTGCAGTAGTCTCTCCGGAAGTGCTTGCAGAAGTAGGTATCGTGTCGGCTAACGACCGCGTCAAGATCCTCGGCAACGGGAAATTGAGCAAAACTCTCGAAGTAACTGCACACGCTTTCAGCAAGAGCGCTACGGAAGCAATCGAAGCAGCAGGCGGGAAAGCCGTTAAATTATAAACCCCCAGAGGCTTATGAAACGGCTAATCGAAACTATAAAGAACATATTTAAGATCGAGGACCTGCGCAGGAGAATACTCTATACGCTGGGACTCGTCCTTATTTATCGTTTCGGAAGTCAGGTTGTTATTCCTGGCATCAACCCTGAGGCTCTCTCCAACCTGGCAGATGCGACAAGCGGCGGAGGTCTGGTAGGACTGCTCAATATATTCTCGGGTGGTGCGTTCGGTAATGCCTCAGTGTTTGCACTCGGTGTAATGCCGTATATCTCGGCATCTATCGTGATACAGCTGTTAGGTATGGTGATACCTTATTTCCAGAAACTGCAAAAGGAAGGGGAAAGCGGACGCCGTAAGATTAACCAACTCACGCGTTATCTTACGATTATTATACTGATTCCGCAGGCGATAGCCTACATCGCGTCGTTGCCCACCACATTCAACATACCCGAAGCCGCGTTCGTCATGGGACACAAGAACGCCCTGTTCATAGCGGTGGCCATGATGACTCTGATGGCGGGTACCATGTTCGTGATGTGGCTCGGCGAAAAGATCACAGACAAGGGTATCGGCAACGGTGTATCGCTCATCATCATGGTCGGTATCGTCGCTAGCCTGCCGTTTGCACTTGCGGCCGAGTTCAAGGATCGTGTGATAGATATGGTCGGCGGTGGTCCTATAATGTTTATCGTTGAGATCCTGATATGGTTCCTTGTGTTCATGGCGAGCATCGCACTCGTGCAGGCCGTACGCAAGATCCCGGTCCAGTATGCAAAACGTATAGTAGGAAACAAACAATACGGAGGTGTACGTCAGTACATACCGCTGAAGATAAATGCCGCAAACGTAATGCCTATCATCTTTGCCCAGGCACTGATGATGATCCCCATGCTTTTTGCAGGGAAGGAATGGGCTCAGGGCTTCGTTACGACCTTTATGAATACCAACGGTTTCTGGCATAATTTCGTATTTGCGCTGCTCGTAATCGCATTTACCTATTTCTATACGGCGGTTACGGTTAATCCCAATCAGATGGCTGAAGATATGAAACGCAACGGAGGATTCATACCGGGTGTTAAACCAGGCAAGAAAACCGTTGATTATATCGACACCGTGATGACAAGGATCACACTTCCAGGCTCGATTTTCCTTGCGTTCGTGGCTATCATGCCGGCGTTCGCGACGAAACTCGGCATCAACCAGCAGTTCTCTCTTTTCTTCGGGGGTACTTCGCTGCTGATCTTGGTCGGTGTAATTCTTGATACTCTCAAGCAGATTGAAAGTCATTTGTTGATGCGTCACTACGACGGGCTGATGAAGACCGGACGTATTAAAGGTCGCAACGGTTAGTTCCAAGAAAAAAAGGAATTCTTACAGGACGATGATATACTTAAAAACCAAGGAAGAAATAGAACTGCTCCGCGAGAACAACATTCTCGTGTCGAAAACGCTGGCCGAAGTGAAAAAACACATCAAGCCCGGCATAACGACCAAGGAATTGGATGCCGTTGCGGAAAATTTTATCCGTGCTAACGGAGCGGTTCCCGGTTTCCTGGGTTATGGAAACCCGCCTTTCCCCGGAACGCTCTGCATCTCGGTGAACGAGCAGGTTGTACACGGTATACCGTCGGACTATGTTCTTAAGGAGGGAGATATCGTTTCGGTAGACTGCGGTACCGTTATGAAGGGTTTCTATGGCGACTCCGCATATACTTTTGCGGTCGGTGAGATTGCACCGGATGTGCAGCGGCTGCTCACCGTCACCAAAGAATCCCTCATCAAAGGAACCGAACAGGCCAAGGTGGGGAATCGTATCGGAGATGTTTCTGCCGCAGTTCAGCGGCATGCCGAAGCAGCAGGATTCTCAGTTGTAAGAGAACTTACTGGTCATGGCCTGGGACGCCACATGCACGAAGATCCGGAGGTGCCAAACTTCGGCATCAAAGGTCGTGGGCCGATACTTCAGGAAGGTATGGTCATCTGCATCGAACCGATGATAAACATGGGAACCCGCCATGTTGTCTTCGAAAGAGACGGATGGACCGTCCGCACCCGTGACCGCAAGCCATCGGCTCATTTCGAGTTTGCCGTGGCGATCACGAAAGACGGACCAGATGTGTTGACGGATTACGATATCATCGAGAACGAGTAAGAAAATCAAGTAACACAAAAGGAACTCTATGGCAAAACAAACTGCTATTGAAAAGGACGGAACCATAATCGAAGCGCTGTCGAACGCGATGTTCCGCGTCGAGTTAGACAACGGCCACGTTATCACCGCCCACATCTCCGGCAAAATGAGGATGCACTATATCAAGATACTGCCCGGAGATAAAGTTAAAGTTGAAATGTCTCCATACGACTTGAGTAAAGGACGGATCTCGTTCCGTTACAAATAGGCGCATGGGAGCGGCGAGAGCTTGATGCGGAAATATTCCTCGCTCGATGTCTATTGTCAGCAGTTATGTATGACTCTGGCGAATGGAAATAAAAAGTGCGAAAGAGAATACTCCGGATAAGGGTCTTGTAAGCAAAATGTCTTAAGACAAATGCGGGAGGAGGAAGGCGAAAGCATCGTCCTTCGGCAAATATAGCGAAAGCCATGAAACATTGAAGGTCGGAAAAACCTTGTGGAAAGCATAGCTGTATTGTAAAAAAGAACAAAAAAATGAAAGTAAAAGCATCTATCAAGAAAAGGAGCGAGGATTGCAAGATCGTAAAGCGTAAAGGCAAGCTCTACGTCATCTGCAAGAAGAACCCTAAATTTAAAATGCGTCAGGGTTAATCCCTCAAACCAAAAACAACGAAAAGATTTATGGCACGTATATTAGGTGTAGATTTACCAAAAAACAAAAGAGGCGTTATAGGCCTCACCTATATTTACGGTATAGGACGCAGTACGTCGCAGAAGATCCTTGACAAGGCTGGTGTCGACCCGAACCAGAAAGTGCAGGACTGGAACGACGAACAGGTGAACGCGATCCGCGGCGCTATCGCTGAAAGCGGTATCAAAGTCGAAGGAGAAGCACGTTCGATAGTACAGCTCAACATCAAACGCCTTATGGATATCGGTTGCTATCGTGGTATCCGCCACCGTATCGGCCTGCCGGTAAGAGGTCAGAGCACGAAAAACAACGCACGTACCCGTAAAGGGCGTAAGAAAACAGTCGCTAACAAGAAAAAAGCAA
Source organism: uncultured Rikenellaceae bacterium (assembly GCA_944325305.1). GTDB lineage: Bacteria > Bacteroidota > Bacteroidia > Bacteroidales > Rikenellaceae > WRDF01. The sequence continues at coordinate 17,181 of CALUZO010000018.1, read as the reverse complement.
CTAAGTAATAAAACAGAGTTATGGCTAAAAAAACAGGAACAGTTAAAAAGAAAGCCGTTAAGGTTGACGGCGTGGGCCAGGCTCACGTTCACTCGACTTTTAACAACGTTATCGTTACGATCACCAACGGTAACGGCGACGTGATAAGCTGGAGCTCTGCAGGTAAAATGGGCTTCAGGGGGTCTAAAAAGAATACTCCATACGCTGCTCAGACTGCCGCTAGCGATTGCGCCAAAGTTGCTTACGACATGGGATTGCGCAAAGTGAAAGTTTATGTTAAAGGACCGGGCGCGGGCCGCGAATCAGCGATCCGTACCATCCACGGTGCAGGTATCGAGGTTATCGAGATCATCGACGTAACTCCAATGCCGCACAACGGTTGCCGTCCGCCTAACCGCCGTCGCGTGTAATTTTTGGCGGTTTGCCGACAAAAAGATTGCTGAGCGGAGCATGCAGAATAATCTCTCTTAAGCTAAATTTGGAGAATGACGGTGCAAATCGAGCACCGGGCAAGCAACCGCCGACGGCATAGCAGACTTCCGAATGAAGATTGATTCAAACGGTGTCTGGATTTTCAAAAACATAAATAAAACAAAACAATGGCAAGATATATTGGACCAAAAAGTAAGATCTCGCGTAAGTTCGGTGAACCGATCTTCGGTGCGGACAAAGTTCTCGAAAAGAAGAACTATCCTCCCGGACATCACGGGATAGCGCGCAAGCGCAAAAAAGTATCGGAATACGGTACGCAGCTCAGCGAAAAGCAAAAAGCAAAATCGACTTACGGCGTACTCGAAAAGCAGTTCCACCGTACGTTCGAAGAGGCTGCACGCATGGGTGGTATTACGGGCGAAAACCTGTTGAAACTTCTCGAATGCCGCCTCGATAACGTGGTTTTCCGTCTGGGTCTGGCTCCGACGAGGGCAGGTGCACGCCAGCTCGTTTCGCACCGTCACATCACCGTAAACGGCGAAGTAGTCAACATACCTTCTTATAGCCTCAAGATAGGGGATGTGGTTTCTGTGCGCGAAAAATCGAAGAGCATGGAATCCATACAGGAATCTCTCGCCGGCCACCGCAACCGTTACGCATGGTTGGAATGGGATGGTAATTCGATGACCGGTAAGTTCATGGCTAAACCCGAACGTGAGGATATTCCGGAAAATATCAAGGAACAGCTCATCGTCGAATTGTACTCTAAGTAGTAAATAACGGAAACAATTAAAACGTATGGCAATATTAGCATTCCAGAAACCTGAAAAGGTTATCATGCTCGAATCCACATCGACGTTCGGGAAGTTCGAATTCCGTCCGCTCGAACCGGGTTTCGGCATGACGGTCGGAAATGCCCTGCGCCGTATCCTGTTGTCCTCTCTCGAGGGCTATGCGATCACGAGCGTCAAGGTATCCGGCGTCGATCACGAGTTTGCCGCCATCCCCGGTGTGATGGAAGGGATGATAGATGTGATTCTGAACCTGAAACAGGTTCGCTTTATCCGCACTGTTGACAACGTCGACAACGAAAAGGTAACCGTAAACGTTGCCGGTCAGAGCGAACTTACCGCAGGATACATCTCGAACTTTCTCACCGGCTTCAAAGTCCTCAATCCCGACCTGGTGATCTGCCGCCTCACACCCGAAACCAAGCTCCAGATGGAACTTACCATAGGCAAGGGGCGCGGTTACGTTCCGGCCGAAGAGAACGCAGTTGCCGATGCGGAATTCGGAGTCCTTCCTGTGGACTCGATCCACACTCCTATCAAAAACGTTAAGTACTCGATAGAGAACTACCGTGTGGAACAAAAGACCGACTATGAGAAGCTCAATATCGAGATAACGACCGACGGTTCTATTCATCCGAAAGAGGCGCTCAAAGAAGCTGCTAAGATACTTATCCAGCACTTCATGCTCTTCTCAGACGAAAAGATAACGCTGAACATGGAGGACAACAACGCTGCCGAAGAGTTTGACGAAGATGCACTGCATATGCGTCAGCTTCTTAAGACGAAACTCGTTGACCAGGATCTTTCTGTCCGCGCTCTCAATTGCCTCAAGGCAGCCGAAGTGAATACCGTTGGCGATCTGGTGCGATTCAACCGCAACGATCTCTTGAAGTTCCGTAATTTCGGCAAAAAGTCGCTCACGGAACTCGACGATCTGCTCACGTCGCTGAACCTCCACTTCGGAATGGATGTTACACCGTATAAACTTGACAAAGACTAATCATGAGACATAACAAAAAAGTCAATCATCTGGGAAGGCAGAGTGCGCACCGTAAGGCTCTTATGGCTAACATGGCTACTTCGCTCATCCTTAATAAGCGTATAAGTACTACCGTTGCCAAGGCAAAGTCATTGCGCACCTATGTAGAACCACTCATCACACGATCGAAAGAAGACACGACCCATTCACGCCGTATATGCTTCAGCTGTCTGCGCGACAAGAATGCTGTAACGGAATTGTTCCGTACGGTTGCTCCTGCAGTAGGCGAACGTCCCGGCGGTTATACACGTATCCTCAAGACCGGTTTCCGTCTGGGCGACGCTGCCGATATGTGCATTATCGAGCTGGTAGATTTCAATGAAACTTACGGCAAGGAAGTTCAGGCAACCGGCAAGGCACGTACCCGTCGTGGCCGTGGCGGTGCTAAAAAAGAAGAAGCTGCACCTGCCGCTGAAGGCGCAGAAGCTCCGGTAGCCGAAAACGCAGAAAAACCTGCTGTGAAGAAAGCGGCTCCGAAAAAAACCGCTGCTCCGAAACCTGCCGTGAAAAAGAGCCCGGTTCAGAAGACATCGGGGGCTAAAGTCGCAACTCCTACAAGGACCGCTAACAAAAGAGGTGCATAATCAAACGGATCGTACGGCATAAGCCGTCGTAATAAGCGCAATGGCCGGACTGTACAGTCCGGCCATTGTTTTTCGATAAGACTTCCGGAAGTCATATAATGTGCATTCTCGCCACATATTCAATGAAAAAAACCTTGCATTAATAAACATATATTTCCGATAATTCTGTTTTCGCATAGTTATTGCATTCGTATGTGAAAAACAGGTTACTATGAAAAAGATCAGTTTAATTTTATTTTTTGCGACTTCTGCCGTAATTTCAGTTTATGCTCAAACAGCATCGGACGTGCATAAGCAAACGTTTCTGTATTCCGAGAAGAACGGCCAGAAACTTTATCTCGATCGCTACGAGGTGCCCTCAGACACCAATGCCAATCCGAAGCCATGCTTGATATTTATGTTCGGCGGTGGATTTGTGAGCGGGACCAGAGATGAACCACGTTACATTCCTTACTTCAATCATTTTGCAGAACGCGGTTATTGTGTGGTATCGATAGATTACAGGTTGGGATTCAAAGGTTACAAACCCGGTCCGGAAGATGGCCCGGTCGAAATGCTGAACCATTTTGCCTATACTATCGGTATTGCCGTCGAGGATCTTTTCGACGCGACAACTTTCTTGGTTGAGCGGGCTGAAGAATGGAAAATCGACCCTGAAATGGTGGTCGCAACCGGATCGAGTGCCGGAGCGGTCTCGGTGTTGCAGGGAGAATACTATATTAGCAACGGACATGAACTTGCCGGGAAACTTCCGAATGGATTTAACTATGCCGGTATTGTCGGTTTCGCGGGCGCGATATTTACCGTGGGCGACTTGACGTGGCCCAGCGTACCGTGCCCGATCCAGATGTTCCATGGCGACGCCGACAGCAATGTGCCATACGACAAGGTTACAGAACTCGGTGTAGGCTTCTACGGATCGGAGTATATATCGACTACGTTGGACTCTCTCCCGGCACCTTATTATTTCTACTCAGAGACAGATGCAGCTCACGAGATTGCCGTCGATGCTATGGTGGATAACCTTGACGATATAGATTTCTTCCTCGACCAGATGGTTGAAAATAAGGAGCCATATCAGATAAATACCGTCCTTAAGGTTATCGGGCGACCCGTGAAGAATAAGAACTTTACAATCCTGGACTATATAAAATCAAATTTTGGGTCGTAAGCAGCATTTTGTTATTTTTGCCTCCAAAGAATCTGCAAGATGCAAATGGAACATGTGTCGAAGGAGACAAAAATCCCAAGGATCATACACTACTGTTGGCTGGGAAATGCCGAGATGCCGCAAAGGATTAAAGATTGTATAGAGTCGTGGCGTACGGTTATGCCTGATTATGAGATACGGCGCTGGGATGAGAATAACTTCGATATCCATAGCGTCAGATGGGTCGAGCAGGCCGTAGCGCAAAATAAATGGGCTTTTGCCGCAGACTATATAAGACTCCATGCGTTGTATAGCGTTGGAGGCATATATCTCGACTCGGATGTTAGGGCAATCAAGCCTTTCGACCCTTTTCTGAATCACAGGGCCTTCAGCGGCATCGAATGGGATCAGAAGGTATTTTATTCGCACAGCGAAATGCCATGGAACAATGGCATAAACATAGAGGCTGCGATCATGGGCAGTGAACAAGGACACCCGGTATTCAAGGCTTTCCTCGATTTCTATAAAGAGCATGACTTCGAGGCCCGGAATATGAACAGTTACGTAATGCCGCCGGTGCTGAGCTCTGTTGCGAAGGATTTCGGTTTCAATCGCGAATCGTGGTGGGACCACCAGGTACTCGAAGGCGATTTCCACATATATCCATACGATTATTTTACCGGGCAGCGCACTGCTCTATGGGATATGTATGTCTCGCACAATACCGTGGCGATACATCTCCATTCCGGTTCGTGGCGTTCTGAATTGTAGGAAGGCAATCATTCATCATGCAGATAATTAATACTGCATATCGATGAAATTCATACGAATATGGCCGATGACGTTACCGTGCGAAACAAATGTATTGCGTCGGATGTGAAAAATGCAGTCAGATCGGCAGCCAACAATGAGCCGATGACTTTTTTTATTTGTTTAATCGGGCATAAAACCATATCTTTGGGGCGTTAAAATAGTGTCCGGCATAAAGGATGTTTAAACCCAAAATATTATAAAATCATGAGTCAGATTGTAAGTGTACACGGTAGGGAAATCCTCGATTCGAGGGGTAATCCGACCATCGAAGTAGAAGTAATCACAGCAAGCGGCGCTACCGGTCGCGCAGCAGTGCCGAGCGGCGCATCGACCGGCGAAAACGAAGCACTCGAACTCCGCGACGGCGACAAGGGACGCTACCTCGGTAAAGGGGTGCTGAAAGCCGTTCAGAACGTTAACGAAGTTATCGCTAAAGAAATTCTGGGTATGTCATGTACCGATCAGGTAGGTATCGACAAGGCAATGATCGCCCTTGACGGAACTCCTACCAAGAGCAATCTCGGTGCAAATGCCATCCTCGGTGTATCGCTTGCAGTGGCACATGCAGCCGCAAACTTCCTCGGAATGCCGCTTTACCGTTACATCGGCGGTGCCAATGCCAAGACTCTCCCGGTCCCGATGATGAATATCATCAACGGCGGTTCGCACTCCGACGCTCCAATCGCATTCCAGGAATTCATGATCCGTCCCGTTGGTGCTACTTCGTTCCGCGAAGGTCTCCGTATGGGTGCCGAAGTGTTCCACTCGCTGAAAAAAGTGCTCCACGACCGCGGACTCAGCACTGCAGTAGGTGACGAAGGCGGTTTCGCTCCGACACTTAAAGGTACTGAAGACGCTCTCGAGTCGATCATCGAAGCCATCAAGAAAGCAGGTTACAAACCCGGTCGCAAATGCGAAGGCGGCGATGTGGCAATAGGTCTCGACTGCGCATCTTCTGAATTCTACGAAAACGGTATCTATGACTATACCAAATTCGAAGGCCCGAAAGGTGCGAAACGCAACTCGCAGCAGCAGGCCGAATATATGGCAGAACTCGTTTCGAAATACCCGATCGACTCCATCGAAGACGGTATGAGCGAAAACGACTGGGAAGGATGGAAACTCCTTACAGATATGATCGGCGACAAATGCCAGCTCGTAGGCGACGACTTGTTCGTAACCAATGTAGAGTTCTTGAAAAAAGGTATCGAAATGGGTTGCGCCAACTCTATACTTATCAAGGTCAACCAGATCGGTTCGCTTACCGAAACTCTCGATGCCATTGAAATGGCACACCGCGCAGGTTATACCACTGTAACTTCGCACCGTTCGGGCGAAACCGAAGACGCTACGATCGCCGATATCGCCGTGGCTACCAACAGCGGTCAGATCAAGACCGGTTCTCTGAGCCGTTCCGACCGTATGGCCAAGTATAACCAGCTCCTTCGCATCGAAGAAGAGCTCGGCGACGAAGCTATCTACGGATATACCAAGATATACAAAAAATAGTCATTGTCCTGTTTTCCCTGAAGGGAAGAATCAGGGGGCTTTTGGGAAACGAAGTTTCCCAGCTATTTTTGAGAATGAAAAGCAGAGTGGCACCGCCTTTGTGCGGTGCCACTCTGCTTTTTCCGTTAGTGAGACGATACGTAGGGCATGGATTGTCTTCGGGAGGTTTTATGCTCCTCTTTTGTAAAAGAGAATGGAATAAATAGATTATATTTGTAAATATTAGTTGTGGATATGTCTACGTCGTTGTATCATGATATAATTTTCGGGCCTGTGCATAGCCGCAGGCTGGGGCTTTCGCTGGGGGTGAACCTGCTCCCGGCCGACAGCAAACTGTGCAGTTTCAACTGCATATATTGCGAATGCGGTTGGAACACGAAAGGTGTAAAGCCGAGATTCAACCGCAGGGAGGATGTAAACAGGCTTCTTCGCGAAAAGCTTATGGAGATGGTGGCGGAAGGAACCCCTCCGGATGTAATAACATTTGCGGGGAACGGCGAGCCTACACTGCATCCGGAATTCGAACAGATCATAGACGATACGATAATCGCACGGGAGGAAATAAGCCCTTCTTCCAAGATTTCCGTGCTCAGCAACGCGACGATGATAGGTCGGGAGAGCGTTCGCAGGGCGCTGCTGAAGGTGGATAACAATATCCTGAAACTCGATTCGGCATTCGATGAGACGGTGCGCCTGATAGACGATCCGCAAGGAACATATTCCGTCGCCCGGACGGTAGAGAACATGAAGTTGTTCGGTGGACATATGATAGTCCAGACCATGTTCTTAAGGGGAGAATGCAATGGCCAAAGAGTGGATAACACCACAGAGAAAGAGATTGCGGCATGGCTCGACGTACTGGCAGAGGTGCGTCCATGCAAGGTTATGGCATATACCATAGACCGCGATACGCCGTGTGAGACGCTGGAAAAGGTGCCGCTCGACGAGCTGAAAGAGATTGCGGCAAGAGTCGAACATCTGGGCATTCCATGTTCTGTCGCGGGGTAATTTTCTTGGAGATAAGAGCGCGGTGATATGTAAGGACAGTGAGTACAGATAATTTTGATTTTAAGCATGATAACCAACGAACAGATTAAAGAGCTTGTAAAGCGCCGGGATGCGCTGAGGGGGTATCTTTGACATCGATCAGAGAAAAAAAGAGCTTCGAGAGGAGGAGGCCGTTACGCAGGCAGAAGGCTTCTGGAACGATCCGGCCAAGGCTGAACTCCAACTCAAGAAGGTAGCCGGAATACGAAGTTGGGTGGAAGATTATGATGCAGTGGATTCGGTGGTGAACGACCTCGAACTGATGCCTGATTTCGTACGTGAGGGGGCTGCTACCGAAGAAGAACTCGAGGTGCAGTTTGCCGAGGCTCTCGGGAAGATAGAATCCCTCGAAATGCGGAATATGCTCCGTAGTCAGGAAGACAGGTTGGGAGCGATTATGGACATAAACTCCGGAGCCGGAGGAACCGAAAGTCTCGACTGGGCATCGATGCTCATGCGCATGTATATGCGCTGGGGCGAACGTAACGGCTACAAGGTCCGCATTATAGACCTGCTGGACGGAGACGAGGCCGGGATTAAATCGGCAACTCTCGAGTTCGAGGGCGAATACGCTTACGGATACCTGAAAAGCGAGAACGGCGTGCATCGTCTGGTTCGGCTTTCGCCGTTCAATGCCAATAACAAGCGTCAGACGACATTCGCTTCGGTCTTTGTATCGCCCGCCGTGGACGATTCGATAGAGATAGTCATAAACCCTGCGGACATAGAGTGGGATACCTACCGAAGCAGCGGTGCCGGTGGACAGAACGTCAACAAGGTCGAAACCGCCGTCCGTCTGCGTTACAGCCACAAGGATCCGGCAAGCGGAGAGGTCACGGAATTCATAATAGAGAACAGCGAAACACGTTCGCAGCTTATGAACCGTGAGAATGCCATGCGCATACTGAAATCGAAGTTGTATCAGAAAGAACTCGAAAAACGCATGGCCCTGCAAAACGAACTCGAAGGGAAAAAACGCAAGATAGAATGGGGCTCGCAGATACGAAGTTATACTCTGCATCCCTATAAACTGGTTAAGGACCACCGCACGAATTACGAAACCTCGGATACGGCTGCCGTGCTGGACGGAGATCTCGGGGATTTCATAAAGGCCTATCTGATGGAGTTCGGCGGCGAATGACAAAACGATCAGGTCCGAAAATAGAGAGGTATTAATGCCGTTAAAGCATCCCATCACGACAGGGATGCTTTAATATTTGAGAGCTCAGAGTCAGGACTTGTATGATTCGAGGTGTCAGACGGCCTTAGCCGTTTAGGCGCCTGCTCCGGGGATATTATGGTTTATAGAGATGCATTCTTTGCCGTCTTTCTGCCGGCGTGCATCAACTTGACCTGCATTACCGATTCGATGAGTGCATCGGCCTGGCGACTCGATATGAGATAGGTTTGTTCGTAAATATCGACGATCTCTAACAGATTGTCCCATTCCCCTGCATAGACCTTGACCATGTCCCATCCCTTGAGATTTAGAAAATAGCCGTAATAGCCGAAGAAACCATAGCTGCCTATTACAGGGAACAGATATTTGTACTCCTGAGTCTGCACTTTCCTGATGGAGCGGATATCCCTGATGTCGATACGGGTAAGTTCGACTACGCACTGTATCTCGAGGTTGTTTTCGTCTATGGTGGTATAGCGTGGAATCGAAAGTATATACAATGCTAAGATGCCCACGAGTATGGAGAGAAGCCATGCGTGCAGGTAGCCTCCATCGACGAAAATGAGTATCCCTGCGACTATTCCGACGATGATGGCCGACCACACTGCCGTCAGAATCGAAGTGCGTTTGTTACGGTTATGTTTAAATCTTGTTGCCATGCTCACTATTCAACAATGCTTCCGCAAGCGCCATATGGAATGGTGTAGTTATTTTTATGTTCGCCGGATCGCCTTCGCATAAAGTTACCGGCCACCCTTCCGAATATTCGACCACGGAAGCGTCATCGGTAAAACGCGGATCGTATGGGGTTTGGTATGCATGGTGCAATAACTCGGCTGAAAATGCCTGCGGTGTCTGTACTGCGCGCAGCATCGAGCGGTCTATGGGTGCAGACCCTCCATCCGGTGTCAGTTGGCGGAAGGAGTCGTCAGGGGCTATGCACGGTATTGCCGTGCCGTGAAGCGAGGCGGTGTCGATAACTCTCTGTACGAGTCCGGCCGACACGAAGGGACGCACTCCGTCATGAACGGCTATTATGTCGCACGGACCTATCGTCGACAATGCGTTCTTTACCGATTCGAACCGCGTAGAGCCTCCGTTGCATAGGGTATGCGTTCCCTGTAAACCGTATTCGGTCATGATGCCAGTCCATCTGCCGATCTCTTCTTTCGGCAGCGCGATCACCATACGGGCAGCCGGCAATATCGACAACAGACGTTCGACAGTGCGTACAAGCAATGGCTTCCCTTGCAAAGGAAGAAATTGCTTGGGGATCGGCGAGCCCATGCGGACTCCGCTCCCGCCGGCTACGATTATGACACCAATACGAGGCATGTCCAAAATTAATCGTTTTTTTGTTGTTGCCCTCCTTCTCTCCTATAAAATCGGAATAATAGCCTGCAATCTTCTGCTGCTTCCGGGGGGATGGCGCCGGATGCCACTCCTGGAGGGGAGAAAAAAGTATATGCCATGCCGGCATTGCGCTATTTTTTATTGTTCGTCGTCCTTGTACCATAATAGTTTCTTCCCGAAACCGAGGGTGTTGTCGGTAAATTTCATATGGTCGGGGTCGAAGAGCCAGAGGTTGAGTTCGGCCATGGCTGCATAGGGGAATCTGCCTGTGTATGCCTTGCGGGCGGCGGATTCCTCATCGTCCGAAGGTTTCCTGATAACACCTGATAGTTGAAGACCCTGTAATCGTCCTACCACTTTGGTTTCCAGGACTATCGAGCCGGCTGAGCGTTCATTGGAAGCGATTTCCGAGATATGTCGCGTGTGTTCCTCGGAAGTGAATACGAGAATGGGACCTCCATCCATACAGGCATAGAACATATTGGCGCACCAGGGCTGGCCGTCATGGCATGTGGCTATCGTCAGCACATGGTGTTTGCGAATAAATTTGGTTATGCGTTGATCAGGTGCCGCCGTTGCCATTGTCTCGATGTTTTTTATTAATCCTTGCTTACACTGTCGGCATCGGCGATTGGTGTTTCACACGGAACAGCTATCGAGTCGAGCTGGGTTATGCGCAGCTCTTCGGGGAGACTGTCTGCCAATTCGGCCATTATGCGGTCGCGAACGAATTCGAATTTGGCCATATTCTCCTTTGATATGGGTTCTGCCGGTTCTGCTACCATTTTAAGGGGGTCTATGGGTGTCCCGTTGCGTTTTATGCGATAGTCGAGGTGGGGACCCGTAGATACGCCCGTACTGCCTACGTAACCTATCACCTGTCCCTGGCTGACGCGTTTCCCGGTAGCTATGCCTTTGGCAAACCCTCGCAGGTGGAGGTAGTTGGTTTCGTAAGTATTGTTGTGCTTGATCTTTATCACGTTTCCGCCGCCTTTACTGTCCCATCCCTTGAATATCACGGTACCGTCTCCGACAGCCACTACTGGCGTGCCGGCCGGTGCCGCATAGTCCACGCCGTAATGAGGTCTGCGTATCCGAAGCACGGGATGCATCCTCGAGGGCGAGAACCGCGAGGATATGCGACTGTATTGTAATGGGGCCTTGAGCATACTTTTACGGAGGCTCTGTCCCTTTTCGTCCCAGTAGCTGACGCGTCCATCCTGCATGAACGGGATGGCGTAATTATCTTTGCCGCCGTGTGTGAAGATGGCACCCCAGATACGTCCGTTGCCGATACGAGTGCTGTCAACGAATTGTTCGTCGTAGATGACCTTTACCTTGTCGCCCTCCTGCAGCCCGAAGAAGTCTATCGTCCATGCGTATATTTCCGAGAGTTCCATTGCCAGTGCCGGAGATATGTTGGCGTCGACCATTGCGTTCCACAGCGAGGTTTTGATGGTGGTTTCACCGCTACGTCGCTTTACGGTAACATCCTTTATATGTTTATGTGCGTTTACGGAATCACCGAGGAAGGAGATGACCACATATTCGGTAGGGTTCTGCTCATACACGAAATGTTTGAGTTGGGAGAGTGAGTCGTTCGATATGAATACCGTGTAGTCGTTCCCTGCCCTTATGTTTCGTAAATTGAAAATCTCCTGGCAGGCTTTATCCGCTTTGTCGGTCATGAGGGGGCTCAGTCCGTATTTCGCAAAAATGGCTCCTGCTGTCTGTCCTGCATCGACCGTGCCTTGTTCGATGACAAGATCGCGATAATCTATCCCATACATTGTGGGTATTTCGGCTTCGGATTCCGTCTGCGAAGTTTCCTCCTGCTGTGCGTCGGAGTCGCCTCTGCCCTTGCATGAGGCAAGGATGAATATGGCTATGGCGACGGCGGCAATGGCAAATATGATTATCTGAATGGCAGGGTATTTCCGAGGTTTGCGCATGGTTGTGTTTTTTTGTCAAAATAGCGGTTGTTGCTTTTCTTCATTAACGCGTGTGAAGGCGGCAACGTATGTAGGATATAAAATTTTTAAAACAAGAGGAGCGGCAGATATTGTTACATGCCGCCACTCTCGGTGATATATATAGTTTTGTTCATAATTGGCTGCAGTCCGTGGCCGCGATTTCCGTTGGTGTCAGAGTTTGCGGGAATCATATTCCGGCGCCGCATCTGTGCGGCAGTCCGGACGGTGCTCCCCTAAAGTCACGTTTATACCGTACGGTTCTGCCGCTGATTGGCGTGCGTATCGGTTATGCTCCGCCGCATTTGGAGTCGCCGCAGTTCATGCATACCTGGCAACCGTCCTGGTAGACAATCTCTGATTCGCCGCATTTCGGGCACTTTTTGTCGATCTTGGTGCCGTCGGGAACGTATTGCTTGAGTGCGCGTGCCACCCCGTTTTTCCATGTGTTGATCGACTCTTCGTTGAAATGCAGACCTTCCACGAGGTTAACCACATCCACTATTGGCATGCCGTTGCGAAGCACGCCCGAGATGAGTTTTGCGTAGTTCCAGAATTCTTCGTCGAAAAGGCGCGATATTCCTCCGATGGTGTTGGTATAGCCATACTTGTCCTTATACTGGAAGTCGTAGCGTTTTACTCCGTCCGGTTCCGGGACTTTGATTATGGCACCCTTGGTTATCTTGCGAGGAATGAACATGGCATCCTCTTCGAGTTTACCGGTGAATATTTCGTAAGGGCGATCGTTGTAGATGCCTACGAACGCTATCCATTCCTCAGAGCCGTTCCGGAAGCGCACTATGTCGGCTTCGAGTTCTTTAGGACGATGCAAAGGCGGCTTGTATGTTCCGTCGGTGGTTTTTTCGTTCGACTTTTTCTTTTCCACAAGCACTCCGGCGCGCGAACCGTCACGGTAGACAGTCACACCTTTGCAGCCGCATTCCCAGGCCGTGCGGTATACGTTGGCCACGAGTTCCTCGGTCACGTTGTTCGGGAGGTTGACGGTAACGGAGATGGAGTGGTCGACCCATTTCTGTATAGCCCCCTGCATCTTGACTTTGCTCACCCAGTCGATGTCGTTTGCGGTGGCTTTGTAGTATGGGGATGCTTCGACGAGTTTGTCAAGTTCTTCGTCGGGCATGCTTTCGAGCTTAGAGGTGTCGTATCCGGCTGCCTCGAGCCATGTTACGAATTTGTGATGGAATACGTTGTATTCTTCCCAGGAATCGCCTACTTCGTCAACGAATGTGATTTTCACATCTTTGTCGTTGGGGTTGACTTTGCGGCGACGTTTGTATGCCGGGCGGAAAACGGGCTCTATCCCTGACGTTGTCTGCGACATAAGGCTCGTGGTTCCGGTAGGAGCTATCGTGAGCAGAGCTATGTTGCGACGTCCGTTGGCGGTCATGTCTTTGTAGAGTTCCGGATCTGCGTCCTTGATACGATTGATCATCGGGTTCTTTTCCTCTTTCTTGGCGTCGTAAATCGGGAATGCTCCCCTTTCCTTGGCCATTTCGACAGAGGCGCGGTAGGCGGCCAGGCAGAGTGTTTTCTGCACTTCTACGGCGAATTCTATGGCTTCTTCCGTGCCGTAACGCATGCCGAGCGCAGCGAGCATATCGCCTTCTGCTGTGATCCCGAGTCCTGTACGGCGTCCCTGTTGCGCTTTTTCGCGTATCTTCACCCACAGGTTGCGTTCTACGCTACGGATGTCGTCGTCTTCCGGATCGGAATCTATCTTGGCTATGATGGCTTCGACCTTTTCGAGTTCGAGGTCGATGATGTCGTCCATCATGCGCATGGCTTTGCCTACGTGCGTTTTGAACTTTTCGAAGTCGAATTTAGCCTCTTTCGTAAATGGCTTGTCGACATAGCCGTACAGATTGAGCGCCAGCAGACGGCAGCTGTCGTATGGGCAGAGCGGTATCTCGCCGCATGGGTTTGTCGATACGGTGGTGAATCCCTGATCGGCATAGCAGTCGGGTACCGACTCGCGGATGATGGTATCCCAGAACAGAATGCCCGGTTCGGCCGATTTCCATGCGTTGTGGATTATCTTGTTCCAAAGGGTTCGGGCATCTATATCTTTTTCGTAGAGAGGGTTGTCTCCGGTGATGGGGAATTGCTGGTGGTATTTCTTCCCTTCGGCCACGCACCTCATGAATTCGTCGTCGATCTTGATCGAAACGTTGGCTCCGGTGACCTTGCCTGTTTCGGTCTTGGCGTCGATGAAGTTCTCTGCGTCGGGATGTTTGATCGAGAGGGATAACATCAGAGCGCCTCGGCGACCGTCCTGTGCTACCTCGCGGGTCGAGTTCGAGTAGCGCTCCATGAAAGGAACGATGCCTGTCGATGTGAGTGCGCTGTTGAGTACCGGACTGCCCGTTGGACGGATATGCGAAAGGTCGTGTCCCACGCCGCCGCGACGTTTCATGAGCTGCACCTGCTCTTCGTCGATGCGTATGATGCCGCCGTAGGAGTCGGCCGGTTTCTTGTGGCCGATCACGAAGCAGTTGCTGAGCGATGCTATCTGGAGGCTGTTTCCGATGCCGGTCATGGGGCCTCCCTGGGGAATTATGTATTTGAAATCCTGCAAAAGCGAGTGAATCTCCTCGGCGCTCATGGGGTTGGGGTAATTCTTTTCGATGCGGGCGATTTCATTGGCTATTCGCCAGTGCATCTGCTCGGGCGAGCTTTCGTATATTCTGCCGAAAGAATCCTTCAGTGCATACTTGCTGACCCATACGGTAGCTGCGAGTTCATCGCCTTTGAAATATTCCTTTGCACTATTCACGGCATCGGAATATTTGTATTCCTTGAATCCTTCCGGAACTGGCCCGGGGCTTTTTTTTGTGTTGACTGCAGACATTTTGTTGTTTATTTGTTTATTGTTTTCCCGCTTGTTATCCGGATCGGAGTTTTCGTCCAGCCCGGTTTGATTTCGTAAAATACGATAACAAAAACCGTCAAAAAAATACCGCCAGCAAAGTGGCTGTGAGTTTTGACGTGTTTTTGAATTCATAGAAAAGTCGTCACCGTGTGCGGCGCGTCGATTCACACACTACAAGTTTACGTATCTTTTCAAAGAGAGCCTACCGTAACGGTGTCTATTTAAGAACATTTTATTCACAATTGGGGATGTTTTCCGAGTAACAGCGTGATGTTCAGGGGCGAATGTCAGACGCTGCGGATAGAGGCTCCGAAGTTTGCATCGGAAGGTGTTTGAGTGGGCGGTATGCGCGGTGGTTGTATCGGTTTTCTGTGTGTTGGATGTTTGCCAGGACAATGGTTTGTCAGAAGCCGAATATGCGACGGGCATTTGCAGTTGTGTTCTCGGCTACTTTTTCGGTCGATATGCCTTTGGCTTCCGCCACTTTTTCGCAGATGCAGGTCAGATATGAACTTTCGTTGCGTTTGCCTCTGAATGGCACCGGAGGCAGATAAGGACAGTCGGTTTCGAGCAGTATGCGAGAGAGATCCATATCGGCCACCACTTCCGGCAGTGGACTTTTCTTGTATGTGACGGGTCCGCCTATTCCGAAAGCGAAATCGCCTTTTGAGAGGATTGCCCGGTAGTCGTCGAGCGAACCGGAAAAAGAGTGCATAACCCCGCGAATGCCTTTCGTTTTGTATTTGTCCAGTATGTTTAGCATTTCGGGCCATGCGTCGCGCGTGTGTATCACGAGTGGGAGATCGTATTCGATCGAAAGTTCGATCTGCTTCTCGAATGCTTCGGTTTGTTCTGCGAGGTATTCCTGACTCCAATGCAGGTCGAGGCCTACCTCGCCTATGGCATAGAATCGTCCTGTAGGCGGGGAGGCGAGCAAATCTTCTACCAATGCGAGCTCTTCTCTCCACGACATGTTATCGTTTACCGAAGTTGGATGCAGTCCCATCATGGGCAGGCATATCTCGGGGTATTTGCGGCATGTCGCGAAGAGCGCTTTATGGCTGTCGGAGTCTATTGCCGGCAGCAACATATATTTTACGCCTGCCGACCGTGCTCGGGCTATGGCCTCGTCCCGATCGGCGTCGAATGCTTCGTCGTATATGTGAGAGTGGGTGTCGGTCAGAGTCATCATGCTTTCTCGTAGAGTTTGCCTGGCAGCGCCCTTATGGCGCCTTCGAATTCGAGCTCGAAAAGCAGGGTCGACACTTCCGCTATCGAAAGATTGGACAAAGCGGCAAGCGTGTCGATGGATATGGTGTCGCTTTCCGGGATGAGACTCAGCAGTTTGCCTGCTTCCGGGCTCAGTGTCGGCTGTTCTAAGATGGTTGAGGTGGTTGGCCGGACGTGTTCCCAGCCCAACTCGCGAGCTATATCTTCGCCCGAACATACCATTCGAGCCATTTCTGTGGCGATAAGTTTGTTGGTACCTTCCGAGCAGGTGTCGCCTATTCGTCCCGGGATAGCCATAACGCTGCGGTCGTAACCATGCGCAAGTCTGGCGGTTATCATCGATCCACCCTTTTCGGGCGACTCTATGACAAGTGTCCCGGCGCTCATGCCGGCTATGATGCGGTTGCGGGCGAGGAAGGTCACTCCCTTGATCTTCATGCGTGAGTGGTATTCCGAGAGGATGCCTCCGCCGTGTGCGATCATCTCTTCGGCTAATCTTGTGTGCTGTGACGGATATATCGTGGTCACCGGATTGGGAAGGACTGCGACTGTCGATAGTCCATGTGCGAGCGCAGCCCGGTGGCAAGCTCCGTCAACGCCGTATGCCAGGCCGCTTACTATTACGATGTCAGGACATAAAGCCGCAAGTTCGGCAATTATTCGGTCGCATACCTTTTGACCGTAGGAGGTCATCTTGCGCGTACCTACGATCGAAAGCATGCGTCTGTGTCCCAGAGCTCCGAGGTCTCCTTTGTAGTAGATCACCGGAGGGAAGTCGCTGCTTTCGCCGAGTAGTTTCGGATAGTTTTCCGAGTCCCATGCGACAGGGGTAATGCCGTTGAGGCGACAGTATTTCAATTCTTCTTCCGCCTGCCGATGGCATGTCTTTGCAGTTATCTGCCTGGCCAATTCTGCATTCAGTTCGGCTTGCTGGATGATTTCGTCGGCTGTGGCCGAATATATTTTTTCCGCGCTGCCGAAACATGAGAGCAGATGGGCTGCCGTATGCGGACCTATCTTGGGTTGAAGTGTAAGTGCTATGTCGTCAATTATCATTATCGGATATTTCCTCGAGACGTAAAGATAGAAAAAACATTAAAATTAGTGACATCCGTGTGGGCAGGTTGTGTAGTATTGAAAAAAATTCTATCTTTGCAGCACTCGAATGAAAAGGTCTGATGGCCGAGTGGCTA
>CALUZO010000017.1 GCA_944325305.1 uncultured Rikenellaceae bacterium | reverse complement strand
CAGGCTTTTGCTGTTGTCGCGCACGATAAAGAGTATGTCGACGGATTTGTCTCCAACAGACCTTAACATGAACAATCCTCCGATATGTTTACTCTTTTTCCGCATTTCTTAATATAGTTCGTATTATGTCAGGCATGACAGATTGGGATTATTGATCGGAGAGCCGACCGGCAGCTCGGTATTTACTAATGTTATTGCTAATGATTCCTTGGATTTTCCGTGTGGTCTTTCTTTGAAATTTTCTATAGCTACTCTGTGGCTTCCAGATCTTGAATATTATCGAGATACGATGGAGCCCATTTATCCGGATATTGAAGTATCTTCTGGCGATGCACTTGACAAGGCGTTTGAAATCATATCATCCGGAGGCATTAAGTCCTTTCGTAAAGGGAAGTAGCTTTCACAATAGGTGCAAGAACCTGTCGGACGATAAAAAATGGTGGATTTACGCGCCAGTGTTGCGGTAACGGAATAGCATGTTGTTATTGTGTTGTGAAAGCCGGTAGCCAGGCATATCCTGCAACGGATGAGTGCCCATAAGAGAGCATATTGTTTGTCGATGGCAGATCCGGATTGTGGAGTACATTATGTTCCATCGTATGTGCCTGTTGTGCATTTGTCGTGCAGATTGCAAAAATAAAGAATGCAGCTGACAATAAGTCAGCTGCATTCTTTATTTTTGGTAGCTCCAACAGGACTCGAACCTGTATTTAAAGTTTAGGAAACTTCCGTTCTATCCCTTGAACTATGGAGCCGAGATGCAAAAATAATATTTTTTCTTACCCTTCAGACTGTACGGACCGTTTTTTCAGCGGGATCTTGCTTTCTCTGCGCATCCTGTAATTAAGACAGGCATGCATGGTCTGTAGGTGATAATATGTACTTATTCTATCTTGAAAAATCTCCGCCGTCGTATGCCCATTTCAGGTATCCTGCGCCCCAAGTGTATCCACCTCCGAAAGTGGCGAACAACAGGTTGTCGCCTTTTTTGAGCCTTGTTTCGTAATCCCAAAGGCATAGGGGGAGGGTAGCGGCGGTTGTGTTGCCGTATTTCTGGATGTTTATCATGCACTTGTCTGCTGGGAGTCCTATGCGGTTGGCCGTAGCCTCGATTATGCGCATATTTGCCTGATGAGGAACGAGATAGGTTATGTCATCAGCCGTGAGCTTGTTGCGAAGCATGACATGTTCGGCAACGTCGGCCATGTTGGAAACAGCGGCTTTGAAAACCTGTTTGCCATCCTGATGCACGTAATGCTCTCTTTTGGCTACGGTTTCAGCGGTTGCAGGGTAGGCCGAGCCACCGGCTTTCATGTAAAGATGGATTGAGCCGCCGCCATCCGAGTGGAGTTCCGCATCGAGCATGCCGAATCCTTCCGTATTAGGTTCGAGGAGTACGGCGCCTGCGCCGTCGCCGAATATGGGGCAAGTATTGCGATCCTCATAGTCTATGATTGACGACATTTTGTCTGCACCTACGACTATGATTCTTTTATATGTGCCGCTTTCGATCATTTTGGAAGCGGTGGTGAGTGCAAAAAGAAAACCGCTGCATGCTGCCGACAAATCGAATCCGAAAGCGTTCTTCATTCCCGATTTGTAGGCTATCAGGTTGGCTGTCGATGGGAAAAACATGTCCGGAGTCACGGTAGCGCATATTACTACGTCTATATCCATCGGATCGGTGTCTGTTTTTTCGAGCAGGTCTTTGACTGCTTCCGAACCGAGGTATGAGGTTCCGAGGCCTTCGCCTTTGAGGATATGGCGTGTTTTGATCCCGATGCGGGTCATTATCCATTCGTCAGATGTGTCTACCATTCTGCTGAGTTCCTCGTTGTCGAGAACATACTCGGGCAGATAGGCGCCGACACCTGTGATTGCCGCTGTGATTTTTCCCATTAGTTAAAGATTTCGCGTAACTTTTCGACCAATCCGCCTCTTATGGTTTTTTCGGTCTGCAAGATCATGTTTTTGATTGCGAGCGGGCTGGAGCATCCATGCCCCACTACTACCACATGGTTGATACCGAGAACCGGCGTACCGCCCACGATTTCATAATTGAGTTTGTCGATATATTCGTTCTTGACGCCCTGCGCCTTGGCTATTTCATAGAACCCTTCGGCCTCTTTGAGGATTACGTTGCCCACGAAGCCGTCGCATACTACGACATCGGCCTGTTCGCCGGTAAATATTTGCTTGGATTCTATATTGCCTACAAAATTGAAAGCTTTGCCTTCGTCCATAAGTTCGTAAGCAGCCCTGGTCGCAATATTTCCTTTTTCTTTCTCTTCGCCGATGCTCAAAAGGGCTACGCGTGGCTCCCTTATTTTCATGACGGTCTGAGCATAGGCATTGCCTATTACGGCATATTGATAAAGGACATCGGGTTTGGTGTCCACATTCAGGCCTACATCGAGAAGCAGAAACGATTTGCCGTTCAAGGTGGCTATGTTTGCAGATATGGCAGGACGGATGATCCCTTCTATCTGTTTGGCTATCTGCATGCTGCCAACCATCATGGCTCCTGTGCTTCCGGCACTCGCAAAGCCGTCAATGAGGTTTTCCTGAAGATGGCGGAATCCGACACTGATACTCGAATCGCTCTTCTTGACGAATGCGTGAGCCGGGTGATCGCCCATTTCTATTACTTCGGTGGTGTGTACGATCCTAAAGTTGGACACATCCGCGTTTTCTTGTGCGAGTGTGTCCCTGATCGCTTTTTCATCACCGAATAGGACGACGACACTGTCACGGGCGAGTTCCGGCAGTGCCAGTAATGCGCCTTTGATGACAGCTTCGGGAGCATAATCCCCTCCCATTGCATCTATTCCGATCTTAAGCATAATCCGATTTCTGGTTCGATCTTAGCCAGCGCTTTTTTGCGAATTATTCCGCTTTTTTCTCGATAGCGAGTTTGCCGCGGTAAAAACCGCATTCGGGACATACCCTGTGATAGAGTACGGCGGTTCCGCAGTTGGAGCAAGCCGCAATGGTAGGTGCGACAGCTTTGTAATGCGTTCTTCTTTTGTCCCTTCTGGTCGATGAGACCTTGTGTTTAGGATGTGCCATTTTTGTTGGTTATTATAAATGTTCTTTAATTGTCTTATCTTCTGTTGCTGCACGTTTTGAGGGGACGGTTCCCTCACTGCGAAGCTACATATTTTCTTTCAACTTTCTGAGTTTTTCCCATTCGGGATTGTCAGCCATTTTCTGCATTTCCGATTCGGCCGCCAATTGTTCGAACTCTTCCTCGCTCACGATATTGAACCTTTCCAGCATCTGCGGGTCGCATTCTCCATCGGGATGCACCCTTTGATACGGTAAACTTAGAACGATGCTCTCATATATATATTGCGCCACGTTCAGTTCGTTTTCTGCCGAGTTCAGCCACAGTATCTCTCCGTCGTATTCGCCCTCCTGCGCTGCTACCCTGTCGGAAAACCTCACGTTGAGCGTTTCGTGGAAATCTACAGGGAGGTTGCAGTCGGCCAGACATCTGTCACACTCGACGGTTGCCGTTCCCTTGATGACGAAGTCGAGTCTCATCAGACTGCCGCTTTTTACCAGCGTTACGTCTGCGACCAGATCGCCTGCTTTGACTTCTGAGCCTTCGAACGCTGCGAAAAACTTGTCGTTGATGTCGAAGGTAAAACGGTGTTCACCAGCGCCAAGTCCCTTGAAATATATATCGTATTGTTTCCTGACGTTCATTATACTCTGAAAAGTCGTGCACAAAGGTATACAATATTAACAAAATTGCAAAGTTTTCTGTTTAATTATGGTTTTCAGATATACCGAAATTAGTTATATATTTGTGATAGATTAATTTTTTATGCTGTCAGATAAATATAAATACGAAGTAGAGTTTTCGTGTTCGGAGCATGATTTCTGGCGTTTCAACTTGTTTATGATAGTGGTCGGGTATAACGGTGCCGGCGAGCGTGTATCTTTCGACGACTTGACAGACCGGGTGTATGAGTTGGAGTATGGAGAGCAAGAACGTACTGCGCCACCAGGTTATTCAGATCTGCGTTCTGCTGTTATCACGACCGGCGATTGCGCTTATGTGGAAATTTATGTTTATGCTGTCGCCAATACACTGCCCGCTTCGGTACTTATCAAAGATACTCCCTCTTTCCCGGCGAGACTTAAAGTTACGGCTGACAATCTGGCTGTTATCGACCATGAATACACGGTAAATCCGTGGGGTGGGCTTACGATAGTTGCGCTGCGAGCCGATGCGCGCGATTTGAGACAATGACTTCTAAAGAACTTTTCAACATATTCAGGGAGGCGGCTTGTGAGGTGTATGACCGACGCGAAGCCGTTTCTGTGGCTCATACGATGCTCGAGGATTTGGCCGGGATATCACGCACCCGCCTTTTTCTCTATCCGGATGCCGAGATTGATGTGCCGGCAGATATGGAACGAATACTCGGAGAGTTGCGTTCGGGACGTCCGGTGCAGTATATCACAGGCCGCTGCGAATTTAACGGGCTGGAATTCAGGGTTCGTGAGGGCGTGCTGATACCGCGTCCCGAAACAGAGGAGCTTGTCGAGCTGGTGGCTGCCGAGAATGCCGGGGTACGATCTGTTTTGGATATAGGGACCGGTAGCGGAGCGATAGCTGTATCGCTGGCTAAACTCTTACCGGAGGCTTGCGTGAGGGCGACGGACATATCTCCGGAGGCACTTGCCATTGCCCGTGGAAATGCAGTGGCCAATGGGGTAGATGTGGAGTTTTTTCAGGCCGATATATTGTCTGAATCCTCCGACTGGGAAGGAACATGGGCAGATGCCATGTTTGATATAATAGTATCCAATCCGCCTTACATTCCTGCGGGTGATATTCCCTTCATGCATCGTAATGTGGTCGGTTACGAACCTCATATAGCTCTTTTCGTTCCGGACTTCGATCCATTGGTTTTTTATCGTGCCATTGCGGGGCACGCCGTGCGCCTGCTTGCTCCCGGAGGAGGGTTGTATTTCGAGATATACGAACATTTTGCTGAAGAGATGCGTGGGCTTTTGGAGGGGTTCGGTTTTGCGGATATAGAAGTTATACGTGATATTAACGGTAAAAACAGGATTGTGCGATGCCGGAAAAGATAGAAGGTGATTTCGGTCGGCGCGAGCGGAAGACCAAGACGCCGGAACAGGCGCTTGCATCGCTTATGCGGTTGTGTGCCCGTGCCGAAAAGTCGAGCGGCGACGCCATGAGGCTTATGAAAGGGTGGGGCGTCGATCCCGGCGAGGCGCGCAAGGTGCTCGACAGGTTGATTCGCGAGCGCTTCATCGACGACAGGCGCTATGCCGAGGCTTATGCGCGTGAAAAAACAGGACTTAACGGTTGGGGCGCTTTCAAAATACGTCGCATGCTCGTGTCGAAAGGAATTGCGAGGGAAATAATAGATTCTGTACTCGCGGCGCAGGATAAAACATCTGCCGAGGGGCGCCTGCGCGAAATGCTGGAACGCAAAAAACGCTCGACAAAGGCTGCCGGCGAATATGAACTGAAGGGTAAGCTTATGCGTTACGGCATGGGGCTTGGGTACGACTACGAGTCGGTTCAGAACGTTGTGGAGCAGATCGTTAAGAATGGGATGTGAACCGATATAGACTAAATGAGTGAATAAATTGTCGTGGAGCCTTTATCCGAATTGGCAGGAAGCGATACATTCTCCAGCTCCGGGATTATGTAAATTGAAATGTACTTTGAATTGTTATGATCATAAAAAGAATATTTTTGATGGCCGTGTGCGTTGTTGTCTCGGCCGGACTTTTCGCTCAGGGAACGGACTCTGAAAAGACACAAAAGGTAGCGGCTGCCGGCCAGTCGGCCATGGAAACACCGGATCAAGGAGGTTATTACCGTTCTCCGATGGATATACGCTTGCTCCCTTCGGCCAATTTTGCCGAAACTCGCCCGGGACATCTTCATGCCGGGGTTGACATAAAGACAGGAGGAGTCGAAGGCAAAAAACTCTATAGTGCTGCCGACGGTTACATATCACGCATAGGCATAGCTCCGTGGGGTTACGGGCGGGTGCTTTACATTGCCCATCCGAACGGAACGACAACGGTTTACGCCCACATGCAAAGATTCACTCCTGAGGTAGAAAAATATGTGGACAGCGAACGATACCGTCGCAAGATACATAATGTCGACCTCTATCCCGATGCGACGAGATTTCCGGTCAAACGGGGGCAACTCATAGGCTATTCTGGCAATTCCGGCTCTTCGGCGGGACCGCACCTGCATTTCGAGGTGCGCGAAACGGCATCGCAGCGTCCGGTCAATGTCCTCGCGCGGGGATACCTCGATATAGAGGATGATATACCGCCGCGTATCGTGAACCTATATTATATAGAGACGGATACGGTGGGCGTGGTCCCGGTGTACTCGAAACCGCGCTTGCTGGGGCTGAAAAAAATTGCACCTGACAACTATATCTTAAACGGCATGGAAACGGTCGAAGTCGGTCCCCGTGGGTATTTCGTAGTCGAAGTTACCGACCGCAAGAACGACTCGTACAATACGATGGGCGTATACGGAATAGAGATGACCGTCGACGGCGAGCCGACATTCAGTTTCAAACTCGACGGATTCCGTTTCGACCAGCAACGCTACGTAAACTCCATGATGCAGTACGATATGCAGACCGGGCAGCGCAACCAGTTTCTGAGACTCGCCAGACAGGGAAACAATAAACTTCCCGTATTCGGAGATGTGCGAAACGGAGGACTCGTCATGCCGGAGGACAATGAGGTTCATCCGGTGGTGATAACTGTTGCCGACGATGCCGGTAATCTTTCTGAATTGTCTTTCAATATCCGCAAGCGCTCGAGAGAGAGTCAGTTCTATAATGCCAACGATGTCGAAGGTGTGCAGGTCGACTGCGGCAAGTCTTTTGTCTGGAGTCAGCCGGGTATCGAAGTGACCATACCGGCCGATGCACTTTACGAGTCGATATTCTACCGCCAGTCACCTACCGATAGTCTGCCCGATACAGCAGGGGGAAATGTACGCAACATACCACGATATTCGCCCGTTTACAACATACACGACAAGAATGTCCCCATTCACAGTTCCATAACGTTATCCATAGAGCCCGACAGTGACCTCCCCGAGTCGTTAAAATCCAGGTTGTGTATGGCGTCGGTTTCCGACAACGGACAGATGCTTACTTCGGCGGGGGGAAAATATGCCGATGGTTTGGTTACAGCCTCCTTACGTAACTTCGGACGGTTTTGTATAGTGGCCGACACCGTGCCGCCGGTAATAAAGCCGTCGTTTGCAAAGGGCGCCGACCTCCGCAATGCCAAATCGGTATATTTCATAATTACCGACAACTTTTCAGGCGTTGCCTCTTACAGCGCTACTATCGACGGGAATTGGATAGCTTTCGAACAGGGGAAGGGCGGCAGAATCACACATAGGTTCGATCCTGCGCGTATCGGCTATAATGGCGGGCGTCACGAACTGGAGATTACAGTGACAGACGGAGCAGGCAATTCCAAAACCATGAAAACGGAATTCATTAAATAATCGTGCAGGCCGATTTTGGCTTGGGAGTGTAATGTCGTGTCTATCAGAGGCTATGTGGGGAGTATATGCGTGATGGTGGACTTTCTGATGCGGGCCGTCAAACCATATCTAACAGGGAAAACACACTATTCGCTTTTTCGTATCTTGCGATGGCATGGACAGGCGTACTCTTGTCATTGCATGACATTGGAGATGAAATTTGTCCGGCTCTATAAGTCGTTGTATATAAAATATTCCATTGTCTCCGCCACCTTGTGTGCCGTAGAATTTGGATATATATTCCCGTTGCACTCTTTTATGCTGGTTATTCCGCCATTAGTTGCGATGAATAGTTCCTGGTACTCGTCAAGCAGCTCTGCGGTGAGCGGGGCCTCGACCACACGTTTTTCTGCTTTCTCACATGCGGCCAGCGCGAGTCTGCGTTCCACGCTGTCGCATGCTCCCTGCCCGATAGGTGTAGTCAAAACATCGTTGCCGATTACGGCAAACAACGGTTCGTCGCCTGCACCGTACAAAACACCTGCCTTGTTTTCGGAGATTGCGATTCCGGCCCCTTTCGTCTTGGCATACTGTGCTGCATAGCTGCCTGCTGTCAACGACAGGGCTGTCTTGAAGTGGGGAAACGGATATTCGTAGGGTAGGATAATGGCTTTTTCGCCTTTGTGCCAAAGTGCGTAACCCTTATAGAGCAACTGTTTTTCGCAACTTAGTATCCGGAGCGGAGTACCGTTACCGTTAGGGAAAAGATAGAGAATCACGGAAACGCTTCCATGCATGTATCTGTTGGCAGTCAGTATGGCGGTCGTTTCCTCTTTAAGTGATTCTTCAGCGATACCGCTTCCGGTGCCATACAACGAAATGTATGTCGTTTCGGCCAGTTGGACATGCGTCGCAGCCTGGAGTACTCTGCGGTCGAGAGTGTGCATACGCTGATAGATGAAATTGGATGAGGTCAGCCTGTCGAACGGAACTGGGATTTCTTCCTGCCTGAGCAGTTTCCCGTTTATGGATATGAGGTCGCCTTTCATCTCTACAATCCGAGTCCATCGGTAAAAAACCGGAGTTGCGACATTCCGCCTGTCAACATCGGGAAAATGAATCCGTATATTGCGCCGAAGATGTGTGCGTGGTGGTTGACGTTGCCGCCGCCCCTGCGGGCCGAATAAGCTTCGTAGCCAACGTAAAGTATGCCGAATACTACTGCAGGCAGGGGCAGAAGGCCCATCAGGTATATTTTGCTCAACGGTGCATAGAATATTGATGTGAATACTACGGCTGATACTGCTCCGGAAGCGCCTATCGAAGTGTAATAAGGGTTGTCTTTGTATTTTCTTATGTCATAGATCGACGCGAACACGATGCCTCCGAAGTAGAGCAGTGAGAATTTGATGTTGGGATCCATCGACATTCCGGCATGGAACTGATGTGTGAACATGGCCATTACTACCCTTGCAAACGACCAGAATACAAGCATATTCACGATCAGGTGAGTCCAGTCGGCGTGTACGAATCCGTGAGTTACGATCCTATGCCACTGGTTGCGTTTTACCACGTAATATGGTTTGAGGCTGAGGTTGTCGAATATTGCTCTATTGTAAAAACACACGACCGATATTGCGACAGTAAGGAATATGATAAGTGTACCCATGTTGTGTATGTGCAGTATTATAACAAAAATATTTTCAGCAGCAGTTCGCGGAGCAGTTCGCCATCGTCTGCGCCTCCGTTGTCTATGCCTTTGCTTTTCATGTCATATTCCCGGAGCAGACCCAGAATAACGAATACCTTTTTGTTGGGATAGATTGCGGCAGCCTGTTTATATTCGTTCAGGAAATACGGAGACGGAATCTTTAACATCCTGCACAATTCAGGGTCAGAGGGTAGAGGTGTCTTTTTATGGGCGGCCAGCCAGCGTTGGTAATTGAGGATGAATATGCGCTGGAAATGGGTGAAAAGAGTGCTTATCGTGACCAAGAACGGGTTTTCTTTAGGGTTATGGGCAAAGTGATCGGCGATAAGCATGGCTTTGTGCATGTTGCGTTCGCTCATGGCTTTGGTCAATTCGTAGTTGTTGAAATCCTTGCTTATCCCGATATTTTGTTCGATGTGGTCGGCTGTGATAGTTTTTGTGCCCTCCGGGAGGTATGTAAGCAGTTTGGAAAGTTCGTTGGATATTTTGGAAATATCCACTCCGAGATAGTCGACAAGCATTTGAAGTGCTTTGGGGTCGATGGTGCATCCTTTCGATTTGATGAATTCGCTGAGCCATGGACCGATCTCGTAGTCTCTTGGCCGCACGGATTCGAAAACGACACCTTTGGCGGCGACATGTTTGTATAGTTGGGATCGTTTGTCGATGTTCTTTTCCTTGTGGCAGATGACCAGTATCGTACTCGGTGACGGAGCCTGAGTGTAGAGCGAAAGTTGCTCTATTTTGCGAAGTTGCTGGGCTTCCTTGATGATGACCACCTGGTAACTGCCCATCATCGGCATTTGTCGGGCGGCGTTTATGATGGCTCCCGGATCGCTATCCTTGCCATAGACAACTATCTGATTGAATGCTTTTTCTGCTTCATTGAGGATAGAGCTGGCGAGCATGTCGCCGAGTCGGTCGATGAAGTATCCCTCTTCGCCCATGAGCAGGTATACAGGTGCGAATCTCCGTGCGGCAATTTCTTTCGAGATTGCCGTATAGTGGGACACACTGTCGCGGAAGTTTATACCCTTTGCCATGTTTGTTTAAAGATTCGCTCCCTGCATGTTGTGCCGTGATAGGGCGTACGTTTTTGCAGGTACCAGGCAAAGATAGTGTAAACCGGTCGCATTCACAAACCTTGAAGAGTTATTGCTGTGTGCAAGTTTTCGGCTGTTGTGGATAATGTGAACGGGCAAGCATACATGTATGCTTGCCCGTTCGAGATATTGGACTTTATAGCCGTGACCTTTTCGGATATGGCTATATTCCGTTTGCCAATCGCGTGCTCTATGCTACGCCTGGAACGCCCATGAGACCCTTGAACATGAACACCATCGCCACGCCGAGAATTGCGTAAAGTTCGGGGAATGCTGCGAGTATGAGCGTATTACCCAGTACGTTGTGGCCGTTTCCGATAGCGGCTATACCGTTGGCACATACCTTGGCCTGCATGACGGAACTGAACAGACTGGTAACGCCAAGGATAATCCCCAGGGCGAATATCATCCATGCCTGAAACATCGTTACTTGGGGAATCAGATATCCCTGAAGCAAGATGTAACCCACAAGACCGTAAAGTCCCTGGCTGCCTGGAAGTGCTGCGAGGACCATATAGTTACCGAACGCGCCTTTGTTCTTTTTCATGGCGCCAACGGCAGCCATGCCGGCGATCGAGGTGCCTATGGAACTTGCGAGGAAACTCAGTCCGGCCATAATGCCGATTCCTACTGTTGCTACTGTAATAGGATTCATACTTTTTAATGTTTTAGTTTGACTTATTTTGGTTATCTATTTTTCTGTTTCTTTTTAGGGGGGTAAATTCCCGCTGAGTGTCTTCGAAGCCGGCATTCTTGTAGAACTCGACAAAGGTCAGACGCATGGGGTGTACGAAGGCGCTTATCGACGACATGAAGATGGTTAACGAGTGTCCGAATAGCAATATGACAATCAGGAATATCTGTTGCACTACCGGAACTCCGATACTCGAGCTCAATCCGACGGCAAGGTCGTTGAAGACGGTTGCAAGGATACCTCCTGACAGACCGATGGCAAAGAGACGGATGTAACTCAGAAAGTCGCTGATAAATCCGACTATGTTGTTGTACAGGTCCCACAGGCCGCTTCCGAAGTTGATGAACGGATTGCGTCCGGGTTTGTTCATGAAGAGCATCAGTATGGCTCCCACAATGAGTATGCCGAGTTTCACCGGCGACCATACCAGTACGGATTCGGGGACTGAGATGTCCAACACGTCTGCCAGCGTAGGAAGAAGCGTGAGCAGCATCAGGAACCATCCCAATGTCGCGAGGGCGTATTTGAAACCGAACCTGCGCGTGTAGAGGACTATTTTGAGTATCATGGCGAACAATATCTGCACTACGCCGATAGCCAGCGCTATGTAGAACATGTGGTCGCTGATAAGGTAGTTTTTCAGGCCTGCTAAAGGTGCCCAACCCGTCAGCTTGACCCCGAAGAACGAGTCCATCAAGACCCCGCAGACTATCGTCGATGCGCCGAGAACGGTTATCAGGTTTGCCAGATCGCGCATCTTAGGTAGTTTGGCCCGCATTACGAGTCCGGTTATGAAGTATATGAGCCCGTATCCCGCATCGGCGAGGCATAACCCGAAGAACAGTGCATAGAACGGCCCGAACCAACGTGTGAGGTCCATTGTCCCGTATTTGGGCTGCGAGTAGAAGCGGCCTATTATCTCGAACATGCGCATTCTTTTTCCGTTCTTGAGCAGGGTGGGCGTATTGTCTTCCGGGGTAGGCCTTGATTTTATGTAAAATACGTTGGGATATTCATCGAGCATTTTTTCCACCTTCGCAGAGTCTTCCGACGGTGTCCAGCCCTCCATGATGACAAGGGAGCCTTCTGCCTCTTCTTGTGCGCTTGCTGCTGCCTGGCTGAGTTGCAGTCGCTCTTTTTCGGTGTCGCCGTGTTCTGCGATCATGTCGATGGAAGCTGCTGCACGTGCCATTTGTTTGAGCCAAGGTTCCCGTTCTTTGTTTAGCTTGAGTATTTCGGCCTCTTTTTCCTGTGCAGTGGTTGAGGGAGCTTTGATTTCCTGTGCGTTTATGGCGACCTCTTCGTCGGGGCCGGTTATCGCTACGAAATAGGTGATGCCGCCCTCTTCGCTGATGGACTGGATGTTGTATTTTTCCGTCCATTCCACGATGTTGGCTTCGTATTCGTGAGTGTAAACAGAAAAGAAATGAAGTATTACCCCGCTTTCACGAAGTTGTTCGAGGTATTCGGGATTGAACGTGCCCCATGCCTTGAGTTCTGCCGCATCTTTCTCTGCCTGTGCTATTTCGGCATTGAGTGTGTCGAGATTGTGCGATGCTTCGAGGTATTTCTCGTATGCTTCGCTGCCGTTGCTATACGGCTCTCCTGGGACGAAATTCTCATCCTTTGCCAACTCTTTCAATCTCGAAATGGCCGTATTGTGGCGTTCGATTGAAAGAATCAGTTCGCGCTGGTCGTCGTTTGGTTCCCAGCTCGTGATCGTTATGTCCATGAGTCCGAGATCCTGCAACTTGTTCAGGAAATCTTCCTTTTGTTGTGCGAACAGAACGATATTATATTTTGTCATCGGGACTATCATACCGTTTCCTCCGATCTTTGTTTTTCGGTCTGATCCTGCCTGCTTTTGACGATCTTCTGGGCGCTTTTGCTGAGGTTCTCTTCGTCCTCAAGGAAACGCTTGATCTTCAGCACTGCGGCTTCATACCCTGGAATCTGTACCTTTTCATAGAGGTTGACTTTCTGGGTTGTTTTCTTGCGTGCATGATCGAGCAGTTCGGTTTTGCGTGAAAAAATTTCGTATTCTATTTGGAACTGCGCGATTTTTTTCAGCAGTTCCACCCCGTCGGCAAACCACACCGGACTGCTGAACAGGTCGTATTTCTTCTCGTCGAACTTTATACCCTTCAGTGCGGGTATCTTCACTCCGGCTATCTTCTGTATGCCCAACTCGATATCGGTGATTTTAAGCAGGTCGGGGTCGAATTCTCCCCATAGTGATATCATGTAGTCGTATGAGTCGATGAGCCTGCGTTGTTTTTCCTCGAACTCTTCGGCCATATCCTTTGCCTTCTTCACCTCGGCACGCAGGGCGGCTTCCTTGCTTTTGAGGGTAGGGAGAGCCTTCTGGCGCATCTTGAGCTGTTTGCCCATTTCGCCGAGCGAAGTTTTGTTATATTGAAATTTTATAGCCATAATTCATATTCTTTTCTCGCTTGGTGCCGTCATTCGACGCTACTGGCGATGTTGAGAGGAATAAATTCTTTCTCTTTGCTGCGGAAAAGTATCTTATAGCGGAGTGAAAAGGACCATTCAGATAATTGTCGGAACCGTTCCTGAAAAGCAACCTCATGTGATTGCGTTACTTTTATTCCCTCCACTCGACAGCAAACGTGATGCCTGTCGGATATTAAAGCCGCTCAGGTTAGTTTTTCGGCCAGTATTTATCCATCAGGTCTTGTTTGATGGCGACCTCTGTCTGGGTGAAATACTTGGCGAAAAGTTCCCAGGCGGTATCGAGCATGCTGTTTATATCCATGTTGACGTCTATCGCGAGGAGTTTTTTCGAATAGTCGTATGCGAATTTCAGTGTTCGTTCGTCGTAGTCCGACAGGTCGAAACCGTTTTCGAGTTTGGTTTTGGCGTTTGCGGCGTCGGCGTAGAGTCGTACGGCTGCGTTCATTACCTGTGGATGGTCCTCGCGTGTCTTCTTTCCTATTACGAGCTGTTTCAGACGCGAAAGGCTGCGGAACGGGTCTACTATGACCTTGCCGGTGTCGGAGTCGGTGCGCAGGAACAACTGTCCTTCGGTGATGTAACCCGTATTGTCCGGTACGGCGTGGGTGATGTCTCCGCCCGAGAGTGTCGTTACCGCTATGATGGTGATAGAACCGCCGTTGGGCAACTGTACAGCTTTTTCGTAAATCTTCGCCAGGTCGGAGTAGAGCGAACCGGGCATGGAGTCTTTTGACGGGATCTGGTCCATGCGGTTTGCAACTATGGCCAGGGCGTCGGCGTATTGGGTCATGTCGGTGAGCAGGACAAGCACCTTTTCGCCTTTGTCAACAGCGAAATATTCGGCTGCCGTCAGTGCCATGTCGGGAACCAGCAGTCGTTCCACGGGCGGGTTTTCGGTGGTGTTCACGAAACTTACGATACGGTCCAATGCTCCTGCGTTTTCGAATACGTGTTTGAAATAGAGGAAGTCGTCGTTGGTCATGCCCATGCCGCCGAGGATGATCTTGTCGGCCTTGGCACGCAGAGCCACCATAGCCATCACCTCGTTGTAAGGTTGGTCGGGGTCGGCGAAGAATGGTATTTTCTGTCCGGTTACGATGGTGTTGTTGAGGTCGATACCGGCGATACCGGTGGCGATGAGTTCCGATGGCTGGAGCCTTTTGAAGGGATTTACGGTCGGACCGCCGATCTCGCGAGCTTCGCCTTCTATTTGTTTGCCGCCTTCTATCGGTTCGCCGTAGGCGTTGAAGAAGCGGCCGGCAAGGTTGTCGCTGACGTTGAGTTTTGGCGGTTCGCCATGGAAGATTACCTCTGAATCGGTTGAAATGCCCTCTGTTCCCGAGAATATCTGGAGTGTTACGGTGTCGCCGTTCACCTTCACTACCTGAGCGAGCTTCCCTCCGACCGTAGCCAGTTCGTCATTGCCTACGCCGGGTGCCTTAAGGCTCACGGTTGCCTTCGTGATATTGTCTATCTTCGTATATACTTTCTGAAATGCTTTGGTATTCATACTCTTATCACTTTAGCTTGTTAAGCGGCCTTTTCTTTGGCCCCCGATTCCTTTTCTTTTACCGTTTGTTCAATCTGTTCGCAGTATTTCCGGAAGTCGTCGCTTTCCCACTGTGAATAGTTGAGCTGCTTGAAGATGTTGATGAGTGTCTTGAAGAAGTTTTGGCACTCTTCGAAATCTGAATACTCGAACGATTTGGCACAGATATCAAGTATTGTGTTGAGCATGAATCTTTGGCGTTCGAGCGGGGTGTTGGCGTCTATCTTGTCGAAAGCATCTTGTTGCAGAATCACGAAGTCGATGAGTTCACTTTTCCAGAAACGGTCGTGATATTCTACCGGAACACCGTCGTCGCCGAGGATGTTGATCTGTTCCTGGGCTTCCTTTCCCCTGAGGATTAGTGTTTTGGCCTTATTGACCTTGTCGACCCAGCCTTTTTCTACGCGTTCGTCGAGGTATTCCACTATTTCGGGATATTCGAGGTATTTCGAGTAGCTGTCCACGGGGTCGATAGCGGGATAGCGCTTGCTGTCGGCACGGCCCTGGGCCAGTGCATAGAAGCATCGTGCTGCCTTTTTCGTCGATTCCGTGACAGGTTCCTTCAGGTTACCGCCGGCTGGCGATACCGTGCCGAGGAATGTGACAGAACCCTTCTCTCCGTTGGACAGGTAGACAAGACCTGCTCTGGCATAGAAGTTCGAAATGATGGCTGAAAGGTCCATCGGGAATGCGTCCTGTCCTGGAAGTTCTTCCAGACGGTTCGACATTTCGCGCAGAGCCTGTGCCCAACGCGATGTCGAGTCGGCGAGGATGAGCACCTTCAGACCCATTGCCCTGTAATATTCCCCGATGGTCATGCCTGTGTAGACCGACGCTTCGCGCGCGGCGACCGGCATGTTCGAGGTATTGCATATTATAGTGGTACGTTCCATGAGTTTGTGTCCGGTGCGAGGGTCTTCGAGTTCGGGAAATTCCTTGAATACTTCGACAACCTCGTTAGCACGTTCGCCGCACGCCACGAAGATGATTATGTCTGCATCGGCCTGTTTCGATATGGCGTGTTGCAACACGGTCTTACCGGCCCCGAACGGTCCCGGAATGAATCCGGTTCCGCCTTCGGCAAGTGGATTCAGCGTGTCTATGGGGCGCACTCCCGTTTCCATGATACGGCTCGGTCGTGGTTTTTCGACATATGCTTTTATCGGTATCTTTACCGGCCATTTCTGCACCATCGTGACTTTGTGCTCCTTGCCGTCGGCGTCTGTGAGTACCGCCATGGTTTCCTCTATGGTATACTGCCCGGCCGGTGCCACGCTTTTCACTGTGTATTTGCCTTCGAACGAGAATGGCACCATGATTTTGTGCATGACCCATTTTTCCTTCACTTCCCCGAGCCAGGTTCCTGCTTCGACCGTATCTCCCTCTTTGGCGAGAGGGGTGAATTCCCATTTGGCATTGAAGTCCATAGGTTCTGTACGCGATCCGCGCTGGATGAACAGACCTTCCAGCTTCTCGAGGTCGTTCTGCAGGCCGTCGTAGCTGCGCGAGAGTATGCCTGGGGCCAATGTGACTTCGAGCATGTGTCCCTGGAATTCCACCTTGTCGCCGATCTTCAGACCGCGTGTGGAGTCGAATACCTGCACATAGGCATCGTCGCCTATGACTTTGATAACTTCGGCCATAAGCCTCAGGTCGCCGTAGTGTACGTAGCATATTTCGTTCTGTGCCACCGGTCCGTCGGCCTTCACTATGACGATGTTGGAAATAATTCCCGTTACTTGACCTGTCGTATTCATATAGTGTGTTTTTTTGTTATTTGCATAATCGGGATGCGCCACGATGATTCTTGAAAGCGGGCTGATTTAAAGGTCGGTCCGGCTTTGCATCATCTCATGCCTGTTGTTTTTCGGCCTCTTCGATCATTCCGGTGCTGCTTAAAGATGTCAAAAGCTTTTCGAACATTTCGCGGCCTGCCTTGGGATCGAGCGACATCCACCTGTATACTATGTTCACCTTAACGAGGTAGGCGAGTATTGTGTTTATATTGAAATAGTCGAACGTCGTGAGTTCATCGGCTGTTTCCCAGCGTATGTGGTCGATTTTGTTCTCTTTCTCGAGCAGATTGCCTTCTTCGGATATGGCGGCGACTACCTGGTTCATGTATTCCAGTTCGCCTTTGAGTCCGAAGTCTGCTGCCGAACTGCGCGAGATGGCATCCACCACGTAACCTTCACCGACGAGGACTTCGGCAACCGGTCTTCCGAGTTTCCGTGCCGTGAAGGCCGCCGAGAGATTGCGTAGGTTGCGGTCGAACTCGCCCCAACTGCGAAGGAACCTGCACTTCGAAGTTGACAATTTTTTGTAGTAAGCCTCGAAAAGACATTTTTCGAATGCTTTTTCACGGTCGATATCTTCGAAATCCGCATTGTCCGGATCGGCGTATGCCAGGAGTATGTCCGAGATATATCGGGGGAGCTTTGCCACTTCCTTCATTTTGTCCTCCAGCTCTTCTCTCGTGAAGTTGCCGAGTTCGGAGAACTGTCCTCTTCCGGCCTTCATGTTCACGATATTTTCTATATCGTAGTAGTTGTAGAAAAGCTCGAGGTACCCTGCGTCCGTGTCAGACAATTGCTCGCGAATATCGTCGATTATCGCACGTGCATCGAAATTCTTGTGATCGACGCCGAGCGTATACTCGCGAAGTCCGGCTACAAGGGTATAATATTGCTTTGCCATCGGACTTTAATCCTCTTTTCCGTATAACATTTCGCTGACTTTGGGACGAAGGTATTCGCCAAGCAGAGCGTTGAAACTGTCGTCGGTGAAACTTATATAGTACCCACCTTGTTTCGGTCCGATCTTGAAACCGCTTTTGACACCATCGGAGAAGGTGATTTCCATCTCGCTGCCGAGAGCTGCCTGTACGCTTTGCTTGAGTGCTTTGCCGAGTTTTTCTTCCATCTCCTTTGGCAGCATTGCTTGCAGCGAAATCTTTTCCGTTGAAGAACCGGACCAGTTCTTGGCTACGGCAACGAGCATCTCTTCCACGAATTTTGGATCGAGGGAGGCGGTCTTAACGGATTCGTCTATGGCTTTGGTTACTATCAAGTCTTGTACGTCGGCCTTTATGGCGCCGATAACCTGTTTGCCTGCCAGACTTAGTTCGGTCAGGGTGTTTTTGCGCAGATCTTCGGCATCGGACTGTGCTTTTTTGCGGATACGCTCGGCTTCGGCTTCGGCTTCGGCCACTATTTTCTTAGCTTTTGCGTTAGCGTCGGTGATGAGGATTTCCGCTTCCTTGCGTCCCTTGGACAAACCCTCGTCGTAGAGTTTTTTTGTCAATTCCTGAAGCTTGTTTTCCATAAACTTGCGGTTTTATTTATTTTTCTTTTTGTCTTTGTGCAGGTCTTTTCAATGCTTTGGCGGCGTCCGTAGTGAGTCTGCCGGTGTGTTCCGGTGGGGTTACTGGTGCTGTGGCCTGAGCAGGTCGTTAACGACTTTTACGGGAGTGAAAGTCGTTATTGGAACCTCGACGAAAACCGTGTTCCAGTTTGCCATGGCTCCGTTCCAAAGTCCGGGTAACTCTTGGGCTTTAAGCGCCCGGCCGTTCTTGGATTTCTCCGAAATGAATCCTGTCGACGGGTCGGAATACCTGGTGAGATCGAATTTGTCTCCTTTGTAGTTAGTCACGCCGCACACTATGTCGACCGGATTGAAATGTGTGCCGTCTTTAAGCAAGTTGGCCTTGTCGGGTGCCAGTTGCGAAGATTCCGCTATTTGCAACGAGACGGTGCCGTTAGCGTTGTTCACCCAGAACGGTCCTCCTCCCGGTTCGCCTTCGTTTTTTACCATTCCGCACACTCTGAGGGGCCTGTCGAGTATTTTGCGCAACATAGCTTCTTTTTCGCAGTCGTTCAACGAGTCGAAATGAGCCGGCAACTTGACACACAGCTCGGATGATACGAATTGGCGTATGTGTTCGAGTGTGATGTCATCTACGCCTCTGTCGAGCATTTCCAGATAATTGAATATTTTTTGCTGCAATGAAAGCAGTATTCCGCCGATTGCCTTTTTGTAGAGTACCGTATCGCCTTTCAAATGGTCATGTGTTACGTTGTCTACGGTCTTTATGTATATTATGTCTCCTTTTATTTTGTTGAGATTGTCGAGAAGTGCGCCATGTCCGGCGGGTCGGAACAGCAGGCTGCCGTCCTCTTCCCGGAATGGCTGGTTGTCGGGCGTGACGGCTATGGTATCGGTGCGGCTTTCTTGTTGCGAGAATGATATTTCGTACCTTACGCCGAATTTTTCTCCGAGTGCCTTTTGCCTTTCGGCCAGAACCTTCTTGAATCCAGCCTCATGTTCGGGGGATATGGTGAAATGGATATATACCATGCCATTGTTGTCGGCATACATTGCTCCCTCTACCAGATGTTCTTCGAGTGCTGTTCTGGGGCCTTCGGGATAGCTGTGGAACAATATGAGAGCCTTAGGCAGTTCGGCACCGTAAGCCAGTACCGCCTTGACCGTCTGCATGGCGT
Source organism: uncultured Rikenellaceae bacterium (assembly GCA_944325305.1). Classification (GTDB taxonomy): domain Bacteria; phylum Bacteroidota; class Bacteroidia; order Bacteroidales; family Rikenellaceae; genus WRDF01. The sequence goes on along the minus strand of CALUZO010000017.1, from coordinate 64,114 downwards.
CGCCCGTGTTTTCCTTTATTGTCGGGTAGAACGCGAATTTTTCTATATTCCCGACCAACTTTTCTATGTATGGGTTCATCGACCCGTTTGCAGCGAATTCGAATAGGTCTTTGAACATGCGGGTGGCGGCACCGGAGGCCGGTACGAATTTGACTATTTTTTTACCGGCTGCCGATTTCGTAAAATTGGCGGCATAGAACTCGGCAGTTTTATTGTCCAGCGGCATTATTCCGTCTTCAATGACAGCTGCCCTTACTACGGGCAGGTATCCGAATCCGTTGCGGAAATTTTCGATCTGTTTGTTTACCTCTTCTAAACTCAGTCCGTGTTGGCTTATACTCTCTAAATCACTCTTTGAAAACATCGGCTTTTAAATGACTTTTGTTAAGTTGACAATGTTAAGTCTCAAATATACGGATTTATTTTTGTGAAATACTTAAAATATCCATATTTTTTGCTTTCAAAATAACTCAATAAAACTCAAAAGAGCAAAAAAGTTTTCATCAATTTTTCGATATTCGGAAAAAGCGATTAAAATAAAGGCATATGCGGATAGTTTGACTATTTTCGACAAAAGATTACCTTTGTGTTGTTTTATTATGAGGGAGTATAAAGACATAAAACTAAAGGACAGAAACACTTTCGGTATAGATGCAGTATGTGCCGAGATGATAGAATATGCCGGTGTGGAGGACCTGAAAGAGTTGTTTGCCCGCGGGGTGTTCGGGAGCCGCTGGATGGTATTGTCGGGGGGCAGCAACATCTTGTTTACCGAGGATTTCGACGGGGTGCTGCTGCATCCAGTGGATAGCGACATACGGATAACGGGTGAATGCGGCGATATGGTTAGCGTCAGGGCCACAGCCGGTACCGACTGGGACAGATTTGTCGGTTGGAGCGTTGCGAATGGGTTGTGGGGTGCAGAGAACCTTTCTGCAATACCAGGACTTGTCGGGGCATCGCCGGTACAGAATATAGGCGCTTACGGGGTTGAGGTCAAGGATATTATCCGTTCGGTCGAACTGTTTGCCGTCGACACAGGGAAGGAAGTGACCGTGGCCGGAGCGCATTGCGATTTCGGGTATCGCGACAGTATTTTCAAGCGTTCATTGAAGGGAAAAGTGATTATCACGGCCGTCAATTTCGAACTATCCCGCAGAGAGAACCCGGTACTCGGCTATGGTGACCTTTATGAAAAAACACGCATGCTCGGTGGCGCTACTTTGGAAAATATACGTCGGGCAGTAGTCGGCATCAGAGATGCGAAACTGCCGGATCCGAAAGTTATGGGTAATGCGGGCAGTTTTTTCAAGAATCCTGTCGTTCCCGAAGAGACAGCCTTGGAATTGAAGGCGAAATACGCCGACATGCCCATTTATCCATCCCAACAGAGTGGTTGTGTAAAACTTGCTGCCGGCTGGCTGATCGACAAAAGCGGATGGAAAGGCCGTAGCCTCGGAAGGGTGGGGATACACGAAAGACAGGCTTTGGTAATCGTCAACCTCGGCGGGGCCACAGGAAAAGAGGTGGTAGAATTTGCAACTCGCATACAGGCTGATGTGCAGTATAAATTTGGTGTCTGGATAGATACCGAAGTCAACATTGTTTGAGATGAACAGCGTATTTAATTTTTTGTGGAAAAGGCCGCTCAATCTTTTTAAGAAAAAGCCAACCGTATCGTTTTGCATCACCTGCCGCAACAGACTGTGGCAACTGAAGGAGACTTTGCCGAAAAATCTCAAAGACAATATCGGACAAAAAGACAGGGTCGAATTTGTCCTTGTCGATTTTGCAAGTACCGACGGTCTGCAAGAATGGATACGGGATAATTTCGTCGAGGAGTTGAAGTCTGGTTACCTGAAGTACTATTACTCCGACGAAATGCCGCAGTGGCATATGTCGGTCGCCAAGAATACCGCCCACAAGTTTGCTGGTGGCGAGATAGTGGTTAATCTCGATGCAGATAATTTTACCGGTCCCGAAGGTGGTGATTACGTCAGTCGTAAAATGCGTATTTATGGTCCGGATAAAGTGATTCTGCATATGTGGACCGGTATTTATCTTGACGGGACTTTCGGCAGGCTTGTCTTAAGCAAGAAGAATTTTATGAAATTTGGTGGATATGACGAAAAATTCGAGGTTTCGTCATATCAGGATACCGATCTTCGTAATAGGGTAAGGGCAGGCGGTGTCAAGAGAATAAGATGCAAAAACAAAAAATATATCAGTGCCATAGCCAACGAAAAAGGAGATGGTGTGGCATGCGATACGGACCGGTGGCTGGCCATGAACTGGCGCAATAAGGCATTGTCGATAAAAAATATCGAAGGAGGACGCCTCGTGGCGAATGAGGGCATGGATATTGGGGTGAATGCAGTGAGAATGTTTTACAAATAGTTTAAAATAAACAAGCGTGGTATGGAACTTATAGATCGGTTTGAGGATTATGTAAAGTCGCATTCGCTCTTCAGCAGATCGCAACGTATATTGCTCGCTGTCAGCGGAGGCGTCGATTCGATGGTTATGATGTCGCTGTTCAGTGAGTGCGGATACAATGCCGGAGTGGCCCACTGCAATTTTCAGCTTCGCGGCGAAGAGTCCGACGAGGACGAGGTGCTGGTCGCAAAAGAGGCCGCGCGTTATGGCTTGCCATTTTATAATGTGCGGTTCGACACCGTCGGGGAGATGGAGCGTACCGGGGAATCGGTTCAGATAGCTGCCAGGCGGCTGCGTTACGACTGGTTTCGGGAACTGTGCGAAAAAGAGGGCTACGATCTGATAGCGATCGCCCATCATGCCGACGATTCGATAGAAACTTTTTTTATTAACATGTTGCGTGGGACGGGCTTAAGAGGATTGACAGGTATCAGCATGGTAAACGGAAAGATTGTTCGCCCATTGCTTTTCGCTTCGCGCAAGGAGATTCTGGATTATGCAATGGCCAAAGAAATTCCATACCGTGAGGACTCGTCGAACAAATCGACGAAATATCTGCGCAACAAGATACGTCTCGGACTGATACCGCGCATTAAGGAGATATCTCCGAACTTCATTCGCGTGATGGTAGGTAATGTCAAAAGACTGACGGATACCCAGTTGTTCATTTTGCATGCGATAGAGCGTATCCGTTCGGAAGTCGAAACCCGGGAAGAGGGATTGATTGTCATTGATCCGTCTAAAATAGACAGCGGATTTCCTCTCAATTTTGTGGTTTACGAACTTCTCGGCAAGTATGGGTTCAAGGGCGATGTCGTTGATTCGCTGATGAATACTCTCAGAGACGGAATTTCGGGCAAAAGATTTTACGCCCGCGATTACATGGCCTATACCGATCGCGGGAAAATTATCGTGGCATGCATCGAAGAGGACGATCCGTGCTCTGTGCAGGTCGAATGCACGACGGATAAAGTCTATGCAGGGAATCTTATCCTTATGTTCCACAAGTTGGAGGTGGATGATGTCGATACGCTTGTGCAACCTAAAAATGTTGCTCTGTTTGATGCAGACAAACTCGAGTTTCCGCTTGAGGTCAGGCGTTGGCAGGAGGGAGATTCTTTTACGCCGTTCGGTATGAATGGTACGAAAAAGATCAGTGATTATCTTGTCGACGAAAAGGTTCCTCTCCCGGAAAAGAGATGCCAGTTTGTTCTATTGAGCGGCGGACATATCGTGTGGGTTGTCGGTCGCCGCATCGACAATTCATATCGCGTAACCGACACTACCACGAATGTGTTGAAGGTAATTTGCGAGGTGGTTTAGCCGCGATGTGTGTCGAATCGGTTAGGAGGATAGTCTTGTCGTGGCCGGATGTGAATATGGCTGTGAATCCGGAGCATGCGCCGGATGATGTCCCGTGAGTGAACGGTGTGACATCGGCCTGATTGCGATGAAGTATTGCATTGTGCGGGGGGGGCCTTCCCCCCGGTATCGAATAGACTCCGGAACTACAAACCCTCCCGAAGAAAATCTCTCGGGAGGGTTTGTAGTTCCGGAGTCTGACCGTATAATAGCAATTAGGGTTCTAAATCAAGGCCCTTATTTCATCTATTATTTTTTCAGCCAGAGCGTCGGCCAAAGGTTTGTTCCGATTTTCGCTGTATATACGGATTATGGGTTCTGTATTCGATTTCCGCAGGTGCACCCAACTGTCAGCAAAGTCAATCTTCACTCCGTCTATGTCGTTCACGTTTTCGTGAGCGTATTTTGATTTTATTTTTGATAGCACCTCATCGACGTCGATGTCTGGAGTGAGTTCGATCTTGTTTTTGGAAATATAATATTCGGGGTAGGTAGCCCGTAAGGCTGTCATGCTTTTCCCTGTTTTTGCAAGATGCGTAAGGAATAGTGCAGTGCCTACAAGTGCGTCGCGGCCGTAATGAAGAGCCGGGTAGATGACTCCGCCATTGCCTTCGCCACCTATTACGGCTCCGGTTTCTTTCATTTTAGCCACCACGTTCACTTCGCCCACAGCTGCTGCGGCATACGAACATCCGTGCTGTTGTGTGATGTCGCGTAAGGCGCGTGTCGAACTGAGATTCGAGACGGTATTGCCGGGCGTATGGGATAGAACGTAATCGGCAACCGCAACGAGAGTGTACTCTTCTCCGAACATGGAACCGTCTTCGCTTACGAACGCGAGTCGATCTACGTCCGGATCGACCACGATACCCAGGTCGGCGCGTTCTGCCACTACCGCAGCAGATATTTCGGTGAGGTTTTCCGGAAGCGGTTCAGGGTTATGTGCGAATTCGCCGTTAGCCTGGCAGTTAAGGCGTATTACTTCAATTCCAAGTTTAGATAGCAGCTTTGGAATTACTATCCCTCCTACCGAATTTACTGCATCGACTACTACTTTGAATTTCCGATTCTTAATTGCGTTTACATCAACTAACGGTAAAGATAATACGGCGTTTATATGGTGATCATCAAATGTTTCCCTTAGTAATACTTTCCCAATGCCGTTTATGTCCGGATATTTCATGTCGGTCGTGGAGGCCATTTTCAGTACTTCTTTTCCAGCCTCGGCGTTAAGGAATTCGCCTTTGTCGTCGAGCATTTTCAATGCGTTCCATTGTCGTGGATTATGGCTTGCTGTTATGATGATGCCGCCATCTGCACCGTAATGCGTTACAGCCATTTCTACGCCTGGAGTGGTGCATAGTCCGACATTGATTACATCGACGCCACATCCCAGTAGGGTACCTTCTATGATGCTGTTCGCCATTTCTCCCGAGATGCGGGCATCACGTCCTATGACTACTTTTATGTGTTTGCCGTTGTTTTGGTTATGGAGCCATGCGGCGTATGCCGATGTGAATCTGAGTATGTCGGGTGGGGTGAGGTTCTCCCCTTCGTTGCCGCCTATGGTGCCGCGGATGCCGGAAATGGATTTTATTAGTGTCATTTTATTGAATTTTGCTGAAATTATTGTGCAAAGTAGCTACTTTTATGGTAATATTCAAAGTTAAAAAATAAAAATATTGGTTATGAGAAAGATACCGCCATCGGAGCTCGTCATCAATGGCGATGGCTCGGTTTTTCATCTGCACCTGCTGCCGGGGCAGGTGGCTGAAACAGTTGTTTTGGTGGGTGATCCTGGGCGCGTGGATGTGGTGGCATCCTATTTCGATGTCATAGAATCGCGCTCGGCCAATCGTGAATTCGTCTCGACAACAGGCATCTATAACGGTAAGAGAATCACTGTCTTATCGACAGGCATCGGAACTGATAATATAGATATAGTGGTGACCGAGCTTGATGCTCTTTTCAATGTGGATTTTGAAACCAGAACTGAAAAAAAGCAGAAGACCACTCTTACTCTTTTGCGTTTGGGAACTTCAGGCGCTTTGCAGCCGGATGTAAAGATTGGGGATTTGGTTTTTGCCAGGACCTCCGTAGGTTTCGACGGACTGCTGAATTTCTACAAAGGTCGAGATGAGGTATGCGATCTTGCAATGGAACAGGCATTTATGGAGCATACGCAATGGGGCAGGCTGTTGACAAAACCCTATTTTGTCAATGCCGACGAGGATCTGCGAAAGCTATTCGCCGATTCGACAATAGATGGCATTACTGTCTCGGCACCTGGGTTTTACGGTCCGCAGGGGCGATGGGTGCGTTTGGAGCCTGCCGACCCGGATCTTAATTCAAAGATAGAGTCATTCGTGTATAACGGACGTAAGATCACTAATTTCGAGATGGAAAGTTCGGCTCTCGCCGGTCTCTCCCGTCTGATGGGGCACCGTGCCGCTACTATCTGTGCTATCATAGCACAACGTGTCGATAAAGGCATGAATACGGATTATAAGCCTTTTGTTGATAAAATGATAACAATGTCGCTTGATAAGTTGGCTGCTGTTCGCGATTAATCACTATCTTTGACAGTAATCCATGTAGTTGTTGTCGTTCCGTATGGATATGCTTTTTATGTAAACATCTAAAAACTAAATATATGAAGTTTGTTATTTCGAGTTCAGCTTTATTGTCGGTACTTCAGACGACCGGGAAGGTGGTCAGCAGTAAAAATACTCTCCCCATCCTCGATTATTTTCTTTTGGAGGCCAAAGAAGGCAGACTGAAGGTAACCGCATCGGATCTTGAGACCACTCTTACGGCTGTGATTCCGGTCGAAAATATCGAGACAGAGGGTATGATAGCAGCTCCGGTCAAATTGATGCTCGACTTGCTGAAAGAATTCTCAGAACAGCCGCTTACTATCGAGGCAAATGAATCGACTTGGGAAATAACCGTGAGTTGGAAGAGCGGATCGCTCAATATTCCCGGAACCTCAGGGATGAGTTACCCTTTATTGCCGGAAATGAGTGCCGATTCGCGTGAACTCGAGTTCGATCCCGATACGCTGCTCAACGGTATCAACAAGACCGTTTTCGCAACCGCCGACGATGAACTTCGTCCGGTTATGAACGGTGTATATGTCGACATGCAGCCCGGGAAGACTACTTTTGTCGCCACGGATGCTCATAAACTTGTCAGGGTGGCTTCCGGGACCTCCGACGTGAAGGACGAGGCGTCTTTCATATTGCCTAAAAAACCGGTCAATCTGCTACGTAATGTCCTCCCCAAAGAGGATAGTAATATTAAGGTTAGATTCGATGCCAAGAATGTGGTGTTCGCACTCACAAATGCTACGCTCATCTGCCGTCAGATAGAGGGAAATTACCCGAATTACAATGCTGTTATACCCACGGCGAATCCCAATAAGGTAATAGTGGACAGGGTGGAACTGCTCAACGGCGTAAAGCGCGTTGCTGTGTGTTCGAACCAGTCCACCAACCTTATAAAATTCGACATATCGGACAATCAAATCACACTCACTGCTCAGGATCTCGATTTTTCGGTTTCGGCTCACGAAACGCTTTCATGTAATTATGACGGCGCTCCTTTGACGATAGGCTTCAAGTCTACTTTTCTTATCGAGATACTCGGTAACCTCGAAACTCCGAGCATACTTATAGAGTTGGCCGATTCGACCCGTGCGGGGGTTTACAAACCGATTTACGACGACAAGCAGACCAGCGAGGTTCTCATGTTGCTCATGCCGATGATGATAAACGCTTAGAATTCGCGAACTGCCCCATTAGACATATTCCGTATATTGCTCTGTTTATGGTGTCTGTGCTTTGTCTTGCGTCTTGCGGGAGGTGCGTGAGGGAGACGGCCGAGATGGGCGCTGAAGTGAACATGAATGGAAACAACGGGATGACAGAGTGTTTTTTTGACGGGTATGGCATGCCGTGACAGACGAGACTGCTGATGCTGTCGATTCGATGGCGAAAGATGTCAACGCAGCATTTGCAGACAGCTTGCAGAATGTCATTCCGGCGAGATTCTCGGACACAAAAGCGATATTGTCATGTTGCATGATTTGTCAAAGGCAGCCTGTGGTCAGATAGAATGTACATGTGAAGAGATGCTGGACGGTGTAGATATGGAATTCTTGGGCGAATCGAAAGAAGAGGCATGCGCAGTCTCATGTTTTCTTGCACCAGATGTGAATGTCCTCTTGTAATGGTGTGGGAAACAAGGGGTTGATGGCGATGAAAGGGGAGGTACGACGCATGAATTATTATGAATCGACACGGGTGTCTTTGAGGTCTGATCTCAACGGTTATGGGTTTGAAAAATCAAAAGGCGCTGAGGCTGTGCAGATGACTGTACGGCAAAAAATAAACCGAAAAAATTAAAATAACCGTCTGCGTCGATTGCGGACGGTTTGTTTGTGAAAATGGAACTGAATCTTAAAAATCCTATAGTTTTTCTCGATCTCGAGACAACGGGTGTCGATCCGGTTGTCGATCGGATTGTGGAAATATCAATGGTCAAGGTACATCCTGACGGTCGTAAAGAGGTTAAAACACGCCGCATAAATCCGGAAATGCCTATTCCGCCGCAAGCTACCGCCGTTCACGGGATAAGTGACGAGGATGTAAAGGATTGTCCGAAATTTAAAGAGATTGCAAAATCGCTTGCAGCATGGATCGAAGGTGCGGATATGGCAGGATACAATTCGAATAAGTTCGATATCCCGGTATTGGCCGAGGAGTTTCTCAGAGCGGGAGTGGATGTCAACCTCAAAAAACGCAAGTTTGTCGATGTGCAGAATATCTTCTACAGGATGGAACAGCGTACTCTTGTAGCTGCATATAAATTCTATTGCGGAAAGGAATTGGTGGATGCACATTCGGCCGAAGCGGATACCATGGCGACTTACGAAGTACTAAAAGCACAGTTGGACCGTTATCATGAAGAATTGCAGAACGATGTCGATTTTCTTTCCGAATTTTCGCAGCGAGACAACAGTGTCGATTTTGCCGGTCGAATAGTGTACAACGAAAATGGAGTGGAATGTTTCGGCTTCGGTAAGCACAAGGGACGTCCTGTATGTGATGTCTTTCGCGAGGAACCGAGCTACTATTCCTGGATGATGAATGGTGATTTCCCGGCATATACTAAGAAGGTAATTACGGAATTGCGCCTCCGGGACAGTGTTTTGAAGAAATAAATCCCTTGCGCAAAACGTTTGAAAGTCGTTATCTTTGTCGTTGCGGAATGTAATGAGGAAATTCAGAGATACGGTACGGCTAATATTTGCATGTTATGCGGAACGTAAAACAGACATCCTCTCTTGTCGAAAAATAAATAATATGTCTATCCAATGAGGAGATTACTTACGATATTATCGGTGTTTGCTGTGAGCGTATCGGTGTGCAGCGCCCAGCTTTTCCAGTCACAACCGCGACAAGCAACGGACGGTAGGTCGGCCAGCGTAGTGACCATAGACGGAGAGAGTTATTATGTCCATACTGTGGCCAAAGGCGAAACATTTTATTCGCTTTCGAAGCTTTATGATGTGCCTATATCAGCCATAACTGCCAATAATCCGCATGTTGTGGATGGGCTCCGGGAGGATCAGGTAATAAAGATCCCGTTTGTGAATGACGAACTCGACAAGATGAGCAAACGCAAGCAGGCCCGTTTGTTCGAAACGCATATCGTGACACAGGGGGAGACACTTTTTGCAATATCGCGCCGCTATGAGATTCCGGTCAATACGCTGATCGAAGACAACGAAGGACTCGATCCGGCACACCTTTCCATAGGGCAGAAAATAAACATACGCAAGAAAAGTGTAGGGGATGCTTCGCCGGAACAGATCGAAAATCAAATGCAGGAATATAAGGATGCCCTGAACAGTGTGTCCGAAGATTACGAATTCCATCTTGTACAGCCCGGCGAGACTCTCTATTCACTGAGCCGTCAGTTCGGGGTGACGGAAGATACGCTCATTGAACTGAATAACTTGACCGACGGGCTGAAAGCCGGTGCGCTTATCAAGGTCAGACCCAAAGGCGTTGAACCCGAACACTTCGAAGCGGTGACCGATTCGTTACTCCATGTAGACCGCGTGGCGGAGGATTCGGTGCTCAGGACAACTCTTACGGTCAAGGATTTTTCGGATGTTAAGACTGTCGAGATAGCCATGCTGCTGCCGTTGGAAGGAACGGACCAGACAGCAGGTCGTAATTTTCTCGAATTTTACCAGGGTGCATTGCTTGGGTTGGAAGATCTTAAGAATCAAGGCATTGCTACGAAACTGTCGTTGTTTAACACTGCTCGTTCCACCGATGAAGTGCGGCGGATAGTAGATTCACGGGAATTCGGCACTCCGGATATCATTATAGGACCGATTTATGAGGATAACGTTCGCCCTGCCCTCGATTACGCCCAGAAAAACCGTGTTGTAATGGTGTCGCCGCTCGCGGTATTCCAGAAGACCCAAAGCCCGGTGCTCTACCAGATGTCGCCGGATCCTCAGGCAAAGTATGAAAAGATGAAAAAATTCTTCGGCCCGGATAAAAAGGTCGTGTTTGTGACCACAATCAACAGGGATTTTGAGTTCGAACAGTTTGTCAAGCCTTTATTGCCGGTCGGATACAAACATGTTGATTATGGCGCAACCCTCAGGATGGAACAGGGCGCGTTTGAGAGCGTAATAGATCCCAAAGCAGATAATCTGATCGTAGTGTCGTGTACCAACGAGCTGGTGACCGATCAGATACTTGCAGCTATAAGTTCTGTGCATTCGAATCTTGTAGCACGTAGCCAGATGCCTGGCAGCATTACGGTTCTCGGTGGAACCGGTTGGGGACGGTTTGGAGACAAGGCTGACAAGTCATTGTTTTTTAAGCTGAATGTGTGCTATCCGTCGATGTATCATTTCGATCGAGGAGATGCGAGGGTGGCTGATTTCGACCAAAGGTTTGTCAGTGCTTTCGGAACGCTGCCTACACCGTATGCATACAGGGGTTATGATGCCGTCAAGTTGTTTGTCGGAGCTGTCAAGACCGAAGGATGGACATTTGCCGACAAGGTGAACGGTTCGCAACAGACATTGTTGCAAATGCCTTACAGATTCATGCAGAAGGAGAATGGCGGGACTTTCTATAATACGGAATGGGGATTGGTATGTTACGGTAATGATTTTACAATCACTGTTCAATAGGTAGTCACATGCCTCTAAACTACAATAGCCGGGAATTTCCCGGCTATTGTAGTTTAGAGTGGTCGTTTGCGGTGTGACGTTGGGCGGAGAGTTGCGTAACGACGTCACAGTCTCATAATTCGGCAATCTTGCTGTACGATAAAGATGTGAAGTCGGGAACTATCATTTCGACTTTGGCCCTTGTTAGTGCTTCGGCCGTATTGGTTGTAGCTAAGGCGACGACCTTTATTCCTGCATTGTTGGCCGATTCGATTCCGGCAAACGAATCCTCCATCACGATGCATTCCGAAGCCGCAAGTCCGAGTTTTTCGAGCGAAAGCAGATATATGGCCGGATCGGGTTTGGCTCTGGGTACCATATCGCCGTTGACGAACACCGAAAAGTACTTGCGTATCCCGAGACCGTCCAGTACGAAATCTATGTTCTCGACAGGGGCCGATGAACCTACCGCTATGATTACGTTGTTGGAGTACAGGTCGTCGAGAAACCGTATCAGCCCCGGTACGGGTTTCATGTTCGACGCATACGCTTTTCGGTAAACCGCTTCCTTTTCGTCGCCAAGCGCCTTGATGCCGTATTTTTCGATAATGTGTTTTGGAAGAAGACGCGGAATGATCTCATCATTGCCTTTGCCGTACATCCAGCTGAGATCCATCCCTTTGATGTCGATGCCGTGAAGCGCACAGAAATTAACGAATGCTTCGATGTGTGCCTTCTTGTTGTCGACCAGTACGCCGTCCATGTCGAATATGACTCCTTTGACCATCTTGTTCAATTTTTGCCTCAAAGATATCTCTTTTCGCCGGGTTTGCTTATATTTGTGGATAAAAAATATGGAACATGAGCAGTCTGCCGAGTAATATACCCGAGAAGACCATCGAACGCCTCAGTGAGTATCGCCGTACCTTGATGAATCTCCACGCGCAGGGTATCAGCCATATATTTTCGCACGTATTGGCCGGAATTCATGGTATTACTGCCGTTCAGGTGCGTAGGGACTTGATGCTGATAGGTTTCTCGAGCGACACCAAGAAGGGCTATGATGTCGAGGTGCTGATCGAATTCATCGGTTCTATATTGGACAGTGCCTCGCCGATGCACGTTGCAGTTATCGGCATGGGGCATTTGGGACAGGCCATAACCAAATATTTCAACCAGAAAGGACTGAATCTGCGTATTGTGGCCTCGTTCGATATAGATCCCAAAAAGGTTGGGAAAAATATCGACGGAATACCCTGTCTGCACATGGACGATTTCGAGAAAATGGTAGACGAAATGGACATAAACATTATCGTACTTTCTTCGCCTACCGAGGTTGCTTCGGAACTTGTGGTGCCGATAATCAACGCTGGCATAAAGGGCGTACTCAACTTTACGTCCAAACCTCTCAACTTTCCGCGCGGCATAGTAGTGGAGAATTATGATATAACGACATTGCTCGAGAAGGTTGCCTACCTTGTCAAAGAGAGCGAAGAAAACAATATGTAAATGAGGGTATTCAGTGGATTTGAAGGACTTCCTGTTTTTCGCAATGCTGTCGTTACCGTAGGGTCTTACGACGGCGTACACAGAGGGCATCGTGTCTTGTTGGATACAGTGATGAGGCTTGCCCATGAAAGAGACGGGGAGAGTGTCGTCGTGACTTTCTCGCCGCATCCACGCGAAGTTCTCGATCCGCAGGGGGTGCGACTGTTGAATACGCTGCCGGAAAAAATAGAATTGTTGGATGCCGTCGGGATAGATAATCTTATTGTTGTCTCTTTCGACCGTGAGTTCAGCAAAGTGCCATACGACGTCTTTATCAGTGAATATCTTGTTGGCAGGATCGGTATGAAGGTTTATGTTGCGGGTTACAACCACCATTTCGGGGCCGGCAAGCAGGGCGGACCAGCATCCATGTCCGATATGGCCTTGAAGTTGGGCTTTGAATATTACCGTGTTCCTCGCTGCGATGTCGGCAGTTCAAAGGTCAGTTCGACTGTGATACGCGGGTATGTCGAACGTGGCGATATTGCTGCTGCCTCCAGACTGCTGGGTTATGATTACTTTCTGCTTGGCTGCTTGAACGATGGACATGCTGTACGTGCGGGATCGGCATTAAAACTTTTGCCACCTCCCGATATATACCATGTACGTGTGAGAATGGGCGGACGCGCGTTCAAAGGAACCGCAACCGTTAGAAATAATGGAGATGTCAGATTATGCGAACCCATTATGCACTCTGTCTCATCGGCGGCTTCCTCAGGCGAGCAGTTGAAGGTCGAATTTGTCTGACCCGTTTATTTGGCGTCGTCGGCTCCGGTCCTAAATTGAGCCCTGCCATTTTTGTCCGAGAGAGTTATTGCTGTTTCTCGTTGCTGTATTTGAGAATTTCTGACAACTCTCGTTAGTGGGTAGTCTCATGTCTTTTTTCGAACTTTTTCCGGCTGCGACTTTGTCTGCATGTGGCTCTGCCGACAGGTTGCTGCATTTTCTGCAGGACTTCCCGATGTGCTAAATAATTGTTAAATAATCCAACATGTTTTGCCGAGGTTTCGCGGATTATGTGTATCTTTGTGGGCAAAAGAAATTCTACCTATGTCTTTTGCAAACGAAAAAATCCAGACAGAAGGCCTTACTTTCGACGACGTACTGTTGATTCCGGCCTATTCCGAAGTCCTCCCGAGGACGGTAAATATCGCTTCGCGTTTTTCAAGAAACATACCTATCAATACACCGATAGTCTCCGCCGCCATGGATACGGTAACGGAGGCCGATCTTGCTATCGCACTCGCTCGCGAAGGCGGTATAGGTGTTATCCATAAAAATATGCCTATCGCAGCACAGGCCGCTCATGTCCGTAAGGTGAAACGTGCCGAGAACGGGATGATATACGACCCGATCACCATTTCGAAGGATAATACGGTCGGTGATGCTCTCAGACTTATGAAAGAGCACAAGATAGGCGGCATTCCCGTTGTAGCACAAGATAATACACTGATAGGTATTGTGACAAACCGCGACCTTCGTTTCCAGAAAGACATGAAACGCAAGATCGACGAAGTAATGACCAAGGAAGGTCTTATTACGACATATAACCCGGATTTGCAGCACGCATCCGACATATTGTTGCAAAACAAGATCGAGAAACTCCCGGTCATTGACAAAGAAGGTAAATTGGTCGGCTTGCTCACATACAAGGACATCACAAAGGTGGCGACAAATCCCAACGCCTCGAAAGACGAAAAGGGTCGTCTGCGGGTTGCCGCAGCCGTGGGTATTACTGCCGATACGATGGAGCGTGTCTCGGCGTTGTATGAAGCCGGTGTGGATGCGATCGTGATAGATACCGCGCACGGTCATCATGTAAACGTGGGCGAGATGCTTAAGAAGGTCAAGAATGCATTCCCGGATATAGATGTGGTGGTTGGTAATATCGCAACGGCCGAAGCCGCTCTTCATCTTGCGAAAGCAGGTGCCGACGGGATCAAAGTCGGTATCGGTCCGGGGTCGATATGTACAACTCGCGTTATAGCAGGCGTTGGCGTTCCGCAGTTATCCGCCATCTACGACGCGGCACAGGCTGTCAAGGATATGGATGTGCCTATCATCGCCGACGGAGGCATCCGTTATACAGGCGATGTCGTCAAGGCTCTGGCCGCAGGTGCCGACTGTATAATGGCCGGTTCGATGTTTGCCGGAGTGGAAGAATCACCCGGTGAAACTATCATATATAACGGACGTAAGTTTAAGTCGTACCGCGGTATGGGATCTTTGGAAGCTATGCAACAAGGATCTAAAGACCGCTACTTCCAGGATATGGAAGACGATATAAAGAAGCTGGTACCGGAAGGTATTGCCGCTCGCGTGCCGTTCAAAGGCTCTCTGAAAGAGGTAGTTTATCAGGTTGTGGGCGGTTTGCGCGCGGGGATGGGATATTGCGGAGCAAAGGACATCGCAGCCCTCAAGAATGCCAGATTCGTGCGCATCACGGCCTCCGGAATGCTCGAAAGCCATCCGCACGACGTTACCATTACGCGTGAAGCACCAAACTATTCGAGAGGAGAGTAACTGATTTCCCGACGGGCGTCTTACCACGATATCGGATATGTGGCATCTCTGGAGCATAGCATGATAGTTTGGCATGATCGAGAAGGAATTCAAAATAAGGGTACGTTACAAGGAGACCGACGCCATGGGTGTCGTGCACCATTCCAACTATGTAAACTATTATGAATGCGCTCGTACCGAACTTTTGCGGGAGATGGGAACTACCTATAAGATACTTGAAGAGAGGGGGATAATGTTGCCCGTGAAAACGGTCTCGATGGAGTTTTTCCACCCGGCACTGTACGATGACCTGCTAACGGTGAAGATCAGACTCCGCGAACTGCCAGCCGTCAAGATGGTATTCGACCATGAAATATACAACGAAGCTGGAGATTTGGTGAATAAAGGTACGGTCATGTTGGCATATATGAATGCCCGGACGCGTCGGGCCATACGCGCACCGCAATGGTTCCTCGACTTTTTCACTCCCTATTTCTAAAGGGATACATACAGCAATATTACAGCAAGGTCTGACAAAATGAATTTTTGTCAGACCTTTTCGTTTAATCACAACCGAATGTCAGTGGGTTCGGTTCGATGTCTGCCGAAATGTCATTTTCATAGCGATGGCACATTAATTGAAACATACCGATGCCGGAGAACAATCAAAAACATAATCATATGCAAAGTGGCAAAATAGGGGTAACTACAGAGAATATCTTCCCCATCATCAAAAAATTCCTTTATTCCGACCATGAAATCTTTCTGCGCGAAGTCGTCTCGAATGCCGTAGACGCTACGCAGAAAATGAAGGCCATAGAGGCAAAGGGCGACTACAAGGGCGAATTGGGCGACCTGACTATACACGTTTCGCTCGATACGGACAAACGTACGCTGACAATCTCGGACCACGGGATAGGCATGACTGCCGAAGAAGTCGATAAATACATCAACCAGATAGCTTTCTCCGGAGCCGAAGAGTTTATGAAGAAATATCAGAATCAGGCTATTATCGGCCATTTCGGACTTGGCTTCTACTCTTCGTTCATGGTTGCCGACAAGGTTGAGATTCGGACCCAATCTTATAAGGAGAATGCCAAGACCGTTGTGTGGACATGCGGCGGTACGCCCGAATTCACGCTCGAAGAGATCGACGAAAAGCGCGAACGCGGTACCGACATAATCATGTACATATCGGAAGAGAGTGCGGAATTTGCCAATTATGATAAAATACTCGGCCTTCTGAAAAAGTACTGCGCTTTCCTGCCGGTGCCCATTGCCTTCGGCAAGGAGAAAGAGTGGAAAGACGGCAAATATGTCGATACGGACAAGGATCTGATAATAAACGATACCAATCCTCTCTGGACTCGCAAACCGGGCGATATTACGGAAGAGGAGTATGCCGAGTTCTATCACAAACTCTATCCGATGGCTGAGGATCCGTTGTTCCATATCCATCTCAATATAGACTATCCGTTCCACTTGACGGGGATACTGTATTTCCCGAAGATTCGCAACAACTTCGAGATACAGAAAAACAAGATACAGTTGTACTGCAATCAGGTTTATGTTACCGATTCGGTCGAAGGCATAGTTCCCGAATTCCTCACATTGCTGCACGGTGTTATAGACTCTCCGGATATTCCGTTGAATGTATCCCGAAGCTATCTGCAAAGCGACAGCAACGTTAAGAAGATAAGTTCATATATCACACGTAAGGTTGCGGAACGTTTGCAGGAACTTTTCACTAACTCTCGTCAGGATTTCGAGAAAAAGTGGGACGACCTGAAGGTGTTCATTCAATACGGTATCATTACGGATGAAAAATTCGCGGACAAAGCCATGGGCTTTACGCTTGTCAAGGATACCGATGGCAAGTATTATACTTTCGAAGAGTACAATGCTCTCGTCAAGGATAACCAGACAGACAAGCACGGTACGCTTATCTATCTGTATGCCAAGGATGTGACGGCCAATTACACATTTGTCGAAGCCGCCAAAGCCAAGGGCTATAACGTACTTGTGATGGACGGTCCGCTGGAAAACCATTTCATAAACTGGTACGAGCACAAGAATCAGGATGTACGTTTCGTGCGTGTGGACTCGGATGTAGTCGATAGGCTGATACAGAAGGATACGGATCTAAAGATGAGCCTCAGTTCCGCACAGCAGGAGATATTGCGTCCGGTATTCGAGGTGCAGTTGCCGCATGAGGACAAGGTGCATTATAATGTTTCGTTCGAGGCTTTGGATGCCAAGGATGCACCTGTTGTCATTACGCAGAACGAGTATACGCGTCGTATGAAGGATATGGCTCAGATGAGCGGCGATGCAATGAGTCGTTTTTATGCGGAGATGCCCGATAATTTCACTATAACTGTGAACGGTAATCATCCTTTGGTGATCGACATACTCGGCGACGTAGAGAAAGAGTACGGAGATGGACTAAAGAAGGTCAACGAGGATATAGATGCCGCACGAAAAGAAGAGAAAACCCTCGACGATGTGCTGAAGAATAAAAAGGAAGAGGAACTTTCGACCGAAGAAAAGGACAAGAGAACGGAACTTATCAAAAAGGTAAGTGACCTGACGGCTCAACGCGATACCAGGTTACGTGAGATAGGTGCCGGTAATCAGATTGTAAAACAATTGATTGATCTTGCACTGCTTTCAACGGGAATGTTGAAGGGCGAAAGTCTTGACAATTTCATACGTCGTAGCGTCGAACTGATAGGCAAGTAATAAGATATGATTCTTGTGTGACCGGCAAAATGCGCATACGGGTAGGGAAGAGAGGAGAGGAGTATGTTTTGTTGCAGATGCTCATGGATACCTGCCAATCGGTACAACTGCCTTCAAAGTATGTTCATTGTGTCGTTAGTGCAGTAGAGTATGTCCGAGTTAGGATGAGAAAAAAGAGTCTTTCTCGGGTTCTGTTGTGAGAATTCATCAAAAACGGAGAATCCTGCTTAAAATTTACTTTAAGCAGGATTCTCCGTTTTTGAATGTAATATGGATGTCGTTCGACTGTTTTAACGGATACGATTCATCGAACGTATGAGTGCTTCGTCCTTCATTATGCCGCGCATGGCGAGCCACACTAATATTATTGCTACCAACGGCAGTATGGCTGGGACAGAATATGAGGCAACTACATCGCCATGTTCTGCGAGCGTCTTTTTGCTGAGAGACAGTACCCAGATAATAAATCCCTGCAATCCGATCAGCAGCACGAATTCGGAAAGGCACAGCCTAATTTGGAGCATTCGGCGTTTATAAAGGAATATGGTAATAAAGGGCAGTGCGGTTGCTGCAATGGAGAGTATGGCCAATGGCCAGCTTCCCATCTCTTTGACACCTCCGCTTTGAGTCACCATGAGGGTGGTAAGTGTAACTTCTTCGTCATTGACGAGGAAGTTGCCAATCGGAAGCATTATTGCCAATACCAGCACGATCACTGCACACAGCAGGTATAGGGACTGTATTCTTTGTATCATTTTTTTTCTTTGTTATCAATTGTTTCGTCTATTAGGTATTTGTTGCGGTCCGAAGAGTTCCGGCTTATCAATTCTCCCAAGAATCCTGCCAGGAACAGCATTGCACCGAGAATTATCGCAAGTATTGCGATATAAAACAGCGGTTGGTCTGTGATTCCGCGGACATACATACCCTTGCTTTGTTTGACAAGTTTCTCAACAATGACCCATATGGTTGTTGCACCCCCCATGAGAAAGGATATTGTTCCCAGCGATCCGAAAAAGTACATGGGACTTTTGGCAAAGCGGGTTATGAACATCACCGTAAGCAGGTCGAGATAGCCTTTTATCATTCGTTCCCATCCATACTTTGATTTCCCGAACTTGCGGGCATGGTGGTCGACGACTTTTTCGCCTATTTTATCGAATCCTGCCTGTTTGGCCAGGATAGGAATGTATCGGTGCATTTCGCCGAATACTTCGATGCTTTTGACTACCTTGCGACGGTAAGCCTTGAGTCCGCAGTTGAAGTCGTGCAACTTTATGCCCGAGGTGCAGCGACACGTGGCGTTGAAGAACTTGCTGGGGATTCGTTTTCCGGCGGGGTCGTGCCTGAGTTTTTTCCATCCCGAAACAAGATCGTAGCCATCCTGGGTTATCATGCGGTAAAGTTCCGGTATCTCGTCAGGCGAATCCTGAAGGTCGGCATCCATCGTGATGACCACATCTCCACGGGCTGCATCGAATCCGGTATAGAGGGCTGCGCTTTTCCCGTAGTTATGCATGAAACGTATGGCACGTATGTCGGGATATTCTTGGGAAAGAGCCTCTATGGTCGCCCATGAACCGTCGTTTGAGCCGTCATCGATGAATATGATTTCGTAAGCAAATCCGTTTTGCTTCATGACCTTGTCGATCCATGCCGTCAGTTCGGGCAGTGACTCTTCTTCGTTGAGTAGAGGAATGACGACCGATATGTCCGGGAACGGTTTTTCCATTGTTTATTTGTTTCTTATCGTCAGGTGTCTTATCATCGGGGAGACGAAAATGCCTATGATGCCGCCGGCAATAATCTTGCCGACCATGCCGGAGATAATATATGTGATGGGGTTATTGACAGTGTCGAGCCAACGGTTTTCGTATTCAAGAATCAATTCGTCCCATATTTGGCGATCGCCTGTTGTGTTGCGCATTGATTCCATGATGGTTTTGACAGATGCCTGGGCGTTTTCGAATGCCGACTGATAGAAGTCCGGTGCGATAAATTTAATGGCCAGATAATTTTCGATGCCGGTAATGAAACCAGTGAATACCATCATTGCAAAGATGTAATTCATTGCTTGTCGGATGGTGAAACCGGTTGCGGCGTATTTCTGCGAGCGGCGTCGAGTGAAAATGTATATTCCGCCTGCCAGGACAACAACTTTTATGAAATATATGACTTCCGCAAGTTCATGGGCAGTGAAATCATCCAGCAACATGGCAATGAAAAGAATAGTCCCTATGATTCCGCCCTCTGCCGCAGCATCGCGCCAAAGGGTCTTGGTAGGGTTGTCTGTTGCTGTCGTATTCATGGCAGGTTTTTAAAGTTGGAATTTTCCGCCTCCTTCGCGCAATATTTCGGGTTCGTCGTCAGTGAGGTCGACCAGAGTGGTGGGAACGATACCGCCAGGACCTCCGTCGACAACTATGTCGACGACGTTGCCCCAGCGTTCCTGTAAAAGTTCCGGATCTGTCGTATATTCTTCGTATTGATCGCGGTTTTTCACAGAACTTGTTACCAGCGGGTTCCCCAACGCCTTTACTATGGCGAGCGTTATCGGATTGTCGGCAATTCTGATCCCCAGTGTTTTACGCTTTGCTAACACCTTGTCCGGCACTTTCGACGAAGCTTTCATGACGAAAGTGAAAGGGCCTGGTAGGTTACGTTTCAGAATCTTGAAATCGGCGTTGTCTATCTTGGCGTAATCGGCTATATTGCTCAGGTCAGAACACATTATGGAAAATTCTTTTTTGTCTTTTCCTGTGATTGACTTGAGTCTGTCGACGGCTTTGGAACTATGCAGTGAACATCCATAGGCATATACTCCGTCTGTGGGGTATATGATCACTCCTCCGTCGCGGAGGACGGAAACTATACGCTCGATCTGGCGCTCATTAGGGTTCTCGCGGTATAACTTCAATAACATCGGCCGAAAATATTACTGCGGGGCCGGAAACGACCCCTAAACGGGTTCAAAGATAATATTTTTTTCGGATTAGTATCATTGTTATACCGCAATAATGCCGAAGCGTTCCTGCCGTGGGAAATAAAAAAGGGTAAGCTACTTACATCGCACCGCTACAACCACCTACCCTTGCTTGCTTCCACACCTGGGGGATTCAGTAGGAGCTGGTCGTGTAAGACTTACCCGTTGCAAATGTAGTTATTTTCGGTGGTTTTCCAAAATAGTGGCCGGAGGGCCATAAAAATTTTGTTGTTATTTTGAAGCGGACAGAACTTTCAGAGTCGGCGATGGCCAGTATTGTGATTGTGGTAATTGTCTGTCCGACAGCGGTATGCTGTTGTTGGGGCAAGGTGTTTTATTGATTATTTTCTTTCACGGCCATAGCCGTATAATCCGAATGTTCGCTACGGTAGACGGACCGCATTGTTTGCAGCAATGAAGTCGGTTGGCTATATTTGTGCCTTGTCGCGAACTGGCAATAATGATCGCCTGCCGACGTTTAATTTTAACATATCGGACGATGAAAACTCGAAAAATACGTTTCGTATTGATAGTTTTGGCGGCTCTGACTGCGGTTTGTATTGTAGCCGTAGTGGTATTGTGGGCGAGAGTGGATTCCAATGCGGTTGCTAATGAACGTACGGTGCTGATACCGCAAGGAGCAGATTATGCCGAGTTGCTCGATTCGCTCGGTGCTGACGGCGCATATATAGTGGATAAGGAACGTTTTGATAATGTGGCTGTTGCGTTTTCTTTGCCGGATATGGTGAGGCCCGGACGGTATATTATGCGTCCTGGTATGAGTT
Organism: uncultured Rikenellaceae bacterium; assembly: GCA_944325305.1. GTDB lineage: Bacteria > Bacteroidota > Bacteroidia > Bacteroidales > Rikenellaceae > WRDF01. Next base: position 42,552 of record CALUZO010000017.1, on the reverse strand, counting down.
ATGTCGATGTTGTCAAGATGTTTCGCAACGGACTTCAGACGCCTGTAAAACTTACGTTTAATAATATCCGCACCATGCCGCAGTTGGCAGGTCGGTTGGCGCAACAGATCGAGTCTGATTCGTTAGAGTTGCTTTCGTATCTTACTTCGGAAGATGTCGCAGAAAAATATGGGTTTGATAGCGCGAATTTTATCGGGATGTTCATTCCGAATACGTACGAGGTATGGTGGACTGTATCGCCTGACGCATTGCTCGACCGCATGAAAAAGGAGTACGACCGGTTCTGGAACGAAGAACGCATGAGCAAACTCGAAGCGACCGGATTGACGCGTGAACAAGCGATAACACTTGCTTCAATCGTTTACGAGGAGACTAAAATGAGCGACGAAATGCCCATCGTGGCTGGGGTATATATGAACAGACTGGAGAAGGGTATGCCTTTACAGGCAGATCCTACGGTCAAGTTTGCTGTCGGGGACTTTTCGATAAAACGGGTGCTCAACCGTCATTTGGATGTGGAATCTCCATATAACACATACAAGAATGCCGGACTTCCTCCGGGACCGATCTGCATGCCTTCGGTGAGGGCTGTCGATGCCGTACTCGACTATGATAAACACAATTATCTCTATTTTTGTGCTAAGCCGGATTTCTCGGGATACCACAGTTTTGCCGTGACACTTGCCCAGCACAATAAAAATGCCCGCGCATATTATGATGCCCTTAACAGGGCCGGAATCAAATAAAAGCAACGGGGTGCCTTAAAATGCGGTGAGCTACCACCGGGAAGATGCTAAGGTGGAGAGAAATATAGCTGCATAGGCCCGGTTGACTCTTTGTAACACCAGGATTGTATTTTTACGTGCAGAGTTTTATAACAGATGGCGGAGTAACTGTTTAAGTGCTCCGCCATCTGTTATTTTGACATTTCTTATAGGGTAGGGACATGTTGCATACGGTACCCCCCTATACATTTACGCTTGTTTGTCAGAACAGTAGTTTCACTCCTACATTTACGACAGGTCCGTCTTCTGGATAATGGTTGAATAGATACAGTTTGTCGCCGGTGAGATTATGGCCTTCGATAAATATTCCCAGCTCTTTCTGCAGGCGGTACTCGAGGCTCATATTGACATCGACAACGGCTTTTTGTTTTACGAATAATATTTCTTCCGGGGGTGTCTGTGATCCGGCATAATATTCCATGAACCAACGATCGCCTATAAGGTCGAGTCCTGCAGTGGCAAAGAAGCGGTTGCGGTGGTTCCATTTGAGTTTGAACGTACCTTCGTAGTCGGGGAGTCCTATAGGATGTTCGAAGGTCTTGGTGTCGTAACCAGTGTAACGACCTCCAAGCATTGCCGAGAAACTCGATGCAAGGCGAACTTCGAGTTCGATACCTGCCATGTATTCAATTATACGTTGTTCGCAGAATGTAACGAATGTGGATGAATTGTCCTCTTCGAAGAGGTTGGCAAAATCGACGGCGTCTTTCACATAGCCTGCACCGCCATAGATCTTGTACATGAAGACGTTGCCTACCGTTCCCGAGATACCTGCACGAAGATCATAGTGATACGTGTTTTCAGCCAATGGCCATCCCTCGTTCAGGTAGGGATTAAGCGATGTCAGATGGCGATAGCTGTTGTTTTCCACATTGCTGCCCATGTCGATGAACGGAACGAATGCTGGATTGGATATGGCGGCAATATTGAACGATGGGAGTACGGTTACCTCATTGTCAATGTCATTTATATCGAACACGAAGTTCAGTCCCAATCCTATTTTTACCTTGTCTGACACAAATTCATAGCGAGGGGCAACATTTATCAAATGACCCTTGAAGTCGTTAATTTTGTCGTTGCCGTAGGTGCCGTCGTAACCGGCTGAAAGCGATATCAGGCTTTCTCCGAATAACTTTGCAAAGTCGAGACCGAATTGCAAACCTGTTTCTGCGATTGAGAAGTCGTCTTTGAAGTAATATCCTCCGGCATTTACCGCAAAATTGAGTCGTGTAAGATCGCTGAAGTCGTTACCGATTCTAATGTTGGCGCGCGGGGTCATGAATTTCTGTTGTACGACTTTCGTCGGTTCTGCGACAGGAAGTATTCCGTCGTAGCTGAATTGTCCGTAGCGAGAGAAAATGTCGTAATCTAAACCTATTTCTCCGCTCAGGATGACATTGCCCAACGCTACTTTCCCGTTCAGAGCGGCACTGTTTTGGGTCTTCAGAGCTTTGCGTTTGAAACCCAAGTCGTTCGTTATTTTGTTGTAGTTTCCTTCGTGGTTGATATAAAATCCCACAGAACCGTTGCCTTGGCCCGTAGAATTGAAGTAGAGATCTGCTACGCTGTTGCCCGGGAAACCGCCGCCTGCTTTGAGATAGAACGGGTATAACGGTTCGTATGTCGATGCATTGACGCTGACGGGGCTTATGGCCGTAACGCCGAAGCCATGGTTGATCGGCATTGGCATCACCTGATATTCGAAATTGGGGCGAAGCTGCACAGTGTCGGTCATGTTGGGTTTGACGGAGAGTTTCGTGGCTCGTTCCACTGTCGGACGGTAGTCGCGCGTTACGTCTACCTGACGGTCGAGCGATTCCGATTCTTGTGCATATACTGTGCCGAATGCTGCCATGAAAGCGCCGGCGAATAATATCGTTTTTTTCATACTTTTTCCCATTGTCTTCTCTACTTCAATTCGTTAATTCGTTTGCGGGCGGCGTCTACTATACCGTCGTCTGTCGGGGTGTAACCGTCCACGATACTTTGAAGCGTGGCTCTTGCCTGGAAGTTGTCGCCTTTTTGTACGTATATGTCGCCCAGTAACAGGAAGGCTTTACCCAACCAATAGTTGTGTGGGGTGTTTTGGTCTGCGAAGTCGAGTATCGCTTTTTCAGCGGCGTCATACTGGCCGTTCTCGAATAGCGATTCTATGACATAATATGTTGCTTCTGCTCCTTCTGCTGTGCGCGATTCGCCGGCGATTTCCTTGTATATGGCCAGGGCTTCGTCTTTACGTCCTTCGTCTCTGAGGATACCTGCTTTTACGGATTTTGCTTTTTTGATCACATCGGCCGGTACGCCGGATGCGGCGAGAACGTCGTTAACCGCAGCCATGGTTGTTTCAGATTCATTCATCTTGAGCGCACTGTTCAAGTAGCCTGCCCATGCGGAGCCAACAGTTTCCGGATTGACTGCCGTAGTTGCGAGTTTTTTGTATGCATCTGCGGCCTTGGCGTATTGTTTTTCTTCGAATGCGAGAGCCGAGAGTTTTTCGAGGCCGCGTACCGTGAACTGATTGTAGTATATATCTGAGAGTGCCGCGAGATTTTCAATAGCCTTTGTCTTTTCGCCCAAGCGGATATAACTGTCTGCAAGATAGTAATATGCATTGGGTCGGAAGTTGCCTCGCGGATACTTCGCGATATAGTCGTTGAGAGCGTTGGCTCCCCGGTTCAGATCGCCTGACAGGTAGACTTTTTCTGCGGCAGTATAAGCCAGGGAGTCGCGTTCGACAGCTTTGACATCGGTTTCCATGCCGCTCTTTTGTGCGAATTCGAAGTAGGCATCCACATCGTTCATATCTACGTAGATGCTGCGTACGGCGATCATGGCTGCGCGTGCCTCTTGTGATGACGGGGCCTTGTCTATCACCTGAGAATAATAGCTCAGCGCTTCATTGTTGTTTCCGAGGTTCTGGTAGATCAGTCCCAACTGCGAAAGTGCCGAAAGGTAGTGTTCGCCGTTCGGGTATTTTTTGATGTAACTGAGCATCTGGTTGCGGGCATCGTTGAATTGTTCGAGAGCGATATACGTGTTCCCCAATTCGAAGATGGCGTCGTCGACGAAGTCTCCTTTTCCTTTTGAGATTATATCTTTAAGTTTTGTTATCTTCTGGTTCGAGTTTCCGGCAAGTCCGACTGTTACCGCTGCGCTGTACTGAGAATAGGAACTTTCCGGAGTATTCATTGCTGCGGCAGCATTGTAGTTGTCGAGTGCTTTGGAGAATTCTCGGCTGCCGTAGTGCAGGTCGCCTACGCGATTAAGGGCATCGGCACGGTAGCTGTCGCGTTTGGTGTAAGCTGCGAGGAAACGGTCGAACCATGTTTTGGCTTCGCCCCACTGTCCGGTATTGAAGTAGCAGTACCCGAGATTGTAGAGTGCCATATTGTATTCGGGTTCGGTTTTGGGTGCAAGTGTAACATATTCCCTGTACAGTGGGATTGCACGCTTGTAATCGCCTTTGCGATACAGTATTTCGGCTTTCCAGAATTGGGTTAGTGCGGTATATTTGGCGTTGAAACGGTTGGCCAGCGATTGGTCGAGCAGATGGTAGGCCGTGTCGAGATCGCCTTGATTGTAATATTTCAGTGCGCGGAAATAGGCTATTTTCTGGTATGCTGCACGGATATTGTTGTCGGGGTTCGGGATGAGCTTTATGGCTTCGTATGCTGCTTCGTAATTATTCGAGTTGTAATATGCGGATATGAGGTATTCCTGAGCCTGGACTGTCCGTTCGGTATTGGGGTATTCGGCTATGTATTTGCTGAGTATGTTGATGGCTTCGTTGAAGACGCCGCCGCCGAGTTCATACTGGAGTTTGCCGTAATTGAAGAGTGCGTCTTCTTTTATGGCAGGGCTGTAATCGGATGCCGAGGCCATCGAGAATGCCTGCATGGCGCCTCTCTTGTTGCCGGCAAGCAGATATGCGGCACCGAGGTGATAGGAGGCGTTTTGGGTCAGTTGGTCGTCGGGGCCGGCGACTTTTACGAGTGATTCTATTGCTGCGCCTATCTCGTTGAACATATATTGCGAAAAACCGAGCAGGTAATACTCTTCACGTCCCATTTTGCCTCCGGATGCCATATAGGTGTTCATATAGTCGATAGCCTTTCCGTAATCGCCTTTTATGAACCAGGTTTCGGCCAGAATACGGGCTATGTCTCCTTTGCGTTCGCCTTCGGTGGCTGCCATAAGGGCATCTCCCTCGCGCAGTACATAATCGTAATTACGTTGCAGATACTCTATCTGCAACAGGTAGAACGGTATTACCTTTTCGTAAGCCGGGACGTTTGCAAGTTCCTCGAATCCCTGTTTTGCTACGGCATAGTCGCCGTTGACATAATCTATGTAAGCTATGTAGTAACGGGCGTGCGGGGTGTATTTGCTGTCGCGGCCTACCTTCTGGAGCGATGCGTAGGCGTTTGTATAATCGTCGAGCATGAAGTATGAGTGCCCGAGTTTAAAGTTGTATTCGTCCTGATACGATGTCGGGAGCGAGGGACTGTCCACACGTATATATTCCCTTAGTGCCTCTTCATATAAGCCTTGTTCGTAGAGTCTGTCGGCGATAGCAAACCGTATGTCGTTGGCATATATCGAATTGGGATATTCCGCTTCGAAATTGCGAAGTTTGTCGAGTGCGTGTTTGTCCTCGGTTTTGCCTGCGCATACTGCGAGCAGGTAGTCGAGTTTCATTGCATCAGATGTGTCGTCGATGCCGATGTATGATTTTGCTTTTTCGAGTTCGGTTTGTGCCGCGCGGTAACGTCCCGCATCGAAAAGTTCCTCAGCTTTATTCAGGTGAGAGGTAAAGCTGTTCGAATCTTGTGCCGCAACGCCCGTAGCAGAGATCACTGCGAATAGGGCAGCTATATAAATCCTTTTGAACATATTATCACATATTATGAATACAAATTTATAAAAATTTCAGTTAGCTCCTCTCAACAAACATGCATTATGTCGAGATTTGTCCGAATAGGCGCCATTTTAATATCGATGCGACAATATTTTTTGCGTGTATATTCTTATGCAATCTTGTGAGATCGCATTATTGATTATGTATTACTTTATTGTATATTTGTAGGTAACATAACAGATAGGTATATTTTTCAATCTGTTTGGCCGATGTTTTCCACAAGTCGTACTTGCCAGAAAAGTATGGTCCCGATCCAGACAGATTTCATGTGAATGCTCAAGTTTTTTTCAATATTAATAAAATAGTTACGATATGTCGCATAAACACGATCATCATGGACACTCGCACGGGCACGACCATGGACATATTACTATGGCCGACAGTCTGAATCATGCGTTTGTCATAGGGATTACTCTGAATCTTATTTTTGTGGCGGTGGAATTTATAGCCGGGATTGTACTCGATTCCGTGGCACTTATGTCCGATGCAGGACATAACCTTAGCGACGTGGTGAGTCTTGCCCTTTCGATGATGGCCTTCAGACTTGCGAAACTTAAACCCACCAGCAATTATACTTACGGTTGTAAGAAGAGCACCATACTCGTTTCGCTGGCAAATGCCTGCATACTTCTGGTGGCGATTGGTTTGATATTTTACGAAAGTTTTGAAAAGATACGTGATCCGCAGCCGATAGAGGGCGGAGCTATAGCCTGGGTAGCCGGAATCGGAATAGTCATAAATGCGTTGACGGCATGGTTCTTCATGCGTTACCGTAAGAGGGATCTGAACGTAAAGGGCGCCTATCTGCATATGGTGGCTGATACGCTTGTTTCCGTTGGAGTTGTGGTGTCGGGGGTTATCATCTCTTACACGGGATTTTACATTCTCGATCCGATTATAGGTATGGCGATAGCGGTAGTTATTCTGTTTTCGACCTGGGGGCTTTTGCGCGATAGCATCAGACTTTCGCTCGATGGTGTTCCGATGGGGATAGACGGTGATAAGGTCAAGGATGAAATGGTTGCTGCCGACCCGAGGGTGCTGGAGGTGCATCATCTGCATATTTGGGCGCTCAGTACGACGGAGAATGCCTTGACGGCTCACATAGTTGTAGATTCGATGACCGGAGTTGACGAGATAAAGCACAATATACGTCATGCTTTGAAGCATCTCGATATAGGACACTCGACACTTGAGTTTGAGTTGCCGGGCGAAAAAGAGCATGAATTGTGCGAGGACTGCCGATAGTGGCGACCGGGGGGGCTATTGACAATGGCTGTGCAGGAGATATGACATATGATCGGTCAGGCCATGTGTCTGCCTGCTAATCTTGTCGTGCAATTATAATTCACTTGACACCGCTTTCTCGTTGTCTTTTTACGGGATGAGAAGTAAAAAGGCATATTTGGCGATGGCATTGCATTAATGTCTTGATATTGTTTGTTTTGCGGCCAATACAGAAGACACCTTCGTATTCACAGGTTGTCAGGCTTGACCCCAAAGCCGATCATGGCAGGAAAACTCCGAAAAGCAGGCATATTGACTGCTTATGCCTATTTCTTTCACTGTGGCTATTCTGCTTTGTCTTGGCAGGATGGGCGTCTCTTCAGACTTTGCTGTGGGCTGAATGTTCTCACCTGCTGTTATGCTGATTTTAAATGTCGGATATCGCCTATTTATTTGATTATGCGGTCTATCTCGTTTCCGTCGGCATCGATCAGTATCTCATGCCCCGAGTGTTTTACGCGGGCCACTCCGTCGCGGAAACTGAAGACATCGTCGAACTTGAAGTCTATGGCTACGCTGCCGTCCTTGCCGAGATAGCCATACATGCCGTTTTTCCTCGCGGGTATAAGTCCTTCGCTGCAATTGAGGATCTGGTCGTAACAAAGTGGGGACAACTGTTCGCCTGAGCGTGAAAAGATTCCTGATTTGCCATCTTTCGTGGCAATTGCGATGTTGTTGTAACTGTCCCAGTCAAGATCGTCGAAAGATGGCGGCAGTATGAATTTGCCGTTGGTGTCGATAAGCCCGAAACCTTCTGGCGTTTCGACTACGGCGCGGTCCTCCTCGAAGTCGCTTGCATCAATGAAGTTGCCGCTTATGGCCGTTTTGCCGGTTTTGTCGATGTAACACCATTTTTCTCCGTCGAAAGCACGCATAAGGTTGCAATTCGGTTCTCCGACATATGTGTATTTGCCTGCAGTAAAGTCTGTTTTGGGTTTCTGCGGGTTCGGGTCAGATTCGTTTGTGATGTCGTCGGCCATATCCGAAAGTGATGTTATGCGTGTCGGCTCTTCAGACGCAAGTTTGGAGGCGAGTTCCAACAGGTAGGCTACATATTCGTCATAATTGGCGCATTCGGTGGATAGCAGAGCCAACAATCCTATAAGCGTACTTGTTTGTTCATCTCCGAGGCGAACGTTCAGGTCTGCTGCCAGCGATATGAGTTTGTTTCTGCTGGTCAGATGTTCTTCGAGGAAGGTTTTGTAGAGCCTTGGTTCGCATGCGCAGCAGTATAGCGCAGCTTCGAGCGAACAGATGGCACGAATGTCTGTCAGTGAGCGTTTGCGCCGGGCGTATGTGTAGTCGGTCATCACAGGGATATTGCCTGAACGTATGAACAGCGTTTTGGTTGATAGGCTTCCCGCGCTGAATTCATTGTCCCACATCCATGCGGCCATTTTGGGCAACATTTTGCCTGTGTTCCATATAGTTGAGCTGTCGTTCATAGATGCGGCTTGCTCCAGTATACGGTTCAGTGGTGTGCCGTCAGGTTTTTGGCACAGGATAGTGTCGACAGTGCAGGCCTTTTCCGAGGCGTCGAAAACGGTTAATTCGTCTTCGAGATATTTGTGAGGTACGAGGAACGGTGTCTGTATCAATTGAGTGAAAAGCGAGACGCTTTCAAGGTGTTCCTTATGTTTTGTGCTCGCACTTAAGAGGCATTTGAGAATGTACGGTTTACCTTCGAATATCACTTCGAAATCGGCGCAAATGTCTCCTGTTGTCATGAGGGGTTCGTCCGATTCGTCCGTAACGGGATATATGCCTGCGAGAGTGCGGAAGCGGCCGTTTGGATTTTGTACTGCTTCGATGTATTGTGATATGGTTACTGCCATTGTCGTGTTTGGTTTTAGAGTATTCTGCTGATGCTGCGCGAGCCGATATTCATCATGTCTATGAGATCGGAAGCAGATGTGTTCATGCCCATGGCGCGGAAAGGCGGGATTGTGCCTGGTTTTATGGCCAGTATGGCTTCGTTGTATTCAGTCGGCATTACGCTCGACATGTCGTAGAGTATATCGGCATAACGGCTTGGCGGTATTTCGTTTTTGCTGGCTGGGAACAATATGCTGTTTCCCTGACCTGAAGATATGTTGATGTTCATGAATAACGTTTTACCATCTTCGGTGCCGAGAGATTTCAATTCCGATGCCAGTTCGGTGAGCGTTTCATAATCGCCGTCGGTGGCTTCACCGTCTGTGATATTGAAGATCGTTGGAGGATATGATGCGTGGTTGCTCTGTTTGCGGCACCATCGCGATGTTATCTCGAGAGCTTGTTCGAGTGCAGATTTCATCGGGGTGTTTCCTTCGCAGCGTGGTTCTATCCAGTACTTTATTTCGCTGTTGTTTATGACCGATGTGCCGTTTGGGAGTACGAGTTCGCGCGAGATGACTTTCTTGCGGACTTTTGCCTGTGCAAGTGTTGACGGTTTAATGAACGATTCGCCTGAACCCAGCAGCATCGAGGCTTTCTCGCCGGAATAGCCTATGGCTGCTATTTCGAAATAATCCATAATGCCGTCTTCCTTTCGACAGCGGTTGATCAGTTCCCGGATGAGCATGTTAGTGATCATTGCTACTGCTTCGGCCTTGGTGATCAGTTCGTTGCCGAATGTCGTTTTTTCTTCCATCGAACCAGAACGGTCGATAAGGAATATGAAGGCAGTTGGGTTTAGCCGCGTTATTCGTGCAGAATACATATTAGGGTTATTTTGCCGGCTAAGATAATAATCTTTCACGAATTATACCCGATTCCCTGAAAGGTCTAAATGGAAAATATCACCGTTAGCTTCTACCTCGGTGATACCGTTTCTGAATCCCATTGCCCGATCATATTCGAATGGAATTATTGTTCTGCCGGCAGTGTCGATGAATCCGTACTTTCCGTTCCGACATACGGTGGCAATTCCGTCGTGCATCGTACCGGCCCGGTCGAACTCAGTCTTTATGGTTATATGTCCTTTTGTATCTATATATCCCCATTTGCCATTGCAGCGGAATGCCGCCAGGCCGCATCCGAACGGCTTCATCGCGTCTATCTTGAGATCGTTTATCGCTTTGGACGGGGTGTTTGTCGTTTTTACTGTCTTGCGGTTCGAAGTCCGGTCGGACATGTCGGATATTTGTGTGACGGTTTGCGTGCTTTGTTTGGGATTTGGTCTTGTCTCGTTGTCGGAATAGAGCTCTATATCTCCCGTATTGAATATCATTTCCCCGTTTGTGCCGATAATATGCCACTTCCCGCGAAGGTTTGCAACAGCCACTCCTTCGCTGTATTCGAATGCTTCCGTGAAGATTGCCGGTACGACCTTTTGTCCGGCTTGGTTTGCGTAACCACATAATCCGTCGGAGACAAAAAGGAGTGGAGTCTCTTCATTTTGGTTCTTGGGGCTCTGGACGGCTGCCAGCAATTCTTTGAGTTCCGTTATGGCGGCAATGGGTGTAGGGAGTCTCTTTGCCAGATTGTAAAGGTCGTATTCGCCGCTGTCGGCGAGCAGATCCATTATCTCTTCGTAAGCTGCCGAAGTTCCGCGACATATTTCATCTGGATTCAATATAAGACCGTCGCCTTTGTGGTATTTCCCGTAGAGTTCCGGTTCCATGGCGAGGGCGTGCAGGCTTACAGACAAAAGTGCGATGGAATAGTCGTCGATAAATTTGCCGTAATCCTCCTCTGTGCGTGCCGGGTGCTGGTAGCCCGGAGTTCCAGTTTCGCCTGAAGGTTCTCCGCCCGGGACGTACATCGCGTCGTAGTCTATCAACACGGCATGGCCTTCTGGTGTGATGATTATATTTTCGGGTTTCAAATCGCCGTGCGCCCAATCTCTCGACAACAGTTCTGCAGCCATGCTGTCAAAAATGGTTGCGAGTTCAGCGAACCGATCGGCGCCTGATTCCCGGAATGCGCGTCGCAATTCAGTTTCGAGGGTATTGCCTTCGATCCATCTCCCGACGGCTATGTCATAATATTGTCCGTTGCCCATTTCGTCGTAAACATAGGCCTCGCCCGGAAGAAAGACGGCTGGGGATAGGAGAGGGTCGGCACACGAAGTCGTTGCATACAAAACGTCGCGACACCGACCCTCTTTTATGAAGCATTTGAGCATTATCATTTTCCCATCGGCGATAACAGGGAATACGACGGCACTGTTACCGGCGATGAATCGTATGTTGCCGTATGCATCGCGGCAAAGTTCGAATTCCCCTAATGTACGAAAGCGTCCGAAGGAGTTCGATACGGTGTCGATCCACTGGCTGATGGAAGGATAACTCATCTCGCATCGAAACTATTTGGCGTTCATTATTTCGTTCTGCCTGTTGATACTTTCTATGTGGATGGCCTGGAGCACGGTTTTCAGGAAATCCTCGCTCAGTCCGAGTTCTTTGGACTGGGCGATAGCTTTGTCGACTATGCTGTTCCAGCGGTCGCCTTGAAGGATAGCTACGTTGTTTTCCCGTTTTACGGCGCCTATATGTTCGGCGACACGCATGCGTTTAGACAGCAGTTCGAACAGTTCCGAGTCGATTTGGTCTATCTCGGCACGAAGATTCGAAAGCGCGCGGGTGTATTCCGGGTCGTTGTTGTTGCTCGTACGCCATTTTATGGATTTTAGCAACTTTACCAGATCGTCGGGTGTCACCTGTTGGGCTGCATCGCTTTTGGCCACCGCCGGGCAGTTGTGGCTTTCGATTATGAGACCGTCGTAACGGAGATCTGCAGCGGTTTGCGCTATCTCTTGAAGGTACTCCCTGGCGCCCGCAATGTGCGAAGGATCGCATATCATGGCCATGTCAGGAAATTTTGAGCGCATCTCGAATACCAGATGCCACATGGGAGGGTTGCGGTACTTGTTGTGTCCTACGTGCGAGAATCCGCGGTGTATCAGACCGATACGGTCCAGGTCGATACCTACCTTATTGAAACGTTCTACGGCACCGGCCCAAAGAGCTATGTCGGGGTTCATCGGGTTTTTGATGCATACCGTAACGTCTTTGTTTCCGCGCAGGGCATCGGCCACCTCCTGAACGGCGAACGGGCTGACAGTAGTGCGCGCACCTATCCATAGCATATCCACTCCGAATTCGAGCGCGTTTTCCACATGCTTTGCAGTGGCAACTTCCACAGAGATTGGGAGTCCCGTCTCTTCCTTTGCTCTTTCGAGCCATGCCAGTCCTTTTACGCCCACGCCTTCGAACATTCCCGGTTTGGTGCGCGGTTTCCAGATTCCTGCCCTGAGCACGTCAACCATGCCGGTGGCAGCCAGTTGACGGCATGTGTCGAGTGTCTGTTCTTTGGTTTCGGCGCTGCATGGCCCCGAGATGATAAGTGGCTTGTCGCCTTTGAGTTTGATTGTTGTCATTGTTATGTCGTTTTGTAATAGTCTTGATTTCTTATCTCTGATATTCAATGTTTTCCTGGCTTGGCAAACTCGACGCAATTTTTTGTAATGCTGTTTTTGGTCGTTCGTGGTTTGCCTTTTGTCGGCCTGGCAGGTGAGAGAGCCCTCGTTCAGTCGAGACCTATTTTATGATCTTTTTGATCGTATTGGCTTTTTCAACTGCCGCTATAAGGCCTTTTTCGTCGTCGTTTTCCAGCATTTTACGGAATATCTGCAGTTGGTGGATATGCTCCCTCAATACATCCAGCACGTTGTATTTGTTATTCATGAAAATGGGAACCCACATGCTTGGCGAGCTTTTTGCCAGGCGCACCGTACTTTCGAACCCGCTGCTGGCCAGGTCGAAGATATGGTTGTTTTCGCGTTCCTTCTCGAGTACCGTCAGTGCAAGTGCATATGCCGTTATGTGTGAAATATGTGAAATATATGCCGAGTGGAGATCCTGTTCTTCGGACGACATGTACAGTATTGGCATACCGATCGTAGAGTATATTGTTCCCACGGTTTCCAATGCATTTGCATCGCTTTTTTCTTTGTCGCATATGACTACGTTGCGTCCTTTGAAGGCCCCTTTTACGGCCGATTCAGGACCGCTGTATTCGGTACCCCACATCGGATGGGTAGCTACGAAACGTCCTCGTTTGGGATGCTGGCTTATCATTTCGGCGAGTTCGGTCTTGACCGACCCCATGTCCATTACCACCTGATTGTCGTTCACCCGATTGAGTACCTTTACGGCCAGTGTCGGGATAACGTCGACTGGTGCGGAGAGTACTATGAGATCGGCCCCCTCTACGGCGCTTTCCAGCTCTGAAACTTTATCTATAAGTCCGAGTTTGAGTGCTGTGTCGAGATTCTTGCTGCTCGTATCGACTCCGGTTATGTGATCGGCGAGGCCATTATCGCGCAGACTCATGGCGAACGATCCGCCTATAAGCCCCATGCCGATTATCGTTGTTTTCATTTTATTCGGAATTTTCTTTTCTTGTTATTCTTCTATTATTTTGCCGTTGTCGCTCGATTCCTTGAATCCGCTGCGGTAAACACCGTAAACATGTACTTCATCGGCCACTTCCTCTAATTTCTTGATGGTCCGCTGATAGTCGTCGAGATAATCGAATTCCATGTCTATGTGGAAAAGGTAGTGCCATGGTTCACTGGGGATGGGGTAGGACTGCAATTTGGAAAGGTTAACGTTTTCGTCTTTGGTTTGTTCAAGGACTTTGAGAAGAGATCCGCGTTCGTGTTTCGTCTTGAAATAGAGCGATGCCTTGTTGGCAAACGGGTCGAGGAAACCGTCCCGTTGTTTGAGGATCATGAAGCGTGTGAAATTCTCCTTTATCGTATTGATGTCTTCGGCGAGGATCTCGAGACCGTAGATTTTGGCTGAGAGCGTGCTGGCAATGGCTGCTGTATTCTTGAGTTGTTTCTGTGCGACCTCCCGTGCGCTGTAAGCCGTGTCTTCGGATTCTATGAGTTTCCAGTCGTGTTCTTCGAGGTAGTCCATGCATTGAAGAAGTGCCATAGGGTGGCTTTGTACCTCTTTTATATCTTCGAGTCTGGTTCCGGGCAGGGCCATGAGATTCTGTTTTATCCTGAGGTAGCCTTCGCCAGCTACTTGCAGATTGTGGTTCTGAAGGATCTTGTAATTGGCCAGTATGCTGCCCGCTATCGAGTTTTCTATGGCTATCACGCCGTAATCCGCACTTCCTTCTTCGACGCATTTAGCCACCTTGCGGAACGTCGGACACGAGATTATCTCAATACGTTCTCCGAAATACTTGTGGGCCACTATCTGGTGGAAACTTCCCTCGTAACCCTGAATTGCAACTTTCATAAATCTATATTTTACACGTTATATTCCTCAAACAAAAGTCCCGGTCTTGAAGGACCGGGACTCGTTTATTTCATTTTTTCTGGTTTTTATTACCTTACTCATTTTATGCAAACGCCACCCGGTCCACTCTGTTAAAAAAGTAGAAGTAAAAATAAAAACCAAAAAATGACTTGTTCGTTATCATCGTATTTGCTCGGAGGTTCTTGTTTCACTCCGACTGTGCAAATTTATGACAAAAATTTAAAAAACGTTACACGCCGGCCGTTTTTTTATTAAAATTTTTGAAAAATATCTGTCTGCAACCGTTTAGTGTGAAAATGAACGATGAATTCGGAGAGAACTTGATTTGGAGCTTTCTCGGAAAATTCCTGCCTTTAATAAGGAATCCTGTTTGAATTTAAAATCATAAAATTATGTTAGGAATGTTGACTCTCGCCACGATGGTGCTTCCCGTAATGCATTTCATTCTTTTTCTCGTGGGGCTTTATTTTTTGATAAAGACCCCTGAATCGGCCGTTAACAAAATCCTGTGGCTGATATTTATGATGCTGTTCGTTATCGGAGGACCTATTGTATTTCTTGTGAAATCACAGAAGAGCGCCTGTGTTTCCGAATAGTGTCACAACTCACGGTTACAAAGATCCATGTCGTAAAATGTGTGACATGGATCTTTGTTTTGTATCAACCTGAAATAAATATTACGGAAATAGGTTATATTTGTATGACGAATGCGCGGGCAAGCGATATCGGCAAAACTCGGCATTTCCGTCATATTGAAATGTTCATTAAACGAAACGTGATTGTTATGGGAACTATGGAAAATAAAAATAAGCGGGAACCAGGCTCACCACCCAAGACATGGCTTCTGGAGTCTATACTTGTTACGGTTCTTTGCTGTCTGCCGCTGGGCATACCGGCCATAGTCTATGCCTCGAAAGTGGAATCGCTTTTTTATGCCGGACTCATCGATGATGCCGAGCAGGCATCGCATATTGCCGGCAGATGGACTAAAATAGCCTTCTGGGTAGGCATAGCATTTTATATAATTATTGCCCTGTATATTTTTGTATTTGTGCGTACGGTGTTTTTGCCGGCAAGTTTATGAGCATGAGATAAGCGGCAAATTATAGTTGCGGGTTCGTCCCCGCCGTACATGGCTTTCCGTGCACCGTAAATGAGGAAGCCGGATCATCTCTTTATGAACGGTACTTCCATGAATTTGCAGTCGGGATGGTACTCCCTGATGTAATCTAAAATCGTAGTCCTGGTGTCTGCAGTGATTTCGGGCGATGTTTCGGGATATAGATTGTATACAATCATGTCTACGTTTATGTTCCGGTTGCGGCAGACTTCGAGGCTCAGCAGTGTGTGGTTCACGCTGCCAAGCTTGGGGTTGGTTACGAGAATCAGCGGTAGTGAATGCTCCCTGACATAATCGAGCATGGTGTAATGGCCTTGTATCGGGACAAGCAGGCCTCCGGCACCTTCGATCAGCACCACATCGTACATGGATGCCAGTTTGCGCGTGCTTTTTTCTACAAGTGCGAGGTCGATCTCGGTGTTTTCGAGACGCGCGGCAAGGTCCGGAGAGGCCGGGTAGCGTAGCTTTATAGGACAGGTGGTACCATCCATGTCTTCAGGCAGAAGGCCTGTACCCATGATTCTGCGGTGAAGTTCGATGTCTTCCGACACCTCGCCTTCGCAGCCTGTCTGGATGAATTTCTGGGTTATCACGTTTATTCCTTCGCTGCGCCATTTGGCGGCGATTGCCCCCGTGGCGTAACTTTTACCTGCATCGGTGTCTATGCCGCTTACGAAATATATTTTTTTCATCTCTGCCTTCTTCGTGTTCTCGTAGCAATTTCTCGCAAATGTACTACCTTTGCAACGATTGGGCAAATGTGATGCACAACGCTCGTTTGTCTGACTCCGGTGCCGTGATTTATTCGTGTGCCGTAATGCCTATACATCCACGATTAGTATGATAAAACCACAGGCTGATCTCACGGCGGAAATAATAGCCGGCCGCAGACTCGAATATGAAGAGGCGGTAAGACTGGCGCACGAAAGTACGTCGGATGAACTATGCCGCATGGCTGGCGAATTGCGCCTGCATTTCCACGGACGGGACTTCGATACGTGTTCCATTATGAACGCCCGCAGCGGACGCTGTCCCGAGGATTGCAAATGGTGTTCGCAGTCGAAATTCCATGAGACAAACATAAAGGTATATCCGTTGGTCGGTGCAGCCGAGGCTGTTGCTATGGCAGGGCACAATGCGGCTAAGGGAGTGAGACGATTTTCGCTTGTGACCAGCGGACGTGCCATGACCGACGCGGAGATCGAGAAGGTGTGCGAAATATTTTCGGCAATAAGAGGCGAATGCAGCATGCGCTTGTGTGCGTCGATGGGTCTGCTGACAAAGCCGCAATTGCAGAAATTGTTCGAATGCGGCGTGATGCGCTATCATTGCAACCTCGAAACCGCACCTTCGTATTTTCCGGAGCTGTGTTCCACACATACCGTAGCAGATAAGATCCGAACGATACACTGGGCGCAGGAGGTCGGCATGGAAGTCTGTTCGGGCGGAATCATAGGAATGGGAGAGACTCTCGAACAGCGTATCGAACTGGCTGTAACCCTTAGGGAGCTGGGCGTTAAGTCGATTCCGGTCAATGTTCTCAATCCGATCAAGGGGACCCTTCTCGAAAATGCTCTGCCGCTGGCGGATGACGATGTACTACGTAGTTTCGCCATGTTCCGTATTATTTGCCCGGATGCCCATATTCGTTTTGCGGGTGGGCGCCTTCTGGTGAAGCATCTCGAACGCAGGCTCTTGCATTCCGGAGTCAGTGCCTCGATAGTCGGCGATATGCTCACGACATCGGGAGCGGCCATCGACAGCGACAAGGAGATGTTCACGGAAGAGGGTTTTTGGTTGTAGCATTGTTTTTGAGGCTAATAATTGCTAAATTACCTAATAAACCATTACTTTTGTACCCTGATTATGCGATTAAACCGTCTTATATTTCAACTGCTGGCATTGGTAATAATTCCGATGTCGTCTTTCGCTCAGGGAGACAGCGGCTCCGCCCTCGTGTTTGAGCGGAACGTTTGGGATTTTGGGGTGATAAACGAGGTGGACGGTCCGGTGTCCTATACGTTCAAATTCAACAACAACGGCGATATACCGCTCGTACTGGAACGTGTAATGGTATCGTGCGGATGCACCACTCCGGAATATACGCGGGAACCGATAATGCCGGGAGAGGAGGGCCAGATCAAGATAACGTTCGATCCTGCCGACAGACCGGGGACCTTCATAAAAGATATATATATATCCAGCGGAGGAGGGAAAAATCGTGACAAGATAACGGTCCGCGGAGAGGTGAAAGGACGCCCGAGAAGCATCGAGGAAGATTATCCATATCAGCTTTCGGACGGCCTCAGATTGACAAAGTTCGATACGAATTTCGGTTACATAGACCATTCGAAACCATTTTCAATGGTCGTGGGATACGCCAATACGTCGGATAAGCCCGTAAAATTCGATTTTTCGGTTTCGCCAGTGTCCGAGAATGTCAGCGTGAGCGCGTTGCCTACAATCTGTGCCGGATGCAAAGGCGATATTACCATAACTTATGATATGAGGGGTAGTGCCTCATACGGTCGTGTCGCCCACAAGGTGGAATTATGGGTGAACGGCCGAAAAGAGACGCTCGGGATAACGACTACGGCAATAGTGGTGGACCGGTTCGCACCGTACGACAGCACCGCACGTCCAGAGATGAAACTGATGCCGTCGATCATGGATGTCGGAGATGTTTCAAACGGTACTGAAGTAGAGGCGGAATTCGCCATCGCTAATGAAGGCGAACGTCTGCTTATAGTGAGAGCGGTGCAGCCAAGGAAGAATGTCACAACTGATCTCAAACCCGGAACACAGATAGCTCCGGGCGATGAGTTGACGGTGAAAGCGTCGCTGAAACCCTCGGGTATCCGTGGAGGTTTCTTTGCCGACGGTATATACATAACCACCAACGATCCGGTGTCGCCGATGAAGGAACTGCGGATCATGGGAAAAATCAAGTAAAAGGGAAAATGTTCAGGATTTTAAAGAAAAGGGAACTTGCGCCTGATATTTGGCGGATGGATATCGAAGCTCCGCGTGTGGCGCACTCGGCCAAACCGGGCCAGTTCGTAATCGTGCGCGCTTCGGAAAACGGAGAACGCATACCGCTCACAATCGCCGATTACGATGAGGAAAAAGGCAGTGTGTCGATAGTTATCCAGACTATCGGGGTGTCGACGCGCAAGATAGTGGCTTTGGAAGAGGGCGGATATCTTCCCGATTTTGCCGGTCCTCTCGGTCGGGAATCGGAATTCGTTCACGAACCAATAGAAGAACTGAAAAAGAAAAAGATACTTTTTGTGGCTGGCGGTGTAGGTGCCGCACCTGTATACCCGCAGGTCAAATGGCTGCATGAACATGGAGTCGAAGCTGACGTTATCGTGGGCGCCAAAAACGCACAGATGCACATCATGACCGAAGAAATGCGTGCCGTTGCCGGAAATCTCTATCTGACTACCGACGACGGAAGTCTCGGATTCCATGGTCTCGTAACGGCGAAAATCAAAGATCTGATAGACAACCATGGCAAGCACTATGACGAGGTAGTAGCCATAGGGCCTATGATAATGATGAAGTTCGTTGCTGCAACCACGAAAGAGTACAATATTCCGACCATCGTCAGTCTGAATACGCTTATGGTGGACGGAACCGGAATGTGCGGTGCATGTCGTGTAACTGTCGGCGGGAAAACCTTGTTTACATGTGTTGACGGTCCGGAATTCGACGGTCATCAGGTCGATTTCGACGAGGCCATGCGCCGACAGGGAATGTATCGCACCATAGAGCAGCGCAAGGCCCATATAGAGGCTGAGAGAGCAGCCGGTCATAAATGTAAAATAGGACTCGACAAATAGTTAACTCACTCTATCGACATCATTATTCGGCTTATCGTGCGATTGTGTGTCGTTTGGGTGCTACATACATGGTTTTTATCTCATAAAATATGGCTGGGAACAAAATACCTAGGGTGCCTGTCCGCGAACAGGACCCTAAAGTGAGGGCTACCAACTTCGATGAAGTTTGCTACGGTTACAATAACGAGGAGGCAATGCTTGAAGCGTCGCGATGCCTGAATTGTAAAAAGCCGAGGTGTGTGGATAATTGCCCGGTGTCTATCAATATCCCCGGATTTATAATGAAAGTGTCGGAAGGCGATTTTGCAGGAGCAGCATCGATAATTGCCGAAGACAGTTCGTTGCCGTCTGTCTGCGGACGTGTCTGCCCGCAGGAGGTGCAGTGCGAAGGTGCATGTGTCTTGGGTATCAAAAACGAACCCGTGGCTATCGGTAAACTCGAACGATTCGTTGGCGACTGGAATATCGCGTATGGCAGCGGAGAGGTAGTGAAAGAAGCACCTAACGGAAAGAAAGTAGCTATCGTCGGCAGCGGGCCATCCGGTCTGGCTTGTGCTACCGACCTCGCTAAGTGGGGATACCAAGTGAAAGTTTTCGAGGCTCTTCATCGTGTCGGAGGTGTGCTCGAGTACGGTATCCCGGAGTTTCGACTGCCCAAAAACGGCGTTGTGGCGCGCGAGGTCGACAACGTAAAGCGTCTCGGGGTAGAGTTCGAAACAGATACGGTCGTGGGACGTACGGTAACGATCGATTCACTACTCGACGAGGAGGGTTACGATGCAGTTTTCCTCGGTTCCGGGGCCGGACTGCCTAAATTCATGAATATTCCTGGCGAAAATCTGAATGGCGTTGTCTCTGCCAATGAATTCCTGACCCGTACCAATCTTATGAAGGCTTATGATGAGTCTTATGATACACCGATATATGTTGGCGACAAAGTCGTTGTAGTAGGTGGAGGTAATGTCGCCATGGATGCAGTGCGTACGGCCAAACGTCTCGGTGCACATGCAACAATTGTTTACCGCCGTTCGGAAGCCGAACTTCCGGCGCGTGCCGAAGAGGTACATCACGCCAAGGAAGAGGGTATCGAGTTCGAGATGCTGACCAACCCCGTGGAGATCCTCGGCGACGAAAAAGGTTGGGTTACAGGCATGAAATGCGTACGCATGCGGCTCGGCGAACCGGACGAATCGGGACGCCGCTCACCGGTAGTGGTGGAAAACAGTGAATTCGAAATTCCGTGCGATGTGGTTGTAATGGCACTTGGAACAATGCCCAATCCTCTGATCGCTTCGACCACGCCCGGCCTCGAAACCAACAGATGGGGATGTGTCGTGGCAACGGAAGAAGGTGCAACAACACGGGAAGGTGTGTTTGCCGGGGGCGATGTCGTTACAGGTGCTGCGACAGTTATTCTCGCAATGGGTGCCGGACGTAAGGCGGCAAAAGCTATCGACGAATATATCAAGTCGAAATAATCCGAAAAGGCCATTTGTCATGATATGACCAGCGGCCCGTATGGTTTGCGGAAATATTATCCGAATTACAATTGATCCCTATTATGATTATAAACGAAACAGATGGCCGTAAGGATCAGGTCGTTGCAGTGGCTAAGGCAATGATGGCCGCAGCACGCACGGCACCTAAAGGCAAGGGCACAGACCGCCTCGAAATAATTACGCTATATGGAGATGATCTGCATCGTCTTGCAGAAGAAATGAGACGTTATTCCGAAAAAAGCGGGTTTAAGTTTTTTCTGCGTGATGCCGATAACGTAGAACAGTCGGAAGCCGTTGTATTATTGGGTACGACTTATGGCATCTTTAATTTAAATTGCGGGTTTTGTGGCTTTCCTACATGCGTAGAAAAAGAGAAGTTTCCTGCCGTGCCGGGCGCTTTCAATAGCGGCGATCTCGGTATAGCCATCGGATCTGCTGTCTCGGTTGCGGCCGACATGAGGATCGACAACCGTGTAATGTATTCTGTGGGACGTGCGGCACTCGACCTTGGATTACTTGGAGAGTGTAAGGCTGCGTACGGTATATTATTGAGTTGTAAAGGTAAGAATCCCTATTTCGACAGGGTCTCGACACGCTCTCAGGAGACTAAACGATAAATCAGCTAATCATCCGTATAAAATCAGAGGACCGGAATTTTCATTCCCGGTCCTCTGATTTTATACGGATGTTTGCTGTCTGACGAAGATGTTTTTCCTTTCCTTTCTTCAACGATGAGTGTAACTTATTCTGCTTGAGGCCGGTTCTGTCAATTCCGTAATTTGACTTCATCCAAATGCTTAGGCATTACAGTATGTGTTCGTATAGAGAGCATACACAGTTTGTAATTTTATTCTGTGTCTCTTTTGTCAAGTCAGGAATGCAGTCTCTACGGTAAACAGACATTTTGCGGGTAGTACGGCAAGTTTTAGCATTGTGTTTTATATACAATACAGGCGCCTCTGTAAAATAGAGGCGCCTGTTATTGTGTTCCATTGTTTTTTAGAACCTTGCTCCGAGGCCTATCTGTATTACGCTGTTCTTGTTGTCGATAAAATATCTTTTCTGAGGGTCGGCTTCGATCATGCCTGCAATATCGCCTTTGTAGATATCTGTGAATCCATAAGTGTAGCGGGCATAAATATCGAACGGTCCGTAACATTTGTAGGACACACCGATAGCTGCCGATACATCAAATTCATTCATCCATTCTTTTTTAAGTTTTTCGACCCTTGGAGTTTGGCGACTTGGTTCGCGTTTTTCCTTGTGGCTTACCATATATCCAAACTGAGGACCTACTTCTATACTGAGTTTGTCTTGCATTACATAGATCTTCAGAAGAATCGGAAGGTTTATGTAGTCGTATTGAAGTGTATTGTCGCCTTTTGTTTTGACTCCCTTATAAAGGTACTGAAAACTACCTTGTTGCGAATATAGTAATTCAGGTTGGAGACTGAGACGATGATTGAGCTTTACCTCGGCAAAGAAACCTGCTGCAAATCCTGTTCTGGATCTGCTTTCAGGTGCATTACGTTCTGATGCAAAGTTCACATTGGCCTTGAAACCAAAAGAAAATTTCTTGGCATCTGACTGAACGGCAGTCGTATCAGTCATGGCAGCCGTATCATCCTGTGCATAAGAGACGGTAGCAAAGAATATTGCCAGTAAGGCGAAGGCGAATTTTCTCATAGTGTATTGGGTTTAGTTACGATAATTTTAGGTTTACTACAAATGTATTATTTCTTTCCCAAAAATAACTACTCTTTGTTGTTTTTTTTAGTAATTATTGGTCATGTTTCGGTTTATTTTCAGCTATTTGAATGCTATACTATGAGGGTGGCTTTATTAGGTGCGTTGACTGATGAAATAGGATTCAGTTATTATTTTGTCCGAAGTTTGGCTGCGTTTACTGCTTATGACGGTTATTTTCAGGTATCTTGGGTTTTGTCTGTGAGTTGTTCTCTCCATTTAATTTTTCGCGACATAAATAAAGTGTCTGCTGGTAGTAATACGACTCTCTTTGGTGACAGGTCTTGCAAAATCGGCATGCCGGGGAAAGTTCAGGTTATGGCGTAAACTTTTCCTTCCAACCTGTATTGACCCGAAAAACTGCGATGCTGAAAGTTCTTGCAAATATACGTTTCCGAAAGGAGAATCTTAACGAAATTGTCGAAATAAACTTCTGCACACGGAACGTTTCAGCAACTTTGTCTGTTGCAGGTCGCATTTTACAGGTCGCATTTTACAGTAGTGCAGATTATGGATCAGTAAGTTTTGTTTGTTATACGCGGCAGAGTGTTTGATTGCGTGGCACGAGTTTAACTATTCGGGGATATATATGATTTCTCCGTTTTCGAGTTCGTAGGCCACTCCGACCTTTCGGCCCCGTTTGCCGCCGTGCGTATCCTGATCTTCCGATGGGGTGTAGCGATTGATCTTTTCTCCCTCTTTTGTAATGATTTCCATGTTTTCCTTGCCTGGATTCTTTACCATCGTGAAGTTTTCCGGGCTGAATATTTCAGTAATGTTGTAACGGCTCACCAATGCCACCATCAGCGCCACGGCGAAGACCATCGCTACGTCGAACAGGTTGCCCACAACGCTCATCGGGTCGTTTTCCTCGTCGCGTTTCAGTAAATTGCGTCTCATTGTGCGTCGGTTTGAGTGTTCAACAATTCCGACACGAACTCGAGGTCGGCCAGGTCCTGCAGATACCAGCGCTGCTTTACCTGCTGGGTTATGAAGCCGATTGCTGCTGCGAACAGGCCCACGACAGTAGTGGCAAAAGCCACTTGCATGTTATATGCCATTGAGGCGATGTCGCCTGTCGAAAGTCCTACAAGAGCCGGACCCATGGGGATCAGAGTTCCCATCAGTCCCAGCATCGGGCCCATTTTGGAGAGTGTATTCGAAGTGGCGAGATCGCGATCGGCTTCGATTTCGAAATCTGCGAGCAGTCGTTGCCGGAGTGCCGCATTGTCTTGGGCTTCGAGCAGACGTTTCAGATAGACAACGACCAATGAGGGGTTTTTCTTGGGCAGACGCTCGGCAAGCGATGCGACAGACTGTGGGGTGAGCGACTTGAGTTCTTGCCCGATAAGCGAGGTCGTGCGTCGGATGGAGAGATATTGCCCGAAAAAGCTACCTATCAAGAGCAGAGAGCGTCCGAAAAAGAAGATCAGCAGGACGATGACCGGTACGAGCAGACCGGTCGAGATCCAATAGAGGATGTCGGAAATGTAATTCATGGTTTTATTTCTGTTTTTTATTCATATGTTTTTGTTTGATTCGGAAAACTGCAACGCCGAGCATCAATCCTGTAGCAACGAGAACTGTCATGCCGACCAGTGACATCCAGTCGACAGTTGTCACACCGACAACGGCCGTGCGGCCGTTTACCGTGGAGATGATTCCAAGTACGGCGATCAGCGCATTCGAGAGAAAGAGCAGTTCGAGGCGGATCTCCTTTTCGGGTAGGAGGTGCTTCAACGCCCAACGCCCCAGAGGAATTACCACCGCGACTATAGCGGCCAGTGTCCAGGCTGTCTGCGAGAACGATACGCCGGGCAGGGCGAAGATAGTTGTGACAAGCAGACCGAAGAGCACAGGAAAGATGAGAAGCCCCGGAAACCAGCGTAGAAAGCGATAGCCCCATACGACAGAAGGTTTTACATTTCCTGCCGAATGTATGTGTGCTGCCACCATGCAGAATGCCATTTGCAGGGCAACATCAAGCGTAAGAACTACCGATAGATCGAGCATAAGGTCGGAGTCGGATAACCAGCTTGATATCTGATTTCTCGACTGTTCGATGGCCAAAGGCCATGTCAGCCCTACAAACATGGCGCATATGAAAGCCGAGAACACCACGAAATAGGGCTTGCGCCAGGTCTGCTTCAACAGATAATTGAAGCAGACCACGATCATCATGACAAGTACTACACTCTCCATCAGGCTTCAATCTTTTTGCGACGACGGCGTATGAGATAGATCAGCACTCCGATGGCTACAACAACCAGTATGGCAACCACTTTATTGCTGACTATCGTTGTCGTATGGTCGTTTGATGCGAGTTCCTCGCGTTTAAGAACCGTTTCTTTCTTGCCGTCGAGCGACACTTCGCGGATTTCACGTATTTGCTGCTCGTAGGTTTGAGATGCTTCTGGCGTACTTTTATAAGCAATGAATGCACGCAGTTTGGTGTTGTCGCAGACGAATCCCGAGCACGATGGACCGTGTTTGTCGACCAGCTCTGTATGGAGCGCAGCGAGCGCGGCGAGTTGTTCTTCCGAGGCATGCCACATCCCTTTGCGGGCCGTCTCCATCATCACGGCCGAAATCTCTTCCAGTGCCGCCGGGTTCTGTCGCTCGAAATAGTCGCGCATTCCCACACCGAACTTGTCCTTCACGTAGACATCGTAGATTTCATCCCAAAGCTCGTTGTCAACGGCATCGGGTTTCATGACGTTCCATCCGTAGGTGTTCTGCACTACCTCGGCAAACCCGGCGGCGGCACTCGCTCCGCCACGCATCTTCTCGCGGATGTAGTTCGGGTTGAAGATCGTCGTGCGACTCTCCACGCCGATTGCCTCCTTGAGTTCCTGCATACGCACTCGATTGCGGTTGCGGTAGTCGCTTAGGTAAGCATCCGGTTCCTTGCCCGTGACGTTGCGCACGGCCAGATTCATGCCTCCCATGAATTCGTATACATGGTCGAGACTCAACGCACCCCATGTGTTGCTCTGGCGCGGTTGCACGACAGCATCGGTATTGGTCAGCGCAGCCTCCAGGGCATATTGCCGTACCTGTTCCCACTCCTGTTCGCTGCCGTAGTAGGCGCCCATGTTTTGCAGATATACCGCGGCGATCTCCGAGGAGTTTTCCCAACGGTCACCGCTCTGTACCATGCCGGTAATGCCCGTGCCGTAATTGCCGTTGACTCCGCCGAAAACACGATATGTCGATACTTCGCGGGCTGTTTTTGGTGAAAGCCCCTTGTCGATGAGCGACTGCTCGGCATTGACAACGCCTTGGGTCACGAAATTCTCGTAAAGGTCATCTTTCGCCGCTGCAGCCATCTCGACAGCCCGCGAGATGAGAAACAGACGCGATGCCGCCAGATCACGCAACTGTCCGCTGGTTTGTACCACCACGTCGATACGGGGACGTTTCAGTTCTTCGGAAGGGATGAGTCTCAGATCGTTGACGCGACCGAAAACATCGCGTACGGGTTCGACCCCAAGCATGTAGAGTACCTGTGCTATAGTTGCACCTTCGGTTTCGATAAATTCTCCGCTCCATAGCGTATAGCTAACCTTGCGGGGAAGTGAGTCGTGGTGACGTTCGCGGTACATGCGGATGGTTTCATTGGCCAGTTCCCGGCCGCGCTCCCAGGCCTGCTCGCTCGGCGTCGCCTCGGCATTGACGGCGTAGAGATTGCGGCCCGTAGGCAGCGTATTTGGATTGGCAATGGGGTCGCCGCCCGGCGACGGCGACGTATAGCCTCCATTCAGAGCATTGATCAACGATGTGAATTCGGCCTCGGGACTTTGCTCCAACGCATGTCGATAGTTGCCGACGTTGCGGATCGTGCGTTCAAGTTCTGTAACGATCCGTGCTGATTCCAGTTCCTCTTTCGAATACTTCTTTCCGAGGTTCATCATGTCGGCCATTGTGGCGGCATCGGGTTCTGGCTTTTTCGTGGTCTGATCTGTGTTTGAGGGACGCTTGCCTATTTTGGGGATCCACGAAGGGTGTTTCGCAGTTTCCTGGTCCGATTTGGGAACGCCGGCCGGATGCTGCATAGGCGCGCCTGACGACATCATCGCCATCATGCGGGCCATCATGTCCTGCGGAGCGGAGAGCGACTGCTGAATTTCACGAGCCTTCTCCAACTCTGCGGCCGAAATGCCTGCCGTCGAGCAGATAAATGCATCGGTCGGCTGCTGCATCCCGTTCAGAAGGCGTCCGACCAGTTCACGGGCCGGTTCGAGGTAGCGGCGTGTAAAGAGCGTGCGGTGTTTTTCCAGGTCGGCGCCGGCCTGGCCGCGGAACTTGTCCAACGCCAGCAGCGAATAGGCAATCGGTTCGGTAGACATGGCAAAGACACTGCTGCGAATCCGTTCTGCGGAGTATGGTACGCCCATCGTATAGAGTTCACCGGTAACTTTCTCTGCGGCAAGCTCCTCGGCAAATGACTCGATGCGGGCGATTTCAGCCTCGGTATAGGGCTCATCCGACAGCGAATCGAGACGCAGTTCGCGATGGATGCCCAGTTCGACGGTCAGTCGCTTTACGTGCAGTGCAGCGGCTTTCGTGTCGGGCTGTCCGTCGGCGTAGAGCAGTTCGTTGTAGGTCTGTATCGCTTCGCTCAGTTCGTTGTAGATGCCGCGCACGCCGCTCTCCATGAAAGGCGGGGTCAGGTACGACTGAAGCGTGGCATACGAGCGGCGTTTGGCGATTATCCCTTCGCCGACGTTGCCGATGGAGTAGATGTAAAGGTGAGGTGTCGCTCCAACGAGAACATCGGGCCAGTCGCTGCCGCTCAGTGCCACCTGCTTGCATGGGGTGAACTCTAAGCTGCCGTGCGTGCCGAAGTGGATCATCGCATCGGCGCGGAAACCGTAACGAGCCCATAGGTATGAGGCGATATAGACATGTGGGGGCGCGGCATTGGTGCCGTGTACGATGGCAAAGTCGTCGTCGCCTGCTCCGACAGCCAGTTGCGGCAGCAGTACGATGTTGCCCAGTTCGATGCGCGGCAGTGCCAGCCGCCCCTGTTCGTCGGAGAGGTAATGGCCCGGAAATTCACCGTCGAGCGCAGCTACCTCGGCCATTAGTTCTGTCGACATGGCTTCTGATGTCCAGGCGGCATATTCTTCGGCCGAAATAAGTACCGGATGGCCATCTTTCAGAAAATCGTTCTTGGCTCCGTGGGCATAATCGTTGAAAACGGCTCCCTGCCGTTGTATGAGCGTGCTCAATTCCTCTGGCGATTCAGGGAGGTTTTCCACTCGGTAGCCCTCATCCCGAAGACGCACGAGCAGGTTGTAGAGCGAAGGAACAACCTCCATGCCCGAGGCGGTAAGCGCATTTTGGCCCGGTCCCTTGTAGTAGTAGATGGCGATGCGTTTTTCGTTGTTTGGTTTGCGTTGCAGGGTGATGTGGCGGTTCACCGTTTCGACGAACCGTTCCAGCCGTTCGGGAATGGCATGGACCTGTTGCAGCCCTTCGCCGTCGAGGCGATGCCCGAAGAGCACTTGAGACCGAATTGCTCCGTCGATCTCTGGCATCACGATGCTTTGTGACAGGAAACCTCCACTCATTCCCATTTTGTCAGTTTCCCATTCGTCAACCAAACGATTGACATTGAGCGGTGCGAAGAGTGGGATATTCTGTCGTTTCAGATAGGTTACGACCGCATCTCCCAGGCGTCCGTGCGCCATGTTGATCACCGCCGATGGACGGATCGAATCGGCCTGTCTGTTTTGTACGGCATCCAGCAGGTTGCGGAGAGGATAGACCACGTTGCCGCTCTGTTCAAGCCTGGCAACGAGTTCAGCGGGTTCGCCCATCTGTCCCGTTACGATCACCCGGGGAGCGCCCGACTTCAGCAGCCCGTGCTCTGTAAGGAAAGCTTCGTAAGCCTCCACGCTGCCGAAGTCCGACTCCTCTGCATCGGGATCCGATGGATCGGCATGATAGAACTGCTTCAGTTCGCGTACGACAGGCTCTTCGGATTCGTCCGTGTCGAATCTTTTGCCGTCAACCGTACGGCGCAGGTAAGTGAGCAGATTACGGTAGTTTTGCCGACCTCCGCCGTTGAGATATCTCTTGACCGTGGTCACAGTGGCCGAATCGGCCGATATGATCTCATTGGCAGGGTTGGTTGCCATGGTTGTGATGACGACAAGTCCCTTTTCTGCAGCTTGCTGTAACAGGGTACGCTCCTCGGCTGTGATGCGTATACCCATTCCGTTTATCAGCATTATGTCGTAGTTTCCCAGTCGGTCGAACTCCTCCGGCTCGACGGTTGCGAGGCGGATTCTTGGATGGTCGTTGGCCCGCGCGATCTCGCCGAGGGTCGTGGCCTGGTAGTTTACAAAGGCGATGCGTGTGGCCGAGAACCAGATGTTCCATACCGCAACACCCAATATAGCGGCAAGCAGAATCCCGACGATCAGGATTTTTACTTTATGTATCATGTTCTGATAGCTTTTCTATTTGCTCTTGAAAAATTGTTCCAGATTCAGCGAAAGCCCCACTGAACAGGTTGTTCCCGTTGTCGTTGGCGAATTGCTGTAATAGTAGTCTGGCCGATAGTTGAAAAGGTTGTCTACGGCCAGTGTGAGGTCCACTCCCTGCCACAGATGCTGTACAAGGCTCAGTTTCCAGATCGTATATCCAGGATATGTTTGCCGTACGGTCTCTTCATATGATGTCAGTGCGGTATATACATCGCACGTGACGCCCGAAAGGTAACGCCCGGTCAGGGCGAGACTCAAACCGTAGTTCTTCCACGCCTTGTCGTAAGCCAGGTGTGCCGTAGCCGTATGTGGACGCGTCGATGAGAGCAGTGGTTGTCCTTTCTCGATCATTTCCCGGGTGTAGGCATACGATACGCGCCACGACAGACCACAAGGATACTTGCCTGTGGCATTGGTCTCGGCTCCGGCTACCTGCAAGGGCGCCATGTTCGTGTAGACCTGCCCGGCCAACTCTTGATTCCATGCCGTGGTGATACGATTGTCCACGAGGTTATAGAACCATGTTACGGTAAAATTGTGCCGACCTTTCATGTATTCGGCCGAGAGAGAAAAATTATGGCTTGTTTCCGCTTTCAGTTCTGGATTGCCGTAAATCATGAATATGTTGCCCATATAGAAGTCCATATACATCTCCTTGAGTGTCGGGGCACGGAATCCGCCTGCGTATGAAGCGCGCAACGAGCAATCATCTGCTTTATACATCACGCCGAGTTTCGGAGAGAGGTGTGAAAGGCGTGCCTCCGGGAAGTAGTCGAACCGCAGCCCGGCTATGAGGTTGAACCGGCGGTGAGGATTCCAGTCGAACTGAGCGAAGGCGTCGGCCGTGTGCTGCGTATGGCTTCCGTTGTCGCTGAACTGGTAGGACATCAGATAATCGTGCAGGTAGTCTCCTCCGACAGAGAGAATATGTTTGTCGGCGAAGGTATGGTTGTAGATGGTGCGGAGTGTGTTCTGTACATTGCTGTAATCTCGCACGTCGCGGGAATTGGGAATCAGATAGTCGCTCTTGTCGTACTGGTCGAAGGCATAAGATAGCTCCAGATCATCGGCCTCTGTGATGGCATAATTGCCCTTCAAACCTCCTGAAAAACTGCGGTAACGCTCCTTGATGCTTCCAGAAGCGTCGCGTTCGCGAAAGAAATAACCCGCTCGGGCCGTAAATCTCAAACCGTCGGCCGCCGTGAAGACGAGTCGCTCCCTGACGTTCAGCGTCGAAGCCCCGTAGATTGTGCTGTAATCGCCGACTTCTGCATTGTCTGTGCCCTTCGAGAGGTCTATGGCATCGATCGAGGTGTACTGCACGTTGGTCATCGAATTGAACCGGCCCTGATTGAACCCGACCGATCCTCCGTAGCGCTGCTCGTTGTGTGCCCCGTAACGGCCGTTCAGGTTGACCGACCATGGCTCCTGCGACTCCCGGCTGATGATGTTCACCACACCGCCGATGGCATTCGATCCGTAGAGTGAAGAGCCGGCCCCCTTGACTATTTCGATTCGCTCGACATTTCCCATACTGAGACGACTGTAGTCTATGTTGTCGAGCGTTTCGCCCGCCAGCCGCTCCCCATCCACGAGAAACAGCACCGAGTTGCCGCCGAAACCGGACATGTTGAGCGAAACCTGCTGGTTCATCGAATAGGAAAATTCGATACCCGGCAACTCGGTTTGCAGTAAATCGCCGATGTGGGTTGCATCCACACGTTTGATGTCGGCATCGGAGATGACACGTGTAACGATCGGCACATCTTTCAGAAGTTTGGGCGTGCGTGTGGCAGTCACCACTACCTGATCAATCATCGTAGTTCTCTCCGACAACAGAAAGTCCAATTTGCGGGATTGAGTATCGACGATCACATTTTTTTCAGACGGATCATATCCGACGAACGAGACGCTGATTCTATATGTACCGTCGGGTAGGCTGAGTTCGTAATGGCCTTTCGCATCAGTTACGGTTCCGAACGTCGGCGACTCCTTGACGCTAACGGCTGCTCCGGAGAGCGGCCGGCCCGCAGCATCCGAAACGGTACCGGATATTTTGTGCTGAGCCTGGGTCTGTAGTGCAAACAGCACTCCGAAAAGAGAGAGTAGAATCTGTTTCATCATCATTCAACGGGATAGAGGTAGTCGATGGTCATGAAACCTTTGACGGCAGCATCGTTCATGAAGTTAGTCAGCCGCAGAGCTGCATAGGTGCCGTCGCCCAATCGGAGAAGGTAGACCTTTGCCGAGAGGGTATATATAGGCGGCATGGTCGAGGTGTCGACATCGAGCCAGCGCGAAAGGCACGGGTTCCAGTAATCATCGGCGTAGAGAATCACGCCATCCATCATCTGCGACATGTCGACCGTGATGCGGTCCGTGGTCCATTCATCGTGCACGAATGCTTCGGACGGTACTGATGCGGGCGAGGGAAGCGACGTGAAATCACTTGCTGCACTCTCCCAGACAGCCGCGCCATTGGTCTTGGTATCGTAACGGTGTACGGCAAAATCCCAGTTTTCGGGGGCAGCTTCATCTACCGGTGTTGTCGTTACCTGCTTGCCTTGCATGTCGACATAGTGCCATTCGGTGTAATCCGTAGCG
This sequence comes from uncultured Rikenellaceae bacterium, assembly GCA_944325305.1. Classification (GTDB taxonomy): domain Bacteria; phylum Bacteroidota; class Bacteroidia; order Bacteroidales; family Rikenellaceae; genus WRDF01. The sequence continues at coordinate 10,992 of CALUZO010000017.1, read as the reverse complement.
TCGATATATATGCGTCCCGTACGGCTTCCTTCATCGACGTGGATAAATCCGTATTCGTTTTCCGTTTCGGATGTGGGCTCGTCATAAATGCCCTCGAATATCCCGTTGCAGGCCGCAAGCGACAACAGAAGTGTCACTCCCGACAATAACATTCCGGTTTGTTTGCGATTCATGGCAGTCTTGCTTTTTTGTAGGGTTACTCTTCCGGTGTAGGTGCTATTCCCGGCAGCAGCGTAATTGTCAGTCCACCCATGACGGTCGGCACGTTGAATGCGATCGAAAAGTCGTCTTTGGCAGAATTGGTTCGTCCGCTCAGCGTAAAGTCGTAGTCGCTTGTCGAGCCGCCCATTCCCATGGAGACTTTGCCGCTTCCGCTAAAGAGGTAATCTTCATTTTCTTTGGTTACGGTGGCAGATTCAACGGTAAAGGTTCCCCACGAGGCGGATGCGAATACGACTTTCAGACTTCCGTCGCCATTGGCTGTCAACGTCACGCTCTCGTCGTCGGTATAACGATCCTGAAAATAGTCGCAGTCGGCATCCGTGTATCCTTCATATGTGCCGGCCAGCAGCAGGTCGGCCGGAGCGTCGCCCGTTTGGAAGGTGATGGTCATGCCGCCCATGACGTCCGGAATTGTGAATTCCATTCTGGCGTCGGTCTGCGATTTGATTTTGGCCGTGAAGGTGCACTCATACAATGAGGTGCTTCCGCCCATGCCCATTTGGGTCTGTCCGCTGCCCGAAAGGGTGCAGAGGTCTTTGCTCACACTCGCCTGCGCATCGGTGATTGTAAATTCACCCCATGAGGCGGAAGTAAACGATACGGAGGCGGTACCGTCCGTATTTTTCGTGATTACGACGGTTTCGTCAGGCGAGATCATGTTTTGAAAATAATTGCAGTTGGCCAGCGTGTATCCTTTGTAACTGCCTGCAATGTTGAACGTTTTCGAATCTGGCTCCTCTTTGTCGCAAGACATCATGAAGAGCGCAATAGAAATCATAAGAATAGATTTGATTTTCATATCGTTGGGTTTTATTTGTCGGTGACAAAATTACCGGAGCGTCGATGGTCGCACAATACCCAATTCTTAGTGTTTCTATTGCTTGTTTGTAATGTTAAATTGCGATATACCTGTCACTGCAACACCGGATGCAGCATTGTTTTTCACTGGTTTCAGGGCATTTGTTGATTTTTGCATGTCGACATTCAATCGAATCTGTATCCAAACAGAAACGGCTGTGTAAAATAGTCCTGGTGAGTGAGAAAGAGATTGATGTAGACGATCTGTCCGATGAGTTTCAATCTGACAGTTCCAATGTGAGAACACGTAACTGTTGCCTAATATTGAGTTTTTGTTGTTACGGACAGAGCCGTTATTGGCAAATAAATCGGCAGAGCGTGTCGGTGATAATATTTTGTAGGTCGTTTGCGGATTGTTTTTTGAGTGTGGTCTGAGGCTGCTTGAATTTTAGACCTTGATTCGTCTTGTTACGCGAATGATTTTACAAAAAAATAGAGGACTGAATATCAGTCCTCTATGTACCCGGAGCCGGGATCGAACCGGCACGGACATTGCTGTCCACAGGATTTTAAGTCCGGCGTGTCTACCAATTCCACCATCCGGGCAGCCATTGTGCGAAAGAGCGGCACCACGGTTTTGAGATGGCATCATCCCTCTTTAACGGCATCAAAAGTACAATAATTTTCGCAATTACCAAACCCTATTTGTCGCCGTTACTTTTTGTGTCCTACGGGATGGTTCAGCAACAAAATATGGTTCTCGCCGAGGCCGAGAAGTTCCGCGATTTTTGCCTTGTTCATTGTGCCGCGTGGTACGGTTGCAAGGCCGGCGCCTGCGCAGAACAGCGATATGTTCTGGGATACCATGCCGCCGTCAGCCGCCGACATGGCTCGTGCATTCTGGTCGTTGCTTCCGAAGCGGTTCATGTCGGAAACTATCAAAAGAGATACCGGGGCATCTTTGGCGAAGTCCTGGCCCGCTGCTATATATTCGCGCCCGTCTGTTGCCGAGACCTGTTTCAGACTATGCGTAGCCGCATCGTAAAGGTAGATGCCGTCTTTGGTAAATACATACAGGTCTATTTCCTGTCGGTTCATGGCGGTAGGAGCGGTGCGTTTTTTTTCTTCAGGTCTGTTGTAACCGTTGGCAGCCCAGAGAAGTCCGGAAAGTTCTTGCAGTGAAAGTTCCTTTTCAGAAAATTCGCGTGTCGATTTGCGTTCTTTAAAAGCATCCATAAGTGTCGCTTCCAGGGACATTTCTGGTTGCGGCAGTTTGATATCCTTCGTTTGCTGTGCTTTGGCGGCCGATGCCATGCCGATCATGGCCGCCATGATCAATACTTTGGTTTTCATATTGCACGGGGGATTAATGGTGATTTATAGTTTCGTTTATGAAAGTAATGACTCCGTTTGTGTCGCGGGGGTTCATCCAGCGGATGGTTTCGTCACGCCCGAACCAGGTCATCTGGCGCTTGGCATACCTGCGCGAGTTGCGTTTAATAAGCTCTACGGCCACCTCTCTTGATATCTTGCCGTCGAAATATTCGAAGAGTTCGCGGTAACCGACAGTTTGCAGGGCGTTCAGTTCGCGATGAGGGTATAGCCTGCGCGCCTCTTCCTCTAATCCTGCATCCATCATGTTGTCGACGCGTTTGTTGATGCGTTCATACAGTTCGCCTCTGTCGAGAAGTGTGCCGATCTTTATGATGTCGAAATTTCTCTTTTTCGTGACACCGGTTCTGAACGAGGAGTAGGGCTGTCCGGTCTGTATGCACACCTCCAGGGCCCGTATAACACGGTTTGGGTTGTTTCTGTCCACTTTTTCGTAATATTCCGGATCGAGTTTTCGCAGTTCGTCCGTAAGTGGTTCCAGTCCTTCGGCGGCGAGTCGTTCGGTGAGCCGTTTGCGGATCTCCGGGTCGCCTTTTGGTATGGCGTCGAGCCCGCCGCAGAGTGCGTCTATGTAAAGTCCCGAACCACCTACGGCTATTACTATGTCATGCTTTTCAAATAGTCTGGACAGTAATTCGAGAGCATCGGTTTCGTATTTGCCGCTCGTGTAGGGTTCGGTTATGTCGTGTGAAGCGACGAAATAGTGCTTGACTCTGGCGAGTTGGTCGGTGTCGGGCTGTGCTGTGCCGATTGCCATGCCGCGGAATATTTGCCGCGAATCGGCCGAGATCACCGGCGAGGAGAAGTATTCGGCAACAGCGATCCCGAGGTCGGTCTTCCCGGAACCCGTGGGGCCGGCGATCACGACGAGTGTTTTAGAATTCATCGTCATAATAATCGTCGCCTTCGAAATCCTCGAACTCACTCATGGCCTCATCAAATATGGAGTTGTTGCTTTCCGTGCCGGAGGGTTCGTATTGGTTGGGCGCTGGTGCTACCGAGGTTGCCACGCGCGGATAAACAGTATTTGTCGCTGGCTTTGCCGAGCCGCCAGATTCGATATACAGCGACCGGTCGTTGAACATGTCGAATAGGTATATCAACCTTGCCTGCGGCAGATTGAGAACATCGGCGACAGTAACATTCTGCATTGGTATCGGGCCCTCTTCGCCCATATCGACCAGTGTGAATTCTACTAGTTTGTTCCATTTTGCGTCCGATGCGAAAAAAGATACGACGCCATCGCGTTCGAATCCAAGATCGTCGGAAATAAGGTTGTGCAGGTCGAACAGCGTACTGCTGCCGTCCACTTCGTATTCGCGCAGGAAATTGTCGTTTTCGTCGCTCAGCATCCTGAGTTTGTATATCATAGCCATAGCAGATCGGTTTTGGTAACTACAGTTTTTTACAGGATAAATGTATCATGTACCGGCAAATATATTGTTGTTTTTCAGAGTCCGGACAGGAACTCCATTACGTCCACAGCGTCCGGATAGTCCGTGAGACCGGGCGACTGCGATTGGCCGAACGGTACGCAACGTGGATGGCCGACTTTGCCTACGATACATTGTGTGCGGTTGTCGTTTGCGGCGAGCCATTGCATGGTTTCATCGTTGCTTTCGGCCATTTGCCATGTAATTTCGCTTATATAGGCCGGAAAGTCGGGCTCTTCGCGAAGGATGTAATGCCGGCCTTTGACATGAGACTTCCTTTCCACGTCGAGCATTGCCGAACGCTGTCTGAAGTTGTTGATGTATTTTGGATTGGGAATCTCCCATGTGTCGAGAGCCTTGCCAAGTCTCCCGAAATCATACCCTTCCGGTACGATCAGATGGCTTACATTGCGGCATCCCAGTCCGGAATATGAAAATATATCGTTTGCCAGTGCCGTGAGTTCCATGTCGGTTTCGCTGCCATCCAACACTGCGACCGATGATCGGCTTCCCCTGAATATGGATGGAATCGTCCCGTAACGGCTGCGGAAATATCGGTTGGTATTGTCGCTTCCGGTAGCTATAATCGCATCTATTCTCTCGCCGTCGAATTTATATACGGGTAGTTCGTCATCTATTGACTTGAGTTGCGAAGCTATGTATTCTGTGAGTACGGAGTCCTTCGATGAGGGTTTGTAATACAGTTTGTGGCCGCTTATCAGGATGCAGAGCATGTCGAAAAAACCTACCAACGGAATATTTCCAGCCATGATGAGGCCGACATTCTTCGGTGAGCGTATGATGGGATAGGCGCTGCACCACTCTCTGAGGGCTGCCTCTGACAGCATCTGATGGCGGATATTGCTTGCCGACATAATTATGTCGGCTGGCGAGAACCATGCATTGTCGTTTGCGGCATCGGCGACAATCCGCATGCTTGCGTCGTCGCGACCGAATTCAGCCAGCCTGTGTCCGAGTTCGGCGAAAACCTCGATTAGTCTATTCCTGTCTACTTTCATCGTAACAAAGATAGGAATTTCATTAAAAACCACGATATTTGTACGGTATAAGATGCATCTTGTGCAGTCATCATGTTTTCATAAGTTGCCGAAATGAAATTTCTTGCTATAATACCTTCCCGTTATGCTTCGACACGCTTCCCTGGCAAACCTTTGGCTGAGATAGGAGGGAAGCCAATGGTGCAGCATGTGTACGAACGTGTCTCGCAATACTTTGCCGAATGTTGGGTGGCGACCGACGATACGCGCATAGAACAGGCTGTTGAAAACTTCGGGGGGAGGGTAGTGATGACCTCTGCCGCACACAGGAGCGGAACGGACAGGTGTGCCGAGGCTTTGTCCGAAATAGAACGCTCGACCGGATGCAGGTTCGACGTAGTTGTAAACATACAAGGCGACGAACCGTTTATCGCCGAGGAACATCTGGTCAAGATAAAAGATGCATTCACGAACAACGATGTCCAGATAGCTACACTCGTCAAACCGTTCGGAGAGGGGGAGGAGATAACGAATCCGAATACCCCGAAGGTAGTGGTTTCGGCATCCGGAGATGCACTCTATTTCAGTCGGAGCGTCATCCCTTATTTGCGTAATGTGGAACCCGGCGAATGGCAGAAAACTCACAAATATCTCAAACATATAGGTGTCTATGCTTGGCGGGCCGATGTGCTTCGCGCCGTGACCCATTTGCCGCAGGGTGTACTCGAACTGGCCGAATCGCTCGAACAGCTGCGCTGGCTCGAAAACGGCTATCGGATAAAAACGGTCGAAGTCATTACCGAGACGGTGGCTGTCGATACGCCGGAGGACCTCGAGAGAGTAGCGGCACTGATGTCTCGGAAGTTCTGAGAAAATCATTGTCCCCGAAAATAGAGTGGCCGGAAATTTGTATTTCCGTGATTATTCGTATATTTGTGGTAACAAATTCTATTGACGGCCTGTCCCTGGGCTGTCGACAATCACCAAACATAGAGTTAAGTTTCTCGTATGCAGGATATTAATGTGTTGAAGGGCAAGAGTCTGGCTGAACTTCGTGAGATCGGTCGTTCGCTCGGCATAAAGGCCCAGATGAAAAAGAACGACCTTATAGCAAAGATCATAGAAGTTGCATCGGACGATAATGCCGGCCGTGAAGACTCTGCTCCCACGAAGACAGATGCCGTTCCGGTTGTACGTAGAGGCCGTAAACCTAAAGCGGTTGCGCAACAGAGAGATGAATCGGCATTCGTGCCGACGGATGTAAAATCGGAAGGCGCTCCGGAACATGCCTCTGCCGATCAGAGCGGTCGCCGCCGCAAACGTATCAGCCGCGGAGAAGCTGTCGAATATTCTGCTCCATACGAACACAAGGTGCGCGGTAGTGAACTTCCGGAGGGCGAGGGAGATAATATCGTTGGCGGAAAGATCGACGCTGCTTTTGACGGGACACATCCGGATACTGGTTTTCGACCCGTCATACAGAACGAACCGGAAATGGATGACCAATATCAGATATCTACTGATGTGCAGGACAACCGTGACGAAGAGATACGTAATGACAAGCCAGAGGCCATTCAACAACAGCAAAAAGGTAAACGTGGCCGCAAACCTGTCGAACAACAACAGGATGGCGGCATACCGAAGATCAAGGAGACACGCGATGATTTCGAGGGTGTGGTGGAAGGCGAAGGAGTATTGGAAATAATGCCGGATGGTTACGGATTTCTTCGCTCGGCAGATTATAACTATCTGAACTCTCCCGACGACATATACGTGTCGCCGTCACAGATCAAACTACTCGGACTAAAGGCTGGCGATACGGTCCAGGGAACTATTCGCCCGCCGAAAGAGGGCGAAAAATATTTTCCGCTGGTGAAGGTCAATTTCGTCAACGGCCTCAAACCCGATATGATACGCGATCGTGTACAGTTCGAGTTTATGACGCCTCTTTTCCCTACCGAAAAGTTTACACTTACAGGAAACGGACACAACAATCTTTCGACAAGGGTTGTGGATCTTTTCTCGCCGATAGGAAAAGGACAGCGCGGACTTATCGTGGCACAGCCTAAAACAGGTAAGACTGTATTGCTTCAGTCGATAGCCAATGCTATAGCAGACAACCATCCGGAGGTCTATATGATAGTGCTTCTGATCGACGAACGTCCTGAAGAGGTTACGGAAATGGCCCGCAACGTTAAAGCCGAGGTTATTGCGTCTACATTCGACGAACAGGCCACACGTCATGTGAAAGTGGCCGAAATGGTCCTGGAAAAGGCTAAACGCATGGTCGAATGCGGGCATGATGTTGTTATATTTCTCGATTCGATAACACGTCTTGCGAGGGCTTACAATACGGTTCAGCCTGCATCGGGCAAAGTGCTTTCGGGCGGTGTGGATGCCAATGCCCTTCACAAACCCAAACGCTTTTTCGGTGCGGCACGTAATACCGAAGAACGGGGTTCGCTTACCATTATCGCTACTGCGCTTATAGATACCGGCTCCAAGATGGATGAAGTCATTTTCGAGGAATTCAAGGGTACGGGTAATATGGAGCTCCAGCTCGACCGCAAACTGGCCAATAAGCGTGTTTATCCGGCAGTAGATGTCATTGCCTCGGGGACACGTCGTGAAGACCTGCTGCTCAGTAAGGAGGTCCTCCAGAAGACATGGGTGTTGCGGCGTTTCCTTGCCGACATGACATCGGTAGAGGCAATGGAAGAGATCAAAAAACACATGGAATCGACAACCAGTAACGAAGAGTTGCTGATTACGATGAACAAATAACTGTCTGATTACGTTTTATATCACGCAGCAGGCCAGCCACCTATTGTGGCTGGCCTGCTGCGTGATGGCATTGGAAAATCAGGCGCGTTTTGCAAGATGCATCCGATCGCTGCAACTTATTGCTGACATTACATAATGTAAAAAGGCCATATTATTTTTGCAGTTGATGTAGTTTGCAGTGCAGAGGCCGCTTGGCTATCTTTGCCGTGGATGGGGAGTTATATGGCGTATCTCGGTTCCGTGTCGCTTGCCGGTCGAGAAAGTGTGATGACTTGTTATTTTGGAAATCATATGGAAAAGGTATTTGACAAACTTACGACAGACGAATTGCGTGATCTGGTGGAGATATATGCGCGAAATATTTATGCTCTTGATGGCTTTTGGTTCCAATCCGTCGAGACTGACCGTGGAATGGACGAGGCCATGCATCATGACAGGGAAGTGTGGAAGAGGTTTACACGTACGGAGGCTCTGAGAATCAGAAAATTTCTTGGTTTGGGAGAAAAACCTGGCCTCGATGGATTGGTGAAGGCTCTTTCGATAAGGTTCTCGGCCTTGGCAAATCCTTCGGTCGATATATTGAGGGATGGCAACACGCTCATATACAAGGTAAATGAATGTCGTGTTCAGTCTGCCCGGAAGAGTAAGGGGATGCCTTATCACCCGTGTTCCTCGGTCGGAATTATAGAACATGCCGGATTTGCCAGCGTGATAGACGAACGGATAACAACCGAAATGGTAAGTTGCTATCCTGAGGTGTCGGACAGAAGTTGTGCCTGCTGTTGGCGGTTCACGTTGAAGGATTAGCCGGATGAAAAACTTTCCGCTGATTTGACCAATGTCAAATCAGCGGAAAGAGTCTCCCGATATGTGGTTTCACTTGTGAGAATATTCTGTTTTATGCTGTCGTGTGTGCATTCGATCTTCTCAAACGCATGTTATTTTACCAGTAGTTTTTCGGCCACTTCATCCCGTTTTGCTTTGCCGGCCACGATTTCGACGAGCTTTAGTGCGAAATCTATGACGAGGCCGGGGCCTCTGCCTGTGATCACGTTGCCGTCGACTATCACCGCCTTCTCTGTTTCCAACTTCGCCCCTTTCAGATAGTGTTCGAATCCCGGGTAGCATGTTGCCCTGCGCCCGTTCAGAATACCGAGGCCTCCGAGTACAATCGGCGACGCGCAGATAGCCGCCACGTTATGTCCCTGATCGTAGAACTCCTTTACGGCCTTTTTCAATCCTTCATGGTCATTGAATGCGGTGGTTCCTCCCGGAATGACAAGCATTTCAGCATTTCCCAACCGTGCTTCTTCGAAAAGAGTGTCGGATACGACCGGAACCCCGTGACTGGCCATTACCGTTTTGTTCCCGGTGAGCGAAACGGTTTGCACTTCCAGGCCTGCCCTGCGCAGAATATCAACTGTCCCGAGAGCCTCCATTTCCTCGAATCCCGTGGTGAGGAATACAAATATCGTTTTCATACTGTTTTTGGATTATAATTTCTGTAAAGATAGTAAAACAGCTGTTTTAAACTGGTTGTTCGGATGATTATTTGCACCGAACAACATGATGTCGTGAATCCCGCGACAGATATGAGGCAAAACTGAGAAGGCGTGTCGTACGGTTGAGATTGGCGAGAATTTGTAATGTACCGCTTGCATGCCGTCTATACAGCGGGCAAGAGTTTAGTGACCTGCTGTCAGACAGAGTTCGTTGACGTAAGTTTGCAACTCTTTGAAAAACTCGTTGAAGATGCTACGTAGATGCTCCTCATGCTCGTCGAGATATTCGATGGCTTGCAATGGCGATATGCTGATGTGTTTGTATGCGACCATTATTTCCAGCGATCTACGGATGCCCTCTTTGTCGGCATATCTGGAGAGTCGGTCGGTGGCGATGAAGTGCCACATGAAGCGCTTTATACGGTGTGGCAGATGGCGGCGGTTGGTTATGAGCGCCAGGTAGAAACGCCTTGAAAACTTTCCGAGTGACATGTCGGAAAAATCGCTGAACCTCGATGCGAGCATGTAGTCGAAAAAAATGTCAAGAACTATGGCTGAATATCTGCCGAAGTACGGTTTTAGATCCTGTACTGTTTTGCGTACGAGCATGTGGTTGTCGGTAAATCCGTCTATGGCTCGGTGCAGGAGGATGCCTTGGCGTATGGCTTCCGGGTAAAGTTCGTATGAATGGCCTTTTACTGCGTCGCCGATAAAATTTCCTATCTCTACACGTCTGTCGTTGCCCGAGAGAAATATATGTGCGAGGTAATTCATCGCTTTATTTCCGTTTGCCGCCTTTTTCTCCGCGGTAACTTCGGGAACAGCTTGCGGAAACGTACCAGGTAGGTCTTTACGTTGCTCCCGGCAATAAGGAGTGTGACGGCGAGAATTATCATTATAATGCCGATGACAAGACGCAGTGTGAGAGTCTCTCCGAATACCATGACTCCGAAGAAAACGGCCGTCAGTGGTTCGAGCGCCCCGAGAATTGCCGTAGGAGTCGACCCTATGTATTTCACTGCTGATGTCGTGCAAAGGAACGATATGGCCGTCGGAAATAGGGCCAGCGCCAACAGATTGCCCCACAGGTACCACTTGTCGACAACGTGCAGACTTTGACCGAAATCTACCCGTACGAAGAACAGCATAAATCCGAAAACGAGTATGTAGAAAGTCATTTTGAGAGTCGCCATGCTGTTGAGCCGCGATCTGTTTACCCCGACTATGTATGTCGCATAAGAGAGGGCGGCGGCCATTACTATCAGTGTTCCGGTCAGATTCAGTGTCGACCCGTCGCCGCCCCTGTACAACAGCACGATCCCGACGAGAGCCATGGCTATACAGAGAATGCCTTGTGTCGTGATCTTCTCGTGGAATCCTGCCGCCATGATGACGGCCACCATAACCGGATATATGAACAATATGGTCGATGCTATGCCGGCGTCCATATAGGTGTAGCTCAGAAACAGCAGCAGGGAGGAAAGAGCCATCAGAAGTCCCAGTAAAATCAGAGGCAATATCTCATTGCGCTTGATCCTAAAATCACGACCACGGGCTTTGATCATGATGCCAAGTATCGGAATGGCCAAAAGATAGCGGAAAAACAGCACCGAATCCGGATCCATTCCCGCCTTGTATAGCGGGAGCGTAAACAGCGGATTCATGCCGTAAGTGGCTGCGGCAATGGCTGCGAGTATGTATCCTTTGATTCTGGTGTTCATGTGGCGATATTTTGCGGCAAAGATAATACAAAAAAGTGAGATACTGAGCAAATCACGGAAATATGATTGAAAGTTAATGATTTATGGGGTTTTGGCGATTTGGACGGGTGCCAACTGAAACCGTGAAAATGCCAACTTGAAC
>CALUZO010000016.1 GCA_944325305.1 uncultured Rikenellaceae bacterium | reverse complement strand
GGAGCCGTGCGCTACCTGATGGAGAAAAGCGGTCATGCCCGTATGATAGACAGAGACGGAGTGGAGTTATCCGACATCCGTTCCCTAATCGGCAGTTTCAATTTCCAGCGCAAGGCCCGGCCGGAGAAGACCGAGGTCGTGGGGCATATATCCCTTTCGTTCCACAAAGACGACAAGCCGAGGCTCACGGACGGATTTATGGCAGGCCTTGCACGCGAATATATGCAGCGTATGGGAATCACCGACACGCAGTACATCGTAGTACGGCATACCGACACGGAGCATCCCCACCTGCATATCCTTTACAACCGGGTAAAGTACGATACGAAGCTGGTGCGGAGCCATAACGAAAGGATCCGGAGCGTAGCGGTCTGCAAGGCCATGAAACAGAAATACGGCCTTACCTTCTCCGAGGGAAAAGAGAGTGTAAAGATCGAGCGGCTACATGATCCCGACAAAGTGAAATACTGAATTTACGAGGCGGTTAAAACAGCGTTGAAGGATTGTGCCTGTTTTACGGAACTGGTCGAACAGTTGAATAGGGAAGGCATAACGGCAACCTTCGCCCATCGGGGCGGCGACCCGCAAAAGGAGATACAGGGTATGACCTTTACTATGCAAAGGCAGACACTCAAGGCCTCGCAGGTAGATCGGAAGTTCAGCTATGCCAACCTCTGTAAAATTATTGAAGCGAACCGAGCAGAACGAGAAAGACAGGAAATAGAACGGCAGAAACAGGAACATTCTACCCAAAACCCGATCATATTTGGTGTACGGCTTACAGATGAACAGGTAGAACAAATAAAGGACGGGCAACCGGTTTATCTCGAAGGGATGCAGCATGAAGGGAAAACGTTCGACGGTTATCTGGTCATGGATGACAACCTGACGAGAGGACGAGCCTACATCGGACACGATCCGCGCGATTGGGTCGAATACGGCAAATACACCATGCGACGCATGGACAGGGACTTGATAAAGGGCGGTTTTGTCGTCCGTGCCCTCGTTCAATGGTGGGGAGGACACGGGCAAACCGCAAGGCCCTATCTCTGGCAAGAGAATCCTTCGGACGAAACGTATCAAGAAAGTTGGGACGATCCTCGCAAACCCCGAACGCCCCGACACGATACAAAACAGGGAAGGATCGTGTCATTCCCAAAGAAATCTAAAGGCCCAAAGTTATAACGGGAGGCCGGGAATGAAATCCCCATTCCACCCGAACGCAAAGGTATGGATCGAGTGAATAAACTGCAAGGCTATACAAAGCGTCCCTCACGGGCCGGCCTTGCAGCTTATCCCTCCGATCCCATGGGCTGGTCGCTACCGGATGAAATGGGGCAGTGTGTGGACTGAGTAAGGGATGAAATGGTTTATATGAACGTCAAAAATAAGATGGTCAACGCAAGAAAAGGATCTTATCGATTGTTTCTGTCGTTTTTTTATTACCTTTACAATTGTTATTTGAGGTTGTGATTACTAACGCAAGCAGCGGAAAAGAGAACCGTTGCCTTTTCGTTACCTCGTCCCAACATAAAAAATGCAACAGCCCAATTCCTCAGACTGTTGCATTTTTTCAAGGGTGCTCCTTTGACTGAGTTCGCCGTTCTCCAAGTCGCCAACCGTTGCATCATATCATGCCGCCGGATATAATGGTATATTTTATGCCTAAAATAGATGTGATTCTGTTTGACATGACTCATGCTCATGCAATATGCGTGCAATTTCCAATATTTGGATTGTTTTTTACGGCCGTGCTGCGTACTGCACATATTCTGGAATTTTGCTGTTCTGTGCATTGTGCTCCACAGTTTGTCGATTGACGGTTCATCCGTAATTAAGGGCATCGGCACTGTAACTATAATATGCCGGCGCATGAGTTTTATCGACTCATGCGCCGGCATTGCTAGTTTGTGTAATATGGTATTCAGATTTGCGGACAGGTGTCGTCTCTCAGAAAGCCACTTCCTTGAACAAGAATGTCCGTATGCTGCCGTTATGTGTTTCGATATTGAGTTCTCCGTTTTCGTTTACTGAACGTATGGTTCCGCGGAATCTTGTCCCGTCCGGAAGTTTGAAGGTATGGGGTGTGTTGGCAAGATACAACCGTGAGAAATACTCCTCCTCGATCTGTTTGGTATTGCCAGCAGCGAGCTGTTCGCTTCGAAGTGAGAAGTAGTTGCACAGCCGGGTGAGGACTTTGTTGCGATTGAACTCTCGTTTGGCCGTAATGCTCATAGAGGTAGCATGGGCAAGTTCGTTGTCGAATTCGGTTTGATTGACGTTGAGGCCGACGCCGATTATCGAACGTGTCGTCTCGCCCGCCTGCACCTCGTTCTCGATTAATATCCCGGCAACTTTCTTGTCTCTGATGTAAATGTCGTTGGGCCATTTGATCGAGGCTTTGATGTTGTAGCTTCCGAGCGTGTCGGTAATGGCAAGTGAAATGATCTCTGATAATAGAAACTGTCTGGATGCCGGAAGTCCGTCGGGTTCGATTACCATGCTGAAGATCAGGTTTTTGCCAGGCTCGCTTGTCCATGTGTTGCCTCCCTGTCCGCGGCCTTTGGTCTGGGCGTCGGAGACAATGATGTCCTTATGTTTGTAGTTTGGTTTTTGAGCCGTATCGTTGGTCGATTCCAGTTCTTTGAAATAGTATATGCCGTAGCACTCGTCGCCGCATATTTTTCCGAAAGGTGCATCCATAGCTTATGAGTTTTTTATTGACAGGTGGTATGTATGTGTGTGTTCTGCCTTCTCTACGGAACCGTGATGACGGACTCAGACCGTAACGTCGAAACTACGCAGAACGTCGTTCAATGATGTTTTCATGTCTGTCGATTCCTTGCGCTGGCCTATGATGAGGGCGCAAGGAACGCCATACTCTCCGGCGGGGAATTTCTTTACCCGGGTGCCGGGAATCACGACCGAACGCGGCGGAACATAACCTTTGTATTCGACTGGTTCTTCTCCGGATACGTCGATTATCTTCGTCGAACCTGTGATGACTACATTTGCGCCGATAACGGCTTCTCTGGCTATGTGTGCGCCCTCGACGACAACGCATCTCGATCCGAGGAAACAGTTGTCCTCGACTATGACGGGGGAGGCCTGCAACGGTTCGAGTACGCCGCCTATGCCTACGCCGCCGCTGAGATGGACATTCTTGCCGATCTGGGCACAAGATCCCACGGTAGCCCATGTGTCGATCATTGTTCCCTCGTCCACATATGCACCTATGTTGACGAACGACGGCATCATTATGACACCGGGGGCTATGTATGCTCCGTAACGCGCGAGTCCCTGTGGAACCACACGTACGCCGAGTTCTTCATAACCGGTTTTAAGTTCCATCTTGTCATGGAACTCCATAGGTCCCGCCTTTACCGTTTTTATCTGTTGTATCGGGAAGTAGAGCAGTACGGCTTTTTTTACCCATTCATTGACTTGCCATCGGCCGTCGACAGGCTCTGCGGTTCGGAGTTGGCCTTTGTCAAGCATGTCGACAACACGTCGGATGAGCTCTTTGCTCTCCTTGTTTTTGAGTAGTTCCCGTTTGTCCCAGATCTTTTCGATCCCTGTCTTCATTTGCATCAAAGTTTCTTGCATCGTCTTCGTGTTTTTTTGTTTTGACATTGATCCGGCCGGGAGGTTGCCGAGATTGATAATGGTAAAAGTCAGACGCAAAATGCAATTTCATTATGAGTCTTTCCGGTCTGCATTCAGCAGATATTCACATCTATAGCGTGAATCTTTGAGCGGTATGGTCTTCTCAAGGCGATTGCAGTTGCGTAATCCTATACAAATTTAAGAAAATTTGGCGGATATGGTCGATTTATTAATTCAAAAAAATGTGTGATTTGGACCATGGCTTGCTATTTTTGTCATGTTATCAAAGCAGTTTATGGAAAATACTAATTTCAAATATCCTCCGACCCGTATGGAGGATATTGCCGATGATTATCACGGCGTATTGGTTGGAGATCCGTACCGGTGGCTCGAGGACGACTGCTCGCCGGATACCGCAGCGTGGGTCTCGGCTCAGAATGAACTGACCGAAAGATATCTGGTCGGTATCCCATTCCGTGAAAAAATACGCGAGAGACTGACCGAACTGTGGGATTATCCGAAAGAGGGCATACCGCAAAAAAAAGGCGGGTGGTATTATTTCGCTCGTAACGACGGTCTTCGTAATCAGTCGGTGATATACCGCTCACGTACAATAGGGTCGGCAGCCGAAGTGTTTCTCGATCCGAATACGTTGTCGGATGACGGTACGGTGGCCCTGAACGGCCTCTCTTTTTCAGACGACGGCAGGTATTGCGCTTATTCCGTTTCGGCATCCGGTTCCGACTGGGCTGAAATAAGGATTGTCGAAACGGGGAATGGCATGTTGCTTAATGACATAATACGATGGGTCAAATTTTCCATACCATCGTGGGACGCCGATTCCTCCGGTTTCTATTACAGTGCCTACGATGCTCCTGCTAACGGAGACGAGTACTCGGGGCAGAACAGATTCCATAAGGTTTTTTATCACAAGATAGGGCATGCACAGCAGGACGACGTGCTGATATATGCCGATGACGAACATCCCTTGCGCTATTTTCACGGTTCCGAGAGCCATGACGGACGTTGGATTTTTGTGCATGGTTCGGAGGGTACGCACGGGGCGGAGATATTGTTCCGACGAAAAGACGATGTGACTGGCGGTTTCGAGGTGCTCATGCCCGGATTCGAGCATGATTACGAGATCGTTTATGCCAACGAAGATAGGTTGTTCCTGATGACGAACAGGGATGCGCCAAATTTCAAGGTAATTGCAGTCGATCTTCTCAGTTCGGCGAAATCTTTTACTGATGTTGTCCGGGAACGCATCGACGCTCCTCTGGAAAGTGTGTCGGCAGTGGGTGGCTACCTGATGGCCACTTATCTCGAAAATGCCGTAAGTGCGGTTTGGCAGTTCGACATGGAGGGAAGATTCGTGAGAAATGTGGCATTCGACGGCCTGTGTACTTCTGCAGGTTTCACTGGAGGGGCAGACGACAAAGAGACGTTTTATGCGCTAACAACATACACGTCACCTGCGGCTGTTTACAGGTATGAGCTTGAGACAGGTTTGTCTTCATTGGTGTCTCGCAGCGAAACGGGCTTCGATGGGGGAGCTTATGTTACCGAGCAGTTGTTTTTCGAGAGTTTTGACGGGACGCGAGTGCCTATGTTCGTGACGCACCGTAAAGATATGTCTCGCAACGGGCGCAATCTGCTGGTCATGTGCGGATATGGCGGTTTCAATATAAGTCATACGCCGGCGTTCAATCCGGCGGTTATAATGTTGTTGGAGCAGGGGGGCGTTTTCGTAGACGTGACACTCAGAGGCGGCGGCGAGTACGGAGAGAGATGGCACCATGCCGGAATGCTCGCGCAAAAGCAGAATGTATTTGACGACTTCATTGCCGCCGCCGAGTACCTTATTGCGGAAGGTTATACTTCGTCGGATAAATTGGCTATAATGGGAGGCTCCAACGGCGGACTGCTTGTTGGAGCCTGCATGACGCAGAGGCCTGATCTGTTTGCCGTTGCTGTGCCGCAGGTCGGCGTTCTCGATATGTTAAGGTATCATCGTTTTACGATAGGGTGGGGATGGGTCGTTGAATACGGCAGTGCCGAAGATCCGGATCAGTTCCGTTATCTGTACAGGTACTCACCCCTGCATAATGTTCGCGATGGGGTTTGTTATCCGGCGACGTTTGTTACGACTGCCGAACATGATGACAGGGTTGTTCCTGCCCATTCGTTCAAGTTTGCAGCGGCGTTGCAACGTGCGCAGGGATGCGGGAAACCTGTATTGATACGTATCGAACGGGATGCCGGACATGGAGCCGGGAAACCTACCTCTAAGCGTATTGCCGAACAAACAGATGTTTACAGTTTCATATTTCAAAATACGGGAACCGTCTTTAAATTGTAATTTATGTTACATGATATGGCGTTTGAGTGTGTTGTTTGATTGTCGTGAGGAATTTTAGATTTTGAATTATGATTGACGGACAAGCCTTGCATTTGGATTTGTGAATTGATTTGGTGAATTGCTATATGCCGAAATAATATGGTGAAGGGGATAATGCTTTCAGTGTGTTCTGAAACACTTTTTTGAGGATTATTGTATGTGTATAAATGTTGCCGGACACCCATTAATGGGTGTCCGGCAACATTTATGTCATACATTTTATTTTGCTATTTTCAGATTACGACTGTATGTGAGTTGTGTATTCGGGTTGGATGAAACGATTTCTTGCCTGAGTTCTTTTGTTCCGAAACGGAAAAACAGGAAGCGTCTTGGAACTCGGTGTACGACTTGGATGAGCGTGTCGTAGCTTACGATCGAACCAGTAAACCGGTTATTTAATATGGTCCCTTTCAGCTCGATCCATGGGTCTCGGTATTGTAATGATAATCCGTTTTTAACTGTCGAGGAGTCGATAATGACTATGGTATCCCGGAGAGGTGTTGTTATCTTATAATTGGATTGAATAGCGTTTTGAGATATGTTTTCAATACGTTTTAGTTTCACCCCCATCTCTTTTATCATATCTTCCATTACGGAGAAATGTTCGGCGAATTCAGCGGTTTTAAGCGTGAGAACTCCGATCGAAACTGCATTCAGGCTGTCTCTCAGTTTATATCGGCGTTCTTTTTCGAGTAACGTAGACTGGTTTGTTTCGAGTCGTTGTTTTTCGCGTTTTTGCGATGCTCCCCAAGATACGGTTAGGATAATCGCGGCGAGTGACAGTACCGCATACGGGATAAAATATGCAGATAGTTTCATGATTCTATGGTTTGTGTTTTATGAAAAGTTCCCAGCCGGCATTAACATCCTCCGATACGGCTTCCACTCCGTTTTCCATTCTGCTTATTGCGGTGACAATCGGGATCATGTCGTTTGCAGATAGTGTATCTATTGGTTTGTCGCGAGGAATACCGCTGCGGTATGAAACGAATGAAATATATCGTTCTGTATCGTTTTCGGTAGGTGGAGCATATCGGTTTATTATTCTTTCTATATTCCTTAGGCCATATCGTATGTTATACGTGTGTAGCAGTACGAATATGGCTCTGTATCCCCATGCCATTGATTTGAATTGTTTGAAAGACTTGTTTTGTGAGAGTTGAACCTCTCCCAGGTATTTGGTTGCCGACAGTCTTATGTTGCCGGGATTGTTATTGTCGAGGCCTATGCTCATGGTTGTTAATTTTCCGGGTCGATTTTTTTATCAATTTGTTTTTTGATTAGTCTGCCCAGTTTTCTGAACAGCGGGTGGTCCGATATGTCGGCGGCATTTTCGAGGTAACTCCAGAATTCCACTCCGCACACGAATCCGGTAAAGATGTTTGCTAGCCGTAAGTTCATAAAGTCAAGTATGCAGAAATCTATGAGCCACGCGAGTACAATGCCTGCCATCACGAACGCAAGTTTGGTGACGGTATTCCACGCCTTTTCGCTTTCGAATGCCCAAACTCCGCCGTTGCGCTGTGCTTTTTTGTAACTTGCAGTCACTCCTGTGACGAAATCTATGGCTATGAATATCACGGCGCAGATTATAAGCCCTTGTATGGGAGCGAGTATCGACAAAACAGCCATAATTCCACCGGAACAGTATTTGAGTATGGTTTCCATGGCTCTAAAGAATTATTCCCGAGCATATCGAGACTTTGTGCAGTATATTGTCGGCCGGGTTATATTCCGGGTAATCCTCTCTGTTTTGTTCTATATGTTCCACCACTTCGCGCATCAATGCACACGCTTCGGCTTTGGTGTTTTCTTTGAGGGCCTTGATGCTTTCTTCGTTGGCGGAAGCGAAATGTGTTCCTTTGATCTGAGTTATTCCTCCGTTGCCCATTGAGACAGCCAGTTTCGGGATCATCAGTAATTTGACATATTGGGCAAGGGCAGCCTTGACCAATTCTTTAAGTTCCGGGTACGAAGAGTCGTCTTCCAGTTTGTCGAACAGATCTCCCAGCACTGGTTTTATGAATTTTTGCTGTGCCGATGCGATGACGTTATTGCCGATTCTTTCCGGTGTTATTCCGTATTCCCCTTCGAAAGCCATTTCTACGACTTCCTGTGGTGTTATGATAAGTTCCATTACTGCGAAGTGTTAGTCTATGTTTTTCAATGCGTATTTTGTTATTTGTGCCACGAACAGTTGCTGTTCGGGGTCTTCCGGGTCATATTCCAATCCGTCTGCTTTGCGGGCTTCCCATACTTTCATATACAGTGGTTTCGAACGGGTAGGTGGTCTGTTGACTATCTGTAGGGATGAACAATCCACGGCGAGGATAAGTTCCATTACTTTTCGCAGCGGTTCCATCAATTCTTCCTGTTCTGCGAGTATTATGGTATTTAGAGCTATTTCGTATTCGTGCAATATTCTTTCCGAACTGAATCCTGTGCCATAATCGAGTCCGCTCAGCGAACGGAACCATGAGTGAGCTACAACTATGTCGGCCGTTGCCTGGTCGTGAAGTTCTTTCCAATCACCTTCGTTTTTTGAATCTATGGGGATGAACTTTGAACTGTCGTTTTCCGAGCAGTCTTTTATCATGAACATTACTTGTCCGGGTTGTCCGGCGAATTTTTTTTGTGCTGTTTTCATGATGTCGTTTGCTTCTGCTTCGTTGTCTACCGTTCCGTCGAGAACCATTACACCTGATAGTTGAAACGAGTTGTCAAGTCTGCTTATGTTCCATTTGTCTGTTTTGTAGGCTATTGCAGACACATTCATTCCTGCTATATATGACGGGATGCCATAATTTTCGAACATTGGTTCATAGTCTTTGTAATGTATGATTGATCTCAGTGTACCGTCTTCTTGCTGTTCGAAGTTTGGGTATAGCGGGAGTGTTTTCTGGTCTTTAGCCGAGAAACGTGCCCAATCGTGATGCATTATGATATGAGAGTTGTCTTTGGCCACTCTGCATTTGCTTGCATCCTGGTGAAAGAGCGATAGAAACGATCTTTTGGGATCGGTAACTATCTCTACGAATGCGTTGCCGAAAAGCGCCTTGTCGAATGCGAGTTTGTTTATTAGTTGCCTCATGGATTCTCCTTTTCCGTTTACCGATTCGACGAATTTTCCCAATGCCGGGAGGTCTGGGTCGAAAGTGAATCCTTTACCTGCGATATAGTCGGCCTTGTCGTTCATTATGCGTCTGTGAGTGGTGCTTCTGCGGGCCATAATCGCAAGGGCGTATGGAAACATATTGTCGTCGCCCCATCGCCAGAACTTGCTGTCTGTACTTTTGACTGTTCCTATCCTCATGAAAGGGTCTGCGGCATTTTCGACGCTGAAGACTTTGTATTTATTGATATTGTTGTTTGTTTTCATTCTCAGAAATTTAAAAGGAGGGCTGTCTGCCCTGAGACTGACAGCCCTCCGGTCCATAGATTAGCTTATGATTAAACGGCTGTGCTGTCGTTGTATACCATTGATTTGCAGTCATCTCGAGAGACGAGAGTTATGATTTCAGTGGTATTGTTTGCGGGATTGCTCCCTGTCGACATTTTGGCCTTTTCGAGGCGCAAGGGTTGTTCTGTGCCGAATTTGTCGCTATACCCGACGAGGAATGAAACGTTGCTGTTGGTTGTAACGATTGCGACAATTCCTTCCCGCGATGTTTTCAGGAGTTCACTTATCGTTTTTGCACTTTCATTGTCCGGTCTTTCAATGGCGAACTGGATTTCGTGTTTCACTTCAGTCACTCCATCTGCGATCGATATTTCTTCCGTATATGATGCTTCTCCTTCCATGAATTCGTATGTGCCGAATCCGCCGTTTTCGACAAAGGAGATGCCGGTACAGATTCCTGATGCGTTGTTGGTTTCCACGCCGGTTATATCGCTTACTGATGTCAGAGCTATCGAACGTATTCCGCCGCTTCGCTTACCTGTGCTTTTTTCATATCCTCCGAGTGTCATATCGGTTTGTGTTAAGATTTGTATGTGAATGAGATGAGTTCAGGCAACAGGTAGTCGCATCCGGCCATGAATACGGCTCTTTGACGGTTTTGCATAAGGTCTGGGTTGTACCACATCTTGACCTCGGTTCCTGGGAAGTCTTTCGTATTTACGGCAAGAGCCAGGTTGCGTCGGTCCGTAAGTATACCGAAAGTCTGAGGGAGACTGGTAAACGATGGGAGATATGCAGACAGTTGCAGGTCGATTACCGGGATACCCCTGTACGATATTCCTTGCCTGCCGTTCTGTTTTGCGAGGTAGGCGCTTTCTACGACGACGCTGTCGAGAGCTTCTTCATAATCGTTGTAGATATCTGATGTTACCAGGTATACGAGGTTTCCCTGTGATTTACAGTCCTTGAGTGATGTAGAGGCATTGTCCCATAGGCCTTTGAGTATGGCTTCTGCGCTGGCCGGTTTTGTGCTGTCGGTGAATGATGTCTGTTTGATATCCGTTTCTCCGAGGCTTATGTCGGTCATAATGCGGATCAGGAAGCCGTCGAAAGTATTGTACTGAGCCGATGAGCTGGAGCGTGCTGTATCTCCGAGCCACATTGTAGCGCGAATACTTTCGGCGATAGCTTCTTTGAACAGGGCGGTTTCAGCTTCTTCGAGTTCGGTGCCAGAGAGGTCCTGCAGGTTTACATCGCTGCGGTTTGTTATTACTTCATATACCATGTTGAAATAATCCGATGCGCTGTAGCTTGCTTCTGCTTTTACTTTCGACAGAGTGATTTGTTTCGAGTATCTGCTGGCTGCAGTACCGCCTTTCCATCCGCTTGAGGTATATTTGTGGAGAATGTCGCCGCTGCGTTTCCAGAATTGCAGTGTTGTCGGGACAGGCATGTTGTACATTATCCTTATTCCGAGGTCTTGTGCGTCCGGGCCTGTGAACATTGGGCGGAAGAAGATATTTTCGAGATCCGCGCCCTGGTAGGTTTTAGGTGCTTCGATTTTGCTCATTTTGTTTGTTTTATGTGTTTGTATTAAGAAGTATAGGTGCGGGTTAATTCTGGGTGTCGTAACGCTGAATTGTATTTATATGTAATGTTGCCGTTTTCTTGCCCGTCATATGCGCACCTGTTTTGGTTTTAGATAAATCCTCGCAGGTCTTCCATATATGCGTATTCGTTAGCAGAGGGGTGTACTTCTTGTATTGCGGGGTCTTCTTTTGGTTTTGTAGATGTTGGCATGGCAGCAGCCCTTGCAGTTTCGATTTCGAGTTTTTGTTTTTCTTTTTGGGCGCGTGCGTTCAGTACTTCACGAGCTGCATTTTCGAGGATATTGGCGTCCAAGATTTTCGAATCGTTTGTTTTATTATGCGCATTGTCGTCATTGACGTGTGTGATACCTGCAGATCGGAGTATTCGGTTCCATGTTTCCGATATTTCCCGTATCATGTTTTTTCGTTTTTTGGGGATTGGAGGGAGTCCCAGGTCGACGACCATATTTCGTGAAGCGGCATTAATTGGTGTGGCGGCGACAATTTTATCTGCCAGGCCGTATTCGATAGCTTCTTCTGGCGACAACCATCTTCCGTTGCCGTTGTTTTCCGCCATTAGTTTTTCAAACACTGCTTCACGTTTTCCGGAGCGTTCCGCGTATATCGCGGTGATTCTTTTATCGGTTTTGTCGAGCATTTCGATAGTTTGAGCAATAGTGTTTGCATTTCCTTCGGTGCTGCATGCTGCCTTGTGTATAAGGTAAAGCGAGTTTGCCGATATTTCTCTGTTTCCGGGCGATGCGGCTTGGGCTATGATAGTTGCAGCGGATGCCACATAACCGAAACACTTTGTGGTTATTTTTGCGTCGAGTTCTTTCAGCAAGTCGTATATCAGCAGAGCATCGTTGACGTTACCGCCCGTCGAACGGATATTGACTATAATTTCCTGTTTGGTGTTGTTTTTGATTTTTGCTATTTCTTCTTTGAAGGTTCCGTAAGTTGCGACGCTGTATGGTGTTTCGTCGAATTGTTGGTTTTCGGGTACTCCGATAATACCTTCTATGTCTATTACGGCAACATTTTCAGCCGTATTCGAGATCGTTATTTTTCCAGACATTTTGTGTGAGTTATTTGTTTGAGAATTAGGTCCTGCCGGTTGTAGTTTGAGGATATTGTTTTTGGACCTTGTCGACGTCTATGACGCTAAATTACTGTGATGGGCGGGCAAAAAGTTTATCTTATTTTTGAATTAATCGAGATTTACATCCGTGTAGTAATAAACACATTTGCGTATGTATTCATATGTACAGCAAAAGTGTTCTGCGGCTGCCCACATAGCGTCGATTTTTTTTTCGCCGGTTTTCACTTTTGCGGCTACGAATTCCCTTACAGCCAGTACTTTGCATAAGGTGTGGTCCACCACTCCAATTTCGAACAGTTTATCCGCCATTTCTCCCGGAGATAATGCTCCGTATTTTTTGTCGAGCATAAGGAGCAGTTCTTTCACATAAATTGTCATTTTGTTGTGGTTTAGAATGTTGCCTGTTCAATGATTTTTTCGATAATTCTAAGTTCTTCTATGGTTTTAGCAGTATTGCCCGTTATGTTTTTTTCCAAGTATTCACGCACGATTTTTTCTATTTCATCCTGGGTTAATGTTGTGTTTTCCTGGATATAATTATCTCCCATAGTTTATAATTCTTTAATAAATACACATTTAGCCGACGGTTCCGACGGGTTGTAATCGCATAATTCTTCAAGTCTGTACAAGGCGTTTTCGCCATCTATTACGAGGCGGTAGAGTGCTCTGAAGTCACGTCCGAGAGAGTTCGGGCAAAGCAATGATTCGACTTCTTCAGGCTTGATATTGATGTAGGCCTCGACTTTTTTGCTGTTGTCATATGTTTCGAATATTCTGTCGTAGAATTTGTGTAGGCCAGTAGTAGATTCTCTGTCTTCGAAACAGAGCGAAAATCCGTTTGTCATATCTGTTTGTAGTTCATTCTGGTCGATGTTGCTGTCGACTCCGGTGATATCTGCGCTGTCTCCATCGTGGTGGAATGCGAGGAAGGGATAGTTTGTTCCATAAGATGGCCATCCCCATTTTTGTGATGTTGGCAGTTCTGCCATTCCGAGATATCTGACTATTTTCGGTGGGAAGTTGAGTTCTTCTACATCCTGAGTAATATCAGTTTCTCTGTCTCCTGCTTGTGTTAGAATTGCTGCAGGGGCATCGGGGAAATTGCCTGCCACGCTGAGAGATGCTGTAAATAGAGGGTTTTCGAATACACTTTCGCCATCTTTAGCGAATCTGCTCTGAATATTCCAGCTGTAGCTTCCGAATCGTTCGCTGTTCTGTCTGTTCCATCTGGAGACGGCGCCGTCTCCGCTTTGATAACGCATGGTATATATTTGAGACAGACCGTCGCCGGGTTCTCCCACGCATATTGGTTTTGAGAGATCTATTCTGTTGCTCCAGTCAATTATCGGTTCTGGACAATAGAAGTCTTTTTGTGGTTCAACATAAACCTTTTTTTTGAGATTATCGGTTACGAATGTCAGGTTGAACATATGCCTGATTGCGTTCACAAAGTCCAGTGCCGATGTTTCATGTGCTGCCACGTCTTCGAATTTTACTGTCGAGCCTTCGCATGGATAGCCTGCGAATAGTGGGCGTATGGTAGTGCTTTTCCCGAGAGTGAATTTCATTCCGGGATCTGCACCGCCGAAATATATTTGGTCGAAGTATTTTGGGTCGGATGGGATTATTCGTTCCGGGGAGCTTCTCACTGTTATTTCCACTTCGATTTCACCGTTTTCCGTGACATGGCCGTCATATAGTGCCCAATCTTTTTCGCATAAGACATATGATGAACTTTCCTGTGTTTTGATCCATATTTGTGGATTTGTCACTGGTTTTGATCCGGTGATAGTTATGCTTTTTGTACGTGTGCTGAAAGATGTGAAAGTGCGTGTGGTTACTTCTCCTTCTCCGGGATTTTCGGGATCGACCTGGTCGTTCAGTAGTTCGTCGTATCGGAACTGGTAAGAGTCGCCATCGGTGTGGTCGAAAACGATAACCATAAAAGTTTTTCCGGTTGTGAATTCTTCGCGACGATCCTTGTTTGTATTCATTACTTTGTAGTTTCTCGATTGTCCCGACCAGAGATAAAGTTCGTTGAATGTTTTGAGTTCGTCTCTGCTGATCATATGGTAATCGGCCGTATAGTGTATTTTGAACTCGAAACCTACGACTACGCTATTTGTAGGGACAAAAGCGATTCTGTCGCCTATTTTTGTGAAGCAATCGTTTTTTGCGAATACGTTTTCCAGCACAATTCCGTTGTTTTCTTCTCTTGGATTTGCGGTTTGCACTATGTTTCCTATCGTGTTGAGGTTTGTTATCGGGTCGGCATAGACTTTGCCGCTTGAGTTTGCGGTTGCTGTAGCGTCTGTGAACCTGCCGGCTAAGAAATCCATTTTGGATTTGTCGCCGTCAATGCTTTTGCGGGGATAATTTCCGCTCATATACAGAGAATTGAACATCGAGCTGTTCATGAATTCTGATTGGATGCCGTATCCTGCTGCTGCGAAGATTGCTTCGAATATTGTACGTACGTGCAGGAAAGGATGGTAATCCTCGAATGACAGGATTTTGACTGGAGGGAACAGGTGAGAGTTGTTGTTTTCCACGGCGAACGAATCTCTTTCTACCGGCAGGAACCGTACTGGTTTGTTCCACGTCCAGCTTTGTCCAATCATTGTTGGAGTTATCGTTTCTTCGAAATCTATTTCAATTTCACGGAACGGGGTTGCAGCAGCTTTTCTGACCCATTCTTTTCCTGGGCCAATGATTGCGACGGAATATTCGCCGCTGCCATCGCTGTATTCCGTATATGACATTACATATAGTTCGCCGTTTATAATGACAGATCCGTTTTGTTCTATTCGTGCGGAGTATTGCTTTTGATTGAACGTTTCGGTTGAAGTTGGTTCGGCACAGTGTCCCAATATATTTCTGTTTATTGCTGTTGCCGGAATTACGAATGGTAATGAATAACCTGTACGTCCTTTTTCAGGGTCGGTTATTTCCGATATGCATAATGTTATTTTTATTGGCGAAGTGATACTTATATCCGCTTCTATCTCGTTTATAAATAGTTTCATTATTATGCTTTTATGAAATTTCTTCCGCCTGCGGCATTACGGAACGAGAGGTTAATGTTGCCCGGTTGGGTGTTGCTGAATGATGTGTTGTCGGTGAGGATGTCTATTTTTACTATTTTCTCTTGTGCGACCAGCCAAACTTGCGGTGCCGACATTATTTCTGTGAGCCATTTGACTGTTTTGCTTGGTTCGCATTCCGATACGACTCTAGTTACTACTTCCTGTGTCAATCCAATTGTTGTGTAACCTGAGCTTAAATATATTTTGTTTTTACTGACATTGAATTTTTCTTCAACCAGATTGAAGGTGTGGTAATCTATCTGTCCGTACGGATTTTGCCAGCATAGTCTTACCGCATCACTGGTTGTCGGAACGATTCGATATTCTCTTTTAGCCAGGACGTTATCAGCTTCTTTTATTTCCACTGTCATTTCCGTGAATTCGCATAATGGCTTTTCGAGGAGTGTTTCTATGTGTTCCGTATCGATCGAGACTACATATACTCCGTTACTGCAAGTGGTGTTGGCAAGTTCGATTTCAGCCATATCCGATATGTTGTTGAGTTTTGCCTTGACCGAGATTGAGGTTTCCGGAGCGATTATGGCTATTTCGTCTTTATCGCCGGGCGATATGCGATGTTTCGACGGAGAATCTGATAGTATTTTTTTTGTCGGACAAACTTTTTGGCCCCCTGTGACGTAAATTTTCGTTGATGATGTTTCTCCGCTCTTTATGCTGACCGGGCAGCATCTTTGCATGGCGTTTCCGATTACTGACCATTCGCCGGTAATTGGTTCGATATTTATTTCTCCTTTGCAATAGTTTGCTACGTTTACGCTGTATGAGTCTTCTCCTGAGAGTATTTTTTCACCGGCAATATGTTCTTCCTGACCGGTAATTATCTGTACAGTGATTGCATTTTCGGGATCTGCCTGCCATATCTGGAAGACGACAGGAGCCAATGCTCCCGTATAGTTTTCAGGGATTGATTTTATGTTCATCGTGTCAGTTTTTAGGATTTATGTATGGGACATGTATATTCATTTTTATCTGCATGGCAATTTCCCCTCGGTTTGTGATGCTGTTTTTTGTTGCGGAGAATTCGACATCTGATATGTTTTTGACACATTCGGCTTCGGCTATCAGGCTGCATATTTTTGCGGCGTTTTTCTCCATTTGGAGCCAAGTTGATTCCGGGTTTTCTGCGATGTTTTTTTGAGGTATGTCTATAATGAACATTTTTGCGGTGTATGTTCTGACGCCTTCGTTAACGCCATTATGTTTGGTGGCTTCGAGATATGATAGCCACAAGGCGGGAGTCTCTTGCAATGCTTCGTTTATTTGGTATTCGAATCCGTTATGGAAGCATAGTTCGCAAGCCTGGGCCGCCTCTGCGACGGCCTCTGTCAAGTTATTTCTGTGCATTGTTGATTGGTTTTGATTTCAGAGCAGTTTGGCTCGAAAGGTTAGTAAACTTGCGTTTAACAGCCTGTTAAGCTGTTGTGTGCGTTATTGATAATTTTGTTGATTTGATGTTGATTTGATGTTGATAACCGAGCTTATATGGTTATTTGTATAGAGACATTACTTTTCCCAGTTCTTTTAATTCTCTGTAAACGCCGACTACGCGAGAATTGGAAAGTTTGCATTTCAGTCTGATTCTTGCGAGGTTGTCGACTGCGTCGAGTGTTTGTTGGAATAGGTTCGATACGTTAGCCTCTGCTTGTTCGAGTTCGATTAGTAGGTTTTTCTGTCTTTTCGAGGCTACCTTTTTTTGAGTCTCGGCACATGTGATACCGGTGCCGGCTGCGCTCTTGTTTTTCATAATTAATCCGGTTTATACGGCCTTAAATACGTACTGATTTTCGGGCCTGCCGCAGAATGTTACATGGTTGTAAACAATTTGTCGACATCCTGCTGTTAATACAAAATGTGTTGGAAGCATTTTGATAATCTCCGGAAATTATGGCACTATCTACGCCTGGGCAGAAGGACCTCCACCCCTATTTACCCACTTCGGCAAATATAGTATCACACTGATCGAATGTCAAGAGCATTGATTTTTTAATCAGGAAATGTATAATTTTCTGGTGATGTAAGTATTTGATAATTAGTATTATATGTTGATAATTGCTCTTGTTTTTCCGTTTTGCGTGTGGCTGATTGCACTATAAAAAGGACTTAATATGATGTTTAAATGTTAAATAATATTTTGTTTATTAATCCGTGTATAATACTGCACACGTCTGAAAAATATAGAAAGTGCACTCTTTCAGCTTTTTTTGTTTGGACTTAAAGTCTGTATTAGTGCTATAATTGGATGACAAATGGCTTTTATTTTTTATTTTTACATTATATTAAACCCATAATTTTTTTCAGATGTCTGCGAATACGGTCAAAATAATATGTGAGAATAACGATTCGGTGATGCACGTCGCTAAAGGCACATCGTTGCTGGACGTACTCAGTATACTTTCGTTGAAGAACGATAATCCATATCTCGCTGCTTATGTTAACAATAAGCTCAAGGAACTGACATATAATATTTATGAACCGGTCTCGATACGTTATATCGACATAACCCATTTCGAGGGGATGCGTGTTTACCAGCGCACACTGTTTTTTACTTTGAACAAGGCTGTTCACGATATTTTTCCAGGGAAGACGCTAAAGATCAAACATGCAGTATCCAAAGGATTTTATGCCGAGGTAGAAGGGATAGAAAAGTTTACAGACGAAGATGTTGATGCTCTAAAGGATCGCATGGATGTATTGATAAGGCAGGACATTCCGATTGTACGGGAGCGTGTACTCGCCACGGAAGCTATGCAGCTTTACTCTCGCATGGGTTTTGTCGATAAGATTGCCTTGCTCGAGTCATGTCCGCATCTGTATTCAACCGTTTATCATCTTGCCGATATGGTAGGCTATATGTTTGGGGCTATGGCCGTGTCTACGGGCTACATTCACCTGTTCGATTTGCGTCGCTATTTCAACGGCATATATATAGCTATACCCAAACGCACGAATCCGAGCGAATTGGAGTCTATGGTACATCAGGACAAGATGTTCGACGTATTTAACGAATACAAGAACTGGGTAGATATCATAGATGTCTCCAATATAGGTTTGCTAAACCGTAAAATATTGGACGGGAATAGCAGCGAACTCATAAAGATAGCCGAAGCTTTCCACGAGAAGAAACTGGCGAGTATAGCAGATATGATTCTTAAGGAACACTCGAAGCGAGGAGTTAAGCTGGTGCTGATTTCAGGGCCCTCTTCGAGCGGGAAGACAACGTTTGCCAAGAGGTTGGGTATACAGTTGCGTATTTTCGGATTGAAGCCGGTTTTGATCTCTCTCGATGATTATTTTGTCGATAGGGATAAGACGCCTCTCGATCAAAATGGGGAGTATGATTACGAGTCGCTTTATGCCCTCGACCTCGATACTTTTAATGACAATTTGTCTACGCTGTTCCAAGGAGGTACGGTCGATGTTCCCCGCTATGATTTCATTACGGGTAAACGCGAGTACCATGAAAAACCTTTGCAACTCGACGAACGCTCAGTGCTGGTCATCGAGGGCATACACGGGTTGAATCCGGAATTGACCAAGGATCTCGACGACAGGCTGATATTCAAGATCTACATATCGGCACTGACCTCTATTTCACTTGATAACCTTGCGCGGATTTCGACCACCGACAATCGGTTGTTGCGTCGTATCGTTCGTGATTACAATACTCGAGGGGCAGATGCTACGGCCACGTTGAAGCGCTGGCCGAGCGTACGGGCCGGAGAAGATAAGCATATTTTTCCTTATCAGGAGAATTCGGACGTTATGTTCAACTCATCGCTTTTTTATGAAATATCGGTTCTGAAGCCTTATGTTGAGCCGATGCTTCACGAGGTTCCCGACATAGTCCCTGAATATGGCGAAGCTCAGCGTCTGCTGAAGTTTCTGGAGAGCTTTATTCCGATATCTCCGGACGAGATCCCGCCAACCTCTATTCTGCGTGAGTTTATCGGAGGTAGCAGTTTCAAGTATTGATATTGTTGTTCCGGTCATATCAGGCGGTCCTGCAGAGGGCCGTTTTTTTACGTGGCACCGTATTTGTTTTAGGCTGTAGGTGTATTTTTATATTTATGTCTTATGGAACAGATTATTAGGACATATCATAATTACGAAGACGATGTTGTAAATCAGGATATCAAGCGGATGAATGGAGATGGTTGGATTGTCCGCCAGGTTGAGTATTCTTCACAGATAGTGAATCAGAAATTGCGTTCGTGTGTAATTGTTTTTTACGAACGTTTACCCAATTAGCATTCCGAGTTGTGTTGTATTTTAAACGTCAGGAGGGCTTTTTAAACCCTCCTGACGTTTAAAATATGTAATAGGACATGTTGCTATTTTGGCGTTCCGAACCCTCCTGTTTCATCTGCGAGCTGTTGTGTTCCCGATTCATAAGTCTTTCTTTCGACATAGACTTTTATTAGTAGCGGTGTATATGGCTGTATAACGCCATAAGGTTCAGTTCCTTGGTCGTATCCGTTTTGGCCGTAAGTGAATTCGGATGTTGTTACTATCAATAGCGAAGACATGTAGTTTACGTCCAGTTTCTGTAATGCTTCCCTTATGGCGAAAACCACGGTTTCCGAAGATATCGAAGGTCTGACGAATACGGGAGTGTATGGTGTGAAGTCGTTCCATTTGTCTATTGCGAGTTCAATTCTGTCTGTGCTTACGAGGAATAATCCGAATTCTCCGTCGACCTGTTTAGGTTGATCGTCGCCAGGGTTTCCTTGTCCATCTGCGTTTCCTTTTTCCTCTTGTATTACATATACGTCGCGATATATATACAGTTCGTCGTCTTTATCGACTTTAGTGTAAGCTCCCCATTTTTCGAGGTCTTCTTTGTTCCATTCTGCTTCTGGCGTGTCTTTATGTTGTGTGAGGACCTTTGCGTATAGCCCTTCTCTCACCATGTCGCCTCCATCATCGATAGATGCATCGGTCAATCCGTTTGCCTTTAGGCATTTAACGATGAGTTCTTTTTCTCTGATCGAGGCATTTTCGACGACATCCACGAGTTCTATTTCGATTTTCACGGGTCCTGTTTGCGCGGTTATCGAGTAATGTCCTCCGTAGCCGTTCGAGAATGTTTCAGTCTGACCGTCGAATGCGAGTTTTGAAGGGATGTATGCGATGACTTTTTCGCCTTCCCTCATTTGGCCGATAGCGAAATTTTCGCCTTCAGTGAGTCCGTTGCTTTCGTAGTAGTTTATGTATGCCGGGACGTAATTGGTTTTTTCCGAGAATTGGTTTTCTGCGATAGCCACCTCCTTGCTTCTGTTTTTGAAGACTTTGCCGTCCAGAGACATTCCGGTATAATTCAGTTTCAGCCAGTTGCCGTATGCAGGTTTTGCGCCGAGCGGTTCACGTTTGAGCCATTTTATGTATATTCCGTTGCTGTATCGGATTGGTTGTTCTTCGTCAGGTCCGACATTCATTTCGTGTTCATTCATCCATGCGTCCAACAATTTCTGTTCAACATCATAGATGTTATCTTCATGTTCTTCCGCACATGATGTTATCGAGAGAGTTATTATTGATATAGCGGCAAAAGCCAGCAGGATTTTTTTCATGTTTCTATATTTGTTTACTGATTATTGACTGTTTGGATGTTCACTATGTATAGTATGGCTGTGTTTGCCGGAATAATCGATGTCGGTTTTTCTCCGAACGCCAGGTTTGAGGTTATGAAAAGCAATACGGAATCTCCTTTGCGACATCCTACCAGTCCTCGATTCAGGCCTGTTATCAATTCACCCGAGCCGACTTTGGCGTTGAGAGGTTCTTCGTAACTTGGCCAGTATTCTGTGTTCAGGTTTAGTTTTCTTAGCGTGTCTTGTATAAATTTTTTGTTGCTGTACAGTGCGGTTGTTGGGACCGGAGCGAGCGAGCCGTTTTGTTTTGTGTATGTGGCATTGTAAAGTTCGAAGTATATTCCGACCTCATCTCCTTGTTTCACTACAGGTGCGTCGGGGTTTGAGGTTCTTGGTGAAGGGAAATGCCGAAAAACGCTGTTGACCTCCTCGTATTCGAGTTCGTTGTTGTCGAGGAATTGCGTTATCGCTTCTCTTTGGTCCGGAATTATGGTATCCTCGTCTGATGTGCCGCATGAGTACAGCAAACTTGCGGTTACTAATGTTATAAAGAGGCTTTTTATAATATTCATACGTTTAATGCGCACGATTAACTTACAAACTTACTTAATTTTCGGCTAAAAACCAATAAGGAGACTCCCGAGTCTCCTTATTGGTTGACAGTATATGCTGTTAAGGTTGTTTGCCGGGCTTCTTCAAGAAAGAAACTCGTTACTTGTGTTTTTTATTGCGTGTTGCTGCGTTTTTCGAGGAAATATTTCTGCGATTTGAGCAGGTTTCTGGATTGAAGCACCATTGTTTTGGTTTCGTTGAGTATGTTTAGATATAACATGCTGGCCTTTGTACTTGTTGATTTTGACTTGATTCGTTTGAGTTGGCGTTTGACAGCCTCGTCTATCGACTCGAACAGTCCGTCGCGCATACGCATCACGGTTTCGATATCCCTGAAGTCGTTTGTGCGGAGCATTATGTTGATTCTGTCGTATATTTTCGACACTTCATTATTGATGAAGATAAGATCGTCGACTTGTTCTTTAGACAGGCCTTCGTGGTTGTTGTCTATATGTTCGAAGCATGGGCGTGTTATGTGTACCAGTGCTTTGGTTACTTCGCTCATATAGTCGACTACCTGGACGTAATAATGGCCGTTATCGATGTAGTTGTGCTGGAGTTTTTGCAGCGTCGGCATTACTTCGTATTTGCGTTCGCGAGCCTGATAGAAAAGTTCGTTGGAGTCTTTAAGCATCTGTCTCAGCAGTTTTCTGTTTTCATTGAATACGCCCATTAGGGTTTGCTGGTAGATGTCGGTGACCTTTCCCATGGTATCTATTACCTCGAAGATGCAACGGTTCACCACTTCGTCGGCTTCTTCGTTGTTGGTGTGTTTTTTTTCGTGTTCTTCGGCTTTAGCTTCGCGTTTGCGGTGCAGTATGCTGCTTTGTATGAACATGTATGCACAGAGTGCGGTAACGGCGATTATTGCGATTATTTTGCCGTAAACGAGCGCCATCGTGATGGCGAATGCTATTATGAATGCGATTACTGCGGTGACGAACCATCCGGATATTACGGTGAGCACACCTGTGATTCTGTATACGGCGCTTTCGCGTCCCCAGGCACGGTCGGCGAGCGAGCTGCCCATCGCCACCATGAAGGTTACGTAAGTAGTTGATAGCGGGAGTTTGAGAGATGTTGCGAACGCTATGAGCAGCGATGCGACAGTGAGGTTGAGCGTTGCC
The DNA here is from genome assembly GCA_944325305.1 of uncultured Rikenellaceae bacterium. Classification (GTDB taxonomy): domain Bacteria; phylum Bacteroidota; class Bacteroidia; order Bacteroidales; family Rikenellaceae; genus WRDF01. The sequence goes on along the minus strand of CALUZO010000016.1, from coordinate 60,819 downwards.
CTTATCATGTCGAAGTGTGCTTTTTCACCTCCGTATTCTCCTTCCCTGAGTGGCAGGAAGCGTTTGTTGATCCATCGCAGCAGGGACTCGGGCAGGACTTTTTCCACACTTTTGTTTGTGCTGAGAGCGAGCCTCACCAGTGAACGTGAAAACAGTGTAGAGCCGAAACGTTCTGCACCTTCGTCCTGTTTGGCGAGGTTTATTTCGGTGTCCGACACGCTTTTGGCTTTTTTCGATGTCCAGAGAGTCAGTACCATTATGATTCCGGCTGCCAACAGAAATATGAAATTTGTCTTGACTGGTTCCATAAGGCCGCCCATCATCATTTGGTCGTTGCCTGTTTGAGCTGCAATTTTATATGAGTCCAATCCTGCAATCGGCACTCCGATGAAGTTCACAAGGTCATTGCCTGCGAATGCCAGTGCGAGCGAGAACGTACCGGCGAGTATCGTTATTTTGAGGATATTTACTTTGAATATGTGTTGTAACAGTGCCATCAGTATGCTCCATCCGAGCCACAGTCCGGTGAGAGTCAGCAGGAGATTGCTCTGGACGAAATCGAGTGTCTCATTGCTGAATATTCCTGAGTCTTTCAGACCTTTGAATACTGCGAAATATGAAATTGCTGTAAAAGCAATCCCGCACCAGAGGTAGCCGATGCGGGAGAAAACTTTTTTATAATGGAAGGTGAATATCAGCCTTGTGACATACATTATTATCGAGCCTGCGACAAATGCTACCGCTACCGAAACCAGTATTGCGGATATGATTACCATGGCTTTGCCAGAATTGATATATCCTGAAAGGTCGGCCATCGTGAGTGTGTCGCTTCCGATGATTTTTGTAGCGGCGACTGCTATGGCGGCGCCGAGCAATCCGAATACCAGTGATACTGTTGTGGATGTCGGCAGTCCGAAGGTATTGAACATGTCGAGCAGGATAACATTTGCGAACATCACCCCGAGGAAGAGCATCATCACGTCTGAGAATGTGAACTGGTCCGGATAGAATACTCCGCTTCTGGCGACCTCCATCATTCCGCTTGAAGAAAGGGCGCCTATGATAATTCCGGCCGACGCTACGGTCATTATGATCCAGCGAGGTGCTGCTTTAGAGCCTATGGCCGAATTAAGGAAGTTCACAGCGTCGTTCGAGACACCCACAATAAGGCCGATAACCGCCAGAGCAAGAAGTATGACTACTATAAAAATGTAAATAGGGTCCATAACGGATCGTTAATATTTTTTTTACAATATCATGACAAAAATAGTACTATTTTAGCTCTCCCTTTATAATGAGATATAATGTTAACGATTCCTTAATACGAATGAAATGATCTCTCCCTTACTTGTTGATTTGGTTTAACTGTCTTATTTCGTGGTTTTTGACATGTGTGAGGGCGGCAAATGTTTTTATCTTGCCAGATATGATATTTGTGCGTATACTTGTTCCGAGAGTATGGTTTCGATGTTGTGTCAGGCTGTATTTTCGGGTTTGTACATCGACACGGTAACCGGCTCTTGTCTGGTTACAGGCTTTTTAGCGAGAGTCTGACGATGTCTTCGACCGACGCATTCGGGTTTGCTTTCATTACGTTGCGCAATGCTTTTTCCGAGGCTGTTTTTGGGAATCCCAGCATTGTAAGTGCGGCCAATGCTTCGGCATAATTTTCCATGTTTCCCGAGATAGTGTTGTCTGTTGTTCCTTGCGGCCAGTTTGTTTCTGCAAATCCTATTTTGTCGCGCAATTCGACTATTATTTTTTGGGCTGTTTTCAATCCCAGGCCTTTAACGTTTTTCAGCAGTGTGGCGTTTTCGCATGCAATGATATTTGTGAGTTCCTGAGGTGAGTATGTCGAGAGGATCATTCTGGCGGTATTTCCTCCGACTCCCGAGACACCTATTAGTAGTCTGAATACTTCTCTTTCGCGTTTTGTGGCGAAACCGTATAATATTTGTGCATCTTCGCGTACGACATAGTGTGTATATATTGTCGTCGATTTTTTGTTTTCTATTTCCGAGTATGTCTGGAGCGAAATTATGAGTAGATAGCCCACGCCTGCCGCTTCTATTACGGCGTATGTTGGTGTCAGTTCCGCAATTTCTCCTTTGATGTATTCGTACATGGTCGAATGAATGGTTTACGGACAAAGATAGCGAAAAAAAGAAATTTCACTATATTTGCGAAATGTAGGGTAAATTTCGGTGAGGGGGTATGTTCTTTCGATTTCCGGAGATTGTTCCGAGGTTATTTTCCATAGTTTACAAGAGAGGGTCGCTGATCCTTTTGGAGATATTATAATAAAGATTTAGAGGAAATGAAGAAAATGTTTTTAGTGATACCGGCCGTGTTGCTGGGATTATTGTCATGTGGAGAGAAAAATTCTGAGCAGACCGAATCCAAGGCGGATGTGGCAGATGGTTCTGTTGTTGCAGCGCCACTTACAGCTGTGAGCGCACAGATAGCTTATGTGGATCTCGATTCGCTTCTTGCGAATTACGATTTTTATATCGATCGCAATGCCGAGATTCAGGAGAAGGCACAGAAAGCCGAAACCGAGTTGACCAATAAGACTCGTGCATTGGAAAAGTCTTTCACATCAGCTCAGGAGAAGATCGAAAAGGGGCTTGTCACCCGTTCCGAAGCCATGGAGTTGCAACAGGATCTGGAAAAGCAGGAACAAAGCCTGTATGAACACAGGGACAAGGTTCAGCTCGAGTTGTCCGAGGAGAGTCAGGTTCTGATGAATAACATAATAAATAACATCGATACGTTTCTTGCCGAATTCAATGCCGACTATAAATATAGCATGATACTTACCACGAGCGGCAACGCACCTGTACTTCATGCCGATCCACGTTTGAATATCACCAAAATAGTTCTCGATGGATTGAATGAGCGGTATGCCGCAGAAAAGAAGTCTGGTGCCGCTGGGAAATAGATTCTGTTCGTGTATATAATGCAAGCAGCCTCCTTCGGGAGGCTGCTTGCATTTGGGACAATGGATGTCGTTTTGTTATTGTGTTTGGCGAAAAAAATCATTTACTTTGTATCGTAGCCGGCAGTTCCGGCATTTACGACTGGATTTTATGAACGAAACGTTTGAAAAAATATTAAAGACAGTACGCAAATACACCTCTCCGACATTTCTGATGTTGCTTGGTTTTTCGTTTTTGTTGTGGCTGCTTATCAATATGGGTCATACCTATGTTGCGACGGTTACCGTACCGGTACGTATCGAAAATACCCGAGTCAAGGTCAAATGCGAGGTTGAGGGTACCGGCTATAGGATTTTTGCCCATCGTATATTGCGTCGGAGCGACATCAAGGTTCGGTTTTGGAATGTAGATACCTCTGCTTCAGCGACAGAAAAAGATATGCTTGTTGTCAATCCTTCCTCACTCATGTCCGTGATAGCTGCCAACACGAAGGATCTTCGGATTATTTCGGTTCTGGAAGTACCGGAAATTCCTGCACCGAAAATAGGTGAATGACCATGCTCAGGATCGGACTGACAGGCGGGATAGGCAGTGGCAAGAGTACGGTTTCGCGTATGTTTGCAGCCTTGGGGGTGCCGGTTTACGATTCGGATTCGGCAGCTAAGCGTCTTATGGTCACGTCACCCGAACTCATATCGAGCATAGTTGGCTTGTTCGGTTCACACTCATATCGCGACGGTATTCTTGACCGCGCATACCTTGCTTCACGTGTTTTTACCGACGAGGATTTATTGCGAGAACTTAATGCCCTTGTTCATCCTGCGGTAGCCGATCATTTTCGCAAGTGGGCATCTGAGATGGATTCTGAGGGTTATCCCTATGTTATACACGAAAGCGCCATACTTTTCGAAAGCGGGCTTGCCGTGTCGATGGATTATACGGTTACTGTCAGCGCTCCTGTTGAGGTACGTATAGCCCGTGCAGTACTTCGCGATGCGAGCGATCCCGAGAAGATCAAGGCTCGCATGGCCCATCAGATGGATGATGCCGAGCGAGAGGCGCTTGCCGATTATGTTATCCACAGCGGAGAGTATGATATTCTCATGCCTCAGGTTATTGAACTGGATAAAATATTTAGGGGATGAAAATAGGAGATACGGAACTGGATCTTAGTCGGCCTGTGGTGATGTCCATTATCAATATCACTCCGGATTCTTTTTTCTCCGGCAGTCGTCTGTCGACGGATGGAGAGATATCTGCAGCGGTTGATAAGGCTTTGGCCGATGGAGCTGCGATTCTCGACGTGGGCGGATATTCGTCACGTCCCGGAGCATCCGATGTCACTTCAGAGGAGGAGTTCTCCAGGGTGTCGCGCGCGCTTCGCATCATAAGACGCGAACACCCGGAGGCTGTTGTTTCGATAGACACTTTTCGGGCCGATGTTGCCAGGCGTTGCCTCGATACCTACGGTGCATGCATTATAAACGATATTTCGGCGGGCAGTCTCGATGCGGATATGCACCGGACGGTAGCCGACTACAAGGTTCCGTATGTAGCCATGCACATGCGGGCTAATCCGGCGACTATGCAGGAACATACGGATTATGATGATGTTACACATGATGTGAAGACATTTTTTGCGGCCAGGATAGCGGAGATGAAAGGTGCAGGCATAGATGATGAAAATATAATTCTCGATCCCGGATTCGGGTTTGCCAAAACCACTCGCCAGAACTATCAGCTTATGCGCCGCATGGACGAACTTTTGGAGTTTGGTTATCCGATTCTTGCCGGCATATCACGCAAGTCGATGATATATAAGGTTCTCGGGGTAGGGCCGTCCGAGTCTCTCGCCGGCACGACGGCTCTCAATTGGGAATTGCTTGTGAATGGTGCGTCGCTGCTGCGTGTTCATGATACGAAAGAGGCCGTCGATGTTGTAAGGTTGTATGAATATTATAAAAACGCATAAGTTATGAAGTCGATGATAGAGGTTTGCGGGGTGCGCAAAAGCTACGGTGAACTTGAGGTTCTTAAAGGCGTTTCGCTCGATGTATCGCAGGGCGAGGTTGTGTCGATAGTTGGTGCGAGCGGTGCCGGTAAGACTACTCTGCTGCAAATTATAGGTACCCTGAGCCGTCCCGACAGAGGGACGGTAACGATCGACGGAATACATGCGGAGATGCTTGCCGACAAGGATTTGTCACGTTTTCGCAACGACAAGATAGGATTCGTGTTCCAGTTCCACCATCTTCTGCCGGAGTTCACGGCATTCGAGAACGTGTGTATTCCCGGCTATATAGGAGGCCGAGACCGGGATAAGGTCGAAGCTCGTGCAAAGGAACTGTTGGATATGCTCGGGATGTCTGGCAGGGCTTTACATAAACCGGCCGAGATGTCCGGAGGTGAGCAGCAGCGTGTGGCGATTGCGCGTGCGCTCATCAATTCGCCGGCGGTACTGCTTGCCGACGAACCTTCTGGGAACCTCGACTCGAAGAACCGCGACGAGATACATAAGTTGTTTTTTACCCTGCGCGATACGCTTGGTCAGACCGTGGTTGTTGTTACGCATGATGAGAGCCTTGCAGCCATGGCCGACCGTAAGATAGTTATGAGTGACGGAATGATATTGTAATTGCAATGAACGAAGATGTACGTGAGCTTCTCGACCGGCTCTACGAAAAGTATAATACGCCTGATTTTATAGAACACGACCCGATTTCGATACCGCACGGTTTTACCGATAAGGGTGATCGTGAGGTCAGCGGATTTCTTGCCGCCACGATAGCGTGGGGCAACCGCAAGGCTATTGTGAAAAGTGCGAGGCGAATGATGGAATACATGGATGACGAGCCTTACGACTTTACGATGAATGCTTCGTGGCAGGAGTTGTCACGTCTCGAAAAATATGTTCATCGTACTTTTAATGGAGGGGATCTCATATCATTTGTTCTTGCTCTTCGGAGTCTTATAGAGCGTTATGGCGGTGTCGGCGAGTTTTTCGAGCAGACATGGGAGCGGACCGGCGACATGCGCGCGGTCCTCTCCGAATTTCGCGCCCGTTTTTTCGATATAGATCATCAGAGCCGATGCGAGAAGCATGTGTCTTCGATAGACAAGGGTGCGTCGTGCAAGCGTCTGAACATGTATTTGCGGTGGATGGTTCGCGATGATGGAAGGGGTGTTGATTTCGGGATGTGGAAACGCATACCCGCTTCGGCACTGTATCTGCCTCTGGATGTGCATTCCGGCAATATGGGGCGAGCTCTCGGTTTGCTCAAGCGCAAACAGAACGATTGGAAATCGGTCGAAGAGATAACTGCTGCCTTGCGTGAATTGGATCCGAAAGATCCGGTCAAATACGATTTTGCTCTTTTTGGGGCTGGTATAGATGGTTTTTTGAAATAGCTGTTATGCTGCGTCCATTTCGTTTCAAACGTTTTTCGGTGTCGCATCAACGTTCGGCCATGAAGGTCGGGACGGACGGGGTGTTGCTTGGAGCATGGTGCGGAGTGCGCGCTACGGACAGATATGCACTCGACATCGGGACCGGTACTGGCCTGATAGCGTTGATGCTTGCACAGCGCGGAGAATCCAATCCGTTGTTCATAGACGCCGTTGAGATCGACCCGGCCAGTGCCGACGAGGCTGAGGAAAATGCGGTGGCATCACCGTGGGCGGATCGAATAAATGTAATGCGATGTTCGTTGCAGGAGTTCGTGTCTGGTGATAGTTTGTTTCCGGATCGTCAGCAAGTCACCTCCGGCCAAAGCCCAGCCATTTCGACTGTCATTGCAGATGAGTATCGGACGCATCGACCTGTCACTTCCCGACTTTATGATCTGATAGTATCCAATCCTCCGTTTTTTTCAGGTTCTCTTCATTCGCCGGATGTAGCACGTGCCATGGCAAGGCATTCTGTATCATTAAGTTATGAGGAGCTTGTTGGTGCTGCTGCCCGTCTGTTGTCCGATGATGGACGTTTTTGCGTGATTGTCCCGTATGAACATCATGCTGATTTCCTTTCTCTGTCCATTGGGTATGGCTTTTCGGCTGAACGGATTACCTCTGTCATTCCTAAACCGGGAGCCCTTCCCAAACGCTCGCTTTTACAGTTGTCAAAGGGCGATATTCGTTCGGTTTCGCATCGCGACGAACTGTTGATTGAACTTGGCGGACGCCACGAATACTCTCGGGAATATAAGATGCTCACTTCCGACTTTTACCTGAAATTCTGAGATGTCGGCATCCCAAATTCTAAAAAAATAATAACTTTGTATCGAGACCATTATAAAAATGTTAGATATGAAAAAACTGATAACGATGGCTTTTGCCATTGCCTTGATAGGGGCGTATCCGGTATCGGCTCAAATACCCAACGCAGTGAAGCTCGTCAATCCCGAACTTAAGGCCGCGTACCCATATACCGTCATAAAAGTTGATGTTGTTGTTGAAAAAGAGACTATCCGAAAAGGTCCTTATGCGCGATTTGCCCAGAAGTATCTTGGAGCCATAGCTCCTCTCAACGACAAGGATGTTTATACGGTACTTTCCGCCAAGATATCCTATTCCGATCCAAATAAGTCTGCCAAAACAGATAGAAGCCTGTCGGAGCCAGGTTTATCACGGGATGAAACCGATTTCCCGAAGGTCAATGTGGACAGGTTGAGCGTGACCGATCGTCCGCTCGAGGATATGGCCCGTGACGCAGCCAACATGATATACAGTATTCGCAAGCGTCGGTTTGAACTCATATCAGGTGAGATGGGTGAGAATGTTTTCGGTGATGGCATGAAAGCTGCCTTGCGCGAATTGAATCGCATGGAGCGTGAATATATTTCTCTTTTCTTCGGCAAGGAGAGCAGAACTGTAGAGACCCGTTCTTTCGAGATTATCCCCGAGTCAGACAAGACCAATTATATAGTATGCAGGTTTTCGTCTTCTGTAGGTCTTGTTCCCGAGTCGGATCTGAGTGCGACTCCGATAGTGTTGTCTCTCACACCGGATAAAGCCGTACAGCCGATGCCTGTTGCCAAAGGCGCCAAGACGGTAGAATATTACAGGGTTGCCGATTTCGTTCAATGTGTAGTGACAGGACCTGCAGGCGAACTTGCAAATGCGCGTATTCCGATTTACCAGTTTGGCGAGACATTGGCCATTGCCCGTTAATTGCGAACCGGTATTGAATGACGGCCCGTCGGAACACGGGCCGTATTTTTAGGAACAGACTTGTAACAAACATATTACCGAGGTGAATAACAGTGCGAGAATGGCCGAGATACTTGCGCAGTTGCGCAGGCAGACCAATGGAGCAGTTACCGGTGCTATGGAAGCGCACGGTGTCTTATGGCCGCTGAATTACGGAGTCAGTGTGCCGGCGATAAGGGATGTAGCAGCGGCATATTTTCCCGACCATGACCTTGGGAAGCTTCTTTACAGGCAACAGATTCGTGAACTGCGTCTTGCAGGTATCATGATAGCCGATCCGCATTCCATGAAATGTGAGGAGATACCTTTCTGGGCTGATGGTGTGATTAACTCCGAGGTCGCCGAGCATATCTCTTTTCTGCTTTCGGCCAGCGATATAATACCGGAAGCAACTCGATTGTGGCTTACTGACGATAATCAATGGCTGCGCTATGCCTCTGTTCTGTCCGTAACGCGCCGTCTGCTCTCGGGCAAAGTTGTCCCCGATACCGTGATTGCCGATCTCATGACATCCAGCGAATCACAGTTTGCAGTCGATAATAGGCTTTTATGGCGTTCTTTCGCTGCTTTTCTCAATGCTCTTTATCGTGTTAGTCCCTCTCGAGGCGATGCTGTCATGGCATTAGCTGAAAAGTTAAAGTCGGACGATTCGGCGGCGGCAACCTATGTCCTCGAGGAATTGTATTTTTGACACATATCACCTGTTTTTGACACTTTTTTTCATGATATTGCCTGTATTTTCGATATAAGTCGACACGAGCATGTTTTATGTCGTTGTATTGTGGTTTATTTAGTATGGGGGTTATCTTGACCGACGACACGTGTTCTGTCTGATATTTTGCGGGTTTATGACATGTCGGAGGATAATCACATGTTTTTTTATTGCATGTTTTAGATTGGATGCAAATTTGTATTCGAAATATTGCTAAATTCAGACACTCGTATATTAATTATTTGGCAAACTTTAAGATATGAATGTTTCCAAAGAGACGAATTACAATCCGTTTTTTCGGCAGGTGTTGTTCATTTTGGTTCTTCTTGCTCTCGGTTTGGTGCTGTTGGATCAACTTTCGTTTTTCATAGGTTCAATGCTCGGAGCCATAACGCTTTATGTGGTATTTAGGGGGCTTCAGTTTCGCTTTGTCGAGAAGTATCATTGGAAGAGGTGGGTGGCTGCGTTGTTCATTACGATTATCTGCTTGATAATATTGACCGGTTTTGGCTGGTGGACAGGCATGGTCATTGCAACGCAGATTCCTAATATCAATCCAAACCAGATAGTTGGCGAGATCACCGAATCTGTCGGAGAGATAAATGATTTTGTCGGTTTCCAACTGATTGGTGTCGAAACCATTACTCGTTCGGAGGGACTTATCTCGAGGATTCTGAGTTCTGTTTTCAATGCCACATACAACTTTGTATTCAATGTGGCGATGATGTTGGTGGTACTTTATTTCATGCTCTCCTCTGGCCGCAAAATGGAATGCCGAATATTTCAGTATGCTCCTTTCAGCGGTGTCAGCTTGTCGATGCTTAAACGCGAAGTCAAGAATATGATTTACAGTAATGCTGTAGGTATTCCTGTGATCATGATAGGGCAGACGATAGTTTCCAGTCTGCTTTACTATTGGATTGGGTTGGACAGTTACCTGTTTTGGGGTTTTATGACGGCTATTTGCGGACTTGTGCCGTTGGTAGGCACAGGTCTTGTGTTTGTTCCCATGGCCATATATTTTGCGGCTATCGGCCATTTCGGAGTTGGTTTTCTAATATTGGGATATGGATTGCTCATAATTTCCAATACGGATAACGTTATTCGCATCGTATTGCTTGGCAAGTATGCTCATACTCATCCTCTTATAGTGATACTCGGGGTGTTTGTCGGTATTCCGTTATTTGGTTTTTGGGGGATTATCTTTGGTCCTTTGTTAATATCTGGTTTTCTGTTGCTGATAAAGATATATTTTGTCGAATATGGGCTTTTGGATCCTAATGATCCTAATGTAAATTGTGTGACAGGGTCGAGGAAGAAAAAAACCTTGAAAGAGATTTCAGTTAGAAAGGCCGGCAATAAGACCGACAAGGAATCTGCCATGGGCGAGGATGATAATGTCAAGGGGCAATTTGACGGAGTCGAAGTATAGTTATGCACCCTGTATGTTTATTCGGGGGCTGTGGGAATGGTTGTCGGGCAATGTTTGTTGTGATTATTGATGTGCAGCACTGTCGTCTTTGTCATTGTATGGATGATAGAAAGGATGGACGTCGAGTCGTTCTACAGGTAATATAATGGTTAGACGCTCGGATTTTTTTGTGAAGATTTGTTCTGAGTGGTTGTGGCAATCCATTATGATGCTGGAGTTCTTGAGAAAGTGGTTTCAGCTTGTATTTAAGGCATTAAGCGGGGTCTAAAAAGAGTATTCTCCCTTATCCGTTATCCTGAAATGGAGTTCCGTTTTTTCGTTTACGAATGATTCGTATCCTTCTTTTAATGAATTCCAGAATTGTAATAGCTCCGGATCGTCACAATTTGTGACGTAATATTTTCTCATATTCGCGTCATTCATTCGGAGCGGAAATATATAGACAGGGATTTTGCTTTGCCCGTTGTTCGTGGCTGCAACGGCGAGTATATATATCTCCTTGATTTTATCGTCTGTCATTGGCAGGCATCCGGTTGTCTCATGCGATCCGTGAATGAATATGTCGCCATCGGGGTTGTCTGTGCCGCATCTGATTATGTCGGCTGTGTTTGGGTAGTTTATTCCGAGCGACAGGAGATAGGAACTTTTCGGATTGAAACGGTCGATATGGTAAAATCCCTCAGGAACCTGACCGTCGCCTTTTTTACGTTTTGGTCCGAGTTTCCACGAACTCCTGCATATCCTGTATTCGATAATTTTTCGGTATTTACAATCGGAGTTGATTATTTCCGTACCGGTGTTTTCGGTTTCAGGCGTTGTAACCTTGCCGTTTTTGGCCGAAGTGTTTGTTTTTCGGCATTAGAGACAGTCTTGATGCTTGATGCTGGCTTTGCCCAAACTTCGAGGATTTTTTCAGCTTTGTATGCGATTAACATTATGTTGATATCAGACATCATGACTCCTGTCCCTGCTAAAATGCCGGCTATTTTTTCCTTTTTTTCCTCGAATGCCTGGCACACCCTGGGATATCGTTTCTGTTGTGTAATAAAGTCTTGTGCCGGAGTTTTTGCTCCGGCACAAGACTTTAAATCTATACTGATACCTTTTGTCATAAGGTCTGTTTGGCAACTGACGTGTTATTTCAGTTTGCCGACCATTTTTGCCGGTACTACCCATTCGTCGAATTCTTCGGCCGTGAGGTATCCGGTTGCGACGGCTGCTTCCTTTAGTGTGGTGTGTTCTCTGTGCGCTTTTTGTGCGATTTCGGCTGCTTTGTAATAGCCTATTTTTGGGTTGAGAGCCGTAACGAGCATCAACGAATTGTCGACGTGTTTCTTGATGTTTATCTCGATTGGGTATAGACCGCGAGCGCAATTTTTTTCGAAACTCATGCATCCTTCGCCTATAAGACGTGCCGAGTGCAGGAAGTTGTATATTATCATTGGTTTGAACACGTTCAGTTCGAACTGGCCCATTGAGCCGCCTACCGATATGGCGACATCGTTACCCATGACCTGTGCGGCTATCATGGTGAGAGCTTCGCACTGTGTAGGGTTTACCTTTCCTGGCATTATTGAAGACCCTGGTTCGTTTTCCGGCAGTTGCAGTTCGCCGATGCCTGCGCGAGGGCCGGAGCCTAGCATACGGATGTCGTTGCCTATTTTCATGAGGCTCACGGCTGTAGTTTTGAGTGCTCCGTGTGCTTCCACGATGGCGTCGTGGCTTGCGAGCGATTCGAATTTGTTGGGAGCCGTAACGAACGGAAGTCCTGTGAGTTTTGCTATCTGTTTTGCCACGTTTTCGGCATAGTTTTCAGGAGTGTTGATACCTGTTCCTACTGCGGTTCCCCCGAGAGCAAGTTCCGACAGGTGGGCCAGCGAGTTGTTTATCGCTTTGAGTGCATGATCGAGTTGCGCAACGTATCCCGAGAATTCCTGACCTAAGGTAAGCGGAGTGGCATCCATGAAGTGGGTACGTCCGATTTTGACGATGTGCATATACTCTTTGCTCTTTTTTTCGAGCGTGTCGCGCAGTTGTTTGATTCCCGGGATGGTTACTTCCATCAGCATTTTGTATGCAGCTATGTGCATGGCTGTTGGGAACGTGTCGTTCGAGGACTGAGATTTGTTGACGTCGTCGTTCGGGGCGAGGAATTTTTCCTTATCGGTTAGTTTGCCTCCGTGGAGTACATGTCCTCGGTAAGCTATGACTTCGTTTACGTTCATATTCGACTGGGTTCCGCTACCTGTCTGCCACACTACGAGCGGGAACTGATCATCGAGTTTGCCGGCGAGTATTTCGTCGCATACCTGTACAATGAGGTCGCATTTTTCTTTGCTCAATACGCCTGCTTCGAGGTTTGTAATTGCCGCTGCCTTTTTCAGGTATGCGAATGCCCTGATAACCTCGATAGGTATTTTATTGATATCGCGGGCTATTTTGAAGTTGCCTACGCTTCTTTGGGTTTGCGCACCGTAGTATGCGTCAGCCGGGACTTCCACTTGTCCCATTGTGTCTTTTTCGATCCTGTATTCCATTATATATGTTTTAAGAGAAATTCTGTTATTCTTTGGCGTTAAAATATTTTGGACGTCCTTTTCCATGCCATCTCCAGATGCCGCCTGCAAAATAGCATATTCCTATGAAAAGTGCCACCGACGATAGAATGATACCGCTCAACCACTGTTCCTGGCTGAGTATTTCATAGGCGAGTCCCAAGACGCCGCGTACGAGGTATACGATGGTTATGGCGATTATGGCTGGTTTCAACAGGGGGAATTTCTTCAGTATTCGTGCACCTGAAAGTCCGTAGAGGCCCATAATTATGAATAATATTGCCACCACGGTCGTTATGGTGTAATCGAGTCCCGGGTGGTCGCCGGCGTATTTTTCGATGAGACCTTCGATACCTGTAAATTTGAACGCCAGATCAAGTTTGAAAAGGGTTGCGATGTGTCCGGCGCCTATAATAAGGTTCAGAATGGCTCCGGTTATAAGTAATTTTCGACTCATAGCATCGCTATTTAGAATGGTACAGCAAAGTTAATTATTTATCCCGATTTTATCCAACGCATATATATATTTAATATTTATTGGATTGGTCTATGTGTCGAGATGTACGGTTGGTATTATGGAGGGATGGTGGTTGTGACATTGATTCGGGTTCTGTTTTTGTTTTTCCGATAGAGGTAAGTTCTGCACGCGTACCTTTGATTTGTTTTTACGTATTCGGATATTCTGCGTATTCTGCGTGGTTATTTTGCGGGATTTTGGTTTGTCTCATGTCATTTCCAGCGAGAATCGGTTGCACATGCAGATACTGCATTTATCTTACGGTTGTCTCATTATCGTCGATGAGGTAATTTTCCGGAGGCTATTTTCCTTTCCGATTCCATATTCCGTTATTGTTTTTCCGTCAGGTATTTCCAGAATCGACGCGGCATATTCTGTCGTTGTAGTTTTGGGTTTATGCGCTCTTTGATTGTAATTGCCTTGAAATAGCTGCGCCACATTTCCTGAAAAAGTTTTTCGTCCTGCGACAGAAGGGTTTCGTCGAGTTTTCCGCTGATCAGGTGACTGTCATCTTCCAGTGTCACTTCCTGGACTTTCTGCAGGTCGTAGTAGTAGCCGTAATGGCGTTTTGTGTCGTATACGAGCCATTTTTGGTCGGCGAAACGCTCCTTGAGGTAGTTTATGGCGAGCGGCAGCACGTTGTACTTTGGGGCTGTCGGAGCGAAGAATGTGCCGTCGCCCCCTTTCTGAAACCGGATGAATTGTCGCACATGTTCGCCTTCCCTCGCGACTTTCATTGCTATCTGTTTGATTTCGAGTATGTCCGGGTCTGTGAAATTGCCTGCGATGGGGTGCTGCGAGTTGAATGTTTTACAAATGTAGCGGAAAATCAGTTCGTCGCTGTGCGGCTCTTCCGACAGCCATACGTGCATTATCATGTTGCGTGTACGTCTGTCGGTCTTTTTTCGGAACGATTTCCATACCCGTTCGGCTTTCCCCGTGTCGGTATAGACCTTATGCATTCTTTGTGAGAACATTGGTTCGGGTTCTTCCTCTCCGATCAGGGCTTCGGGGAACTCCTTGCGTACATATGCGTCGAAGACAACGTTAAGCAGTCCTTCGAAGGTTTTATCATATCTGAAAGTAGTAGCCATGCTTGGGGATAAGAAAACGGGAATTTGTCCGATTTACTGTCGTTTCTGTCAGTTGGTTGTTGTTGTCTTGGTATGTTTCAGCGTTCAGTATTCAGCGTATCCAGTGTCATATTCATTGATCTGGCTGTTCATTGCTGTCAATGTACATTATTGTCAAGACTTTTCGTTTGTTCTGTGCCATGACCTGCGCCGGTAGAACGTGGTAATTTGTGTTCTGTGCATGTATGGCGGGCTGTCGTATTTGTGCGGAATCTGGGTAGATTCCGGTTGCTTATTCAAATTGAACAGGTATGGAATCACGCTCGGCCTGCTGCTTGCAATACAAACATTGCTGCCTATTCCGGGAATTTCAGCGACATCTGGTTATCGTCAATGTTCTTGCGCGAGTTTTTTTTCTGTGTAAGCACTTTGCGAATGATATCCGGGTGCATTTCGTTCACTCCGTAGTGCATACCCAGTTCGCCGCACGTTATGAAGTACTGGGCTTTTTTCATTACGACACCCATTTTTTTGAGAGTCAGCGATGTAATGCGTCCGAATCGGCGTGACGAGACGATCAGTTTTGCCGATTTTACACCGATGCCCGGGACACGCAGTATCATTTCGTAGTCGGCTCTGTTCACATCCACCGGGAAAATTTCGGGATGTCTGAGTGCCCATGACAGTTTCGGGTCGATTTCGAGGTCGAGGTTGGGGTGTGCATCGTCGACTATTTCGTCAGCGCGGAAGCCGTAGAATCGCATGAGCCAGTCTGATTGGTAGAGTCGGTTTTCACGCACCAATGGAGGCTGTTTGAGTGCAGGGAGCCTGGAGTCGTACATGTTGACAGGTACGAAACCGGAATAATAGACTCTTTTCATGCTTGGTCGCATGTATAGAGCAGAAGAGAGCGAGAGGATATCCTTGTCGCTTTCGTCTGTTGCACCCACGATCATTTGAGTGCTTTGCCCGGCTGGAGCGAATCGGGGCGCGTGCCTGAATTTCTTGCGTTCTTCGGCGCTCGCGAGCGTTCCCTGCGAGATGTAACTCATAGGTTTGTAAATGCTCTCGTAACTTTTGTCGGGGGCGATTATCCGCAGGTTGTGTTCCGATGGTATTTCGATGTTGACGCTCAGTCTGTCCGCATATCTGCCGGCTTCGGCGACAAGCTCCCGACTTGCGCCCGGGATGCTTTTCATGTGGATATATCCGTTGTATCGGTGTATGGTACGCAGGTCTTTCACCACGCGCACCATGCGTTCCATGGTGTAATCCGGATTGTTGATTACTCCCGAGCTCAGGAAGAGCCCTTCGATATAGTTGCGCCGGTAGAATTCTATGGTAAGTGTTACCAGTTCGTCGACAGTGAATGTTGCTCTTGGAATGTCGTTGCTTCGTCGGTTTATGCAGTATGCGCAGTCGTATATGCAGAAGTTCGTAAGCATTATTTTGAGCAGCGAGATGCAACGTCCGTCTTCGGTGAAACTGTGGCATATTCCCCAGCCGTGAGCGCTTCCGACAGATCCCGGTCTGTTTTTGCGTGATGTTCCGCTCGACGCGCACGACACGTCGTATTTGGCCGATTCGGCCAGTATCTTGAGCTTCTCCAAAACAGCATCGTTCATACATGCAAAGTAATTAAATTTTGCTGGCAATCACCCATCATGCCGGGGAAAGTTATTAACAAAATAACTCTATTTTAATACGTTAGTTCAGTGATTTTATTATGTGTTCAATGCTTTGTCCCGTAAAAGAAAACCCCGTACCATCGGTACGGGGTCGTATGGAAATATTTTCGGTTTTCGTTTTGCCGGAAGGTTGTCGGACTGCATATTTTGTCGTTTTGCAACCATCCTTTGATGTGCATTGGCAGGATGTTTCCGCGTGTTTATTCCACACGTAGCAGGCGTGCCATTATTTTGGGTATATCCGTGTTTTCCATCACGCCGCTGAAGTTGTGCGCACCGGTACCGTATGCATATATCGGTATGAATGTACCTGTGTGGCCGCCGGTGCTGAACTTGTATTTTACACCTTGGTCGGGAAGCGAGAAGTCGGGTTTTCCCGAGGGTAGTGTAAGTCCGCCAGTTTCGTGGTCGGCAGTCACGACCACGAGAGTTCCCGGATTGTTGTCGGCGAAATCGAATGCTACTTTCACGGCTTTGTCGAAATCTTCCATTTCGTCCACCACCAGTTTGATGTCGTTATCGTGACCTCCGCTGTCGATCATCGAGCCTTCGATCATTATGAAGAATCCTTTTTTGTTTTTTCCCAATATTTCGAGAGCCTTTGCGGTGGCTGTCGGGAGATAGTCGCCCCGGCCGTCACGCATTTTTGGCATGGCATCTCGAGCGAACAGTCCACCCAGTTTTTGAGCGTCTGCCGTTGGAATGTCCTTGACATCGTATATCATGGAGTAGCCTTTGGCTTCGAGTTCCTGCGTAAGGTCTCGTTTGTCTTTGCGGTCGGCGAAATATTTAAGGCCCCCGCCGAGGAATACGTTTATGTCTGTCTTGAGGAAATATTCGGCTATGTCTTCCTGCATGTCACGGTCTTTCACATGACCTATGAATGCTGCCGGAGTGGCGTGCGTAATGGAATATGTGGCTATCAATCCGGTCGATAATCCGTTTCGGGATGCTTTTTCGAGGATGCTTTCCACCTGGTTGCCTTCTGGATCGAGGCCGATTACGCCGTTGTTTGTTTTAACGCCGGTAGCCAATGCGGTGCCGGAGGCAGCCGAGTCTGTGACTCTGTTGTTGGCCGAATATGTCTTTTGCAGTCCAACGTAATCGGCGCGTTCGATAGTTAGCGGTTCGTAATTGTTGAATATTGTGGTTGCCGCCACATGAGCCAGTCCCATTCCGTCGCCGATCATGAAGATCACATTGTGTACCTTTTGGTTGGCAGAAGGTCTTTTGTCTATCTCGGCCGAGTACCCGGTCGTACATATTATGGCTAACGTAAGTGTAAGAAATACTTTTTTCATATGGTCTGTCGTGTTTGATTAAGCTTCCGCTAAATTAGTGTTTATTCTCTGAAAAAAACAACAAAGCGCCCCCGAAAGGGGACGCTTTGCACACTTCTTAACCGATATTTATTCGTATCGTAATGCTTGTATGGGGTCGAGCGATGCTGCTTTCATGGCTGGGTAGAGTCCGAAGAATATTCCTGTGGCTGCGCACACCACGAACGAGATGCCCACTGCCATTGGGCTTATGATGAACGGCCAGTTCAGTGCCGATGATATTACGTATGATGCTCCGAGGCCGAACAATATTCCGACCAGACCGCCGATAAGGCACAGAATTATACTTTCGTAGAGGAACTGCTGGATAATGTCTTTCTTGGTTGCTCCGATAGACATTCTCAGTCCTATCTCCTTGGTGCGTTCGGTTACCGTTACCAGCATGATATTCATGATTCCGATACCGCCGACGAGTAGTGAAATGGCGGCTATGAAGGCCAACAGGATGGTAAGAAACCCGATGACGGAGGTCATGGTCTCGAGCATTTCCTGTTGGGTGAATACCTCGAAGTCGTTGTCTTTGTCTGCCGTAAGTCTGTGCGTTCCGCGCAGTATGTTTTCTATCTCCATTGCTGCAAGGTCCACGTAGTTTTCGCCCACAGCCGAAGCCACTATCTGTTGGAGATATGTAACCGCCAGGATGCGTTTTTGTACTGTGGTGTAAGGAGCGATTACGATATCGTCCTGGTCCTGTCCCATCTGGTTGTTGCCCTTGCTCTCAAGAACACCTATGACCTTAAGTGGAATTCTACCAAACCTTATAACCTTCCCGAGAGGGCTTTCTCCATCTGGGAACAGGTTGTCCTGGACGGTTTTTCCTATGATGCACACCTTTGCCGAACTGCGTACGTCGTCGGCCGTAAAATTGGTGCCAGAGGCTATGGCGAACTTTCTTATCGAAAGGAATTGTTCGTTTCCTCCCTGGATGCTTCCGGGCCAGTTGTTCGACCCGTATATGAGTTGTCCGCTTGAGCTGACTACTGGTGATACTGATGCAATGTATTTGGCACGATCGGCAATGGCATTAACGTCGGCGATCTTGAGGGTTTGCACGTTTGTTGTGCCCACGTTCACTCCGGCGCGTCTGTTCCATGCTCTGCGCACCGTAATGAGATTTGTACCCATGTCAGAGATCTGGTCGTTGATGCTTTGTTTCGAACTCTGTCCCAGGCTGACCATCGTTATGACTGCGCCGATGCCGATGATGATGCCGAGCATTGTGAGCAGGGCGCGCGTCTTGTTGCGTTTAATAGCCTGGAGTGCTATTTTCAGTAGATTGAAGAAATTCATAATGTTTCTTTTTTGTCGTTGTGTCCCGGCCGGAGTTTTGATTTCGGAGGGGTTTGCCTCTGCCGCTAATAATCATCGCTTGGAGGCAGAGCTTCGAGTGCTGCCCGTGCCGATTGTGTTTTGACCGGTTCGTCTTTGACTATGTGTCCGTCGCGCAGTTGTATTGTCCGTCCCGTGAAAACGGCTATGTCGGGTTCATGCGTAACGAAAGCTATGGTTTTGCCTTGGGCGTTCAATTCCTGGAAAAGGCTCATTATTTCGTATGATGTACGTGTGTCGAGGTTTCCGGTAGCTTCGTCGGCCAGTAATATTACCGGGTCGTTGACCAGTGCCCGCGCTATTGCTACCCTTTGCTGCTGGCCACCTGAAAGCTGGTTTGGCATGTGATACATTCTTTCCTGCAATCCTACGAGTTCGAGTGCGTGTTTTGCGCGTTCGTGTCTTTCCGAGGCCGAGATCGAACTGTTGTATAGCAAAGGCAGTTCCACGTTCTCCAATGCTGAGGTTCTTGCCAGCAGATTGTAGGCTTGGAAGACGAATCCTATTTTCCGGTTGCGTATGACAGAAAGTTCGTCTTTTGTCCGGTCGCTTACCGATATGCCGTCGATGTAGTATTCTCCGGAAGTTGGTGTGTCGAGGCATCCGAGGATGTTTAGCAGTGTCGATTTGCCGCTGCCGCTCGTTCCCATGATGCTGACGAATTCGTTTTCGGTCACCGTGAACGAGATACCCTTGAGGGCATGTACTTTTTCGGCGCCTACGTCGAATACTCTGCGCAGGTTCTCGACTTTTAGTATTTCATTCATTTCGTATCGTTAGTTAAACTTGTTTAACCTCTATTTAGGCGGAGCGTGATGGACGCTTTCCCATACCGATAGAGGTTCTTCTCGGTATCTGCAGCATAAACCGAATGTTTTTTTGCCGCATAGAGTTTTTGGCGATGATCCTGCAATCGGTAGATTCCGTCATTCATGTTTGTCAAGGCTGTGCCGACAGGGAAAGTGCCCGCATTACATTGTAACTGCTGTAAATGACGTATACTGTTGGCATTTGCCCGAGTTGTTGTCTGTTCTGTGTCCGGTTAACGTCTACGACCCGGGCGTGGCATCAGGTTTGTCGGTTCGCCTTTGGCCTGTTTTTCCATGGTGGCCGAAAGAACCACTTCCTGACCCTCGTCAAGTCCCGAAGTGACTATTATGTTTATACCGTCGTTTATGCCTGTGGTGATCTGGCGCTGGCTGATCTGTTCTCCGTTTTTCACCCATACAGTGGCTTGAGAAGAGTCATTGTTGATTTGCAATGTCGGGTTCTGCAAGTTTCCGCTGCGTTTTGTCTGACCTTCTTTTTGGCCGGCATTTGCGTTGGGCATGGTCATGTTTTTATCTTTCGGTGCTATTTGTGCTTGTGTGTTGTTCTGAGATGCTGGATTGCCTTGTGGCGTTATGTTGAGCATTTCTGAGATTTCGGCCGACGGATTGAATGTTGTCGCTTCCAGTGGAATAGTGAGTCCTTTTTGTGAGTCTGTTATTATCGTGATATTGGCCGTCATGCCCGGCAGCAGTTTCTGGTCAGGGTTCGGGGCCTCGATTATTACGGTATATGTCACCACGTTATTCGTTACTGTTGGCTGGAGCCTTATTTGGTTGACCGTTCCCTCGAACATATCGGTCGGATGTGCATCCACCGTGAACTTGACAGTTTGTCCCGTTTGGATACGGCCAATGTCGGCTTCGTCGATATCGGCTTCGACCTGCATTTTTGTGAGGTCTTCGGCGATAGTGAAGAGGGTCGGGGTGTTGAACGACGATGCTACCGTCTGTCCGACGTTTACAGCGCGGTCGAGTATTACGCCGTTGATAGGGGATCGTATTTCGGCGTATCCGTAGTTTACGTTTGCCTGTTGGAGATTGGCTTTGGCATTGGCGTACGATGTTTGTGCCTGGGCCAGTTTGTTGATGGCTTCTTCGAGCGCCACTTGTGTGGCAGCGCCTACGTCATAGAGTCTTGCCGTACGGTCGTGGTTCTGCTGTGCGTAATCCAGGTCGCTCTGTGCGCTGGCGAGCGAAGCTTTGGCTTGTGTCACTTTTTCCGAGAGGGTCTGTTTGTCGAGTTCGGCAAGCAGGTCGCCCTGTTTGACTTCCGAATTGTAATCCACATATATTTTCGAAATCTCTCCTGACACCTGTGTGCCGACATCCACCTTGTCCACAGGCTGCACATACCCGGTAGCCATTACGTCGAGTTGTATTGTTTCGACCTGGGCGGTGGCCGTATTGATGTTAAGTTGTTTTGCTCCCGGACGCAAAATTAAGATTGCCGCTGCGACGATTATCAGCAACAGGATGACTATGATCCAAATCCTCCTTTTTTTCTTTTTTTCCATGATCGTTATATGTTTTTTACATTTTCACTTCGAAACCCATGTATACGTCGAGAACTTTCCGGCGCAGGAAAAACGTATATTTACTTTGGATGAAATTGTTCATCGCATTAATGTAGTTGTTTTGCTGTTGGAGCAGTTCGACAGGGGTGAGCAGACCTTCCTCGAATTGTGCCTGCGATGCGTTATATGATTTGCGGTATGCATTTTCGCTGATGGCTGCCGCGTTGTATTGCGACTGTGCGGCAATAAGATCCTGATACTCCTGTACCAGTGTCTGGCGTGTGCTCAGTTCTGTCTGCATATGGTCGAGTTCCGCTTGTTGGAGTGATATCTTGTTCTGTGCCACCTGAGTTTTGTTACGTCCTTTGCTGAATATAGGTATGCTGACCGACACCCCGATCTGCTGATTGAATCGGTCGGAGAGCTGACCTCCGTAGTCGCTGAAATCTCTGTGTCCTGAGCCGAGACTTCCGCTGAGGCTTACGGTGGGGTAGTAGCCTGCTTTGGAAATGTTAAGTGCAGACTTTGCTATATTTACATTGTATTCGCTGATTGCCAGTTCGGGCATTGTCTCCATTCCTCTTTCCAGGACGAAGTCCTGTGAAGGTATCATGCCCATCTGTATCATGGCTGTCGTATCAGGTGCAATGATGGATATTTCGGCCAGCGGATCGAGCGAAAGCAGGCTTTTGAGCGTAAGCAGATTGTTGTCGCGAGCTATTTCGGTATTTGTTATGTTGTTTAGGTCGGAGGCATACTGCGCTTCGAACATGAGTTTATCGCTTTCGAGAATATCTCCCTCTTTAAAGAGTTCGTTTCCCCGGCGCACCTGTTCTTCGCTGGCCTTGAGTACGGCCCGTTGATATTTGAGTAGGTCTTCGTTGCCGAGTGCCGACAAGAAAGTTTCTATTATCTGTATCGCCAGGTCGTTGTCGTATTGTGCGAGCTGGAATACAGCCTGTTCGCTTTGCAGCCGGCTTTGTTCTATAGAGTTGTTTATTGATCCGCCGTTATAAAGTGTTACCGAGGTGCTGACGCCGTAATTGCCGCTATACGATGCAGATTCTCCGGTGGAGTGCGAAACGCTCTCGCTGACTGAAGCGCTGAGGTTTGGCAGACGCTCCTGTTTGGATTGTTCGTATCCCAGCTCTTTGGATTCGGCACCGAGTGCCGATGATTGGCGCGAATAGTTGTTTTTCAGAGCGAATTGCAGGCAGTCCTGCAAGGTCATCGAGTAAACCGGCGCCTGTGCCTCCTGTCCTTTGGCTGTCACGAATACCATGCACAGAAGAAGCGTTAATAGGTTTTTTCTCATCGGTTGATTGTTTTTGAATGTTTCATTCGTTCCCCAAATTTATCTATTTGTCGGGCGATGTGTCCGGTGTTGCCGCCCAAGCGGTTGAGATAGGGGGTGAACCGCCTTGGGGACGTGGTGAATTGTTACGTTTGTTAACGTATGTACGCCCGGTTTTATTTCCATTGATGAAAAATTCATACATTAATACGGTGCCGATATTTGCGTAATTCCGGGGCTATTGTAAATAGTGGTAAGTCAGCGATTTTTTTCAGGGTTGTATATGTATTGTTTTTGACAAGGTGTCGGTTATGGAATCGAGATTCGTCGGAGTTGATCATGAAAATCAGGTTTTGTATGAATGAACTGCTTTTCGGTGTGATTCGACTTTGTGTTTCGGTTCAGTGGCAGGGTGGTGGTATCGTATCGTCTGAGATAAGTGCAGACTGGAGTTTCGAGTAATTTTTTGTAAAGACAGAGCCATCCCTTCATGGCATGGAGGGATGGCTTGTTTCGGCATTCGTTTCGA
The DNA here is from genome assembly GCA_944325305.1 of uncultured Rikenellaceae bacterium. Classification (GTDB taxonomy): domain Bacteria; phylum Bacteroidota; class Bacteroidia; order Bacteroidales; family Rikenellaceae; genus WRDF01. The sequence continues at coordinate 37,859 of CALUZO010000016.1, read as the reverse complement.
TGCGATAACGACGTGGCCGATTTGTCATGTCGTTTTTTTGCGGTTACGGCAGGGCTAATCCGAGTTTATTTCTTGAATCGGAATGCTACGATACAGTCTCTGTTTTTTTGTGCGTCATTCTCGTTAATCATTGCGTTAGCGAGTTCTTTTCTTAGCCGTTCAGCCGAGATGCGTTTGGCGTCGATCCCGTTTTCAACGAAGAGAGATTTGATATATTCTGCACGTTTTTTTGCAATGTTTCCGTCTTTGTCGCGAGTTTTGGTGGAATCTGCGTAAACTCCTATCTCCATTTTTACATCATTATGGTTTTGCATGATAGCGATGATGTTGTTTACATGCTCCATAGATTCCACAGTGAGTTGGTCGTGCCTGTCTGCTACGAAATTTATATCTTCGAAATCGAACCATGTATCCTTCATGTCTTTGTCCGATGCATTCTTATAACTTTCCGAGTTGAGGAAAGCAAGCATTGCGGCGGCGGAACTGTTCTTATATACGGTGATTTTATGTCCGTCCGGGAGTTTGCGTTCGATTATTTCCTGTGCCAAAGTATCCTGCTGTGGGGTGTTGTTTCCGGTGGCTGAATTATTTGTCCCCGCGACATTGTTATTGTTGCGTGCAGTGTTGGGTGTTGCCACTATCTCGGTACCGATCACTTCGATTATTGCCATATTTTTCTTGCGTTCGCACGATCTCCACAAGAAGAATATCAGGATAAGCAGCAGAATTATGATGATGATCCACCATATGCCGCCAGAACTTTTTTTCTTGTGGTTTGTCGTTGTGTTGGTGCTTGTGCTTGAGCCGAATACTTTGTTGACTCCCAATTTGGCATACATGTCGGCTGGTATGTCTGCTGCGATATCGCTTTTTTCCTTTTGGAGTTCCTGCATGAGGGAGGCCGTCGTTTTTTTCTTGTCGATCACCTGTTCTCCGAAATATCCCGCTATGACGGCCGATACCCAGTTGCCAAGCCTGTTGGCATTTTCAGCCTTGATATGCTTTTTGTCTGCGATGGCAGCCGGAAACTCGGAATTCTGAGGTCCGATAAGTGCGTTCTCCATTCTTTCTCCGTAGTTTTTTCCGTCTATGATGCCGTGACCTTTGAATATCTCCGGGATTTGGTTTATGAGTTTGTCTTTTCCGGCGTCTTCGATTATCCCGATGACATGTGGTGTAGCTCCGCTTGAGAGCATTCGTCCCAAAAGAGCGGGAAGGATAGTGGATACCGCAGACTTTACGTTGGATTCGTCCTCTTCGAGAGTAACGGCGGCAGTACTGATCATTTTCGATGAAATGAGTTCTTTGATCTCGTTATAAATTTGTCCCATGATGTAATATTTAATAAATAAGTAAAAGAATGTTCGTATTCGTATGATGGCGTATTACAAATACTGTGCAAAATATGCGTATTACGATATGCGTGGATTTAGGACGGGGGATACATGTTGTTGCACGTCTGTTTCGGACAAATAGTTTGAAGAGGAGAATCAGATGAAATTGTTGCGAATAATTTGAGAACTTTGATTTTCCGGCGAGTCTGGGCGGAAGAACAAGTCAGACTGGATTTATGGTTTTTGATAATGTTTAGGCTCTTGTTCCGGTTGTCGTGCGGATGTTGATCGGGTGTGATAATATTTTGATTGCCAGTTTTTTGTGTTGTGGTTTTGTAGCTGTGACATGCAATGCCGGAATTCAATGTTAAGCAATGTTAACCCTAATGTTAACTAATTATTAAATATATTTAAAAAGTTATTAAAAAATTTGCATAATACGGAAAGTGCCCTTATCTTTGTGTCGAAGTTTTAAGGTTCATTTTTAGGTTAGTAGTTTTAGGTTAGTAGAGGGAACGATGGAGAGGGGGATAATCCCCGATCCTTTGTTTCCTTATTTTTTTATATATGCCAGGCTTATGACGAAAACATGAACGTCGGTTGATCATTGATGTTCATGTTATTCTTCGGATACTTTTGTCAGAGTGGGTTATATTGACATAAGCTCCCGACCCTTTGGGCCGGGAGCTTATGTCTTTGTAGCTGCCTATGCAGGTGGGCAAAAGATTCTATTCGACAGTTACGAACTTGCCCTCGGTGTTGGCGCGAATAAGGTGGTCGTACATGGCTTCGCAATAAACAGGTGGCAGATAGAACAAACCTGGATAAACCGCTGTGACATTAATTTCGACAGTTATCTGTCGTCCCGAGTCTAACCGGTCCATGTAACTGTAAACCCTGTCGTCGCGTATGTCCTGATAACTAAGCCATTGCGAAGATGTCTCATCATCTCCATCCTCGTTGAGGAAACGCGTGTTCAGTATTTCCCATCCGGCCGGGAAGATTTGTGTGAGTACGAGGTTGTTGACTGCTTTTGCACTCGGGTTTTTGATGGTGACGCTGGCTGTGAAATTCGTTCCTTGTTTCAGTGATGTCACGTCGACAGATTTGCCGTTTAATGTTTTGTAGTCTACCGATATGGTGATGCCGTTCGAGTAAGCTTTTTCCTCACCCTGTTCTGGAGTGCCCTCGGTGATAATACGGACGAATAACGGGGCTTTTCCTGTATTTTTCACTTCGAGCGAAGCCTTTTCAGGGGCTTTTTCGGCCAGAGTTGCGCTCCAAACGCTCTTTGATGTCGTCACATTTTCCTCTTTGCCGTTGAATTTGTACGAGAATGACATGTCGCCGTCGGGACTGTATTTTTTCATATATTTCGACATTGCCATGAGCGAGAAAGCAGTGGTTTGCGTACTCATCCATTCGTCCGAGCCGAGCTCCTTGGATATTTCGTCGGCTATTGGAGTTGCGTTTTCGGCATCGTCCATGATGGTCAGTGTTATCAGTTTTATGGCTTTATCCCTTGTGTCGCTGCCGAAGGTTTGGTCGTATTCGTTATATTCCTGCTCTATATTGGTGGTTTTGGTTGTCAATTCGCGCGCCACGTCGGTTCGGCCGGCATTTGCGTAGGCGGCAGCCAGCAGCCATCGGGTCATATCATCCATTTCTCCTTCGCGCAGGCGGTTCATGGCTCCCATTTCTGTTTCGCCGGCGAGCGTCAGCACAAATAGTCTGTATGCTTGTGTCATACGTTCCGAACGCAGGTGTGATGATTTTTCCGGTTTCCAGTTTCGCGCGGCTCGTTTCAGGCCGGCCAAAGCGTCGCGTTTGAGCGATTCTGGAATTAGATATCCGTTGGCCTCGGCCTCCAATATGAAGTGTACGGCATATGTCGATGCCCAGCTGTAATATTCCGTGCTACCGGGCCAATATGAGAACATTCCGTCGGATTTAAGGTATGAACGCATTCTGCGGATGACCTCTTTCACGGCGTCCTGTGTGGATTGTTCCTGAGCTTTGGTTAGCGAGGCGAACTCTTTGAGATAGAGTTGCGGGAAGCCTTTCGAAGTTATCTGTTCGATGCATCCGTGCGGGTATCCCAACAGGTAGTTGAGGCGCGACGTAAGGTTTAAAGGTTGTATGCTGGATGTTTCGAGAGTCAGTGTATTGGTTCCGTTTGTGCCGGGCATCTGAATGTCCCATTTTGCATCTTCTCCGTTTTTCAGCATGGTGTTTTCGACCTTCACCTGCGGAAGGCGCACAGAGCGAATTTCTATGTCTGTTGCGTATTCCGCCGTTTCGCCTTTTGCCGAAGCGGTTATCGTGATTCGTCCTGTTCCCGGAATATCCTTCACCCGTATGCGGAATTTTGCCTGTTTGTCGCCTGTTTTGCTGAAGTTGAGTGTTTGGGTATTGTCTCCCGCGATCTCCATATTGTCAGATACCTTGATCGAGACTTTCACGTCGCCCATTCCATCTTTCATTGCGAAAACGGTTGCAGGTACCGACATCTCTTCGTTTGTGCCGATAACGCGTGGCAGAGTGCCGAGCAGCATCAGCGGTTTACGGACGAGTACGCTCTTGTCGACATTGCCGTATGCCTCTCCGTCACCTGCAACGACCATTACTCTGACCCGTCCGCTGTAATTCGGCATTTCTAAAGAGTGGGTCTGTTTTTTTCCTTTTTCGAGGCGGAATGGTCCGTCGAACACTACTACGGGTGTGAAACGGTTGACGATGGCTCTCTCTCCTATTTCGAGGGCGTCGTCGCCGCCGATGCTGAATATCTGTTCGATACGTCCGCCGTAAGCTCCTACCACATAATTATACAAGTCCCATGTATTTACCCCCAATGCTTCCCGTGCATTGAATGCCTCCCATGGGTCCGGTGTTTTGAATCGGGTAAGGTCAAGCAGGCCTTCGTCTACGATGGCGAGTGTGTAAGCCATTTCGCGGCCAGTGCTTTCGGATACGGTTATTTGGTATTGGCTTTCGGGACGTATCTCATCCGCCATAGTAATGACTGGCGACAACCTGCTTTCGGGCGATGTCACCGTAACCGGCACGACGCCGTACATTCGGATCGGCAGATCGTTTGTCATGGCGCCGTATGGTTGGAGCAATGTGATGTGTACGTATGCGTTTGGTTGCATTTCTGCGGTAGCCTCTATCGAAATTGTAGTCTCTTTATCGGTGCATTCGTATTCCGATGAGCTCAGTAATCGAGTGCCGTTCTCGATGGTTGCTATGGCGCGGCTTCCTGCCGCTGATGGGAACGTAACGCGTATTTTTTCGCCTGGCGCATATGTGTCCTTGTCGGTTTTGATATTGATTGTGGTTGCGGCGTCTCCTCCCTGGGCGTTACGTCTTCCATACATCGAGGGCCAGTCGAAATAGGCCATGACTCCAGAAGAGTGACCGCTCGAATTATCCTTTACCTGCACGAAATAGGTTCCCCATTCGCTGTTGTCGAAATTCAGTTCGAATGTTGCCTTTCCGTTCATGTCGGTTCGTACGCTGAAATTCTTGACAGGGCGGTTATATGAATTTGATATATAGTTGGCGAGCCTGTTGTTTGCCGCACTCCACCACCAGTGCCACTGCACTTTGTAAACGTTTACTTCGATAGAACGATCGTTTTCGGGGGTGCCTGTGTAGCCGACAGCGGCCACTTCGAAAGTGTGTGAGGTTCCGGTATTGAGTTGGTTGATGTCTTTTTGCGGTGATTTTATGCCGACATAGGTTTCGTATGGCGAATACTGCATTTTCATGCCGTCGATGCTGAAATCTCCCGACTCCTCGTATACGCGTGTTACGATGTTCGCCGAAAGCATTCCGGGGGCGTCTTCGCCTATGTCGAAGCGCAGTCCTATTGTTGCGTTGCCTTTATCGTCCGTTGTGCCTGAGATGATTTTGGGATCGTTGTCGGAGAAATTCTTCGACGGGTCATCGAACACGTAACCGGCAAATTTCGGGAATGATGTTACAGTCTGGGAGAATGTCGTTTCGAGTTCATATTTGAGGTTGCGGGCAGTTGCTCCCTGCAGCCATTCCGCATGCATCGGCAATTCTGTCCGTTTGGCGCGCAGCAGAATTTCGTCGGGCATGTCGAATTCGATCTTGAGTCTGTTTGGTTTGATTGTCTCTATGCGGATGGTTTTGGTGAATGTCACGCCGCCGACAATGGCATTCACGTGCCAGGCTCCTGTTTCTGCATCCTCTTCTGTGGAGAAGTTGAAGGTATAAAGGCCCATCTCGTTATTTGTCTGGGTCTGGCGTGCGTACAGTTGTCCGAGCGGTGTGAAGAGTTCCATGATGACTGGATGGTTGCCGGGCAGGGTTTTGGTCCGGTCGTCCAGCATGAATCCGAGATGGATGATATCGCCGGGACGCCATACTCCGCGCTCCCCGTAAATGAAGCCTTTGAGTCCCTTCTGGACGACCTTGCCTGAGACGTCGAACGAACTCATAGAGAGTGACGAACCGTGATCAACGCGCAGGTAAGATTTTTGTTTGCCGGAGCTTGCAATGATGTAATAGGGTCTTCCTGCCGTATATTTTATGGTTGCCTGGCCTTTGTCGTCACTTGTGGCGGTTCCTATTTGCTGGTGCTGGTAGTTGTATAGGGTTACTTTTACACCGCGTTCAGGTTTGGTGTTGAGGATATTGTGTACCATTATGGTTATCTGGTCGTTTTCGCCCTCCATGGCTATCAGGCCGAGGTTCGTGGCGAGGACATTGCGGCCAACGGTGCGGTTGCGGTAATAACTGCCCGAGCATGGGTCGTTACGCTTCCTGTAGTCATAGTTATACCAGTCGTCATACTCGTCGTAATAGTAGTAGTGTCCTCCGTTGTCGAACTTGTCGAGTTCTTCGCGGAACTTGATTTCATCTTCGGCGATTATCTGTTCTTTTGTTTTTTGTTCGATTTCATTGCATGGGTAGGCCGAGAGGTCTCGGGTGAATGAAAGTTCGACGCGATAAATTGCGCCTGGTTCCGGGTCCATCAGTTGGCGCAGGTCTACCGCATATGTATTCCAGTGCGAGAGGTCGCTGTTTTGTTCGTCGAGGAATATTGTTTTGCGGGCGATGAGCCTGCCCACGCGCATCAGTTCCGAGGATCCGTTGAGGTTGTTGGATTGCAGGAATGTTCCGATGTTGTTTTCCATGATTCTGATGACGCGAACCGTCACTCCGCGCAGGTATATTGCCTGGAATGGTACGGTAAGTTCTCCCGACAAAGGTATGATGACTCCGTTGCCGACAAATCTCGCGCTGGGAAGTTGGGCTTTAATATTGACGGTGTAGGTTTTGTCTTCGCCGAGTTTGTTTCCTTTTTTACTGCGGATAGATCCGGTTAGCATGACGCTCATTTCGCCAGATTTGTCTGAGTCGGGATAGAGTCGCAGTTTGTTGCCGTCCACAGTTACGGTTTCAGAATTGTTGCCGATGATGTATGCAAGGCCATGCAGGTTCTGCGAATCGTCGAGTGTTTCGTTAAAAGTGATCTCTATGTATTGTTCAGGTTCTGCAATGTATTTGATGTCGTAAACCTCGAAATCGCTGTTTCCCGGGATATCTATCGAGAGCAGTGTCTCGCGTTTGATCCCGAATTTGTTTGGGGCAATTTTCAGGTCGAGTTTCTGTGCTTTCTCCTTGGCCGGAATGTTCTTGATATACAATACATGCTGTTTGCCGTTGGCGTTGTGCGACCACTCTTGGGTGGTCTTGTCCGGAATTTCGACAAGGTTTTCCACGTCTTCGTCATTTTCCGTGTCGGGCGTGAAAAGCACCACTACGGCATCATACGTCTCGTCGTTATCTGGTGTTATGTCTAAGGACTCGAGGCTGGCGCGAAGGGCCAGGGGATGGGTCGTAAAGTCGAAAGTGAAAGTTTTCTCTTTGCCCGAAGCGTCGAACCATTCCGAAAGGTTGACGGTTACGGAGTATGTTTTGTTGCGTTGGAATTCGACTTCCGGTTGAAAAACTATTGCCCTGTTGCTTTCGAATTCCCATTTTCCGTCGATTGCTGGTTTTATTTTGACATGTTTCGAAATATTCTCAGCATTCATCTTTTCCTCGGGTATGATCTGCGAGAATACGAGATAGATATTACTTTTACGCGATATGTTGCCTGAGGTGAATGCGTCTATATATGGATTAACCTCAGGAGTCGTTTGACCTGGTTTGGTCTTGATGGATTGATCGGTGTTTTTGCAGCCGCCGGCCGCAATGAGAACAAGGCTCATTAACAGGTAGATGAATGTTTTCATAATATTTTCTGTTTTCTATTATGATTGTGCATACAATCGCCAGGGATAATTTAAGTGTTGACTCAAGCAGTCTGCAAAATACTCTGATTTAAAAGATGTTCTTTAAAAATAGTGGAAGCCGAGAGGCGAACGTTGAGTTTACTCAATAGTTTGCCCGGGTCGCCTGCTGTATTATTCAAATATACGAATAAAATTCATAACTTCGGACTAAAATAAGCACAGTTTAATTCTTAGTTGCGCCTGTCGTGGGGAATATTCGGATAATCAAAGAGTTGCTTGTCTTCATCAATGGCTTTGCGATGGCACTGATAGTTGTTGTTGCAGGGGCGGTGCTGTGGTTTGTGACTGCATGGACAGTGCTTCCGGGTGATCTTTTTCCTGAATGTTATTCTACGTTGCTTTACTCGCGCGAAGGTAGGTTGCTCGGGGCACGTATAGCTCCGGACGAGCAATGGAGGTTCCCGGCTCCTGATTCGCTGCCAGATAAGTTCGTGGCCTGCATAACCACGTACGAGGACAAGCGGTTTTTCCGGCACTTCGGGGTCGATCCTTGGGCCATGGCAAGGGCTGTCAGGCAGAACATCGTTGCACGTTCGGTTGTAAGCGGTGGCAGCACCATCACCATGCAGCTTGCTCGCATAGCACGCGGCAACCGCGACCGCAACATATATGAGAAAATAGTCGAATCCATGTGGGCTTTTCTTCTCGAAACCAGGTATACGAAGCAGGAGATATTGACACTTTATGCCGCCCATGCTCCTTTCGGGGGGAATGTTGTAGGTTTGGAGGCTGCGTCGTGGCGCTATTTTGGGCGCAGTGCCTCTGAACTGTCTTGGGCGGAGTGCGCCACGCTTGCCGTACTGCCAAACTCGCCTGCACTTATACATCCCGGACGCAACCGGCAGAGCCTTAAAAGGAAGAGAGACGTATTGCTTGCACGGCTCAGGGATGATGGCCGTATCGATCAGATGGATTACGAGCTTGCATGTATGGAACCGCTTCCCGAAGCTCCGGTACCGCTGCCGGGCCTTGCGCCTCACCTTCTTGACAGGCTGTCCGTCGCACATAAGGGAGAGCGTATCGAGACATCAGTGAATTATGTCATGCAGAAGCAGGTGCAGGATATAGTCGATCGTTATGCTCGCAAGTATTCGGCATCGAACAACGTTAACAATTGTGCGGCCATTGTGGCTGATGTCGAAACGGGTGAGGTTCTTGCTTATGCCGGCAACGCATCTTTCGAAGCCCCCGAACACCATGGGAATGATGTCGACATTATCATGGCCCAGCGCAGTACGGGCAGCATACTCAAACCGTTTTTGTATGCGGGCATGTTGAATGATGGGATGATTCTTCCGGGAACGCTCATAGCCGATACCCCTCTCAATATAGCGGGATTTATGCCTCAGAACTTCAACAGGACTTTCCAGGGTGTTGTGCCTGCGCATCGTGCGATCGAACGTTCGTTGAACGTACCGTTGGTGCGAATGCTTTCCGAATATAATACCGGTCGTTTCATGTCGCTTCTCAAGTCGTTGGGAATGACGACGCTGCGTTTTGATGAGGAGCATTATGGCGCTTCGATAATATTGGGCGGAGCCGAGGGTACGTTGTGGGATATCACCGGGATGTACGCCTCGATGTCGCGCACCTTGAACCACTTCGACCGTTACAATGGCAGGTACTATATGGGAGATATCCGGCCGTTGACATGCTTTTCTTTCACCGACGACGACCCTGTGAAGAAACTTTCGGACAGCCGTCTGACAGACCGGTCTCTTCTTTCGGCGGCTTCGATATGGTTCACCTATGATGCCATGTCGGCTCTGAACCGTCCCGAGGAGGAGGCCGACTGGCAGCAGTTCGAGTCTATGAAACGGATAGCCTGGAAAACCGGGACCAGTTATGGCGGACGCGATGCCTGGTCGATAGGGACCACACCTCGGTATGTGGTTGGTGTATGGGTCGGCAACGCCTCGGGCGAGGGACGTGCCGGAACAACCGGTGTCGGGAACGCCGCACCCGTACTGTTCGATATTTTTTCGTTTTTGCCTGGTCAGGAGTGGTTTCAGATGCCTCTCGATGAGGTTGAGAAAGTAGCTGTCTGTTCCCGCAGCGGATATAAGGCGTCGCAATTATGCGATGATGTCGATACGGTCTATGTTCCAGTTAGCGGAATCCGGACGGAAGTATGTCCTTATCACCGGATTGTCCATCTCTCCCAGGACGGGCGGTGGCGTGTGAACTCTTCGTGCGAGGATCCGGCGCGGATAGTGTCTCGTTCGTGGTTTGTGTTGCCGCCGGCACAGGAATATTATTACCGCAGGCATAATCCCGATTATGTTAGTTTGCCGCCGTTCAAAGCGGGGTGCGGATCTTTGCAGGCCGATCAGATAGATGTTATATATCCCGAACATGGAGCGGTACTTTTCTTGCCGAGGGGATTTTCTGGCGAGCGCGAACGTTTTGTTTTCCGTGCGGTGCATGCCAGGCGCGATGCCGTGATCTACTGGCACATCGACGACACGTATATAGATATGACCTCTGGCCGTCACGAGATAGCCGTTGATGTTGAAAAGGGTGAACATTACCTTACGCTTGTCGATACGGAAGGCAACAGAAAGGTGGTTTCATTCGAGGTCAGGTGAGTTTTTCAAATGCTTCCTTTATGGTTTTGTGGCATATATGTTTTGGTATTGATGCGGTAAGGCATTGTGGCGTTGTCTGCACTCTATGATATTGTCGCTGTATGTACCGAGGACTGATTGGTGTCGGTGGATTGATTCCCTGCGATGCATGGACTGACGGCTGCCGATGCTCCAAATACGTAATTGCCTTGAATGTCGATAAAGAATAAGTTTTGCGAGTCGTGGTTCTGTAATCCTGTTGCAGGCATCGTGATCGGTGTGGCGGCGGTGTATTGACATGTCCCGTACGTCCTCCATGTGCATGTCAGAAAGGTAAACGTGTCGTTTTTCTTACTGCCGGCATGGCAAGTCCGGTTTTGATTGTTACCTTTGCAGTTAATGTCCAAACCGGGCTGAAGCTATTGCTTTCGGCATGTCGGCGAAATGAAAAAATCTGCATATGTTAGGAACACTTGTAAATACGGGAGCTGTCATCGTCGGCAGTCTTATCGGAATGTCGATCCATTCTCGGCTTCCGGAACGAATGGTCAATATCGTATTCCAGGGTATCGGCCTTGTTACCATGGGAATAGGGATCTCGATGTCGCTCAAGTCAGACAACATATTGCTGGCCGTGGTGAGTGTCGTCATCGGCGCTATATTGGGCGAATGGATGGGTATAGACCGTGGACTGGAGAAGTTTTCCTCGTTTCTCCAGCGTAAGAGCGGCGGCGGACTGAAAGCCGGAGGTCCGGTTGTGGTTGACAAGGAGAGATCCTCGCGCTTTACCGAGGGATTCATTACCTCGTCCATGCTGTTTTGCGTTGGGTCGATGTCTATATTGGGTGCGATAGAAGACGGTTCTGGACAGACCCCCAATCTCTTTTTCACCAAATCGATCATGGATGGCATATCGTCCATTGCACTTGCTTCGTCGTTCGGAGCGGCGATATTGTTTTCGTCTTTGACCGTGCTTGTCTATCAGGGGGCGCTGACGCTATTTGCCGGATTCATGATGCGTTACATGAGCGAAATGATGGTTGCCGATATGACTGCCGTCGGCGGAATATTGCTCATAGGTCTCGGGATCAATATCTTGAAACTGAAAGAGGTGAATGTGGTTAATATGCTGCCGGCGTTGCTGGTGGCTGTTGTGTTGTCCCGGTTCTGGCCTGTATAGCCTGAACCTGAGGGAGTTTTATTGTTGAATGAGTAACAGTATCGAAAATAGGTCGGATCATACCAGTCCAGGCAAAGCGCTTGTAGTACTTTGCACGGCGGCATTTCTTGTGCCGTTTATGGGGTCGTCGCTCAATCTGGCGTTGCCAGAGATTGCACGCGACTTCAAAATGGACGCAGTGATGCTCACGTGGATGTCCACCGCCTATATCATTTCGACGGCTATTTTCCAGATACCGGCATCGCGGCTTGCCGATATAGTGGGTCGGCGCAAGATATTTGAGATAGGTGTTGCTATTTTCACGTTGTGTATGTTTCTGTGCGGTTTTGCTCCGGACGAAGTGACGTTGCTGACGCTTCGTGCGCTTTCTGGGGCCGGCAGTGCCATGATGTTTGGAACCAATCTTGCGATAATCTCCTCCCTGTTTCCGCCGGAGAAACGAGGCAAGGCACTCGGAATCAACTCTGCGACCGTATATGCGTCATCGGCAACCGGGCCGTTTCTCGGAGGGATAATGACGCATTACCTGGGATGGCACAGCATATTTTTTGTTTCGGCCGGGGTCGGTGTGGTTGTCTTTGTCATGTCGCGGATTTTTATTCGTGGCGACTGGGTCGAAGCCAAGGGACAGAAATTCGACGGCATTGGCAGCATCATGTATGGACTCGGCTTAGCAGGATTTATATACGGTTTTTCGAGTTTGCCCAAGACTCATGGCATAATCAGCCTGGTGGTCGGCATATCGGCTTTTGTCGTGTTTGCTTTTTACGAACTGCGCCACAAGTATCCGGTATTCGACCTGAGACTTTTCAGCGGTAACAAGGTTTTTATGCTTTCGTCGCTGGCCGCTCTCATAAATTACGCGGCCACCTCTGCTATCGGGTTCATACTGAGCCTCTATCTGCAATATGTCAGGGGGTTAGATGCGAGTCATGCCGGTATGATACTTATTTCGCAGGCTGTCCTTCAGTCGATATTTTCGCTTATTGCAGGCGAACTTTCACGTAAGTATTCTTCATCGAGAATGGCAACGCTTGGCATGACGATAATTGTTGTCGGGATATCGTGTCTTGTTTTCCTCAGCGAAACGACGCCTTATTGGATGATAATAGGCATTCTTATAATGAACGGCATCGGTTTCGGAATATTCTCTTCGCCGAATACCAATGTCATAATGAGTTCGGTCGACAAGGCGAACTATTCCGCCGCTTCGGCTACTACCGGTACGGTACGTCTTACGGGGCAGGCTGTCAGCATGGGTATCGCGAGCCTTGCCATATCGTTGCATATCGGCAATCGCCAGATAGTCCCGGAGCTCTATCCGGAATTCATGTCGAGCATGCAGGTTACATTCATGGTGTTCGTAGTGCTTTGCGCAATAGGTATTTATGCAGCTGCTGCCCGCAACCGCGCACATAAATAAATGCCGGTTAATATCATAATGACGGTAAGGGCGTTGGATTAACCGATTTCCGCATGGCATAACTGTCTGTGGATGGGAAACAGATAGTGTCTGTCGTGCACGGATATGTGAAAAAAAGAAACCCGTCGGCAGTTAATCAACACATAAAAGGTCAAAAAAACGGGTTGTATACGTTGCGGTTACGGAATTTTACATGTATATTTACGTGGAAAAACATTTAACCAAACTCAACATACAACTTTTTTATGAAAAAACTTTTCGTAGTGGCCGCAGCGGCGCTTATGGCAGCATGCGGCAACCAGAAAAAAGAACCTGCGGGACCGCAGCTTTTTAACGACCAGGATTTCGCTACCGAACTCAACGGCAAAGCGATCAACCTCTACACGCTTCAGAATGAAAACGGAATGGCCGTGCAGATTACCAACTACGGTGCACGTCTTGTCGACATCTGGGTACCGGACAAAGACGGCAACTTCCAGGACGTTATCATGGGATTCGAAACCGGTGACGCCTATCTCAAGGCAACCGATATCAACAACGGTCCTATTGTTGGACGTTACGGCAACCGTATAGGCAAGGGACAGTTCACACTCGACGGCAAAGATTATCAGCTCACTATCAATGATGGCGAGAATCATCTGCACGGCGGTACCAACGGCTTCAGCGGCAAGGTCTGGGACGCCAAGATGACTAAGGATGCCTCCGGCAACGACGCTGTCGAAATGACGTATGTATCGCCTGACGGTGAAGAAGGATACCCCGGAACACTTACCATCGCTGTTACCTACTCGCTCACGCCGAAGAACGAACTGGTAATCAACTATAAGGCGACTACCGATGCTCCGACTATCCTCAATCCGACAAGCCACTCGTACTTCAACCTGCACGGTACCAACGAGTTCTCGACCAATTCGCATATAATGACCATATATGCCGATTCATTCACTCCGACCGACAAGGGTCTGATCCCGACAGGTGAGATAGTTGCTGTTGGCGGCACTCCGCTCGACTTCCGTGTTCCGACTGCAATCGGCGACCGTATAGACCAGGATTTCGAACCTCTCGTGTTTGCTGGCGGCTACGACCACAACTGGGTGCTCAACAAACCTGAACCAAAGGCTCTTACACTTGCGGCTGAAGTATACGAACCACGCACCGGTATTCTGATGAAGATTCTCACCGACCAGCCCGGTATGCAGTTCTATAGCGGCAACTTCATGACTGGTGACCTCGAAGGAAAACGCGGCAACAAGAACAACTATCGCAGCGGTATCGCTCTGGAAACACAGAATTTCCCCGATGCGATCAATCATGAAAACTTCCCGTCGCCGATTCTTCGTCCTGGAGAAGTCTACACTCAGACCTGCGTTTACGCTTTCGAAGTGCGTAAATAAGAGGTGCGCTGTTTTACATTTGATCTCCCCGGCTTTACATGCCGGGGAGATTTTTTTATAGATTCATCTTTGCAGTGTATGTGGAAGGGATGGGAAAACGAACATGAGATGATTTGCATGACAATAGTGCCGACTTATGTCTGACAAATTTCATGGAAACATCTATGTGATTAAAACATAATGTTTGGCCGAGAGATCGCTAAGTTTAGTTGGGACCCGGTGAGTGATCTGTATTGTCAAAAGATTAGGTAAAAATGAAACTGTAAATATGCGAAAATCTTGTCGGCTATTGGAGCCATAGTCTGTGCTTGCATGGTCGGATTCATGGTTTTATGTTTCTGTCAGCATATCGAACTGCCGTTAAATGTGTAAACCGTCAATCTCAAGCATTTGGCAGAGATTGACGGTTTACGTTGTTTACCGATACCTAAAAGTCGTAGATGGTCTGCATCAACCTCTTGTTTGCTGGCGTTTGCGGGCTTTTACAGGTTTGAATAGGTAACCGTCACCTTGTTTCTGGAGAGTACCTATGCCCGGATATATTATGTGTGCGCCAGCTACCGGGATATTGTTGGTTGCCGCGAATTCCATGACCTCCCTGCGGGTAGCTGCGGCCTGTTTGCTGTCGTTGTCGTAAATCACCGATATGTCCGGGAACATGGTCTGTACTTCGGTCATGTATGTCAGGTCTCCCCAGATCAGAAGTTTTTTCTTGCCCGATTCGATGAGGTATATAGTATGCCCGGGTGTACGGCCCGGAGCATGGAAAGCGGTTATTCCATCTTCCAGTATGGTTCCTCCCTCGCTTATGGTTGCAGGATCGAACAGTGTGATGTCATCCTTGTAATATTCTATGACCTCCCGTGCTTTATTGAATGCAGCCTTATTCTTGGCGTTGGTCATTTCTTCATCGCTCATCCAGTAGTCGTATTCCGGTTGCGGAATGTAAAGATGAGCGTTGGGGTATGTTTTTCTATCGTATTTGACCATACCTCCGATATGGTCCATATGCATATCTGTCATGAATATTTTCTCGATATTGTGGAAATTTTCTCCGATTCCGTCGAGGTTCATGTTCATCCAGCCGCCGTTACCAGTGTCGAAAAGATATTTTTTGTCCTTGCTTCTCAACATATATGAATTGACTGCATAAACCGATCCTCCTTTATCCTTCATCAATCCCGAGTAGTTCATCGGATCCTTGACATCTAATACAGAGGGGCTTATGGGTGCTTCCAGATCTGTAAGTTGTATGATTTCGGTTTTTCCCATATCATATTTGAAGACCCGTGCCCAGTTGTTGTTAAGCATCTCCTGGCATCCGGTGAATAATACTGTTGCCGCGAGCAATATCAGTACGCGCTTCATAAATTATCGAATATTTAAGTTTGTCGAGCCTAAATTAGTAAAAAAACGGACATACTTCAAAAAACATGTTCAAGTATATCCAACCGAAATATTTTATATATTTACCGTTACCTAAACGCTAATCTAAAACTTTTATTATGGTAAAAGGCTTTCTGTGCTTCGGTGCGGCTTTGGCATCGGTTGTTGCGGCCGATTCCAAGCCATTGGCTAAAAAGAGCAAGAATTCTACGGATAAACCCAACATAATACTTATCATGGTCGATGACATGGGTTATTCCGATATAGGTTGTTTCGGCAGTGAGATACCCACGCCAAACCTTGACAGACTGGCTCAGAGCGGTATTCGTTATACCAATTTTTATACTACGGCCCGTTCATGTCCCACGAGAGCAAGCCTTTTGACCGGACTTTACCAGCACGACGCCGGTATAGGCGGCATGTCTGAGGACGGTGGCGAAATGAACAAAGAACGTTCGGTGCATGATTTCGGGACCTATGGATACAGAGGCGCCCTAAACCGCAATTGTGTGACGATAGCAGAAGTCCTCAAAACCGAAGGGTATCACACTTACATGGTGGGTAAATGGCATGTCGGTCTTATAGGGCGGGAGAAATGGCCGTTGCAGCGCGGATTCGACCGTTATTACGGGATTCTGGCCGGCGCGTCGAGCTATCTGAAGCCACAGGGAGGTCGGGGACTCACGCTCGACAATACGCAGATTCCGCCACCGTCTCAGCCGTATTACACTACGGATCAATTCACGGATTACGCCCTCAAGTTTATTTCGAGCCATGAGAAAGGAGAGCCGTTCTTTCTTTATGTCGCTTACAATGCACCCCATTGGCCTCTCCATGCCAAGCAGGAGGATATAGACAAGTTTGCCGGGAAATATGACCAGGGATGGGAGAAGACCCGTCAGGCCCGTTTCGACAAGATGGTCGAACTCGGTATTGTTGACGAAGATTGGGGACTGGGCGAGTGGGAAAACCGCAGTTGGGACCAGCTGACGCCCGAACAGCAGGCCAAGAGTTCGCTCAGGATGTCGGTATATGCCGCACAGGTGCATTGCATGGATTACAATGTGGGCCGCATCATAAAATATCTCGAAGATACTGACCAGATCGACAATACGATGATATTGTTTTTTTCCGACAACGGTGCATGCGCCGAGCCCGGTAACGAGATGGGATTCGGAAATGCAGAGATCAACGATCCCGACAGTTGGGTTGATCCTTCGTATGGCAAGCCATGGGCACAGGTGAGCAATACTCCGTTCCGCAAATATAAGGTGCGTGCCTATGAGGGAGGTATTTCCACCTCGTTCATAATGTCTTACCCGAAAAAGACTAAGAAGTATGCCGGAGAGATACGCCGCAATGTGGCTTTTCTGCCCGACATTATGGCGACGTTCATTGATATCTCCGGAGCCACGTACCCTGAAACTTTCCATGACGGTCAGAAGATACATCCGCTGGCCGGGACGAGCATGATGCCGACCGTCTCCGATCCGAAAAAGGAACTTCACGAATATATATTCGGGGAACACGAAAAGAACCGTTTCGCCCGGTGGAAACAGTGGAAAGCGGTGCGAGACCAGACCAGTAAGCGATGGGAGTTGTACGATGTTGTTGCCGATCGCTCGGAACGTCATGATCTTGCGGCGCAGCATCCGGAGATTCTGGAGCAGCTCGTTGAAAAATGGAACGAATGGGCTGCAGCGCACAATGTTTTCCCTCGTCATCCTGGTGGCGGGGTAGAGGAATAACCTTTCTGAAATTGAATGGCGACGCCTCCACGCATTGGAAGGTGGAGGGACAGGATTGTCGCATGTTGTCTTGTGTCTATCGTCTTGGAGTCGGGAAGAGATGGTATGTGGCGTTTGCAGCTTCCGCCTCGGTTTTTGCGCTGTTAGTTGAGATGCGAGGATCATGTTCGTTTTTAGCGTTATAATACGACGGTCATGTCTTACCGTGTTTTTTCGCCGGATACTGAACCGGAACCTTGGCTGACGACTGTCTGTTTTCACAAGCAATCGCTGTCCGCATAATTGATATTGGTTTTCTGTTTTTTTGATTGTTGTCTTTTGGAACTAATGTCTTAGTCTGCCGCAAGTTGCCGGTTGGAGTCTGTTTTATGTCATGCCGTGCGCCATGTTGCTACAGGCATCTCTGCCGATTCATGATCTTATATCCGAAGTCGAATATTTTAGAACAGTCGTCTTATGCTTTTTGTGTATCTGTCGTCGCATTGCAAACGGCATCTTTGACGATATTTTCTGCGAAGGCGGCCAACCCATCGCTTCCGCCTGCCAGCCAAAGTATGTCGTCATTTTTGAGTACAAAGTCTGCTGAAAAGTTCGATATCATTTTACCTTTGCGCTCGATTCCTGTAATGATGCATCCGGTGCGATCCTGTATGCGTGATTCCTTAATGCTTTTGCCTGCCAGCGGAGAGTCCTTGCCGACGGTATAGTGCGATAGTTTTATTTCGTACTGTTTCGATTCGCGTTGTGTTTGATGTTCGTCATGGCTTTCTTCGATCATGGAGAGCAAAGCTTGCAACTGTTCGTCTGTCCCGGCCACGTATATTTTATCGTAAGGGTATATTCTTTGTTTGGGCCCCGGTATGTTTATTTTACTCTGTCCGCGGATTATGCATATTATGTTTGTTCCGACCTTTTTTCTCAGGTCGAGTTCCTTGACGCTCATTCCGACTACTCGTGAATGTGGCGGTACGTCGAATTCCGAGATGTGTATATTTTTCTTCAGCAGTGTGTCGTGTACCTGTTGTGTTACGGGGCGCTGTTTTGCTGCGAGTCTCTCTTTTTCGTTGAAGTTATGGAGGAATCGTTTCTCGAGACGTTTGGTCGGCTCGCGGAATCCCTGTACGAGTGCCGCTATGAGTGCCACTATAATAGATAGACCTATGATAAGGCCGGTCGCCGATGGGAACAGTGGACCCAGTACGATTGTTACCAGCAATATGCATATACTCCAGCGTATCAGACTGAGGGCTATCAGGGCAACCTTATTGAGATTGTTGTCCTGCCACAATTTGCGTTCTTCTTCATGGTTGTGGCGTCTGCCTCTGATTATGGCGCTCAGGAAAGGCGACATGACCAGAACGGTTATGAATGCTGTGAGTACGGACCCCAAGAGACCGGAAATGTTTTCATTGATGAATGGCGCAAGGTATTTTCTCGAAAGAAGAGCAATGGCCAATGCCAGCGCGAAATAAATAGAAACGCTGATGGCCACCGAACGCAGATGCTTGCGCCAACCGCTGTCGATGCTGGCGTCCTTTTTGTCAGGCGAGGCATACCCGGTTATCAGTTTGTTCCATTTTTTCGGGATACGGCGCTCTATCATTTCGGCTATCGGGCCCGAGGCTTTGATGCAATAGGGTGTTGTGAATGTCGTAATTACAGAGACGGCCACTATAATGGGGTATAGGAACTCGCCTATTACGCCGAGTTGCATGCCGAGCGTGGCTATGATGAACGAGAATTCGCCGATCTGGGCAAGGCTGAAACCGGCTTGCGTTGCCACTTTAAGACCTTGTCCGGAGGCGATCACTCCGAGGGTGGCGAACAATGTACGGCCGACCAGTACTACGCCTGTGAGCAGCAGTATGGGACCTGCGTATTGTAATATGACATCCGGGTTTATCATCATGCCGACCGATACGAAAAAGACTGCTCCAAACAGGTTTTTAAGTGGACCGACAAGATGTTCGATGCGTTTGGATTCTATGGTTTCGGCGAGGATAGAGCCCATGATGAAAGCACCCAGCGCAGCGGAAAACCCTACCGCGTCGGCGAACAGAACCATCCCGAGACACATCCCAACGGAAATTATCAGGAGTGTTTCGTCGTTAAGGAATCTTTGCAGTTTGCGGAGGGCCGTTGGTATGAGGTATATTCCGATTACAAACCATATGACGATAAAGAACAATAACTTGAGACCGCTTTCGACAAGCATTGTCCCCTCGAAGTTCTGGCTCACGGCAAGTGTGGACAGCAGTACCATCATGAGTATGGCTGCGAGGTCTTCGATAATGAGCATTCCGAACACCACCTCGGCGAATTTGTGTTTCTGGAGGCCCATGTCGTTGAAGGCCTTTATGATGATAGTGGTCGAGGACATGGAGAGCATATTGCCCAGGAAGAGGCATTCCATGTGGGTCCAGCCCAGAAGTTGTCCAACTATATATCCGATGGCTATCATCGAGCCCATGTTGATGAGTGTGGCTATGGCCGCCGTACCGCCTACGTTTATCAGTTTCTTGAAACTGAATTCCAGTCCGAGTGCAAACAGCAGGAATATTACGCCGATTTCGGCCCATGACGATATGTTGGTCGGATCGGCTACGGAGGGTAGCAGCAGAAAATGAGGGCTGATAAGGAATCCCGCAACGATGTATCCGAGTACGACGGGTTGTTTAAGCCATTTGAAAAGTATGGTTACGGCCCCGGCTGTGATGAGGATCAGGGCGAGGTCGCTTACGATAGTCGGTAAATGTACCATAGGTAATATAAGGTAATATGCGCAGCCGACGCCATGGCAGATTCCGGATTAGCTCCTGTTAAATCGCTTCGTACGCCCCAAATGTCGTTGGTACGGTTATCCGGCGATAAAATACGTGTTTGTATGGAACGTATTGTCTTTTATGCATTAAAAACTGCGGTTTGCCGTAAAATCCCATAGAAAACGGTACTTGTGTAGGTGCGCTGAATAATCGGTGGAAAAGTACCGATAAAATCGTGAAAAATCAAATGTGATGGTTGTTTTATGGTGTCTGGTGGCAAAAAAAAAGACCATAATTCATATGATATGGTCTCTGATAGAGGGGTGTTGTCGGTTATTGTATGGTTTTTGTCGGAATTTCTGTATTGGGGATGTCCGAGATATGATGTTTGCATATCGATGCTGCATTCCCGATATGGCGGTTTGGAGATGGTTGCGGGAATGGTTGTGGAAGGAGCCATACCCGGTATTATGCACCGGGTATAGTTATGATGAATTCGAGTCCGTGAGGTATGGCGTTTCTCACGGATATATCGCCTCCGTGCAGTCTAACTGCATTTTTTACTATCGAGAGACCGAGTCCCGAGCCCCCGCTTTCGCGTGTGCGTCCCTCGTTCACACGATAGAAACGCTCGAAAAGTCGTCCGAGGTGTTGTTCGTCGGCAATACCTTTGCCGTTGTCGGAGAAAATGAAACGGACATTGCCGTCTTGGGTTTTGGTTGCTTTGATATTGATGGCGACATTTTCGCCTGCGTGGTGGATTACATTGTCTGTGAGGTTGCGGAAAACCGAATATAGCAGGCTTTCGTTGCCTTTGACCGTGAGTCCTTCGGGGATAGAGGTGGTGAACGAGATGTTTTTTGCAGTCTGGGCTGCAGAGGTGTCGGAATCTACTTTCTCCAAAAGGCGGTTTATGTTCACCTCGGTGAATCCGAACGCCTCATGTCGTTCGTCTATGCGCGTAAGCAGACTCATGTCGGATATCAGAGCCGAGAGGGTCTTGGTTTGTGCGTAGGCTCTTTCGAGATATTCACGTTCTTTATTCTGGTCGAGTTTATTGTTGAGGAGTATTTCGAGGAAACCGCGTATACTTGTTACGGGGGTACGCAGTTCGTGGGCGATATTTCCTGTCATCTCCTGTTTTAGGCGCCGGGTTTTTTCCTGTGCTGTGATGTCGGTTAATATGATCTCGAAACTTTCGTCCTCGAAAATGTTGAGTCGCAGCAGGAATTCCCTGTCATTTTTTACGAGTCTTGTTTCGTAATAGTTGTCGTTTGCCGGATTGTTGAGAAATTCTACGATAGGCCTGAAATATGCGTCGCTGAGTATTTTCTGGCCCGATGTGGCTGCGTGGCCGGTCAGTGTGTTGAAGTACTGCATGTACAGCCCATTGTAAAAAGCCACCGTACGGTCAGAGTTGAAAAAGCATACGCCTTCGGCTGAGGTCTGTATGTGCAGCAAGAGTTTTTCGCGTTCCCTGGCGAATTGCATTTCGTTATCTCTGATTCGTTTGAAATCGTCGGCCAGTCGGCTGGCTACCTGACCGAACTCGTCGTCGGGGAATTCCTGCGGCGGCATCTTGCCGGAATCGTTCAGTGCTATGGAAAAATCGCGCAATTGCGTGATCGACCTGCCGAAATAACGACTTACGTAATATATGAACACTATCCCGGAGAGGAAAAGCACGATGATGAAATAGAGAACGGCGTTGTCGGGTTTGAGAAACGACTGGACTCGGATGTCGTAAGGAAGCGCTACGCGTACGATTAGTGCATTGCCATTGTCCTTGGCATAGTAGAGATATGGTTGGCTCACGGAGGCAGACGTGCGTATGAAGGTGCTGTGACCATTCTTGATGGCATTCTGTATTTCGGGCCTGTCGGAGTGATTATCCATTGCGGTGTAGTCATCGGCCGTATTGTCGTAGATGACATTACCGTTGCGGTCGATTAGAGTCAGTCTGAGGTTCGATGGCATCAGTGCGAGCAGGCTGTCGAGACTTGCATCATTGTAGTTAAGGGACACGAATTGCGAAATTTCGTCGGCATAGGCATCGAGTCTTTCCTGAAGGGCCTCCGTTTTGTATCGCTTGGCCTTTTGCTGTTCGAAAATGATTATGCCCGCGGTAAATGCTGCGAATATGATGATGAAACTCCCGATGAGTTTCTGTTGAAAATTCAGTTTCATGATTTTAGATAATTTTGCCGCAATGATTCGTAATTGCTGAGATATTATTTTGTGGATGTGAGGCTCTTTTTGTGCAGGTCGGTTTTTGAGAGGGTCTAATGTTAATTTTCGGGAGTGAACCTGTAGCCGTATCCAGCGCGACTGGTTATCCATGCACCACGCGTACCCAATTTTTTTCTCAGACGGGTGATGTGCACGTCAACCGTGCGTTCAG
Organism: uncultured Rikenellaceae bacterium; assembly: GCA_944325305.1. Taxonomy (GTDB): domain Bacteria; phylum Bacteroidota; class Bacteroidia; order Bacteroidales; family Rikenellaceae; genus WRDF01. The sequence continues at coordinate 15,332 of CALUZO010000016.1, read as the reverse complement.
TTATGTATGGGGTGTCTTTCCATATCCTGTCGATGATCTCTTCGCGCGAGAATACACGGCCGGGGTTGCATGCCAGCAGCGAGAGTATTTCGAATTCGGTTTTGGTGAGCGGTACGACTATGCCTTCCAGTGTTACTTCCTTGGTCATAGGGTCGATTACAAGGTCTCCTATTTCGATGCGCTGATTTTTGTTTTCAGCTTCTCCTGAGCGTCTGAGTACAGCCTTGATTCGGGCCGATACCTCTTGAAACGAGAATGGTTTCGAGATGTAATCGTCGCCGCCGGCCGAGAATCCGGTGAGCATGTCGTTTTCGGTGTCTTTGGCTGTCAGGAAGATAATGGGTATTCCGTTACCGCTTTTGCGCAACTTCTCGGCCATGCGGTAACCCGACATCCCGCCCATCATTACGTCGAGCAGTATAAGGGCGTGTTCGGACGACAGTTTTTGGAGCGCTTCTTCGGCAGAATAAGCTATGTCGACATCGTATCCGATATTTTCAAGGTTGAACGACAGTATTTCGCATATGTCCTGTTCATCGTCGACTACTAATATCCTGTTCCCCATAACTTGACTTCTTTTCGTACAAAGGTATAATTATTCTCGGCTTTTGCTGTGCTTGAGTATTTTTGCATCGATGTAAAAAACGATCTCCTCGACGATATTGCTGCAGTGGTCGCCGACACGTTCTATCTTACGCATCACCACCAGTGTTTCCAGCACGCATCGGCTGTGCGACGGGTTTGAGGCGACGTATTCTGCCAGCGTGTCGATTGCTTCGTGATAGAGTGCGTCTACCTGTTCGTCTTTTTGCATTATGCGGCCCGAGAGCTTGGTGTTCTCCGATTCGAGGGCGACGAAACTGTCAGACAACATGGAGATTACGGTGTCGAACATTATCTCGATCTTCAGTTCTTCTTTCAGTGCTTTGGTCAGGCTGCCGCATCCGTCTGATATTACATGGCGGGCTATGCCTTCGGCGAAGTCGCCTATGCGTTCCAGAGTGCTGCTGATCTTGATGAGCGAAAGTACTAACCTCAGGTCGATCGCTACAGGTGCGAACAGTGCGATGTAGTTTTCGCAGTCGCTGTCTATCTTCAGCTCGAAGGTATTCACGCGTTTTTCGCGGCTCACTACTTCGCGTGCAAGTTCGACGTCGTCGTTGAGATATGCCTGTTTGGCTTTCTCGAGTTGCGAGAGGACCAACTGCCACATGTTGCTGACCTCGTCCTTGAGCATAAGCAGCTCTTTTTCGGTATGTTTCATCGGTTTGTTCATTGTTTTTTGCTCTGTTTTTTCGGTTTTTTTGTTTGCCGGGTATATGTTCTGCTGTTTTGCGGGTTGCGGCATTGTCCGCTGCCTGATCGTCTCGATACGATTGTCATTATCGTTCATGGTCAGGATTCTACGGGCTGATTTATTCTGAGAGCTCCCTCGTGTCTTTTCTGCCGTGAAGATCTGCCTCCATTTCCCGTCATCCGATATGATGTTATCCGAATCTGCCTGTTATGTAGTTCTGTGTCTGTTGCTTATCCGGATTCAGGAACATTTTCTTGGTGTCGCTGAACTCTATGAGCTCGCCCAGCATGAAGAATCCTGTCATGTCGCTTACACGTGCTGCCTGTTGCATATTGTGTGTCACGATTACTATGGTGTAGTCTTTTTTAAGTTCATGTATCATCTCTTCGATCTTCGATGTCGAGATCGGATCGAGAGCCGATGCCGGTTCGTCCATGAGCAGTACGGATGGTTTGATTGCCATGGCGCGTGCTATGCATAATCTCTGCTGCTGTCCGCCGGAGAGTTCGAATGCCGATTTTTTGAGTTTGTCCTTAACCTCGTTCCAGAGTGCTGCGCTGCGCAGCGATTCTTCGACGCGATTGCGGATAAACTCCTTGTCGGTGATGCCGTTCACCCGCAGACCGTAAGCCACGTTCTCGAAAATGGATTTTGGGAAAGGATTAGGTTTCTGGAAAACCATTCCTACACGTCTGCGCAGATCGTCGACATTGACACCTTTGCCGTATATGTCGCTACCGTCCACTATACACTGACCTGTGAGACGTGTGTCTGGAATCATGTCGTTCATACGGTTGAATAGCCGCAGGAATGTGGATTTGCCGCAGCCAGATGGCCCGATGAAAGCCGTTACCGTGTTGGCGGCTATTTCCATGGATATATTTTTGAGGGCGTGGAAATCTCCGTAATAAAAATCTACGTTCTTTGCTTGTATCATGATCTTAGTTTGTTTTTACCTTTTTGCCGAAATAACGGCGTAACAGCGATGCCAGCAGGTTCATCATCAATACTATGGCTATAAGCACAAGAGCTGTGCCGTATGCTATTGGGCGTGTGGCTTCGAGGTCGGTTCCGCTCGTGGCTATCACGTAGAGATGATAGGGCAGTGCCATGACCTGGTCGAAAATGCTTGTGGGCAGTTTCGGCAGGAAGTATGCTGCAACGGTGAAGAGGATAGGAGCTGTTTCGCCGGAGACCCTTCCTATGGAAAGTATCAGCCCGGTAACGATGTTAGGGAATGCCATGGGCAATACCACGCGTCGGATTGTTTGCAGTTTGGTGGCTCCGAGGGCAAGACTGCCGGTGCGGAACGAATCGGGTATGGCCATGAGAGCCTCTTCGGTCGTGCGTATAACCAGCGGGAGTACGAGCAGTCCCAGTGTGAACGAGCCGGCGATGATGGAATCGCCCCAACCCAGTGCGTTGACGAATAGCGCCATGCCGAACAGCCCGAAGATAATGGAGGGAATGCCGCTGAGGTTGTTGGTCATTATGCGTATGAAACGCACTATCTTTCCGTTGCCGGCATATTCGGTTGTGTAGATGGCCGACATGACTCCTATCGGAAATGCCACCACCATACTTCCCACGACAAGACAGCAGGTGCCGACAATGGCTGGGAAGATACCTCCTCCTGTCATGCCGTCGGTAGGCGCCTTGGTGAGGAAATCCCAGTTTATGACACCGATCCCGTTCCAAACAATGAAACCCAGTATCCAGATCAATATTCCCACGACGATCAGTCCGAGCAGACGGAAGATCCAGAAAGCGATGCCTTGATTTGTTTTTTTACTCATGGTATGGTTTGTTCATATGGTTATTTGTCTGCCTGCCGAAGCGGCACACAATTGTGAGAGTATGCGGGAATATCCGTTTTTGTACTGCATTATAATTATATCTTTGTGTCGAAAGCATGATGTCTGTCGGTACGTATATGCGATCCATTCCACAGTGTAAACGTCGTTTTGCCGATTGGGTATTTTGCCTGCTTGTCATAAACCTTTATTGAAGTTACGTTTTGAGATGGCCTCGGCCGATACGCTTATCAGCAACGTAAAGAAGAAAAGTACGCAGCCTAACAGGAATAGTGCCTGGTAGTGGGCACCTCCCGCCGGTGCTTCGCCGAGTTCGGCGGCTATGGTTGCAGGTATTGTCCGTAGCGGTTCGAAAAGTGTGCGTGGCATCACTGCGGCATTTCCCGTTACCATAAGCACGGCCATGGTCTCGCCTATGGCGCGGCCTATACCGAGTACTACGGCTGCCGATATGCCCGACTTGGCATATGGAACAATGACTTTATAGATGGTTTGCCAGTGTGTCGCTCCGAGTGCGAGACTCGCTTCGCGCATGGCACGCGGAGTGCTTCTCATGGCATCCTCTGCCACGGTTATGATTGTAGGCAGCGCCATTATGGCCAATATGAGGCTCCCCGTAAAACCGGTTTCGCCGACAGGGAGACCGAATGTCTTTTGGACAAGCGGAACCAGCACCACCAGCCCGAAGAAACCGTAAACCACCGACGGTATTCCCGCCAGCAGTTCGATGGTGGGTTTAAGTATTTTTCTCATCTTCTGGCCTGCGAGTTCCGAGAGGTATATCGCCACGCCCAGACCCAGCGGCAGTGCGATGAGTATCGCCACGATGCTAACCCAGAGAGTCCCCAATATGAGGGGCAGTACTCCGAATTGAGGTGCCGGAGTGGCTGTTGGGATCCATTGGCGGCCTCCGAAAAAATCGGCGGGCGTTATTCTGTCGCTCCTGAGTACTTTGACACCCTGCATGCCTTGCGGCAGGTATTGCGTGGGCAGGAAAGCTATGATGCCCGGCGATGAAGTTATCACCTCTCCCAGTTTGTCGGGCAGGAGTTCGTAATCGGCACCCAGTTCTTCGTCGGTGTAGCGCGAGAATATCTCGTCGAAACGAAAAACCTCGATGGCTTCGTCTCTGCCGCCCAGTTCCGCCCAATTTTCGATCTCGTAGTCGAATATCTCTTTTATCTGGTGCGAGTTCAGGTGGTCCACAGTGTTGGACGAGTTTACGCAGAGTGCGTAACCTTTTTCCACTGCCGGACTGCGGAACAGCCCCAGACCCTCGCGGAACAGAAAAATTATGATAAGCAGGATGGTGACCGTAGTCACCGCCCCGCTCACAGTCAAGATACTTTCGACAATTCTTTCTAATATTCGTTTGAAACGCTTCATCGATTATGAAGTAGATCCAGAGAGGTTTTTATTTTACAGTTATGAAGCCTATTTCGCTCACGGTTTTCTGTCCTGCATCAGAGAGGACGTAGTCAATGAACGGTTTCACGGTTGCTTCCGAGCCGCCAATGTAGTAGTAATATAGCGGTCGTACGATAGGGTATGTTTCATTCTTGGCATTGGCTACCGATGGTTCTACGAATGTCTTGCCCTGATCGTAAGAGACATGGATCGGTTTGACGTTGTCGTTCAGATAGGCCAGTCCGATATATCCGATGCCTCCCTTGGTCTGGCTGATGGACTGTACGATGGCCCCGGTTGCCGGCATGCTCATGATACCGTTCATGTAGTTGCGGTTCTTGAGTACGTTTTCCTTGAAGAATTCGTATGTTCCCGACGAGGTTTCGCGCGAATACGGTACGATTTTCATATCATCTCCGCCTACCTCTTTCCAGTTGGTTATTTTACCTGTGAAGATTCCTTCGAGCTGTTCGCGAGTCAGGTTCGAGACTTTATTGTCGGGATTCACTATCACGGCCAGTGCATCGTAGGCGATGATAACTTCCTTCACGGTTTTGCCCTGTCCCTGGAGTTTCTGGCGTTCGTCGAACTTTATTTTTCGTGATAACTGAGCTATGTCGGTAGTGCCTTCGAGCAGTGCGGCTATGCCCACGCCCGATCCGCCGCCGGTTACGGTCACCGATGCCGAAGGAACAGTCTTCATGTAATTTTCGGCCTCCTGTTGCGAAAGGGGCAGACATGTATCCGAACCTTTGATCCTCTGGGCGTTTGCCGAAACCGCCACGAATGCGATGGCTGCTGTTAATAATGTTTTCTTTGCTGTGCGCACGTTGCACATGCCGGACAATGACAATCTGTTTTGTCTCAGCACATTTTTAATAGTCATTTTCATCTTTTGTATCATTTGTGTCGTTGCAAAATTCGCTTCAAGTTGTCACGGATCGCATACGTTCATGTTACGATCCTGTTAAGATTTACCTGTTAGAATTTATATTGGAGGCGAAGTGTGAACACATTGTTCTTGATATCTTTGTCGAATCCGGCAAGTTGTGTTGTCTCCTCGTTCTTGTTGAACTCGTAGTATGCCGTCAGGCGAAGCGCTTTGTCGATGTTCCAGATGGCGCCTGCTCCCCATGTGTTTTGAGAGAGGTCTGTTTCGGTAGTTCCGCCCGTGCCCACTTCGTTTTTGGAAACCTTCGTGTTCGGATCGTACCAGTCATATTTCACTACGACGGATACCGGGGTTTTGGCAATGTCGTGTACCAGCATGGCGTAACCGCCGTTGAAATTGCGGATATAGGTCGGAGTGGCCGGAAGTTTGGAGTCGTTGGGACTTTTGGTGCTATTCTCCTTGCCGGGCTGCTGGCCGAAGAGGTATTCTCCGTTGAGGCGTGTGGTGCCTATGCCGCTCTCGAGAGCGAGCTGAAGGTCGAAACCGACGTATTCGCGTTTGGCAAACCTGCCTTTGTTCGATTCGTTGTCGTTCAGCACGAATTCCTTGCCGTTCATTTCATAAACCTGTTCGGTTCCCTGATAGACGCTTCCGTTGTGGGATGACGTTCCGGCGCCGATGGAAAACCTTCCGAAGGTTTTGTAGGCAGACAGATGACCTATGAAGTCTTTTCTGCTGTCGGTTTCCTGTTTGATTCCGTTACCTGAGAAAAGGCCGCCTTCGAGTTTCAGTATGCTCCACGGAGATGATTTCGGGGCTTGGAGTACGAGCATTGCACCCAGATCGCGCTCGTCCGGGAAAAGCGTCTGGAAGATGGCCGAACGTTCGGGAGATTCGCGGCGTGAGGAAGAATAGCTTATCTCATATCCGAACGGACGATCGAAAATACCGGCTTTCAGAGCAATGGAACTGATCCACGGGTCCTTAATGTTGAGATATGCGTCTTTGAATCCCACTCCCTTTTCGGTTATGTCGAGCTGGAATACAGCCGAGGCTATTCCATGTTCGTATGTGAATTTGATGCGGCCGCGGCGTATGCCGATGCGGTTGAATGATTTCTCAGAGTTTTCGTTGGCCGTACCCACTTTCAGAGAAGCATCTTCTTCTCCCCACTGGTATTGTCCCTGGATATATCCGGAGACTTTTAATCTCTGAAGTTTGGACACTTCGCTTTCGAGTGTTTCGATCTGTTTTTCCATCTCTTGTGGGTTTGCGATTGTTGCTTCCTGTGCAGCGGCTGCAATGGCTGTGCATGCCGAAGCCATAAAAATCGTAAATGTCTTTTTCATGCTGTTTCCTCATTTGTCGAGGCAAAACTATGAAGGCCTTTTTACGCTTTCCCGAAGAGCCTGTTAAGAATCGGTTACATTGTTCTTTGCAGAGTGTATGTGGAGATGTAATGAGCAAAATTTTCGCAGATGCCAAGGTAGGTAGTGTGTGGAGAGAGTCCTGTTTTGGAATAAATGTGGCAGACGGAGTCGCTTGATACTTGCTGGCGACTGCGGGTTGGTACACGGATAATAAAATGAAAGGCGCCGGAGAAATATCCCGGCGCCTTTCAGATAAGGCCTTAATTTTTATTCAGTGTGTGTTGCGGTGTTTGTTCCATTCCTGCTCGGATGACCTGCGGTGTGCTTCCTCGCGTTCGCGGCGTAGTTTCTCGGCACGGTCCATTTTGGGAGAACGGCATGTATTTACAGGCAGGTTCTTCCCGTAATCCTGCTGGGCATCATCCTTGGTCCTGTCAAAGATAGAACCCTTTAAACTTTTCTTTTTTTCCATAAATAAGATTAATAGTTGATTAGATAAATTAATAAAGGGAGCTTATCCCATATTAAAGCTGCAAGTTTTATATTGTTTAAATCCGGAGAGCCGATCGGAGAGATCTCGGTATTCGCCAAGATACTTCTTCCATTGCGGCCCCGGTTGAATTAATCTCGTGCCAACAGTCAGTGTGAAACCGATGGCCAGTGTTTATGTATGTGCCTGCCCGAAAGACAGGACGCTTATCTTACAAAGATATATTATTTTGTTGTAATTAACAAGGCATGCCTTGTTTTCGTCACTCTGTATTTACTCTGGATTTCATGATAACTCGGATGAAATGGGAATGGCCTGTATGATGGACGGTCGAGTAAGACATTATGCCCATGACGATGGCGGTGCAATTTGAGCCGATAGCTATCGAATGAGGATGCTCTGTCAGTTAAGATTGTCTTGAAAATCTAATGTCTGCCGTGTCGTCGGGAATTAGTACGTAGTGCTGCCGGATGGATCAAATATTCTGTTCACCGGTATTTCTGGATGAGAATATCGGCAGATGGTGACGGCATGACGAACTGCCATACGGTCGATACGAGATTTTTATAATGATTTGGATGTTGGTTTTAGACTGCGATGGTCCATCGTTGCGGAAGCATGATACTGCGGGAAGGGAACAGGTGCACAGCACCTCCATAAAACTGATGTTCCTAACGGATAATTGATGAATATTGGATAACTCTTTTTTATAAGTTCTCTTTTACGTGGTGTTTGCAGCGCTCCCTGGAACTATTGTTAAATAAAAATGTTTATTATGAAAATGATATTCGATACTCTTATTCTATCCTGCAGTTATTAAACAGTTTATCATAATACACGGAAATTGGCATTGTCGGAGTCGCATCATGGCTTCCACTTTTCGCCGCTGTTCCGAGTAATTTCTCAGTTTTCTGGGTGTTCCCTTTCCGCAAGTATTCAATTTCAAGATTATTTAGGCATCTGTGATCATATTTGATACGTTCCGGATGATTTTTTTGCTGTTTTGCAGATTGTTTCTTTCAAAGAACGTGCAAAAGATTATGGATGGCGTAATGCCAACTTGGTGTTTTCCGGTTGTGTCTGATTTTGCAGCAGATGATTTGTGCCTGCAATTGTTTTATTTACAGAGGTGTAGCATTTTTGTGCAATTTCTTGCGTATGGGTCTTTATGCGTTAATTTTAAATCCGAATGGAATTGGTATGCATAATGCGGGAGAGTGGAAACGGCGTTGTGGTCTCTTTATTTAACTTTATTTGAGGGAATGTGTGAGCGGATATGCATGGTCTGAGCTCGATCCGGGAATTGGATGGCTGAAAGAAAATATTGTTTCGGGATGTCTTTCCATCCGGCATTGATTGCGTGGTAATGTGTTGCCGCTATTTTGAATGACATTGAATTTGAAGATGAGGAGACTACAGAATCGGCCGGTACGTCAGAATATATCTGTGAGTAGGATTCTCCCGTTAATCGAACACACACCCGACCTGTTAAGATCGGGTGTGTAGAGTGTGGAGTTCGCTGAGGTGTCTATGCTTCGTATCCCTGTTTAGTTTTGGTCATGCCCCACGAACCTGCAAAAGAGGTCGCTGCTGCGCCAATAAGCAATATTATGAAAGTGCAAACGCCCATCCATCCTGCATGGTTTGATGCTTTTTCCGCTTCCATAAGTAATTGTGCCTTATGCATGTCCCATTCGCGTCCGGCTTCCTGTATTGTCTGTTTGAGGTTTTTCAGTTTTTCGTGTCCCTGTTCCAAGAGGGCGATATATTGGTCGACAGTGTTTTCGGCCTCGGCGCGCGAAATGTTGGAGTTATTGGCAACAATGCTTACGACATCCTCTCTGTTGATTTTTTTGCAAACTTGTCTATTTTCTTGTCAAGGTTTTTGATGAAGTTGTTGATAATGTCGCCTGCATGTTGAGGGTTTTCTATGGCCCTTTTTATGGTTTTGCGCAGTTCACGCGATACCTCTCTGTACTCGCGACTCAGGTATTCGGGTTGCAGTTCTTTGACGCCGCTGCGTTTAAGCGCCTGGCGGATGTCGGCCTGTAATTCTTCGCCTTCGGCATCGAAATCTATGTCGCTGAATATGTTTTTTGCTTCATTGGCCATGGCTGATATGCCTTCACCTATGACCGAACCGGCTTTGGATGCCACATTCTCGACTGCTCCGAGTGCGTTGCCGGTCAGTTTGACAAAGCCGGATGTAATTGAACCTACCATAAGTACACCGGCTATCATGGTAATGCTCCAAACGATAAATCCATGGATAAAACCGTCGGTACCTGCAAGTTTCCCGGCGACAAAACCGCCGCATGCGAGACCTATGAGAATGGATACGCCCGTCCAGATGCTTACTGTGCCGAATACGCCGGAGAAGGGTTCCGGAGAGGTCGGGTTGAAAATGAACATGCCTATCGCATAACCGAGGATACTCAACAGCATCGAGACGGCCAGTACTACGGCTGTTCCGGCGATTATGGCGCCCCACGATACACGGCGGCGTTTTTTGCTGCAAGTATTGACTTCGATCTGATCGTTAACATAGTAATTTTCCATGATGAATACTGTTTAATGGTTAAATTATATAATGTCGTGTCTGCGTATTGCAAAAACCACTCCATTCCGTTACGGAGTGATGGGGTGTAACTTTGTGAGAATGGTTAATATGGAGGCGGTCGCATTATGGCAGATGCAAGACAGACTAACAGAAATATGCTGTTGTACAGGTCTTTATGGCCATGGATCAATGCGACTCGGAACTTATAGCGCTTCCGACGGCTGATTCGCAGATGGTGTTGGTTGATCCGTTTTTTTGATACGAATAGATATTAGGGTGTTTTAATTATGTCTCTCTGGCCGTGTTGCGGACAGAGAATCGGATGACGGGCGAAGGTCTCTGTGCTTTTGTTGTCGGAAATGGCGATATTGAGGAGCGGTCTGTGCTCTGGGCAATCTTTCGTCTCTGTATTGGTTGTGAAAAACGGGATATTAAAACATCAAATTGTAACATGTAATTGTTTAAATGATTATATTTACAAACAGTTAGGTTTTTGCCGGTTCGTATTTTGACGAACTGGGAACATGGATTTGTGATGATTTGTCCCGGAACTGTCGGTCATTGCGGCGGACTTTCCGGCATCGGCAAGTCGTATTAGTTTGATATGCCGACTTTAACCCATGAATATATGAGGAAACTATTCTTATTGAGTACGTTATTTTTGGTTTTGCTGGCGGATTGGCGGGCTGTCGGACAGCCGGGAAGCGATTCGATCAGGTCGCTCACTCTCGATCAAGTGGTCGTAACCGGGACACGTGCCGTTGAAACAACCAATAATCTTCCCATGAGCGTGAGCGTCGTGACCGAGCAGCAGTTTGACGACAGACAGGAACAGTCTTTGCTTCCACTGCTGGTGGAACAGGTGCCGAGTCTGATGATAACATCGCGAAGCGTTATGGGTTACGGTTCGTCTTCCGGAGCGGCAGGATCGATGACCATGCGCGGAGTAGGCGGAGGAATGCTTGTGCTGATCGACGGCCATCCTCAGTTCATGGGCATATTCAGCCATCCGCTTACCGATACCTACCAGACTCTTATGGCAGAGCGTGTCGAGGTTGTGAGAGGTCCTGCAGCCGTGCTGTACGGGCAGAATTCCCTTTCGGGTGTTATCAATATCCTGACACGCCAGAGGCGTGAAGATGGCACGGACACGCGCCTGAGAGCTATGTATGGCTCTTATAACACCGTGTCGGCCGAAGCGGTGAACCAGACCCGGTTGGGAAAATTCAACAGCGTGCTTTCCATGAGCTATAATCGCAGCGACGGTCATCGTCCCAATATGGACTTCGAACAGTACAGCGGTTATGCCAAAGTGGGATACGACTTCTCAGATAATTGGAAGACTTTCGCCGACCTGAACATCTCGAAAACATACAGTTCCAACCCCGGACCTGTGGATGCTCCAATGACGGACAACGATATGGATATACTTCGTGGTATCACTTCATTGTCGCTGGAGAACGATTACGGACGTACCTCGGGCGCCTTGAAACTATATTACAATTTCGGCGACCACTACATCAACGATGGCTATGGCGAGGGTGAGACGCCGCGTGACAAGAGATTCAATTCGACCGACTGGATGCTGGGTGTCACGGCTTTCCAGAATTACAAACTGTGGAATGGCAACCAGACGACACTCGGAGTCGATTTCCAACGCTACGGGGGACATGCGTGGGAGAATCTCCTGAACGGACAGCCCGATAACGAAATATCGAAACGCTATATGAACGATGTGGCCGGATATTTCAATTTCCAGCAGATGTTCTGGAGCAGACTGATAATGAACGCCGGCATAAGGTTCGACCATCATTCCGTGACAGGTAACGAGTGGATACCGCAGTTGGGCTTCAGTTGGCTTGCCGGCGACAATACAACGGTTAAGGGAATCGTCAGCAAAGGATACCGTAATCCCACGATGCGGGAACTCTATATGTGGGGACCGGCAAATCCTGATCTGCAGCCTGAAAGCCTGATGAACTACGAAGTGTCGGTGGCACAGTCGCTCTTCGACCGCAGACTGGCACTCGAGTTGAATCTCTACTATATCAAGGGTAAAAATACGATTATAGCTGCTCCCAAGGCCGATCCGACTGCCATGCCAAACTGGCACTATACGAATACGGGAGAGTTGGAAAATTACGGATTGGAATTTGCTGCCGGATATCGTGTGAATGCCAGACTCGGACTGAATGCCAATTACAGCTATCTGCACATGAAGCGCGAAGTGGCTTACGCGCCGAAACATAAACTTTACGCGGGTGCCGATTACAGACTCGGTAAATGGATGTTCTCGACGGGGTTGCAGTATGTCGGCGACCTCGTGACGCAGGCACTCGACCTTACCGACACTTCGGTACAGCTCGAAACCGATTCGTTCGTACTGTGGAATGCGCGTGTGGCCTATCAGACGACAGACTGGCTCGGATTTTTCGTGAGGGGCGAGAATCTGCTCGACCAAACCTATGAGATGTATAAGGGATACACGATGCCCGGAGCGACGGTGATGGGCGGAATAACGGCTAAGTTTTAGATAAGTATCGAGTGGAATGAGTGTCGCTGCCGGAGAAAAATGTAAAGCCACTTCGCTCGTGGAGACAAGCGTTCAGGGTGGGAGGCCATGATGTCGCACTGAGGGAGACGATAATGAATAAAAAATATACATACGCTAATTAAATAGTGCTCAATTATGAAAAAATCATTGTTTTTGAAGGCAACCGCGCTGTTGGTAACGGCGCTGGCTGTTACGTCGTGCAAATCGTGTAGCGCCAATGGAGCATCGCAGGCAGACAACACAGGGGAGTCTGTTGCTGTCGAGGCTGAAAACAAGCCGGTAAAGGTCTATTTCACCAAGGAGATCACACCGGAAAGCCTGATTAAGATCTACAAAGCACTCGGTCGTGAAGCGCATGGCAAGGTGGGTATCAAGATAAGCATGGGCGAACCTGGCGGACACAACTATCTGAAACCTGAACTTGTGGGCGATTTCGTGAAACTTGTAAACGGTACGTTCATCGATTCCAATACGGCTTACGGTGGCAACCGTTCCACTACCGAAAAACACATGAAAGCGGCCGAAGATCACGGTTTCACGGCTGTAGCTCCCGTCGACATACTCGATTCGGAAGGTGAAATCAAGTTGCCGCTCGAAGGAACCGAACATTTGAAATACGACATCGTGGGGTCGCATTTCCCGAACTATGATTTCATTGTCAATCTTTCGCACTTCAAAGGACATGCAATGGGCGGTTTCGGTGGAGCGCTCAAGAATATGTCCATCGGTATAGCGTCATCGCGCGGGAAGGTCTATATCCACTCGGCCGGTGAAAGCGAAACCCAGTGGGGCAATCCTGCTCAGGACGATTTCCTCGAATCAATGGCCGAAGCAGCTAAGGCCGTAGCCGATCATTGCGGCGAAAATATCATCTACATAAGCGTTATGAACAACCTTTCTGTCGATTGCGACTGCGATTCCAATCCGGCAGATCCCGAAATGCACGATGTCGGTATTCTCGCGTCGCTCGATCCGGTGGCGCTTGACAAAGCCTGTGTGGATAAAGTCTATGCCTCCGAAGATCACGGAAAGATACATCTGATAGAGCGTATGGAGTCGCGTAACGGTATTCATACGGTGGATTATGCCGAACAACTCGGGGTAGGTACAACCAATTACGAACTGGTGAGCATAGATTGATAGATCCGAGGCTTATATTACGATGTCTTTATCTAAATGAACGACCGCTAAAACAGCGGTCGTTCGTTTAGATACATGGATAATGTCTGATCAACATGTCAAAGCCGATTTTTTTTGTGTGCGTCTGTAATTGTTTACAACAGTCGGGAGATAATTTGTGGGTCGTTAGATATTTCACACAGAGGTAGTGAATTTGGAATTGGCGGTGGCTATAGCCAAAATGATGGATGGTATGGCGGAGGGAGTTATTCTCGCGAGTTAGGGCAGAGTGGCACTCTTTTCCTTGAGATGGAATGGAGTGACACTAATGGCTCGTCCACTAAAATTGGGATCGACATTTCATTTGGCAATTAAGTCTCATATTCCGCGCATTTTTTGTTAACATTCGTTGTTCAGCGGTCATACGTAGTCTTACGTATGACCGCTGATTTGTTTTTAATAGAATATCCCTATCTTTATATGGATGTTTATATTGATAAATATGCTGCATTCAGATTATCTTATTTGGCGTATTGTGGATTTTGTTTTTTGTATGGGTTAATTTTTTAACAGTAGTTTTATGAGGGGTTTTGTGTTGTTTTTTGTGTTTTCATATATGTCGTTGTTTGGTGTGCCGGCAGGCTCCGGTTCACCAAGGCCTTTAGAAGCAGCTTTATCCGATACGTTACAGATAATATCCTCCGACACTTCTCGTACTGCTACTGATAGCATATATCCCGATACCGTGTTACTATTCTCGAGACACTGTATGGAGATGTACTATCGGCATTTTTAATTTTATTCGATATATCCATCCCAATATGTTTGCCCATACTTCTGAGAGTGTTATGGAGCAGAATGTCAATGCCTTAAAGTACATATTTCCAGATTCTCTCACATCCTATCAAGCCTATTCCTATATTGCCCCTGTAGTTGCTCTTGTCGGTGACGGGCATACATACATTAATTCTCCCAGAGATATGTATTATGCACACAATCCCTATTGGCTTCCGGCTACTCCCTATATAGACAAAAAAGGATCTGAAACTCAAGCTTTCCCATGCTCCGTTTGATTATGACGAGATCATCAGTATCAATGGTAAACGTAATCGAGATATGGTCGATAAATTGCTCTCTTATTCAGGTATAGAGAGACTCTGTCAGGTCGAGTATATCATATCAATACTATGATGCCCTTTTTCTTTGCTTTTGTCGACTCGTCGAGTGTTTTTCATGTCGATTATATAGGGAAAGATGGCGAGCGTCACACTGCCGCTCTCGAAGGTGTAAGGATCAAGGAGCATCAACGCAGAATAGGTGTCCGTGACGACAAGTCTGATGTAACATTTTCGCGTGTTGATCCATCGACCGTATTGTTTACACTTCCGTCTTTCGATGAGGAGAAGGCCCCTCGGGTTATAGACTCTATGTTTTCGTACATAAATTCAGAACCGAAGGTTAAAAATTTGATTATAGACTTGCGTAATAATGGAGGAGGCAGTATGAAGTAATGTTTCAACTGTTAAAATATCTGCCTGCCAATATATTGCCTTGTTATAGTGATGAAATAAGTTCTGATGATCTTGATTCCGGAAGGGTATTGAAGCCGCAGTTGCTCGCTAACCCTCTTCCGAAGCGTAAGCGTTTCAATGGAGATCTGTATGTGCTTATAGACAATGGGAGTTATTCGGCTTCGATAATATTTACATTGTATATTCACTTTAATCATTATAAATTTGAGTAATTAAGACATCAGAGTATGGAATAAGTCCGAGTTTTCATTGGTCTTCGAGACCGTGTAATATGTTCCGACCCCATACTCTTTACAT
>CALUZO010000015.1 GCA_944325305.1 uncultured Rikenellaceae bacterium | reverse complement strand
CACCCGTCTGCCGGTCGCCATCAAAAGTAGTAAACTACTTCTATGCTGCCCCTCGACTTGCATGTGTTAGGCCTGCCGCTAGCGTTCATCCTGAGCCAGGATCAAACTCTCCATAGTAATATGTTTCATGAATATTGTTTGAGCCCCGACTACTTATTCCTTGGTGGAATTGATGACTATTCGAAAAGAATAGCCAGGATAAATTTCTGCATTTCTTTTTTCTCTCTTTTACCAGTAAATCAAAGAACCATGTCCGAACTCTCCAAAATCCAGAACCTGCAGAATTCCCGCCACACCAATTCAGTGTGACTTCTCTTTATTCGGCCTCGTTATCATATCCGACAACCAACAGCCCGATCCTGTCTTCAGAAAGCGCCCCGAAACCGGAACGAAAGGGTTACAAAGATAAGTTCAATTTTTGTAACCACCAAAATTTTTCAGAACAAAATGCAAAACGGAGAACATTTAAACTTTATTGTGTTTTTCCGTTCAGCGGGTGCAAATGTATGGACTTTTTTTGACCCTGCAAATTTTTTTGATGTTTTTTTTCGAAAAATAACACTTTTTTATCTGCCATTTTTGTCTTAGCTTTGACATTTATAATATTAACCTACTTAAACCATGAAAGTTATCAAACAAGTTCTCGCAGCAATCGTCATGATTTGCATAGCCGGACAGATAGCGGCACAATCATCTTCTGACGTCAACAACAGTACTGAAAAGATACTTAAAGATCAAATCCTTTATAAAAACGGCACACCGCAATCGAACGGACTGGAAGGCAAGGAGAGCGAAAAAGAGGGCCTGAGAATGCATAATGTTGCAAATCCTCGCTACCAGCTCTACATTCCGAAGACAAATTCCGGCAGGGCTGTCATAATCTGTCCCGGCGGAGGCTATGCCTATCTCGCGGCAGGGCACGAAGGAGATCAGCCCGCCAAATGGTTCAACAGCCAGGGCATAACAGCCATGGTCCTCTATTACCGCATGCCAAACGGACACCGCGAGGTCCCTCTGGCCGATCTTCATCAGGCTATCCGTGTAATGCGCGAGAATGCCGAAGAATGGAATATCGATCCTGCAAAAGTCGGAATAATAGGTTTCTCCGCAGGAGGCCACCTCGCATCGACAGGCACAGTGAAGTTCGACGAATCGACACGCCCGGATTTTTCAATACTCATATATCCGGTGATCTCTCTGACGCCGGAACTGGCCCACAACGGCTCGAGGAACAACCTTCTCGGACCGGCTGACAAAATGGACAAACAGGAATACGACAAGCTGATTGCGGAATATTCGGCAGACCAGAATGTCACGGAGGATACCCCGCCGGTGTTCATTGCTCTTTCCAACGACGACAAAACGGTGCCCCCACAGAACAGCACTGCCATGTACAACGCCCTGAAGGCTAAAAACATCCCCGCCGAACTGCACATATATCCATCCGGCGGCCACGGCTGGGGCTTCCGCGAAAGTTTCAAATACTACGACGAATTCACCACAAGCCTCGCACGCTGGCTGAAGGATCTGAAATAATCTGCCGTCGCAATTGCAAAATACAAATCCCGAAAAATTTGCTTTTGCAGTAAAAAAACAAAAGAGCGCCTTAACGGCGCTCTTTTTTACTTTTGGCTTACTAATATGCTTTGGCGAACAATACTCTGCGTTTCGACGGCCTGCCCGAATAAATACATACACCATCCTCCTCCGGAGCGTCAAGAGGTATACACCGAATAGTCGCTTTCGTTTCAGCCTTTATGGCCTCTTCGGTCTCTATCGTTCCGTCCCAATGGGCCAATATGAATCCGCCCTTCTCTTCGAGAACTTTCTTGAACTCTTCGTAGGTGTCTACCTTGGTCGTATGCTCCTCACGGTATTTCAGCGCCTTCTCGAATATATTGCGCTGTATATCGTCCAGCAGCGCCTCGATCCTGTCGGTCAGCCCCTCCTGCGACACCGTTTCTTTGGCAAGCGTATCGCGGCGAACTATCTCGATGGTTCCGTTCTGCATGTCGCGCGGCCCCATTGCAAGACGTACTGGCACACCCTTCAGTTCATACTCGGCAAACTTGAAACCCGAGCGGACATTGTCGCGGTCATCGATCTTCACGCTTATGCCGCGTTTTTTAAGTTCGGCGGCAAACTTTTCCATCCGGGCGACTACGGTCCTGAGTTCCTCTTCCCCTTTATATATAGGTATCATTACCACTTGTATGGGTGCGAGCTTAGGAGGAAGAACGAGGCCGTTGTTATCCGAATGAGCCATGATGAGCGCCCCCATAAGACGGGTCGAGACACCCCACGACGTCGCCCATACATAATCGAGCTTCCCGTCGCGGTTGGCAAACTGCACATCGAATGCCTTCGCAAAATTCTGACCGAGGAAATGCGACGTTCCGCTCTGCAATGCCTTCCCGTCCTGCATCAGCGCTTCGATGGAGAGTGTGTCCTCGGCACCAGCGAAACGTTCATTCTCGCTCTTGTGCCCCACGATGACAGGCACCCCCATGAACTGCTCAACGAAGTCTCGATAAACATAAACCATCTTGTATGCCTCCTCGATAGCCTCTTCCCGCGTTTCATGGGCCGTGTGCCCCTCCTGCCACAGAAACTCTGCCGTACGCAGGAAAAGCCTCGTTCTCATCTCCCAGCGCACGACATTCGCCCACTGGTTGCACAGTATAGGCAGATCGCGGTAAGACTGTATCCATCCCTTGTATGTATTCCATATGATCGTTTCCGAGGTCGGACGCACAATAAGTTCTTCTTCGAGTTTGGCATCGGGATCCACAACGACGCCGTTGCCGTTGGGGTCGTTCATCAGACGGTAATGCGTTACCACCGCGCACTCCTTGGCGAAACCTTCGACATGCTTGGCCTCTTTGCTGAAAAACGATTTCGGTATGAACAACGGGAAATATGCATTCACATGCCCCGTATCCTTGAACATCTGGTCGAGCGCACGCTGCATTTTCTCCCATATGGCATATCCGTAAGGCTTTATGACCATACATCCGCGTACCGCCGAACTCTCTGCCAGACCGGCTTTCACAACCAAATCATTATACCACTGGGAATAGTTTTCCTCCCTGTTCGTAAGTTCTTTCAACTCTTTAGCCATTTTTAGTCAATTTTTTTGATGGCAAAGTTATGTTTTTTTTATAATTATATGCATATTTACATTGGGTAGTTTTGGGTTTGAAAACAATTATATAACCGCGAAAATTGCCAAACACACAGACATACCTTTTATGAAGAATCGCCCCAAGACTTGCGGCAAACAGTTGTGGCATACCTCTTGTGGATAAGACAGCATACAAGGAAAATATACGAAAACAAAGCCATTTACGTTATTGTAAAGTAGAGAAGATACAATAATTAAAGCCATGAAAACTTTGAGAAATATTCTGGGTACGGTCGTGACAGCATGCGCGACACTCGTATTCGGCAGTTGCTCCAGTACGCACACCAGTGCCAGCAGCAATCTCATAGACGACCTTTACACCACCCATGACAGGGCGGCGATAGCCGAACGTCAACGCCTCATCGCAGAGGAAGAGGCGGCACAGGCCCGCGCTCAGGAAGCCCTCGTCAAAGCGAGACTCAGCCAGGCAGGAATCCGCGACGCGGAAATCATTATAGATGAATACGATGCCGACAATCTGGTCGAAAACAGCATCCAGGGAGCCTACGAACGAAGACTGAGAGGAGAAGCATCGCAGACATACGCCGAAGGCAGAACCTATGCAGACCTGTTGCGCGACTCGGGCGATGAAAAAACCGCGTACAAATTAGACGACTCCGACTATAACCTAATGGTTATGGGCGACGAAGTGTGGCTCGAGCCAAAATACATAACCTCGCTTTTCGGCAGATGGGACAATCGGGGACGATTCAGCATCAATTTCGGCATAAACAGTCTGTACGACCCCTATTGGGATTCTCCATATTATTATTGGCGCGACTGGGGTTACTGGGCCAACAACTTTTACTGGGACCCATACTGGGGATACAGGCTCTACGGATATAATCCGTGGTGGGACTGGAGTTTCGGTTGGGACTACTACCCATGGGGATGGGGAGGATATTGGAACAGATACTGGTATTGGGACAGATATTGGGGATATTACCCCCACAGACCTCACGGCCCGATCTACGGACACGGAATAGCATCGTATCCAAGCGACAGATACCGTGGAACAACCGTATATTCTCGTCCCCGCTACGCCTCGTCCGGGGAACGATCCTACCGTCCCGGCAGCAGCATTACATCTTCCGGCAGGAATCCGGCCATAAGCAGCGGAGCATACCGCAGCAACAGCTCCTCTAATGCCTCTTACCGCGGAAGCGGCACTACCGGAAATACAGGCAACCTACACATAGGTCCTAACGGAGTATACCGAGGTACACAAAGTTCTTCGTCGAGCAGCAGCGGTTCATCGAGACCTATCCTGCAATCAAGGCCCTCCGGTTCGACGGGTAGTTCGAACCGTTCGACTCGCAGCAGTTCATCGAGCAGCAGTGTGGGATCATCCTACCGCGGCAGTTCGTCGAGCAGTTCATCCGGAGCGTATCGCAGCAACTCGTCGAGCAGTTCATCCGGAGCATACCGGAGCAACTCCTCGGGCAGCAGTTACTCTGGAGGAAGCTACTCTGGAGGAAGCTCTTCCAGCGGCTCGTCGCGCAGTTCGGGAAGTTCGTCAAGGAGTTCGCGTTAACCAACTCAGTAACCAAAATCAATAAATTATGAAAAAACTATATAACATACTATTTTGCGGGATCGTCGTATTTGCTTCGACAGGATCGCTGGCTGCACAGGATTCTTACCCATACGCGCAGGGATACCTGCTCTCGCGATATCGCTCCTACACAGACGAACTCCCTATTCTCTCGTCGGTCAACAACGGATTCGGAACCGCCCGCAGCATCGCGATGGGCAGCGCATACACATCACTCGGCGCAGACCTCTCGAGTATGGGAATAAACCCTGCGGGATTGGGTATGTATCAATCATCGGAATTCGGAGTTAGCCTGAACATGTCGGTGTCGAAGTACAAAAACTCGAGCCCCCTAATAATATCCGACAATGGCAGAGCCAAAGCCAACTTCGCCCCCAACAATATCGGAGTGGCACTTAATTTCTACCAGGGCCTGGGCGATCTGACGAGTTTCACATTCGGGTTTTCGTACAACCGCCTTGCCGACTACAACTACAGGGGGGACTTCTCCATGCGCTCCGACCACATGTCGCTCGGAGAGGTGTTCGCCCTGCAACTTTTCGGCATTCCGCGCGACTGGCTGGACAACAGTCGCGACTACACACCATGGGGCAACCCCGACATGTCGCCGAAAGACTGGGGTGCAATACTCGGAGTAAGAACCGGTCTTGTCGGCGTCCACACTTTCCCCGCCGACGAACAATGGAAAAATATCGAGTCCCAATGGCCGGACGAATATCCGAACAAATATGAAGAATTGGAAAACAAGACCTATTATTTACGCGGCGTTGACCTTTGGGAGACAGACCGGATCGCCTCTGTAGGCCACCGACTGCAAGTCGACTCAAGAGGTAGCGCGGGCGAATACAATATTGCCGGCGGATTCAACATCAAGGGACATACCTATATCGGATTTTCACTCGGGCTACAGGACATATACCGCAGACAAAACGTTACCTATACCGAAACCTACACCAACAACAGCGGTGCGGATATGCCTGCCAACAGTATGACCTACAGTCAATATAGTCGCATGTCAGGATCCGGTTTCAACTTCAAGATAGGCGCCATATTCAATCCGGTTGCCGGACTGCGTCTCGGATTGGCATTCCATACCCCCACATGGAGCACGGTAACCAAACACTACTCCGCATCCATGGAGACCGTCTTCCCCAGCAACGCTTACTACGACAACTCCGACACTTGGGAATATGATTACGATTACAACACCCATGGACGTCTGTTGACAGGGGTTTCATATACGTTCGGCAACAAAGGACTTATTGCATTAGACTACGAATGCGACTTCTACAACTGGATGCGTATAAGAGTTCCCGATTATGTGCCCGACGATGAATTCGAAACACTGAAACAAACCGTCAAAGAGACTTACAAACCACGCCATATCGTCCGCGTGGGAGGTGAATACAAAGTGACGCCGGCTTTTGCGCTCAGGGCAGGTTTCGCCTACAACGGTTCATTCCTGAAGAAAAGCAACGAAATATACAACGAACCTCTTCCTTATAAATCGATGAATCTTTCGGCAGGTATCGGATATCGCTTTAACAACAAATACTCCCTCGACCTTACCTACGTTTTCATGAAAACGAATTATACGGGATATGAACTCTTCTACTACTACGGTCCGGACAACAACCTTGTCGAGGTCGAGCCAAATGTTTACGCATCCCGAATAACGGAAATAGACTACGGCAGAAGCAACGCAATCAAATCGGAACTCTTTAATCACAACGCCGTTCTGTCATTCAACATAAGATTCTAATAGCCACTGTTTATACCAAACAAAGAGCCGTCCGCAACAGGACGGCTCTTTGTTTTGAACGGAAAAACCTGATTGCCCGCCGATGATCCGTGCGTCAAAATCAAACACGCAACCGCCTCAATCCCGCACCAACAACACGAATACCGGAAGATGATCGCTGTAACCACCCAAATATACACCACCGGCAAAAGTCCTGAAAGGATATCCCTTCCGGGAGACTGTCTCATTGTCGAGCATCCACGGGCGTAAAAATATGCCGGAATCGAGATAACGAAACCCGTCTCCTCCAAGAAAGCGCGTACTCAGAAAAATATTATCATACAGCAGCCAACGATTATTGTATACATAAGAACCAACTCCATGTGCGGCAAGTTGCGACAAAGGAGCGAAAAGCGGACGGCGACCGTCAACGGCAACCTCCGCAGTATGGAACCTGCGTTTCATAATCCTGTCGGCAGGATCGGCATTGAAGTCTCCGACAAGTATAATGCGTGCGTCACGGTCATGTCCGTGCAAATATTCCACATAACCGTATAGCGAAGCCAACCCCCGGTCGCGGTAACGAGCAGCATTCATTTGCGAGGGCATGTGGCACACGATCACATCCACCCTCTCGCCATAGAGTTCGCCTCGCACGTAAAGCGCCTTCCGCGACGAAGCTATCCCGACCAGCCGCGCCGTATCCGGTACGAATTTGTCGCCTTTGTACAAGACGGCCAGACTCATTCCCCTCGAATCGCCGCCCGAAAGATAAATGTAGTTATAATCCGTCCTTAGCGTCATCACAAGATCACGTACCGCAGTTTCGTTCTCGATCTCCGCAAGACCCGCCACGTCTGCATCGAGTTCATCCAATACGCGGGCAATATTGGTCAGTTTTGCGGAATAACGTTCAGTATCCCAGTTACGTGTCCCTCCGGGCAAATACTCGGTATCGCCACCCGCCGGATCGGGTATCGTATCATAAAAATTCTCGACATTATAGAACGCGATCTTCACCACTTCGCGCGCAGAAGCAACACAAACCGCAACCGACAGCAAAACCCCCAATAAAACCGTTCTGACAAATATTCGAAAACCGTACATATTTGCAACCTAATGTATGACCGTACAAAGATAACTTTTTCCTACCTTTGAGAAAGAATCAGACAACACAATACACACCGATAAACTCCGGACGATGTTTTCCCCTTCGACATATTCAATCCGCAGAGACCTCCTAAAACAGAGGGTCACACGTGGCGGCATCATACTCTTGCCCGGAAATACCGGATCGCCGGTAAACTATCCCGACAACGAATACCGTTTCCGTCAGGACAGTACATTTCTATATTTTTTCGGAATCGACCGCCCAGGGTTGTGGGGCATACTCGACATCGACACCGGAGAAGAGATCCTGTACGGTGATGACGCCTCAATGGGCGACATCATCTGGAGCGGTCCTCAGCCATCCATCAAGGAAATGGCAGCAGAGTGCGCCGTAAACGCCACGCGCAGTCTCGCCAGACTGCGCGAAGACCTCTCACTGGCAATCCGCAAAGGACGTCACATACATTTCCTGCCGCCGTACAGAGCAGAAACCAAACTCGCACTGTCATCACTTCTTGGTATCGACGTCGACGTAGTGTCCGACCGCTCGTCAGTCGAACTGGCTCTTGCCGTCGTTTCACTGCGCGACAAGAAAAGCCACGAAGAGATAGCCGAGATCGAAAGAGCCTGCGAGACAGGCTACAAAATGCACACCACGGCAATGGCAATGTGCCGCCCCGGAATCACAGAACGCGAAATAGCGGGAACAATAGAGGGAGTGGCTCTCAAATACGGTACAGGCGTTTCTTTTCCCTCGATAGTGTCGCAGAACGGAGAGACGCTGCACAACCATTCGTACGGCAATACACTCGAAGCGGGACGCCTGCTGCTGTGCGACGCCGGTGCCGAAACCTCTATGAACTACTGCAGCGACATCACACGTACCATCCCCGTAAGCGGAAGATTCACCCAAATGCAGCGGGACATATATGAAATAGTACTGGCCGCCAACGACCGCGCATTCGAAATAAGCGCACCGGGTAAACTGTACCGCGACATCCACCTCGAAGCCTGTCTCGTAATAACAGAGGGACTACACAACCTGGGTATTATCAAAGGGGACCCACAGCAAGCCGTGGCCGCAGGGGCCCACGCCCTGTTCATGCCCCATGGCCTCGGCCACATGATGGGACTCGACGTGCACGACATGGAAAACATCGGCGAAAAATACGTAGGCTACGACCTCGAAACGGAACGAAGCGCCCAACTGGGCGTCAGCGCCCTGCGCATGGGCAGACGGTTGCAGGCAGGAATGGTCATGACCGTCGAACCGGGAATATATTTTATCCCCGACTACATAGAAAAATGGCGCAGTGAAGGAATTAACAAAGAGTTCATTAATTTTGCGGCGACCGAAAAGTATGCGAAATTCGGCGGTATCCGCATAGAGGACGACCTGCTGGTGACCGAGACGGGCAACCGAATGCTCGGCGAAAAGCGCGTACCGGCTACAGTGACCGAAATAGAAGAATTCATGAAAAAAGCAAGATCATAAAATATGGCACTTATCTTAAGCATCGAAACGGGAACGGATATCTGTTCGGCAGCCCTTTCCAATAACGGCGAGTTGCTCGCACTGCGCGAAAGCAGCGGAGGACAGGATCACGCACGCAAACTGGCACTATATATAGACGAGCTGCTGAAAGCCAACGAATACGATCCCGAAGATCTCGATGCGGTCGCAGTAGGCAAGGGACCAGGATCATACACCGGTCTTCGCATTGGCGTCTCTACGGCAAAGGGAATCTGTTATGCACTGGGGATCCCGCTTATCGGAATCGGTTCGCTCGAAGCACTTGCCTATGTCGCAGCCGAAGACCATCAAGCCGGCATACTCGATGTCGAAAATTGGAACACAACCAAACTATGCCCCATGATCGACGCACGTCGCATGGAGGTATACGCACAGGTATTCGACTCGAACATACTCCCATTGTCGGATGCAGGGGCACATATTATCACACCGGAAAGTTTCTCCCGATTTATAGGCAATGGCGGCGAATTCGTGATTTTCGGTAACGGTGCGGCAAAATGCATCAATACCCTCCCGAAAGAAGGGGTAAGATTCGCCGAAGTTGCCCCGTCTGCAAGAGGATTGGTAAAACCCGCATATGAGGCATTCAATACCGGTCGCTTCGAAGATGTTGCCTACTTCGAACCTTTTTACCTTAAGGACTTCGTCATCACCACCTCGAAAAAGAAACTGTTTTAATCCGTCGACGCAATCTCCAGAGATAACACATAGAAAACCAGGGAAACAGAATCTTCCCTATCTCTCGACTCCAGTAACAATTAAAGCGGCGCCACTAACAGGTGGCGCCGCTTTAATTGAATAACGTTATTGTCCTATTTCTTTTCGTTGGAGAAAGAATAGGGATAATCCCGTGGTTTCGTCCCGCGCTTTGTATTGGCCTCATCGGACATGGCAAACTTAACATTTGCTCCTTTCATCAGTTGCGAGTGGCTGAAATAGTTTTTCGTATAATTTCTGCCGTTAAAGCGAATGCCATCTACATAGAAGTTCGTCGCACTGTTTTCGGGCGCATCTATTTCGATTTTCTTGCCGTTCGCAAGGGTAATGGTGGCCTTCTTGAACAAAGGCGCACCAATGGCATACTCGTCGGCAGCCGGACACACCGGATAGAAACCCAATGCAGAGAATACGTACCATGCCGATGTCTGTCCGTTATCTTCGTCACCGCAATAACCGTCAGGATTGGCGGTATACATCCTGTCCATTACATTGCGCACCCAGTATTGCGTTTTCCACGGCTGTCCCGCCCAGTCGTACAGGTATATCATGTGCTGTATGGGCTGGTTGCCATGCGCATAGTTGCCCATATTCATTACGGTCATCTCGGTGATCTCGTGAATAGGGAACCCGTAATAGCTGTCGTCAAATACCGGAGGTACAACGAACACCGAGTCGAGCATCGTAACGAATTCTTCTTCGCCGCCCATGAGATCTATAAGACCCTGGATATCATGGAAAACACTCCATGTATAGTGCCAACTGTTCCCTTCCGTAAAGGCATCGCCCCATTTGTACGGGCTGAACGGTTCCTGGAACGAGCCGTCCTCGTTTCGTCCGCGCATAAGATTCGTCGATTTGTCGAACACATTGCGGTAGTTCTGGCTGCGCGCCGCCCAAAGATCGAGTTCTTTCTGCGGGCGTCCGAGTTTCTTGGCCACCTGCAATATGCACCAGTCGTCATAAGCATACTCCAGCGTGCGGGCCACGTTCTCGTTTATGCCAACGTTGTATGGAATATAACCCAGTTCGTTATAGTATTCATGACCGAGACGCCCGGTGGAACTTACTCGGGGATGCACGTTGTTGGTAGCATGCACCATGGCATCGTAAAGCACATCCAGATCCTGACCCGTAATGCCTTTGACCATAGCATCGGCAACCACAGATGCAGAATTGTTACCTACCATGCATCCACGGTGTCCCGGGCTGGCCCATTCGGGAAGGAATCCGCTCTCGAGCGCCGTGTTGACAAGCCCCTTCTGTATTTCAGTGGAAACCTCGGGATACAACAGATTCACAAGCGGAAGCAGCGCACGGAACGTATCCCAGAAACCAGTATCGGTATACATATATCCCGGAAGGACCTGTCCGTTATAAGGACTGTAATGCATGACATTCCCTTCGGCATCTATTTCATAGAATTTGCGCGGGAACAGCACACTGCGGTAGAGGCACGAGTAGAATGTACGGTACTGATCGACTGTACCTCCCTCGACCTTGACACGACCGAGTACTTCATCCCAACGGTCTTGTGCTTTACTCTTGACCGTTTCGAAGTCGTCATCGTCGAGTTCCTTGAGGTTGAGGAATGCCTGGTCGAGACTGATGAACGAAGAGGCAACACGTGCATTGATCTTCTGTCCGCGTTCGGTATCGAAACCGATCACCGCAAGTGCGTGATTTCCTTCATATTCCAGGCCTTCGCGAATCTCGTGTCCGCCCTCCCACACCTGAGCCATATCGAACGGCGTGTCGAACTGAATTACAAACCAATTTCGGAAGTTACGCGGAACTCCGCCGCTGTTACGAGTCGTGTAACCCACTACCGTATTGCTTTCCGGCATAATCTTGATATAGGAACCGCGGTCGAAAGCATCTACCACAACAGCGCTTTGGTCGCTCTCGGGGAAAGTGAAGCGGAATATCGCAGCGCGTTCTGTCGGTGCGAGTTCGGCAACCACATCGTGGTCGGCAAGGTAGACACTGTAATAATAGGGCTTGGCTACCTCGGACTTGTGGGAAAACCAGCTCGCACGCGCATTCTGATCTATTTTCGTACGATCCTTGACCGGCATCAGCGAGAATTGTCCATAATCGTTGATCCAGGGACTCGGCTGGTGGGTCTGCTTGATACCGCGAATCTTGTAGCGGTCATAACGATAAGTCCATCCGTCACCCATCTCTCCGGTCTGCGGCGTCCAGAAATTCATACCCCACGGCACTGCTGTAGCCGGGTAGGTATTACCTGTCGAGAGCGCGAATTCGGAAAGCGAACCCATCTGAGTATTCACATAATCCGACAGTCGCGTCTGTTCTTCATTTGCCTTGTCGGTACGGCAGCTTGAGGCGGCAGCCAAAATAACTACGGCCAAAGCTGCAAACAAAAGTCTTTTTAACATTATATGGAAATTTTTAAGTTTCTTCAGGCAAGGCATCCGCCTTCCCGGGTCGTATTTCTGCAAATATATAAAGATAATCCCATTTTACAGGCTGATTCCAACACGGGTTATTACGGTTTGTTCAGAAAAAATCGAAAATTTTGACAACTTTATGAACAAATAATGCCAGAATCGATATATTTGCGAATACAGGCAATCGATTTACAACCTTAAAACTTAACATATCATCCATGAAAAAAATCCATGTTCTTTTATGCTCCTTGTTATGCCTCACGGCTGTCGGGGCTACTTCTGCGCGTACGTTCGAGCTATCTTCGCCCGACGGCAAGATCAAAATGAATATCAATGCCGACGAACGCATATCTTACAACGTCTCTCTCGACGGGAAACAGGTGATCGCAGACAGCTATCTGAGTCTCGCCACCCGTGAAGAAACTTACGGTC
This sequence comes from uncultured Rikenellaceae bacterium, assembly GCA_944325305.1. Classification (GTDB taxonomy): domain Bacteria; phylum Bacteroidota; class Bacteroidia; order Bacteroidales; family Rikenellaceae; genus WRDF01. The sequence continues at coordinate 38,170 of CALUZO010000015.1, read as the reverse complement.
AGAATTCGAAACTCAGAAACTCTAAAACCACTTCGGTCGACGAAGAGTTCACCCCGGTCATAGCCTATAAGTTCGCCACTATCGAAAATCGCTACAACCAGCTCACGCTCAATTTCCGCGAAGACTTTTCTGTCGAATTCCGCGCTTATGACGACGGCGTGGCCTATCGGTTCGTCACATCGGGCAAAAATGACGTGGAAATAATGGACGAAGAGTTTGCAGTCAACTTCCCGGCCGGATACAAAGCGCATCTCCAGTTGTCGAACGATTTCCGCACAAACCAGGAGGAAAACTATTCACACATGAACCTTTCCGACTGGAAAGCCGAAGACAAAAAATCGAACCTCCCGTCACTGTTCGAAACTCCTGACGGCAACATGATACTCATTTGCGAATCCGGCGTACTGGACTATCCGCAGATGTTCATCAAGGGTACGGCCGGCAATGGCATAACATCTACATTCCAGAAGTACATGCTCGAACAGGAACCCCAGGGCGACCGTTCAATGAAGATCACAAAAGAGGCCGACTGCATCGCCCGCACATCCGGAGCAAGGGAATACCCATGGCGTTACTTCGTCATAGTCGAAAATGCCGGTGAACTGCTCGAAACGACCATGACAGCACGTCTCGCCCCTGAATCGGCAATCGAAGACACATCGTGGATCAAACCCGGCCTCATCAGCTGGGAATGGTGGAACGGAGCCATACCATACGGTCCCGACGTGAATTTCGAAGCGGGACTCAATACCGAAACATATAAATACTTCATCGACTTCGCTTCAAACTTCGGCATACCTTACATCATAATGGACGAGGGATGGGCCGCACGTACGCAGGATCCGTTCACTCCCAACCCGAACATCGACCTGAAGGAACTGATTCGCTACGGAGAAGAAAAAGGTGTCGGCATCGTACTGTGGTTAACATGGACAAGCGTGGAGAACAACTTCGACCGTCTGTTCCAGGAACTCAGCAGCTGGGGCGTGAAAGGCCTCAAGATCGACTTCATGGACCGCAACGACCAATGGATTACCCACTGGTATGAAAAAGTCGCTGCAGAAGCTGCAAAAAACAAACTCCTCATATCGTTCCACGGATCGTTCAAACCCGGCGGGATCGAATACAAATATCCGAACGTCGTGACTTACGAAGGAGTAAACGGCATGGAACGGATGGGCGGTTGCCGTCCGGAAAATAGCGTATGGTTGCCTCTCATGCGCAACGTGGTAGGGCCAATGGACTACACCCCAGGCGCAATGTTCTCGATGCAGCCGAATGCTTACAGTGCACAAAGACCAAACTCGGGCAGCATCGGCACGCGGGCATACCAGATGGCTCTGTTCGTACTGTTCGAAACAGGATTCCAGATGCTCGCCGATAACCCCACACTCTACTACCGTGAAAAAGAGTGCACCGATTTCATTACTTCAGTACCCGTAACCTGGGATGAAACGCGTGCCCTGGCCGTAGAACCCGGCAAGTATGTATCGGTAGCGAAACGTAAGGGCAACAAATGGTTCGTGGGCGCAATGTGCGGCGAAGACAAACCCAACTGGCGCGATGTCGACATCACACTCGACTTCCTCGACGAAGGCCGCGAATACACAATGACATGGTTCGAAGACGGCATCAACGCCCCCAGACAGGCCATGGATTACCGTAAAAAAACTGCCAAAGTCAAAAAAGGCGACAAAGTTACAATGCACATAGCCCGCAACGGCGGCTGGGTCGGCGTCATAGAATAATCAGCACACAGCCATTTCACGATAAAGGGAGCGAGGCCTTCGGGCCTCGCTCCCTTTATCTGTATTTCACAAACACTAATCCAGATGACGAAAACCAACATGATATCAAGACCAAATAGGCTTTTTTCCCTATTTACTGATAACAAAACCCTCAACCTCACCGAAAAACTTTCCCATGTGATTTTTTTATCATAGATTTGCGGGATTAAATCCAATCCATTTTTTATCAGTTTTATGAGCTGGTTCTCAGACTTATTTTTCGGAAGTTCCACCCAATGGGGAGGCGGTATCGCACATTCGATCCTGATTCTGGCCGTTGTGATCGCCGTTGGGGTAATACTCGGCAAGGTCAAGATAGCAGGTGTATCGCTCGGCATAACATGGATACTCTTCGCAGGTATAGCAATCGCACATTTCGGAATGCAACTGAACGAACATCTGCTGCAGTTCATGCAGGAATTCGGATTGATCCTGTTCGTCTATTCCATAGGGCTCCAAGTTGGGCCAGGATTCTTCTCTTCCTTCAAAAAGGGAGGCATAAAGCTAAACATGATGGCGCTCTCCATTGTACTCCTCGGGGTCGCAACCACATTGGTAATATACAAAGTTACCGACCTGCCGATCACTACGATGGTAGGTATCATGTCGGGAGCCGTTACCAACACCCCGGGACTTGGCGCGGCACAACAGGCAGCAAGCGAATTGACAGGGATGGACAACCCCGACATAGCTACCGGCTATGCCGTCGCCTATCCACTCGCCGTAGTGGGCATGATCTTCACCATGATCCTCTTCCGCCATATCTTCAGAATAGACATACAGAAAGAAGAGGAACTGGCCCTCAAAACCGACGCCGGAACAAAAGACGCCGTCGCCAAGGAACTTACGCTGAATCTGACTAACCCCTCCATAAACGGCAAAACAGTCAGCGAAATCCACGACCTCATCAACCGTAATTACGTCATATCGCGCATCAGGAGAAAAGAGGACGGAGTGGTGAAAATGGCAAACTCGGAAACGGTGCTGTTCGCCGGCGACGACGTACAGATCATAACATCACCATCGGCCGCAGCTGCAATCACGGCATTTCTGGGAGAAGAAACCGAAGTCGACTGGTATCAGTTGAACGCAAAACTCATTTCACGACGCATCCTGATAACCAAATCGGAACTCAACGGCACATCCCTGTCGAAACTCAGACTGCGCAGTTTCGGAGTGAGCATTACCCGTGTAAACCGTTCGGGTATAGATCTTGTAGCCTTCCCGGCACTCAAACTGCAGATCGGCGACCGCGTTACGGTAGTGGGAACCGAAGGAGCAATCGACGAAGTCGAAAAAGTACTCGGAAACTCGCTCAAACGGCTCGACCACCCGAACCTGTTCCCTATTTTCCTCGGAATCGTACTGGGTGTAATACTCGGTAGCATTCCTGTCGTTTTCCCGGGAGTACCGCAGCCCATAAAACTGGGCCTTGCCGGTGGACCTCTGATCGTGTCGATACTCATCAGCCGTTTCGGGCCCAAATACAAACTGGTCACATATACAACCATGAGTGCAAACCTTATGCTTCGCGAAATAGGCATCGCACTCTTCCTGGCATGCGTGGGACTCGGTGCAGGAGCAGGATTCGTCGATACGGTAGTTGGCGGCGGATACAAATGGATAGGCTACGGAATATTGATAACGCTCGTCCCGCTATTCATCGTCGGCATAATCGCCAGAGTCGTTTTCAAGACCAACTTTTTCTCGATCGCTGGCCTAATAGCCGGCGCCATGACCGATCCGCCTGCGCTCGCCTATGCCAATGAAAGTTCGGGCAATGATATTCCATCGGTAAGTTACGCCACTGTATACCCGCTTACAATGTTCCTGAGGGTATTGTGCGCACAACTTATGATTCTGTTCCTCGCCTGACAACCGCCAAGGCAACGCAAAATTAACCGGAAAATTCGGAGCCCGATAAAATCATCGGCAATTATTAAGAAAGATCCGGCAGGCCAAGGTTAAAAAACTTGATTAACGGGAAGTGAAATATTGCACGTCAGATAGAAAAATCCCGGGACGATCGTCCCGGGATTTTTCTATCTGACCTTAATCACGCCGGCTCTGCCAGGCAACCCTTCATCGCTTTCCAAACAATGGTGTTATCCCTATAAATATCCCGAAATTACGGCCCGGCATCGGTCTCGACAGGACCGACTCGTACTCCTCGTCGAAGAGATTGTTCACTGCTATCTTGCACGATATATTCCCCCACTTGAAATACAGCTCTCTTTCGAGCGAAACGTCGCTCATGAAATAAGGGGCTATGGTATTTATGTCATTGCTCGAGGCGGTGTAACGCTCGCTGTAATAATTCCACTTATAGGAAAACTCCCACATGCGCCACCTCAGAACACCCACCACCGCCGCCGAATGCTTCGGAATATACACCAACTGCTTGCCAACGGATTTGTCCTCTTCGCTCATCGGCTCGCCTTCGTTCACGGCCCGCGTATAAGTGTAATTACCGTTCAGAACGATGCTCAACTCTTCCCCAAGATCGGCGGCAAGTCTCGCACGCGTCTCAAGACCGTAGCTGTGAACCTCCTTGACATTCACCGGAGTCCACACTCCGTTGTGCATGGCACGCCAAAGTATCCAGTCGTCGATATGAGAATCGAATACTGCTACCTCTCCGTCGAATTGCACCCTCCCGTCGGTTTTACGCACTTCTGTCCCTGCATCGTATGTAAATCCCCTTTCGGGCCTAAGGTCGGGATTGCCTCCTGGCTGGAAATAGAGATCGTTAAGAGTCGGATAGCGGTAATTGCGCGAAACCGATGCCTTGAGCAGAACATTCCCTCTCTGCGAAACCATATATTCGAAAAATCCAGCAGGAATCAGCGGGGTAAACCCGTCGTAATACTCCTCACGCATGTTTACGGCGAGGCCCAATCGCTCCGTAGGCTTGTAACGTACGGCAGCAAAAGCTGAAATCTCGCTCCGGGCCTTGTCATACCCGACCACCTTCCGCTCTCCGTTTTGCACTATGACGGCTCTGTCACGGCTGTACACATCATGCTGATGCACGGCAACATTCGCACTGAAGAGCCATTTCTGGCCCAGATAATACTCGGCATCGAAACGCCCAAACAGCGAATTGACATAATTGCGGGAATCTATCATCCTCTTCACCTGGTCCGAACCGACCTCCTTTTCGTAAAAATAGCCGAGATCGGTATATGTATATCCCGCTTTCGCCGACATGTCGAACGCTCCTCGTGTCATGTCCCATCCCGCTACGGCCCTGAGAGTCCGTTCGTCCTGCTGCGTCTTGTAATAGCGATCCTGCTCGCGATCGGTACTCAGTGTCGGCACTCCCCGCTGCGAGTCCATATACCAGGCCGAAAGCGAAAGCCTGTGTCCGCCACCTACATCGTAATAGATCTCCTGCAAAGCATGCAAATCCCTGAATCCACCGTTACGGTTACGAGCCTTCCCGTAATAACTGTCTATTATTCGGCCTTCATCGTCCTTGACAAGTACCTTTTTGTTATAATTGGTATACTCGAAATCGTTGTCCGAAGAGGAATAGAGCACTCGTGTCGAAAAACGCCACCTGCCACTGCCATAGGTTATCCTCAGAAACTCATCGAACGTGTCGAAACTGCCAATGCCCTGGATATAACGCACACCCAAACCCTCTTCGCGCAAGGGTTCGTTGCCCAAAACCACGGCTCCTCCGAGACCGCCGCCGGTCATGCCAACGGAACTCGATCCGTGATACAGGTCGGCAGCATCTATAAAATAGGAGGGAATCAGCGAAAAATCGACCATGCCGAGCATCGGAGAACTGAGTTTCATACCGTTCCACAAAACCTGCGTATGCGAAGGTGCCGTCCCCCTGAACGATGCCGTAGCCAAGGTGCCACGCCCATAGGACTTAATGAAGATGGAGCTGCCGAGCGCCAATACATCGGCCATGGAGTTGCTGATATTATCGCGCAACGTGACAGAATCGAGCGGCGTCATTTGCAGGCCTATCTCTTCGAGCGGTTTCCCTGCCTCAACCTGAACCGTATTCAACTCCACCGTCCTGTCGAACATCCCGCCCTGTGCAGAGAGAATCGCCGGCAAAAATACAAACAACGATATTACGAATCTTTTCATCCCAAGAAATCATCAATTCTGCGAAAGGCAAATGCACGTCCGATTACTCCGCAAACCCCTCGATTAATTTTTACGTCGGAATCGTATCGCATCACAACCCGAGATCCCTTACACCGCACACCTCGGTCGATATTTCTCCCAAAGCACCGGCCTTGCCGTTTATGGCCGTCTGAATCTTCACGAAATCTATATATTCCAGATCGGCCGGAGTGCCATCGGCATAAACCGCATTTTCGATTCTGGCCTGAAGAGCGTTATTCTTATAATCAGCCCCCAGGTTATCCGCATATCCCCAGTCGAACGGCTCGTTGATTTGCCATCCGATCGAGGGATCGAACGAGGTATTCTGCCCCAGACAGGTGCCGCGCAAAGTATAAGACGGCGAATCCACCCACGCCGGATAATATGAGTCCTGAGCATGTATGGCAAGCCAGTTGACAGTGCCCGTATTCCCCATGTTGTCGACCCAACGCACGGCCTGCCTGGGTCCCGAAGGCTTGTAATAGGTCACAGCATAATTCCGGTTCGTACCCTCTTTGCCGAATTCGCTCCCTTTGAGTTCATACCATGTGTCGTTAGGCTCGCCGTCACCGTTCTCATCCTGCATCACCCATATTATGCCCGCCTCGCTGCTCGTGGAAAAGGCATTGCCGAGCACAGCAAAATCCGCCTCACCGTCTTCACGCCTCTCGATGCTATGGTCGAAACCCACCACGATGTAACCGCCGAAAGCACCGAGCGAAACATAATCCCCGGCATCCAACCGGCTTTGAGCGTATTCGCATGCCTGCCGCATGTCGGCAGCGGTATAACCCTCGTTGACAAACTGACCGGGAGCAGGCAGAAATTCGAAAACTCTGTCCGACGAAGAGTTGCTGTCGGCCGTTTTGGCGCGCTTATAAGTTCCCTCCGGCTCGACGCATTTTATCATGACAGTTTTGGAATCACTGCCGTAAGCGCCCTGTGCAACAAGCTCAACCATACAATCGCGGTCCACATCACATGAAAGAATCGGTCCCGAAGAGGGTTGCACAACATTGTCAACCTTCCAGGTATAGGTGACTTCCGGATCCGCATCTGAAATATAAGGTGCCAGAACTATCTTGCGGCCCCGAGGAACGCTATATTGATCTTTCTCGAAAAATATGCTTACAGAAGGAACCGGCCCGACTCTCACGACCGCACTTTTCGTATCCGGACCGTCTTCATTCCTCACGGTAAGCGTAATGTCGTAATCGCCTACGGCATCCCTGCGGAATACGAGATCTCTCGATGTGCCGGCATCTTCCCCGTCGACAAACCATTGAAATGTCGCATAGTCACCGTTTACGACGCTGGGCTGGATAACAAGCTGACGACCGACAACGGCTGTAATAATATCTTCATCAGTCACAGGCAGAGAGATAACAGGCGGTTGCAACGGCAACACATCCACCCTGACATCCTCCTGCACCGTGCCGTTCGAGGCCGTAACCTTGAACGTAAGGTAATATTCTCCTTCGGCATCCGTGTCGGTGAACCGATAGGAAAGATGGGTGGAAACCACCTGACCTTCCATTATCCACGAATACGAGGGATTCTCGGCGACCTCGACAATCGGCGTAATGGTTATGTCGCGTCCCACCTTGACTTCGTAAACCCCAGTCCCGTTATCGAAAGTTATCTTGGGTTTCGAAACCTCAATGGTTTTGTCCTTGCTGCATGAAGAGAGCGCCAAGCAGCCAAAGATCGCAAACACAAGTGCAGAAAATATATTCTTCATAACCTACATTTTGATTCGGCAAGTAATTTTTTTTAACCACAAACATACGGTCCTTTCACTTCCTGCCCCCTCGTCGAGGCAGAACGAAACGCCATGCATATTCGCCTCCCCAGGTGATTGCCACCAAAGTGCTGTCACAACCATGCGGTGCCCGGTCGGTTCCACACTAAAAACACTCTCACGACCCGATAAAACGGCTGTGCATGCCTGCCGGACACTTCGGACAAACCCGAATACGACCATCCACCTATTTGAAACAAAACGCGCCGGGGGTAACTCCCACCCTGATCGTATCCACAGCCGTACCGTCCTGTCTGAACCGATATACGACTCCGGGCTGCGAATAATCTATGGCATCGGCAACATAAACATCCGAATTCGCAGGATCGACGGCAAGACCATAAAATATGGAGTGACCGGACGGAGCGGCAACCAGAGGTTTAACGGGCAGGCGTTCGTCCAGCGCCCACATGCTCCAAACCGATTTATTGATGAAATAAAGCATCTCGCCATCACCGTCTGTGCATATCTCCGAAGGAGAATCCCCCTTCTTAAATCTGAACACCTCCTCAACCTCACGTGTGGAGGCGTCGATACGGTAAAGCCCAGGAGCCTCCCATCCGTACGGACTTCCATCATATCCACCGTCGGTTATGACCCATATCTTACCGTAACGGTCCATTGTCATCGAAACCGGCTGTATCCCGACCTCGATCTCATCCACAACCTCGTCAATCTCCGAATCTATCACGAGTATCTTATTGTCGTACGACCAGCAGTTGGTGAAGACATATTTCCCGTACTGCACCATCTGTTCGGTCGAAGCATGGCCGGGAGTATCGACATATCCGGTTATCCGGCATGTCTGCGGATCTATTATGGTTACGCGCGAGGCATAGAGATCGGTAACATAGGCTTTCCGCCCGCTCAGAAAATGAATGTAGCGGGGAGAGGTGAGTCCCGTAACGCTACCGACCAGTCCGAAAGTGTTGACGTCTATCACCAATATCTCGCGCGAATTGTTCATGACCAGATAACATTTCCCGTCGCGAATGGACATCGACTGGCCAACATCGCCCAGCTTCTCTCCGTTGACCCTGGAATACACATCGTTCTCTACGCTTCCGGTCTCCGGATCATAATAAGATAGCGACGAATTCCCGTACATGAAGTTACCCTCGTTGAGAATAAAGACTCCTTCGCCCGTGAATTCACCGAGGTCCTCCTGCCTTATCGGATCATATTCGATGCATGACGCGAGGCACGACAAGACACATGCGGACGAAACCACAATCCGCACCATATAAGATAAAAAACTAAGGGTCTTTATCATCTCGCTAAAAATTCAGGCCCTTTGCAGAAAAATGAAGAATGAACCTCGATGGGGCTGAATCAACTATTTCAGCGAGACAAGCGCCGGTTCTTTCTCCCATTCTCCGTAGGAGCAAATCCGTCGAAACAACATAGGCAGGTCTTCTGACTCGTTCATGTCCGGACGCCTTCCCGCCCTCCGATACCGAAAGCAGTGGCAAAGAATGACCGAACACATTGCGGGGATTTATCAGACACGATGCGTATTTGTTTCCAAAGCCGACACATCGTGACCTCCCCCGAGAACTCACAGCAGCGGGAACTGTTGCCGCATCTCACGGCATTCCCTTTTAATCCCCTCTGCAACTGGGCAGAGTGCGGGAACCGAATGCGAAACAAAGGTAGTAAAAATATGGCTTTGTTTGATACCCCTCAATATTGTTGCCTATCTTTGCATTTTCATCAAGCACAAAAAGCCAAGAATATGGATAGCAATACGCTCATAGAGATTGATGCGGCGGTGCCGCGTTTCGATGCATACAAATTCCGGCATCCGATAACATGGAACATAGGCAAGGGGGAGAACTGGACCCTGATAGGCCCTAACGGTGCGGGCAAGACCCAACTCGTATCCATCATGCTCGAACAACAGGCGCTTCTTTCGGGAAAAGTCCGCAACAGCATGGGCGAAAGAACAAGCACAATAGCCAAATATGTAGCATTCACCGACATATACACCATCTTCGACGCAGGCAACTCATATTATCAGCAACGCTGGAACACCGGAGATATCCAGACAGCTCCTTTCGTGGACGAACTGTTCGAAGGCATCACAGACCAAACGACCGAACGTTTCATGGAGATATTCCACATAGGCAGCCTGATGGGCAAAAGGGTAAATATGCTGTCGAGCGGCGAACTGCGCAAAACCCTTATAGTTTTAGCTCTCCGTTCCGAGCCACGGCTGCTGATACTCGACAATCCATATATCGGACTCGATGCCGGATCGAGAGAGGTGCTCGAAGATGTCTTCCGACTCATTACGGAACAATGCGGCATTCAACTCATGACGCTCGTGGCCGATCCGCGCGACATCCCGCAGGTCACCAGCCATGTACTGCCAATCAAAGACAAAACCCTGCTGCCGGCCATGTCACGCAAGGATTTCCTCGCAGACCGGGAGATGTTTACCAAACTATTCGGATACAACGAAAAACCGACCATCCCTCATCACGCTTCAAATCAGAGGGCAGAATTCGAAACTATTCTGGATTTTAAAAACATCAAGATACAATACGGGGAGAAAGTAATCCTCAACGGAATCGACTGGAAAATAAAACGCGGCGAGAAATGGCTGCTATCGGGGAAAAATGGTTCGGGAAAATCCACGCTTCTAAGTCTTGTTTTCTGCGACAACCCACAGGGGTATGCAAACGACATTTCGCTCTTCGACCGCAAACATGGACCGGGACAAAGTATATGGGACGTCAAAAGACGAATCGGGTATATCTCTCCGGAAATAACAAACTACTACCGCAAACATGTGAGCTGCCTCGATGTGGTGGCATCGGGATTCTCAGACACAATCGGAATCCCGTACGATTACAGCGACGAAAAAAAGAAAACAGCGTTGCAATGGATGTCGGCTTTCGGAATAGAACACCTTGCGGAAAAATCATCCGTGACAGTATCTGCCGGCGAACATCAAATGGTAATGCTGGCAAGGGCATTCGTAAAAGATCCGGACCTACTCATACTCGACGAACCAATGCACGGATTAGACATACACAACAAAGCAAGAGTGCGTCAAATAATCAAAGAGTGGGCTACAGAAGAAAAATCGCTCATATATGTCACCCATTACGAGGAAGAGGCCCCCGAAATCATAACCGACAAACTCGATTTGAACTCGGTAAACAAAAAGTAGTCACCAACTTGTCAACAATAAAAATTAAAAAGCCGCAACTGATAATATGTCAGTTGCGGCTTTTTTCAGAAGTGCCCAGGACGAGACTCGAACTCACACGGCCTTAATGGCCACTACCCCCTCAAAGTAGCGTGTCTACCAATTCCACCACCTGGGCGTTGAGGATAATTTGCGGTTGCAAAGGTAATAAAATTTTCAGAAAACAAACCTATTTTACACTTTTTTCAAAAAAACACTCCACTTTTTATCTGCCGACCAGAAACCTCCGCATACCAAACATCCATTCAAACAAAATCGGACATGTTTGGTTTTTAATGTATTATTACTTATTTTTGCAGCCGCAAGCGCTGTGGGGCCATGCACCGACCGCAAGGCTGAGAGGCGCCCAAGTGAAACAACATAAAAATACAAAAAATGAAAACCATCGAAATCAAAGCCCAGAAACGCGAAACGTTCGGCAAAAAAGAAGCTAAAAAAATTCAGCGCGCAGGAATGATCCCGGCAGCTATCTACGGCAACGGAGAAACCATCCATTTCTCTATCGACGCCAAAGACGTTAAACCAATTATTTATACCCCGAACTCATATATCATCAACATAGATATCGACGGTAAAAAAGAGACCGGCGTTATGCGCGAAATTCAGTTCCACCCGGTCAAAGAACAAATACAGCATATAGACTTCTACCGCGCAGTCCCAGGACAGGAAGTGTCGATAGACATTCCCGTGAAACTCGTCGGCAGCTCTATCGGCGTTAAACAGGGGGGTAAACTCTCGCTGATGAAACGCAAACTACACGTAAAAGGCGTTCTCGAAAACCTTCCTGACGAGTTGTCTATAGACATAACCGACCTCGAACTCGGAAAATCCATTTTCGTAGGCGACCTCAAATTCGAAGGCCTCACATTGCTCACCCCGGCAACTACGGCTGTAGCGGCAGTCAAGATGACCCGTGCGGCACGTGGTGCGGCAGCAGCTGCGGCAGCCACAAAATAATAGCAATCGCGGGACAGGCAATCATATTCCTCTCGGAGAATCGAAATAACGGAAACATATATAATATGATAAACCTCCTGAAAACGTTTTTCCGGAAACCGAAACCCGCAGAAGATAACAACGAAGTGAAATACCTGATAGTGGGGCTGGGTAATATAGGCGCTGAATATGCCGAAACCCGCCACAACATAGGATTTAAAGTATTGGACGCCCTCGCGGCGTCCGATGCTGTTTTTACCCCAGAACGTTACGGTGCAATCGCAAGGCTAAAGTACAAAGGCCGTACATTGATACTGCTGAAACCTTCGACCTACATGAACCTGAGCGGCAAAGCCGTGGCGTACTGGGTGAAACAAGAAAAAATACCGATGGAGAATCTGCTGGTCGTAACAGACGACCTCGCTCTTCCGTACGGGACAATCCGCATAAGAGGAAAGGGCAGCGACGGCGGACACAACGGCCTTAAAAGCATCAATGCATTATTGGGTACGACAGAATACGCACGCATGAGAATCGGGATCGGCAACGATTTTGCCCGGGGTGCGCAGGTGGACTACGTGCTCAGCGAATGGACCCACGAAGAAAAAGAGGCAATGCCCGAAAGACTTGCCGCCGCAGGAGAAGCCATAAAATCGTTCGCAACCATCGGCCTGGAGAGGACCATGAACCTCCATAACAAAAAATCCAGATAGCCCCCTGGTTCAAAAGGGTTGCATTTTGTGGACTCTCCGCACCGGCAGCCCCTAATCTATCTTCAATATAACCAGCTCTTTGCCAAGCGGAAGACTCAGACGGCGCGAGTTACGAAACTCCATGCTCGGCTGATCGGAATTATTGGGCACATAGACCTCTATCTCCCTCGCCTTTTTTCGAAGACGCAACGAAACTTCTATCGGCTCCACCTCGATATCCTTCAGCTTTTCCGTATCATACACGGTAACGTTGCGGAACAAGGCCAGCCAAAAACTGCCGTCGCTTTTCTGAAGCAGGGTCGAATAAACCCGCTCGGGAGCCTCTATGGCAAAAGACAAGGAACCGGGAGAAAAATCTTCAGGGTCATCACTATCTTTCACTATTGCCAACAGATTTTTAAGCGCATAAAACGATGGCTTGGGAGTTCCGTCCCAACGTATAAGACCGAAATTATACTCCATCTCCTCATTATCCGGGTCGGACCTAAGATCCAGAAATTCATACTTATAGGACCTGACAATACCCTGATTGAAATATACAAAAGGTAGACATACGTGATAGATGGCGGCGGCCTTTTCCGAAACCCCCGGATGCCCCTTGTTGCCGATACGGTTGTGGTACCCGCATTCGGTAGCAATCAGAGGCTTGTCTCCGTTGGCTATCCTGGCCTTTTCTAAAGCCGTATTCATAGACATGCCCCAGCCCCAATGGTTCATCGGAGGCTGGCCGGCAGCGTAAGGATGTATGCTGCCGTAATCCATCAAATCGGATATATCCCCAAGACGTGCAGGGCTGTCCCGGCAATTTGCCAACGACACCCCCACAACAGGCAACCACGAATATGCGGATTTGATCGTATCATACAATTTCTGCTGCTGCTTCCTCGCGTACTCGGGCCATGTCGGATATGCACTCCTGGAGATATCCGGTTCGTTCTCGCCCTCCAATCCCCAAAGCATGTCGCCAAGATCCTCGACAAGTTTCCGGACCCCTTCCGCACGGGCTATCACCAACATCTTTATCCCGTGAGCACCGACCTCCCTGAATTTGGCAATCACATCAGGACGCCAACCGAACCGGCCGTCCTCACGTATATGCTTCACCCCGAGCTCCAACAATCGCGGCTTCAGCCTCTCTTCATAAAGTCTGTAATTCGTGTCGCCGTATCCGAAATGTGTATTGACCCCTATCGAATTGAAAAAATCGTCGGCCCGACGCGCAGTAACGGCATCGTATTTTGCCTCGACCGCCTCCGACATGTAGACGGAAGAGAAGCAGACAAATAATAAAACAATTAGAATACGCAGTCTCATATCCGAACTTTTTATTATGTTATGTTACCCTGAAGCCTCTCCTCCGAAGTCCGCATGCGAGGTTTTTATGCCTCGCCCATATTGAAGCCCGGCGTCGGAGTCAAAGAGTCGTCAGGCAAAACCTGAGTCGGTATGTTTATACGTCCGACGTTGCTCTCATACCGAGTGATGTTATCCTGAAGCGACATCAGCAGTCTCTTTGCATGTTCGGGTGCAAGAATTATCCTGTTGCGCACCTTTGCTTTCGGCAGACCCGGCATCAACGTCGCGAAATCTATGACGAATTCCGAGGTGGAGTGTGAAATTATAGCAAGGTTGGCATAATTGCCATGAGCAACCGTTTCATCGAGTTCAATATCTATCTCCTGTCTTTTGTCCATAGGAAACAACTATTTTTGACCAAAAATAGGGATAAAAACATGTATCCACACATCCAGAATGAACAATTTATGCCAAATTTATCAACATTTCACATTGTTTCGGCAAAATAGCAAATTGCAATGCATAGTATCCGGAATACGAAAAACTATTGATCATGTCCATCTCTCCGAGAATAAAATTCTCGGACGGCAGTGGCCCGAGCCTCTCCCACAACCTGAGCAAGTTCTTCCGTGGAAGCTCTCTTAATCGCGGCAACTGTCTTGAATCTTTTAAACAACTTGGCGATTGAGACTTCACCGAGGCCCGGTATGGATTCGAGTTCGCTTTTGATAAAAGCCTTGGAACGTTTCTGCCGGTGGAACGTGATACCGAACCTGTGTGCTTCGTCGCGCAAGTGCATTATCACTTTCAGCGGCTCCCCGGTACGATCAAGGTAGTAAGGTTCAGGATCATTCGGAAAGAACACTTCTTCTATACGTTTCGCGAGTCCTATTATAGCCACCTTGTCGGCAATGCCCAGTTGCTGCAACACACCATAGGCTGAACTAAGTTGCCCCTTACCTCCGTCTACGATTATCAGATCGGGCAGTTCGCTCCCCTCGTCAAGCATCCGGCGGTATCGGCGACCTATGATCTCGCGCATGGAAGCAAAATCGTCCGGACCTACAACGGTCTTTATATTGAAATGTCGATACTCCTTACGCGACGGCTTCCCGTCACGAAAAACAACGCACGATGCCACAGGATATGTCCCCTGAAGATTCGAATTGTCGAAACATTCGATATGTCGCGGCTCAACCGACATGTGCAACTCACGCCTCATAGCCTCCATAATACGATCCGTGTGACGCGAAGGATCCTTTATCTCGAGGTTCTTCATCCGCTCGAGACGATACATCTTGGCATTGCGTTCGGAAAAATCGAGCAGTTTGACCTTGTCGCCTCTCCGGGGTACCATAAAGTGCACATCGGGAAAAAGCTCTTCTTCAGGCAGAAACGGAACAAGAACCTCTTTCGCAAGCGGTCCCTGGATAAGTCCCTCCATCTGCTGCACGACACGCGTAAGCATTGTCTTGTCATCCTCGTCGACACCCAACGAGAATTGTGCCGTGAAAGAGTTGACGATATGCCCGTTGACCACACGGACAAAGTTACAATAGACGGCGTCGATATCCTTGAGTATCGAGAATACATCCACATTTTTGACGGTGCTGCTGACAATTACCGACTTGCTCGCATAGTTTTCCAGAAGAACCAGACGCTGCCTGTAGCGTTCGGCCTGTTCGAAATTCAACGCCGCAACCGCATCGCCCATAGCCTTTTCGAGCCACTGCTTCGTAGAACGAAGATCTCCACCCAAAGTGGCAGCCATACGCTCAATGTCGGCATCGTAATCCTGTTGCGTCTGCAACCCCACACACGGCCCCTTGCAATTTCCCAAATGATACTCGAGGCACACGGAGTATTTCCCTTTGGCTATGGAGGCAGGCGAGAGATTCAACGAACAGGTGCGTATCTGATATAAACCCCGCACAAGCTCCAGCATATTCTTCTGCACACCAACCGAAGCATACGGCCCGAAATAACGCGACCCGTCACGAATAAAACGCCTCGTCGAAATGACACGCGGAAAAGGCTCGTTGACAATGGCAATCCAGGGATAAGTCTTGTCGTCTTTGAGCATCGAGTTGTAACGCGGCTGAAGCGTCTTTATCAGATTATTCTCGAGCAGCAGAGCGTCCGATTCGCTGTAGACCACGATATGACGAATCTCGGCTATGTTCTTGACCATCACACGCACTTTGGCTATCGGATGGTTCTCTATAAAATAGGACGACACGCGTTTCCGCAAACTCTTTGCCTTACCCACGTATATGACAGTCCCCTCGGAGTTCACAAACTGATAAACCCCGGGAGAGAGTGGCAGCAGCGCTACCTGCTCCTTGAGATATGCGATATTACCAGCCGGCATACTCTGCAAATCTAATCAATAACGGATCAAATATGGAGATTCAGCACGTTTTTTTGTTTTTCACCCTCTGCCGGCAGCCGTTTGCAGCCAAAATGAACACGAAAAAAAGCACCATTTTGTTTTCCGGTTATTTTTAACGTATCTTTGAACAATACCCGATAATGACCAATGAGCAAAACATGGCTAATACCGTTCAGCCTCCTCTATGGAACAGGAGTTGCAATCAGACACAAGCTGTTTGATTGGAAAGTCCTGCGCTCAGAAGAGTACGATATTCCCGTGATATGCGTGGGAAACCTCACGGTAGGCGGCACAGGCAAGACACCCATGACAGAGATGCTGGCGGGCCATTTCAAGAAAACATATAATGTCGCCATCCTCTCGAGAGGATACAAAAGACGCACAAAAGGATACGTAGAAGCCGAAACCGGAACTTCGTTCCTCGACGTGGGCGACGAACCGAAACTGCTCAAACAACGCCACCCCGACATTCTGGTAGCCGTCTGCGAAAAAAGACGCGAAGGTATAAAAGAGATACGCAGACGACATCCGGAAGTGAACCTCATCATCCTCGACGACGGATTTCAGCACAGGTATGTCGACCCGTGGATCAATATCGTGCTCATAGACTACACACGCCCTGTCTACCGCGACCACCTGCTTCCGTGGGGCAATCTTCGGGATATGCCCAGCCAACTCCACAGGGCACACTACATAATAATGACCAAATGTCCGCCCAACATAACTCCGCTGGACAGACGCATAGTAAGCAAATGGCTTAAACTCTACCCGTACCAGTCTCTTTTCTTCACCAATATGGAATGCGGCAGCGCAATGCCCATGTTCATCGAAGGGGCCGGGCAAGAACCTTCAACCGGATCCAGAGTGATAGCCATGTCGGGTATCGGGAATCCGGCAGCCTTCCGCAAAAGCCTCGAGGAACGGTATAAACTGCAAGGCGAGATCGTTTTCCCCGATCACCACCCCTATCGCAGGCGAGACCTTGCACAAATGCAAAATTCACTGAACGAATCCCCAGCAGGCACAGTTATTGTCGCTACGGAAAAAGACGCGGTGAAACTCTCAAACAGCAAAAAAATCCCTCTCGAATTGAAGGGAAAATTATTCTACCAGCCTATCGACATACGCTTTCACGACGATACGGGCACGGAATTTCTCGAAAAACTGGAACAAGATGTTAAAGCAAATCCAAAATACAGCCTCCTTCATCCTTGATCAGACAGGATTCAAACCAGAGATAGGAATAATCCTGGGATCGGGATTGGGCAGTCTGACAAATCAAATAGACATACAGACTTCGATAGAGTATAAAGATATTCCCGGATTCCCGGTATCGACAGTCGAAGGTCACCGTGGACAGCTCATTTTCGGTATCCTCGAGGGAAAACGTATCGCCGTAATGCAGGGCCGGTTCCATTATTACGAAGGATATACTCCACAGCAGGTCGTTTTTCCGGTTCGTGTAATGAAATTGCTGGGAATCGAAAAACTGTTCGTCTCCAATGCAGCGGGAGGCGTAAATCCCGATTTCGAGGTCGGAGACCTGATGGTAATAACGGATCAGATAAACCTTATACCCAATCCGCTCATAGGTCAAAACATTGCTGAACTCGGACCACGTTTCCCAGACATGAGCGAGGCCTATGACCAACAACTGCGCCAACTCGCAAGCATGATCGCAGACAAAGAAGGTATCGCCCTGAAATACGGAGTCTACGTAGGAGGTACCGGACCGACCTACGAAACTCCGGCAGAATACCGTTATTATCGAGCGATAGGGGGCGACGCGGCAGGAATGTCGACCACACCGGAGGTAATTGCCGCACGCCATATGGGGATCCCGGTATTCGGAATATCGGTAATAACCAACGTGGGGCTTGCGGGTAAAAAGGCAACTCACGAAGAGGTACAGCGCGAAGGAAACAAGGCTGCCGAAAAGATGACACGACTTGTAAAGGGTATCATAAGAGAACTGTAATGCATCCGGTAATTCACATATTCATTTGGTTCATTGCATTGATCTTTACCGGGATCGCCTATTTCATCAAACGTCATCCCGACAGGATAGCGGGCTACAACACGATGCCGGCCGAAAAGAAAAAAAACGTCGATCTGCAAGGCATGGCGCGGTATCTATTCAATGGCATGCTCACGGTAACATGGACAATGGTTCCGCTCGCTTACCTTACGGCATTCCTGGTTGGGGACGCAAGTCCGGTCATGTGGGGCCTGGCGGCATGGCTGACAACGGGAACGATAGCGGTGGCGATAGCCGCACAAAAATTCGACCATAACAAGAGAAAAAAACAGATTAAATAACAAGCATAATGATAAACAAAGTAATACTCATAGGCAACGTGGGCGCAGATCCGGAAATCCGCACCCTCGAGGGAGGCGTAAAAGTGGCACGTGTAAGGCTCGCCACAACCGAACGCATCTACAACCGACAAACACAGGAAGCCAAGGACCATACCGAATGGCACAGCATAACACTGTGGCGCAACCTCGCCGATGTGGCAGACAGATTCGTCCGCAAAGGGAGCCAGATATACATCGAAGGCAGCATCCGCTCGCGCGAATGGACCGACGCAAACGGAATCAAACGATACGGAATCGATATCGTGGCAAACGACCTGAAACTGCTCGGCCGCCGACCCGAAACCTCGACAGGCGCACCCATGGACGGCACAACCTATGCACACCAAACCCCGACTCAGTCTTACACTCCACCAACATCGGGAAATGCATCGGGACCTATCCCGGCCACATCGGCAGACGAAATAGACGACCTCCCGTTCTAAAGACAGACACTCGCCACCCCATAACCATTGCAGCAACAATCCAAGAATCGGATGCAAAGGAAACATTGCCATATCCGACATGCTTGCTGCGGACAAGCACATATTGGTGGAACAAGGAACAAAACGGCAAAAAATTGCAATATACCGCATCTTAAAAGATGGAAGACAAGGTTCGCATAGATAAATGGCTGTGGGCAGTACGTGTTTTCAAGACCCGCAGCGACGCGGCAGAAGCATGCCGCAACAACCGCGTGACCATAAACGACGCCTACACAAAACCTTCTCGGGACGTAAAACCCGGCGACATCGTAACAGTAAAAAAACTCCCCGTAACATGGTCGTTCCGGGTATTGGAACCGATAAGCAACCGCCAGCCGGCAAAAAACGTCGCGCTTTATGCCGAGAACATAACCCCTGCGGAAGAACTTGAAAAACTGAACGTACCTCGCGAAACTATCTTCATCCAGCGCGACCGGGGTACCGGACGCCCGACAAAAAAAGAGAGACGCGAACTTGACGACCTGATGGAAAACCTCACATACCTCGAATGGGAAGATTAACATTATAAGACATGATGTCATGGACATAGCGAGAGCCAAACGCCGTGAAAACATAGCGGAATACATACTCTACCTCTGGCAGCTCGAAGACCTGCTCAGAGCACTCCAATTCAGCCCGGAAGCCATATACAGCCAACTCGTCCAACCCCGTCAACTGCCTCCCGATCGACAACAGGAGTTACTGATGTGGTATATGGAACTGACAAACCTCCTGCGCGAAGAGGGTAAGGAAACTTCCGGACATCTCGACCATACGCTGCACCTGATAGACGACCTCCACAATCTGCACCTTCAACTCATGGAATCGCCGGCAGGAGAACGCTATCGCCAACTCTACGGAATAATGGCAGCCGAACTGCCGAAACTACGCATCCTGTTGGGCAAAAGCAAAAACGTAGATGCGACACAAATAACCGATACGGAACTGGCTTTCCGCGCACTTTATGCAGCCATGCTGTACAAGATCAAGGACGGCGACAAAGCAGACAAAACTTTCGCCGATGTGACGGAAATCGTCTCTCCTGTAATTGCGGAACTGGCTAAGATATTCAAGTTGGTGGAAAAGGGAGAACTGGATATTTTCTCAAATCCGGATGAATAATCCCTAAAACGCCAACTCGTCATACCTGATTGAGGAGCAAATTGTATGTCAGCGCAAACTGACCGCCCCGCATCTGACGCCAGGGGCTTGTCGCACACATACCCTATAAAAAAACACACAAAGTACCTTATCGTACAACAACAGACCTTTCAGCAATTGCGGTGGTAAACATTTCGAATCTGTCTCTTGTTCAGCAGTATTACCTTGCTCACACTCTGCAATCAAAAACATACGCCGAGACGCCATCCTGTTTACCCATAAATCTTCCCTCAAAAAAACACAAGCCTTCACACTGCATAATAATCCGTAGAAATCACGCAAAACACCGCTCGCAGCAATAATACAATCCTGTCCGATGTTTGCTTTCAGGCGAAGAGACTGCCTGCGGAAGGCCAATCGCATAGGCTCCATCTACCCGCACCGGAGTCGCTCAGATCTCATCGAAACCCGACATCCGACTCAACGACATTTCAAAATCGAGTGTCTCTGACGAAACACTCCCTCAGGCTCTGCAATACCGGAAACTCTTAGACTCCGCAAATTTCAGTCAGCCCAAAAACAAAAGACGCATCACCGTTTTTTCTTTTCCCCCTCAATGTTTTGGAGTGCTTTTTGTTATAAATCCATAAACATGCAAACGATAATATATATTAAACATGGACTGGATTGTCAAAATACTCCAAAATTCACCTGAACTGGCTCTATTCCTGACACTTGCCATAGGCTTCGCCATAGGTCAGATCAAAATCAAGGGTTTCGGGCTGGGAACCGTGACAAGCGTACTCCTTGTGGGGGTAGCAATAGGGCAGCTCGACATCACCATCTCTCCTACGGTAAAATCGACTTTCTTTCTGCTTTTCCTCTTCGCAGTAGGTTACAGCGTAGGCCCGCAATTCATACACAGCCTTAAGAAAGAAGGAGTACCGCAGATACTGTTCGCATGCATCGTATGTGTCGCATGCCTCTTGACGGCATGGGGAGCAGCCAAAATCGCCGGATTCGACATCGGCAATACCGCAGGATTACTTTCGGGCGCGTGCACAATATCGGCCGTGCTCGGAGTCGCAACAGACACTATAAACCAATTGCCGATAGAAGAGACCGCCAAAACAACCATGCTAAACGAAATGCCTGTGGCTTATGCCGTAACATATATTTTCGGCACGGCAGGAACGGCATGGTTCCTGGCTTCGATAGGCCCCAAGATACTCGGAGGCAATGTCGAAGCACTGGCAAAACAATATGAAGAGGAGCATGGCGGAACCGACGATAACAGCGATCCTTCTTTGGAATACGCCTATGACGGGACAACCTTCAGGGTGTTCAAAGCATCATGCAGTTTCTTTGAAACGCCCAAAACCATCAAAGAAACTGAAGATTACCTTGTCAAAAATGGCTGGCCAATATATGTGGAGAGAATACGCACCGCAAAAGGCGACATAATATCCGACCCAACCCCGGACCAGAAAATAAACCAGGGCGACGGCATCGTTCTTAACGGACCTCTCGACACGATACTAAACAACGAAAAACTTATAGGTCCCGAATTGGCCGACACAGAGCTGCTCGATTTTCGTTCCAAAGCTCTCCGGGTTATCGTCAGCAACAAACACGCAGCCGGACGAACACTAAAGGAACTCAAAACCATGAGACAACGCCACGGAGTCATTATTCGGAAAATACACCGCGGCCGAGCTGAACTCCCGTTGATCCCAAAACTCAAACTGATGCGTGGCGATGTGGTAGAAATAGAAGGCCGTATGACCGATGTAGACCGTTTTGCCACATGGCTTGGGTATGCCGAACGCCCGACCAAAGTGACAGATTTGCTGTACGTATGCCTCGGCATATTCATCGGCGGCATCATAGGCTCTCTCACAGTACATGCAGGCAATATCCCGATCAGTCTGAGTATCAGCGGCGGAGTATTGATATCAGGCATATTCTTCGGTTGGCTGCGTTCGACACGACCAACATTCGGGGCTGTCCCGGAAGCATCGCTATGGCTTATGAACAACCTGGGACTAAGCACCTTCATCGCAGTTGTCGGCATTACCGCAGGGCCAAACTTCATTGCCGGTCTCAAAGCCGACGGAATCAGTCTGTTCATAGCAGGTGTGGCCGTAAGTATCATCCCGATGTTCATCGGCCTCATGCTCGGCAAATATGTCTTCAAATTCCA
Organism: uncultured Rikenellaceae bacterium; assembly: GCA_944325305.1. Taxonomy (GTDB): domain Bacteria; phylum Bacteroidota; class Bacteroidia; order Bacteroidales; family Rikenellaceae; genus WRDF01. The sequence goes on along the minus strand of CALUZO010000015.1, from coordinate 15,750 downwards.
TCCGGCAATCACCCTCGGCGCATGCGCCGGATCGCGCACAACTACCGCAGCACTCGGCGCAATCGAGGAGACGATACACAGTAAGGTCCCCGCACTATCCTATACCACGACATATGCAATCGGCAATACACTGCTGATAATTTGGGGTGTCGTGATCGTATTTATGATGAGCTAACGACATATGAAAAAAAACATAGCGGTGGCGGCAGTCCTAATATTATGCGGAACAGCCGGTGCACAGACCACTACAAACAATATCATCAGCCAGTTGGCCGGGAACGAATCTCTGCTCGGGAAACGCAACCCGCGACTACGAGTCGACCTGGATACCAGAGTCGACCTGCGCTACTCCGAAGGCAACGAACCGGAATATTCGAATTTCAACCTGCAAAACATGCGGCTTGTCGTAACGGGAGAGATTGCACCCGGAATCCGTTTCCGCTGGAGGCAGCGCATCAATCGCCCAACGACTCCCAATCCGGACGGTTCGGGCGCCGCAACCGACCATATATGGGTGGCATTCGACGTGGGACACAAAAAAAACTGGACTCTGACCGTAGGAAAACAATTCGTTCAACTCGGGACTTACGAATTCTATTACAACGGTGCCGACACATACCTCAACACGCAGGTGAACGGAGACTTCGTGAATACCCGCATAGGCGTAAACGCAGCATACAGATTTCTCGGACAGACACTCAACTTCCAATTGATGAACTCGGGAGATCAGATGACCGACAGCAACTACTCAACACGCGGACTGGGAGCTGCGATAATGTGGGCAGGCAAGCTGTTCGACGGCATTATCGGAACCCGCATAGGCTATGCCGGATTCCAGCACAACAGTTCAAAAATATACCCATGGTTTACAGCCGGCCTCCAGATAAACACGGGAGCGGTAACAACAGAACTGGATTTCTATCGGGGAGACCGGATACTGGACTACAGCCCAGTTGTAGAAGGGTATGACGGACGTCACCATGTACGGGACATGTCGGGAGCGGTCAACGTGGCATTGCATCTCGGCAAATGGCGACCTGCTATAAAAGGGATCCTGGACCACAGGCGCGACATGGAACTGAAGGCGGACGCTTACGAAAACATGGGAATACAGGCATTGCTGGAATTTTATCCTTTCCCCCCTGACGGAGTACTCAAAGACCTCCGTTTCCATGCAGTGTATTCATACATGAGAACCAATTTCGAAGGAGCTTTCCGCTCGATGAAGGACAAAAACGTAAACACGGTTCTCGTCGGGATGCGCTGGATAATTCCTATTTTGTGAGAATTGCCAGCATGACTCACGCCTGTGCCATGAAAACCGTCAAAACATGCATGGAGCACAACCAAGTATGCTCATAAGAAAAGGTACGGATATGCCGTTTTCTCCGGTCTGCATCCAATCTATCATGCCTCTGTCATTCACGCTGTACAGACGTGGCACGTATCGGCTGGCGAACTTGCTGTAAGCCGACCTGTCCGGATCGAGATAATACGGCATCGTCATCTCGTTGGCACTCCATAATGCAGCTACAGCACTGTCGGAACTCCCGCGGGCTATGGCTATGATCTGCCAGTTGTCATCTACAGCTTCGACCTCTTGCAGCTCTTTCCATGCATCGTCCACAACAGGCATCAGAGTCCTGCAATGAGCACATTCCGCCGTGAACAACACTATGATCGACCTTTTATTCGCAAAATCGTTATCAGAAGTAAATGTTTTCGTACCGCCATTCGGATCCTTGACGGAAAAAGTCGGAACCATATCCCCTGTCTTGACATACTCTTCCGCCTTTTCATCATCCCTTACGCACGACGACAACAAAAGCACACAACACACCGCAAACAAAAAAATTTTTCTATATCTCATTATTCAATATGATAAATTATTACAGTTGCCATAATCTCCAACTGAGTCGTGTCCCAACAGTATCCGTACTATCTTAAATCTGCCGCAAATACCCGTCAGAACGGCCTTGCATATTTGCCCGTCCCTACATAATGGAGTTCATGCGGATCGTAGCCTTGACAAAAGCTATGGCACGTACCTTGGAAATTTCTATCTCCTTCTCGTCGTTAAACGAATCATAACCGGAAAGTTTTATATAACCGGGTCTTGCCGATTTGTGCACATAACGCACCGTGACATACTCGTCGCCTGCAACATCCACCGACAACAGGTACATCTCGCCCCAAAATATATCGTCGAGATTCTCCATACGTCTGTACATAATTATATCTCCGCCCTTAAGCAGGGGAGCCATGGCATCGCCGGCAAGATAAACAGCCCCGTCGCAACGCGGCATATTGGGAACATGCACATAATCGACAGGCTTGTAACCGGAACTGTCGGCAAGCAAGGCGGCAAATCCGGCAGTCCCCTCCAGATTATACAGAGGAACCGCCTGCAAAGGCATGTTCCTGTCGTTATGATCGAGAAACGACCGCACTTCGGGCGGAGCATTGAACATCTCGCCGCGCCCCGTTTCAATCCAGTCGGGATTGACGTTAAGCCCTTGCACGAGTATATTCTTATTCCTCTCGGACAACGACGCCTTGCCTGTCTCTATCATGGACAGAGCGCTCTTCCCTATGCCGAGACGTTGTGCCAATGCCTCCTGCGTGAGCTTTAGCTCCTTGCGCAACTGTCTCAATCTGCTTTCCATATGCAATTCAATTTTTTGCCTGCCTGCGTGGTAAAGTTAAACAATTTATCATAACTACCCGTTACAGCAAACCAGATTATTACAAAATATTCGATTTATGTATAAAATATAAGGATAACCGACCGCTTACTTTTGCAACATCACCAATACAAAATAGGGCCATGAATAAATCATGTTACAAAAATCTCGCCCAACTTTTAGTGGCACGTATCGGAGATCGCCATTACTTCAACGGAACCGTCGAATGCGAATGGGAAAATGGCAGTGGTCTGCTGAAAACAACCCTGATAATATATCGCGAGCCTCTCCTCGACCCTACAGACAGAACCGGCACCGCTACACGCATAAAGGATATAGTACCGGTATGGTGGGAATTCGAGACATTCGACGAAGATAGTCCGGCAAACGACGATTTCAACTGGAGTGAGTTCAGGCCCTATTTACTTGGTGCCTGTTAAACCATGTATACCCAGAATTGCCCGCACAGGGCAACAGCCATCACGGTACGCAAAAATACATAGCATGAAAAATATAAAAAACCCTCCGTCCGATGTCCAGACAGCACCATCCTTATGCGACTTCGCGACAAAGGTTTATCCTTCGTTCAGAAGAACGCCGTTCCACGAAGCATACTACCGGATTCTCGACCGATTCGCTCGCGGAGACATACGCAAACTCATGGTATCGGTACCTCCCCAGCACGGCAAATCGCTCGGCTCATCGGTACTTATGCCTGCATATATGCTCGGTCTCAACCCGAACCTCAAAGTGGCCATATCATCATACAACCAGGCGCTGGCCTCCCGCTTCAACAGGCGCATACAGCGCATCATAGACCTCGACGCATATTCCGATATCTTCCCAGAAACCAAGATCAAACCTCTCTCGAGCCGATCGGAATACGTACGAACCTCAACCCAGGCCGATATAGTAGGACATCGTGGCGAAATACTTGCGGTAGGGCGAGAAGGTCCGCTCACAGGCAACGAAGTAGACATATTCATTCTCGACGACCTCTACAAGGACGCAATGGAGGCCAATTCGCCAATAGTGCGCGAAAACTGCTGGGAATGGTACACCTCGGTGGTACGGACCAGACTCCACAACAGTTCTCAGGAACTTATTGTCTTTACCCGCTGGCACGAGGAAGACCTAATGGGAAAACTCCTCGAAAAAGAGAAAAGCGTGCGTCTCAGCCAGTGGAAACAAATAGACAATCTCGATCCATCCAACTGGCTGGTGGTGAATTTCGAGGCCCTGAAGGAGTCTCCGCCAACAGAGATAGACCCGCGAAAAGAAGGCGAAGCACTGTGGCCGCAGCGACACAGCGTCGAACTGCTCCGAGAAAAACGCAGCCTCGATCCGCATTGGTTCGACTGCATGTTCCAGGGACGGCCTTCGCTACGCGACGGAATGCTCTATGGCGATCGATTCGCAACATATACTGCAATGCCGTGCGAAACGGTCCGCAAAGGAAACTACACCGACACGGCCGACATGGGAGACGACTATCTCTGCTCGGTATGTTACGACACGGGGATCGACGGATTCATATATATCACCGACGTTGTCTACTCTCGCGAACCCATGGAAGTGACCGAAACTCTTGTAGCCGACATGCTCGAACGGAATCTCACACGAATCGCCTTTATCGAAAGCAACAACGGCGGCAGGGGATTCGCCCGGGCAGTAGGCGCCTTGTGCAGCATGACACGCATCGAATGGTTCCACCAAAGCGGCAACAAAGAGGCACGCATACTCTCCAACTCATCGACAGTGCTCCAGAAAATACGCATGCCGGCAGATTGGGCACAACGTTGGCCGGAATTTTACGGTCATCTTGTGATTTATCGCAGAATGTTCAGAATGAACCGATGGCACGACGCTGCCGACGTGCTCACAGGTATCATAGAACGTGAAATTGTCGAGAACGTATCTAAAAAAATACGCAGATTCGGATATATTTAAATTTAAAGGCAGACCACACGGTCTGCCTTCGAACTTAATCCCCGGAGATTGGATCGCATATTCCGGATCTTCTCCTGAACTATTTACAGAAGATTGCATACATCCGGACTTCAGATTAGCCTGTCTTAAATCCCAGAATATATTCTTAACCGCATTGCCCGAGCCATTCCATGGCGCTGCCGAAAAACATACGCTCTTCCGGCAGGCTGTGTTTTCACCACGTGCATCGACACAGGGAGGCACCATTACAACACGTTGTCTCAGAGACTGCCACAAACCTCTCCTGACAACTCTCGCAGCAACGGCAGCAATAAAAACATATACGACAATTCAGTTCAAGCCTTCTGACCAGACCCGAGTCATGACCACACCCTATGCCAACGACAAGGAAACAAAAAAACAACAAAAACCGCATTATTTCAAGGCGGCCGCTATGGCATCGGCTATGCGCTCCCCGTCGAGCGCGGCGGAAACGATACCTCCGGCATAACCCGCACCCTCACCGGCCGGATACAACCCCGATATTTCGGGATGTTGCAACGAAACGGGATCGCGCGGTATCCTTACCGGTGTCGAGGTACGCGACTCCACGCCGATCAGGCAAGCTTCGTTGGTTACGAACCCTTTCATCTTACGCCCGAACTCCTCCAGACCTCCCATCAAAGAACGGGAAACAATCTCAGGCATCCATGAATGCATGTCAGATACGGCAAGACCGGGAACATAAGAGGTTTCAGGAACGGATTTCGAAGCTCGTCCCGCCACGAAATCGGCAACCCTCTGCCCTGGCGCCGCATGGCCCCGACCGCCATGCTCCAAAGCCGAGTATTCATATCGCCGCTGAAACTCGAGTCCGGCCAGCTCACCGTATTCCTCACGCAGATAACCGAAATCATCGAGTCTTATTTCAGTCACGATGGCGGAATTGGCATAGGGCGAATTCCGCCCCGATGGCGACATCCCGTTCACTACACACTCCTGATCGGAAGTCATGGCAGGAACAACGAATCCTCCCGGACACATGCAAAACGAATAAACCCCTCGACCACCCACCTGTGCGGCAAGGGTATAGGCCGCGGCGGGCAGAAACTCTCCCCTTGGCTGACGATACTGTATATGATCTATAAGCGACTGGGGGTGCTCTATACGCACGCCCATGGCAAATGGTTTGGCCTCGACCCTCACACCTTGCAGCCAGAGCATATCATATATGTCACGGGCCGAGTGACCCGTTGCCAACACTACGGCGACCCCTTCGACTAACTCCGATCCGCATAAAACCCCCTTGACACACCCATCCTTAATCTTCAGACCTGTCACCCTCTTACCGAAAACAAAACTGCCGCCCGCCGCCAAGATCGTCTGACGGATATTGCTCACCACACGAGGAAGCCTGTCGGTCCCGATATGCGGACGTGCGTCGTAAAGAATCTCGGGAGTAGCTCCGTGGTGCACCAAAACCTGAAGCGCCTTATTGTAATCCCCCCTTTTTTTAGAACGCGTGAAAAGTTTACCGTCCGAGAATGTCCCGGCTCCACCCTCCCCGAAACAATAGTTCGAATCGGGATCGACCGCCCCTCCACGATTGATAACCGCAATATCGCGCTTGCGCGAGGAGACATCGCGGCCACGTTCCAATATGACGGGACGATATCCCACCTCTATAAGCCGTAATGCACAAAACAAACCGGAAGGACCAGATCCTACAATAACAACCTCGGGACAATTCGAAACATTATCGTATCTGAAATCGACCGGCGCCGGGACCTGTTCATCATCTATATATAGCCTCACAAGCAGGTTTACCTTTATTTGCCCGCGGCGCGCATCTATAGACCGCCTCAACACCTGGGCCAGCGCAACCTGCGACTCGGCAACGCCAGCCAATCTGGCAGCCAGAGCGACATATGTCTTTTTATCTGCCGCCTGCCGGGGCATAAGACTGAGAGAAATATCCTTGGGCATAAGTTCTGTTTTGCGTAAAATTACTATATTTGTTTTTATTAGCATGGTTTTCTGATGCGCAAAATCGTAATCATACCTACATATAACGAAAGCGAAAACGTATCGGCAATGATCGATGCCGTATTCGGTCTCGACATCCCGTTCGACATACTCGTAGTGGACGACAGCTCGCCCGACGGTACTGCCGACATCGTCCGAAGCAGACAAGAGGAATTCCGAGGCAGACTGCACCTCATGGAACGACACGGCAAACTCGGCCTCGGAACAGCATACATAGCCGGATTCGAATGGGCACTGAAAAAGGACTACGATTATATTTTCGAGATGGATTGCGACTTTTCGCACGATCCGGCAGATCTCCAGAAACTATACGAAGCGGCCCTCACAGGTCCCGACGTCGTAATAGGTTCGCGGTACATACACGGAGTCAGGGTAGTAAACTGGCCCATGGGACGACTCTTGATGTCCTACTTCGCCTCGATGTATGTCAGGTTAATTACCGATATGCCGGTACGGGACGCCACCGCAGGTTTCGTCTGCTACTCACGCGAAGCTCTCGAAACCTTAGATCTGCCGAATATACGCATGAAAGGCTACGGTTTTCAGATCGAAATGAAATATTCAGCCTGGAAACTCGGCTTCAAAATACGCGAAGTACCCATAATCTTCACCGAAAGGCGCAAAGGAGTATCGAAAATGAGCAGCAGCATATTCGGCGAGGCTTTCTGGGGAGTCATCGGTCTGCGCCTGCGCAAAATCAGACCAAGAACAAGCAAATAGCTATCCGGCACCTAATCGGCTGTCAATAAAGCCGGATCGTGTGGCAACAGCCATCAGGCATGAACATTACCAAAACCATATGGGAAAGATCCTTATAGAAAACGGAACGTTGGTCAACGAAGGGACCAGCCGCAAGGGATATGTACTTATCGAAGGAGACCGCATTGCCGGGATCGGTGAAGGCGCGTTTTCAGGCGACTTTTACGGCACCCGCATCGACGCGCAGGGAAAACTCGTCATGCCAGGCGTCATCGATGACCAGGTGCACTTCCGAGAACCGGGACTTACGTCAAAAGGCGACATGGCAAGCGAATCGGCAGCAGCCGTAGCCGGCGGAGTAACATCGTTCATGGAGATGCCTAACACAAAACCTCCGACTACCGACAAAAGCTCGCTCGAATGGAAATACGAAAAGGCTGCACAAACCTCGCTTGCAAATTACTCTTTCTACCTCGGAGCAACCAACAGCAACCTCAAGGAGATAAAACAGGTCGATCCGCGCACGGTATGCGGAGTCAAACTGTTCATGGGATCTTCTACGGGAAACATGCTCGTGGATGACCAGAAGACACTTTCGGCCATCTTCGCAGAATGTCCGGCCCTTATAGCCACCCACTGCGAGGACGAGACAATCATACGCGAAAACATCGCGAATTTCCGCGCTCGCTACGGGGACAACATAGCCCCCGCGATGCACCCGCTAATACGCAGTGCCGAAGCCTGTTACCGCTCCTCGGCACATGCGGTCGAACTGGCCGACAAATACGGCTCCAACCTCCACGTACTCCACCTCAGCACGGCGCACGAGCTGACACTATTCGATGCCAAACCGCTTGCCGATAAAAAGATCACCAACGAGATCTGTGTCCACCACCTCTGGTTCTCCGACAAGGATTATGCGCAACATGGCAACTTCATAAAATGGAATCCGGCAATCAAGAGCGAGGCAGACCGCCAGGCTCTGCGCGAAGGGTTGCTCAACGGCAAGGTCGATGTCGTGGCCACGGACCATGCACCCCACACCCTTGTCGAAAAACAAAAACCATACTGGGAATGCCCGTCCGGAGGACCGCTGGTGCAGCACTCGCTCACAGCCATGCTCGAACTGGCCCGACAAGGCATTCTGCCGACAGAAAAGGTCGTTGAAAAGATGTGCCATGCACCGGCCCAAAGGTTCGGCGTAAAGGAACGGGGATATCTGCGCCCCGGTTATTATGCCGACATAGTTATTGTGGACCCGGCCTCACAATGGACTGTGACGAAAGACAATCTGCTCTACAAATGCGGCTGGTCACCTTTCGAAGGTACGGAATTTTCGCACAAGGTAATCCACACTTTCGTCAACGGCCGCCACGTCTACAACAACGGCGAACTCGACAAAAGCGTAATGGGCAGCAGGCTCGAATTTACAAGGTGACCGCTCAAGTTAACAAGTAACCATCGCACTAACCAACCCTACAGGAACAAAACCGGCAAAACTGAACCGTAACCATGACACAAACATGAGCACAGGCCATACAGTATATCCGGCAAATATTCCATGGAGGACTCTCTCTGTCGGCCTCCCCGCATACGCGCCCTCTTACAACCAGCATTCTTCTCGCGCAATTTCAGAAGGATGGGTACTCCCGCCGCCGCAAAACAACATGGCAGCGAAGTACATTCGCATGCACCTCCGGTGCAGTTCTCCATTGCGATTACACTCCAGCCAAAAATATTTTTCTCGGCAACAGCATCGGAATATCGCAGCAGGTCATCACTCCCGAAATTGCTCTCAGATACCAACGCTAAGCGGTAGAATATCATCTGAGCGTTATGAAATACGAAAAGCACTCCCCGGAAACATCGTGGACAACGGCCTGTCGTTACCGCTCCTCAACATCCTCACCCCCCAACGGCGACATTGATAATCAGCGCCGTGACACTGCATTTGACCGACCACACACTACTGAATATGCTCGGAATTTGGGAATAGAAAAAGAAAACAATATATTTGCATCCGAAACATTATATCCAATAGTGTAACTGTCATTATGGTTTCGCCGAGCGTATAGTGAACAAACGCTCCAACAAAAACCGGACAGAGTACCACACTCTGCGGACATGGCGTAATTGGTAGCCGCGCTAGACTTAGGATCTAGTGCCGTAAGGCGTGGGGGTTCGAGTCCCTTTGTCCGCACAAGCAGGCCTCGTAATCAAATGATTACGAGGCCTGCTTTGTTTATGCATTCCGCACTAAAGGTGTACTTTGCGCCAATTCGGCCTTACATGCACGTTATGACCGCCAACAATCCTCATATACCCTACATACAAGCAAACATGTTCTTTTGTCAAAGATGAAATTCACAATGCCCAGCCAACGCACTAACATCGAACTTACGCACATTTGAACCCTATTGCCGCATGACACTTGTCAGAGCAACCGTAACCAACAACACTCCCGCATCCACATAAATATCATGACAATGGCGATTTTTATTGACAATCTGCCATAACCCCGCATTTCATTCACCATCGCCACCGACTTCGACTAATCAAATTTCCTACTGTTCCCCACACCAGCTGTCGGCCGACTACACAGACATGCTGACTGTCGCGCACATTGTCAAAAAAACGAATGACGATTACCCCTCAGTCCAACCCTATCGACACATCGGCAAGTAAAACCTCCCTTGCAGGTTGCAAGCGACGGCTGACACATGCGGATTTGCCTTTCCCTGCCGGCATCGCAGACATAGCCGCACGCATCGCGTCGCCGCACACTGCTACGTACAGAAAAAAATCATGCCTGCAGGACTCAAGTCCTGCAGGCATGAACTATAAGAATCTCGTGCGTTTAGAATTCAGGATAACACATTTCGAGCACTTTGTCGGCATAACGCTCGCCGATCAGTATCTGACCATCACGACTGAAGTGAGGATCGCTATCGCCTTTAAGTTGGCCTGCTCCTTCGCTGCTTATGTATGCACTGTTGGGTACATTCCCCGGATCTGCGATCTTATGCAGCATCTCGTTGAAGTTGTATCCACCATAGTATATATCAGCCCAATGGGCTATTTCTCCTGCAATAAACGGCACATCGGGAGTCCCGAGCGCATCGCGCAGATCCGCAACGAACCCTGTAAGCTGACCCATGTAAGCATCTACGGCAGCCTGGCTGCCGGCATTCGCCTCGCCCTGATGCCAAAGTATGGCTTTCAATTCGCCGTATTTCTGAGCCTCTTTGGCACGGCGTACCGCCTCGTCGAAAAGTTTCAGAGTTCCCTTGCCTATACTTTGACTGTCTTCGATGTAAGTTGCATCCTTCAGCCACTTGTTGATATTCGAACCGCCGAGAGCGTTCACAACCAACAGTACCTTACGTCCGGTAACCCTCGAAAGTTTTTCACCGAAGCCCATTCCAGGGTTGACTCCCTGCATGCTGAGTCCTTTGCGGACAGTGGAATATTTGTTAAGAGGATTAACCGCCGGTTCCGGTTCATCGCTTCCGTTGAGCAGCCACACGCCGTCCAATACACGAGTCTTGTCTTCTTCGGTGAGGGTACCGCGGCCGGCCATGTTAGACTGGCCAATCATGAGAAATACATCGTATTTCGGCGTATATTTGATTATGAAGTAGAGTGCCTTCCGTTCCGGCGAAAGCTGTACGACAGAGGATCCGTTACGGATGCTCAGATCCAAGGCCAGCACATAGGATTGACCGCCCTCAAAATCATCTCTTCCCATCTCTTCCTGCAACGATATGTTCAGGTTTGCGCTGGTCATGTTACCCAATGTTACTGCACCATTATTATCCAGCGACACGAGGTCGGCCGGGAATGGCAAATAGCCGGCATTGCTTCTTATGAATTCCGCAGCAAGCTCTTCCGACGGAGAAACCTTAATCTCCACATCTTCTGCTACCTGCGATGACAGCGAAACTCTTAAAGCACGGGAAACATCGCCATTATCAATCGTCAACGAGAGCTGATCGCTCGGAGTTTCGGCATGACTGAGGGATGCGTAAATCGGAACTGCATTCGATTCGTAAGTCACGATACAATAAACAACATTGTCGGTAGCTGAAAGTTGTAGCGATTCTGGGGCCTGCACGCTCAACTGAAGTGCCAGAAGATAGGTTTTGCCTTCGGCAAGTTCTACCCGGCCAACTTTCCGGCTCAACACCAGCGCCATTTCCTGTATGTTTTTACCTCGTGCTATTGTCAAATCCCCGTTGTCAGGCATGCTCAGCAACTCTGTCGGGAACACTTCGTAATTCGTCCCGTTAGCAGCATTATATGCTGTCACAAGGTTTGCATCAGCCGTTACTTTCACAACTGCATCTGCATCTAATTTCTTAGAGATGTATATAAAAATATTATGGTCAGCGCTTTCGTCTGTTATCACGACAGGAAACGAATTTTCCCAAGTATCTTCATGATATATCGACGCATAGGCTTTGGAGTCCGTTACAGGCGTTTTGTTGTCGTCGTCATCGTCGCATCCGGCCGTTAATGCCACAAACATGAGAGGTATGGCCATTAAGACCGTCTTACTCAGACGTATGAAATTAAGTTTCATAAGGTAAATAATTTAAATTGTAGTTATGAATTGTTGTTTTCGCTCAGTTATTATGATTTATCGTCGTATTCTCGACAAGAAATTAATTGCTGTGTTCTCTATTCGTATTGCAGCATTAGCATGATCCGACTCAAACATACGAAATATCTGCCATGTCCTGCGGCGGCAAACATGCTATTCTGCATAAGTTCGGGGAAATATGGTGTCCTGTATGAAGGACACCATATTTGTCTCCCGATACGACATTTTGCATGCCGAACGATCAATTGCCTATTCGAGGCGTATTGCTGTCAGAATACACGTCTTTACTGTATACAGTCTCCAGACCATAAAGGATATTCGAAAGCATTTTATGGCGTGACTGATCTACACTTACATTCGGATTTGTGAATGCTACGATTCCATAACCGGCCACCGCATTATTACCCTGAGTTTGCATCCTTCCCGTAGCATTATTCGGTTGCATTATCTGGGTGCAATACTTCGCATTCGGCATTCCGATCTGCGTATTGCCAGGTCCGTCACCATTCAATCCAGCCCATATCGAATAATCCAGTGCATCTGTGATATTCACTCCGTCATAAACGGCCGACGGCGGATACTGATAGTCTTTCGGTTCCAGAAGTACAATCACCTTGTCGTTGCCCAGTTTCCTTCTGAGTTTGACGATGAATTCGGCAGCCTTGTCTCCCGAAGCCTTCCATGGATCTCCGTCTGCAGTCACATACCCTGCCGTAGAATTCTCATGAAGAACCACTCCGTCGAAATCATAATCGGCAACGAGTTGTGCGATCTCATTTATGACAACATCCATTTCGGCACTTGGCAATGTCGACATACCGGACTTGTTTGCGTTATTGTAAGGAGCAGCAGTTGAGGTCTCCAGGTTAGGATCGCTTACACGGGTCTGTACCGAGAACAAAACTTTTACTCCAAAGTTCTTGATCGGTGTCCAGTACTGATTTTCCCCTGTCGAGGTAGTAGCGTCAAGCATCTTCTGGAAATTGACATTTTTCTCAAGATGTGTTTGTCCGGTTGACTCGTCGTACCAGATATACGATTCCTGAACAGATACCATATCGTAGAACGGCACACCGCTTTCTGCAACAGTCAACCTCAGAGATCTGAGAGGATTGTTATGCTGGCTGTGAGGTATATTATAAACCATTATCACCGGAATTGGCGCACTCTTGCCCGGAAGCGTCGGTTTGCGTGCCGGAATAGTTACCAAATAATACAGAGCATTCTGCGTATCGTCGGTCACGGCATTTTCGCCCGTGATGCTGAGTTTCAAAGGTACGAGGAACGTAGTCTCTTCAATAAGTGTAAAGTCGGTATTTTCCAAATCTATGCGGAGTGCACTGGATATGGTAGTGCCCGCATTAACCATTATGCTGCCGCCGTTCGCCACGCTCACTCCGGGGAACAATGCGTAATTGGTAGCATTGGCCGAATTATACGATTCCACGAGGCTCGGGTCTACCGTTACCGTACCGTTAACGTTTTCCAAAGTAATCTTCGACAATTCCACGAACACATCGTAAGAAGCCTTATGCGAATTATTGACATTCAATCTCACTTCCGGTACTTCCGGTACAGCGCCCTGAGTGTATACGAGCGATGCAGAAGCTGGTGCTGGCGATATATAGTTCACGACACAGTAGATCACGTCTTGATCTTCGATAAGCGTAAGAGGCGACTCTTCCGGAAGCGTGACTCTCAACGGCAAAAGATATGTAGTGCCTTCGACAAGTTCTGCCGCGCCGGATTGCTGGCTCAGGGTAACAGTCTGGATTACAGTATTCTCACCATTGGATATGGTTATTACGCCGTCGTCCGGGATACTTAACAATTCTTCAGGGAATTCGACATAAGATGTACCGTTTGTCGTATTGTAGGTTTCGACGAGGCTGGCGTCGCGACTTACGATTACAGAGACATCTTCATCCGTAGCATAGCTGAGAGACACCTTTATATCGTGTTCGCCGGTAGCTGCAGCAACGACAACGGACTCTTCGCGGTAGTAGCTGTCCTCGTGATTGAGCGCAACGTAATTGTCACGAGGTTCATATGTCACGACACAGTAGATTATGTCCCTGCCGCTTACCAGTGTGAGTGGTGCATCGATTGGCAGAGTGAGCCTCAACGGCAACAGATATGTCGTACCCTTAGCAAGTTCCGTCTCGCCGACCTTACGGCTAATTGAGATGGTTTTGCCTGCCGTGATGCCACCTGCAGCTATATTAATCGCACCATCATCAGGAATGGAGAGCAGTTCGTCAGGGAACTCGGCATATGATGTTCCGTTGGCAGCATTGTACGACTCGACAAGATCTGCATCATGGACTATAGTTGCTGTCACGTCTTGATCCAGAATATCACTGATCGATACGAGTATGCCATGCTGTACGTTTGTTTCGACAATAGCGACTTTTTCCTCGCGGTTAGCGCTTCCGGTGTGGTTGAGCGAAGCATAATAAACATCCGGTGCATACGTCACGAGGCAATAGATCACATCCTTGCCTTCGGCCAGCGTAAGAGGAGATTCTGCGGGAAGCGTAATCTTAAGCGGCAACAGATAAGTACTTCCTTCAGCAAGTTCCGTCTCGCCAATTTTCTGGCTCAGAGTTATGGTTTGACCGACAGCCGTTTTGCCGCCAGTTATTCCGATCAGACCGTCGTCCGGAATATCGAGCAGAGCTTCGGGGAATTCGGCAAACGAAGTGCTGTGAATCGCATTGTAGGCATCGACGAGACTCGCATCACGAACTATGGTCACAGTAACGTCTTCATCCAGGATTTCGTCGAGAGTCACCTCTATATTGTGTTCTTCGGTGGCTTCCGTAATAACTACAGCTACGTCACGATCGGTAATTCCTTCGTGGTTGAGCGAAGCATAGAACCTCACAGGCGGATCGTAGGTAATGATGCAATAGATGACATCTTCGCCCGCAGCCGATGTTATGGGCGAATCGGATGGAAGAGTGATCTTCAGCGGCAACAGATATGTCGTACCTTTAACAAGTTCGGTCGAACCTTTCTGGTCGACCAAAGTGATTGTTTTGCCTGCGGTTTTTTGGCCGGGGGTTATGTTTATTACGCCGCCGTCCGGAATGTCAATCAATTCTTCAGGGAATGCGACATAAGATGTGCCGTTGGCCGTGTTGTAAGATGCAACAGCGCCTTGATCAAACCCAACCCTGACTACCGAGTACGAATTTATGGCACTGGACAAGGATACATTGACATCGTGTGTGATGCTTGCATCTGTAAACGAAATTGTTGCTTCGCTGCTTCCCGAACCTTCGTGTCGGATCGAAACATACGAATTCTGTGGAGCAGGAGTGTCAGGGTCATCATCTTTACATCCCCATAACATACTGAGACCAATAAGGGGAATGACCGTTAACGCCACTCTGCTCAAACATTTGAAGAGAGGTTTCATAAGCATAAAGTTTTAGGTATATTAGTTATAAGGTCAATAGTCAAAAAAAATCCAGCCCTGACTGCCAAATGAACACGATGAATGTCCCGAAAGAATCTAATCAAAACAGTCAGGACTACAATATGTTTTTATCGCTTAAGGCCGGTAGTTTTTAAATTGTTCCAAGATACAATTCTTTTAATTAAAAAATTATTATCACTACTGTCCCGTAAAAGTTGATAAATAGTTCTTTGAAATTGTTGAAATATAGTCAATTACACGGTTTTTTGGAATGAAACGGACTTGATTTTGCAACTTTGCAGTCTAATACAAATGGCTGCTATGTTCCAAGACAAATACGTATTCTCTCAATTAACCGCTTTTCT
>CALUZO010000014.1:0-147500 GCA_944325305.1 uncultured Rikenellaceae bacterium | reverse complement strand
AATTCGACTTCGACGTCCGGATATTTCGGACTCATCTCCTTTGCAATCTGGCGCCACAGGCGTGACGTTGCAATAACATTGGCTTTATCCACAACGGTAAGTTTCTTGCGGCGTCCGCGTGCAAGTTTGAACGAAAGTTCGAGTATTCTCTCAATTTCTTCGCGTGTGTAGATGCAGGTATCATATGCCGTGTTACCGTCTTCGCTGCGGCCTTGCGGACGTCCGAAGTACATACCGCCGGTAAGTTCGCGGACACAGAGAAAATCCGCCCCTTTTACGATTTCTGTTTTGAGAGGAGAGCGGTGGGCCAGCGAATCGAATACGGCGAGCGGACGAAGATTGGCAAACAATCCGAGCGATTTGCGCATACGCAACAAGCCCTGTTCCGGTCTTACGGGTGCGTTGGGATTGTTGTCGTATTTTGGGTCGCCGATGGCGCCGAAAAGAACCGCATCGTTGCGCAGACATACTTGGTGTGTTTCTTCGGGATAAGGATCGCCGGTAGCGTCTATGGCCGAAGCTCCTACGAGTGCTTTTTCGTATTTGAATTCATGGCCGTATTTTTTTGCCACGGCGTCGAGCACTTTTACTGCCTCTCCCACTATCTCGGGACCAATGCCGTCTCCGGGCAGAAGAGCGATTTTCAGATTCATCTTACTTACTGTTTAAATTATTTAACGAACTCAATAGCGGCTGTTTAGACTTACCTGGTTGGTGTCGTCTATTTCACTCTTGTTTTATATTGATGCCTAAATTGCGTTCTCTATTTTGTTTAGCATTTTGATGGTGGCTTTGATGGCCGCTTCGGTCTGGTCCGGATCGAGACCGCGTGTCTTGAAAACTTCGCCGTTGTGCTCCCACGTTATAATGGTTTGCACGAGAGCGTCTGTTCTTCCGCCTGGGGGTATTGTTACCGAATAATTGGTCAGCATGGGCAGTTTGCGTTTTAAATGGGTATATATCTTGCGAAGCGCACCCATAAATGCGTCGTACTGCCCGTCGCCGCTCGAACTCTCCTCGTAGATTTCGTTATTGATCTCGATTTTCAGAACTGCCACGGCGTGAAGACCCTGCGAGAGCGAAAGACTGTAATTCAGGATCTTGATATGGCTTTCGTGTTCGCCCTGACGAAGCACGTCGGAGATTATATAGGGCAGGTCTTCGGCGGTTACCTGTTCTTTTTTGTCGCCCAGTTCTATGATGCGTTCCGTAACTTTGCGCATGGAATCGTCGTCGAGTTCTATGCCCATAGCTTCGAGGTTCTTGCGGATATTGGCCTTGCCTGAGGTCTTGCCGAGCGCGTATTCTCGCACACGACCGAAACGTTCCGGAAGCAATTCGTTGTAGTACAGATTGTTCTTGTTGTCTCCATCTGCGTGAATTCCGGCACATTGTGTGAATACGTTCTCGCCCACTACGGGTTTGTTGGGCGGAATATGTATGCCTGAATAGGTCTCGACCATGCGGCTGACGCGGTTTATTTTTGCCTCGACGATATTGCTTCGTACGCGGAGTTGGTCGTGTAGAACTGGAATAATACTTGATAACGGAGCGTTACCGGCACGTTCGCCGAGTCCGTTCACTGTCGTATGCACTCCTTGTATCCCGGCCTTTATAGCGGCCATGACGTTTGCCACGGCAAGATCATAATCGTTGTGAGGGTGGAAGTCGAAATGCAGATCCGGATAGCGCTCCACCATCTGGCGGCAGAAGTTCTCGGTATTGTATGGATTGAGGATACCCAGAGTATCGGGTAGCATGAATCGCTTGATGTTCTCGCCGCGCAACGCATCCATCATTGCAAAAACGTAGTCCGGAGAGTTGCGCATGCCGTTCGACCAGTCTTCCAGGTAGATGTTTGCCGATATACCCATGCTTGTGGCCCTGGCGATATCCGCCTTTATGTCGGCTACGTGTTGTTCCAGTGTTTTGCCGAGCTGTCCCTCGCAATGCTTTCGTGATCCCTTCGAGAGCAGGTTGATAACGCGTCCACCCGCATCCTTTATCCAGTTCAGGCTGATGCCTCCGTCCACGAACCCGAGTATCTCTATACGGTCGAGCATGTTTTTGCCTGTTGCCCATTCTGTTATACGACGGACGGCATGGAATTCTCCTTCGGACACGCGTGCCGAAGCTACCTCTATACGGTCGACATGCAGTTCGTCCAGCAGTAGTCTTGCTATGCTGAGCTTCTCCTTCGGCGACAGCGAGACTCCGGAGGTCTGTTCTCCATCGCGGAGGGTGGTATCCATTATTTCAACAACCATAATAATTCTTTTTTAACTCCTTTTCGATAGGCAAAAGCATCAATACCGACATGTTGTTGCCGTCGACTCGGTTCTTTTTGTGAAGGAGGTGTTGTCTTCTGCCTGTTGGTCAGTTCGAGTGACGTGGCGAGAATTCACTGAGTGATTGATATTGGCATTACTGCGTTCTGTCGTTCGGTCTCCTTGTGGGCGTGCGAAATTCCAGAAAGTGGAAAGAGTTATTTCCTGCTTGCTGCTTTGTGTTCATAAGCCTCGATTTCGGGGCGGATGCTGACAAGGTAATCGACATCGTCGAATCCGTTCATCAGGCACTCTTTCTTGTAACCGTCGATCTCGAAACTTTCCTTCTCGCCAGTTGATAGGTTGGTTATAGTCTGGGCGGGAAGGTCCACCTCGAACTTTGCTTTCGGGTCCTTGTCTATGCTTTCGAATGCGTTCGTAAGGAATTTTTCGCTGACTTTGAGTGGCAGAAGTCCGCAGTTGAGTGCGTTGTTTTTGAATATGTCGGCGAAGAAGCTCGAAACTATGACACGGAAACCATAGTCGTACAGAGCCCAGGCGGCATGTTCGCGCGACGATCCGCAGCCGAAGTTCTTGGCGGCGAAAAGTATGTTGCCGCTATATTTCGCGTCGTTGAGCGGGAATGTCGCGATAGGTTTGTTTTCCTTGTCGTAACGCCAGTCGCGGAAAAGATTGTCTCCGAATCCTTTGCGTTCAACGGCTTTAAGGAAGCGGGCGGGGATGATCTGGTCGGTGTCGATATTCTCTATGTTGACCGGAACTCCGCATGAACATATTTTAGAGATCTTGTCCATTGCAATATTGATTATTTACTTTATATATTTTCTTATTTGGTTCACAATAGCCTCGTTTCCGGCTATTTCCGAGATTCCTCTCTCCTGTCTGAAACTGAATATCGTTCCGCCAGCCTCCTTGACTATAAGGTTGCCGGCGCAAACGTCCCATGGATGCAGGCAAAGTTCCCAATATCCGTCGAGCATTCCACAGGCTACACAACACAGATCGTACGCTGCTGCTCCCATTCGTCTCAGATCTCTGACGTGCGGAACGATAGCGGCCACGTTGTCGCTATTGTTGTCGGGATCGACATCCTTGTCGTAGGGGAAACCGGTGCCGATTACCGAAGTGTCGAGCGTGTTTTTTTTGCTTACGTTGATTCTGTGCAATTCCTTGCCTTTTGTGCTCATGTACGCACCGTTACCCTTGGATGCTATGAAAAGTTCGTCAAGGTAGGGTGCGAATACGGCTCCGGCTATTGCTTCGCCTTTATGTGTGAGGGCTATGGAAATGCAGAAAACCGGAAGTCCCTGGCTGAAATTCGTTGTCCCGTCGAGTGGATCTATGACCCACATGTAGTCGCTTTTGTCATTACCTCGATAGCCGCCTTCTTCTCCCAATATCTTGTGGTCTGGGAAACGTTCGGTTATGGCATCGGCAATGAATTCCTCGCTTTCCTTATCGGCCCGAGTCACTACGTCGTAGACGTTTGATTTGGTATGCATGTCCAAATCGTTGCCCCTGAAGTAGGACAGTTGGATGTCGCCCGTTTTCCGGGCAATGTCTTCGATAAAGCCGAGGTATTCGCTATACATGCTGGTTGGGTTTATGCCGGATCGCGGTTATTTTATGTCGAACAATTCGCGCGGGTCCTGTACTGTCCCAGTGACGGCTGCTGCGGCTGCGACGAGCGGTCCGGCGAGCATCGTACGGGCACCGGGACCCTGACGTCCTTCGAAGTTGCGGTTCGAGGTCGATACGCTGTATTTGCCTGCCGGTATTTTGTCGTCGTTCATGGCGAGACATGCGGAGCATCCCGGTTGGCGGAGTGTGAATCCTGCTTCTTCGAATATCTTGTCGAGGCCCTCTTCCTTGCACAGTTTTTCTACCATTTTCGATCCGGGTACCAGCCAGGCTGTCACGCCTTCCGCTTTTTTGCGTCCCTTCACGTATTTGGCGAACAGACGGAAATCCTCGATACGTCCATTGGTACAGCTGCCAAGGAATACGTAGTCCACTTTTTTCCCTATCATCTTTTCGCCTTCCTTGAATCCCATGTATTCGAGTGCGCGGTCGAACGATATTTTGTCACTGCCTGTGAGGCCTTCGCTCGACGGTATTACGCCGGTGACGGCAACACCCATACCGGGATTGGTCCCATAAGTTATCATCGGTTCTATGTCGGCTGCGTCGAATGTGAATTCGGCATCGAATTTGGCATCGGGGTCCGATGGAAGTTTTTTCCATTCTTCTACCATCTTGTCGAAATCGGCTCCTTTGGGAGCGTTTTCGCGGCCGCGCACGTAATCGAAAGTAGTCTGGTCAGGGGCGATTATACCTCCGCGAGCGCCACTTTCGATAGCCATATTGCAGACTGTCATGCGTTCTTCCATTGTCATGGCCTTGATGGCGTCACCGGCAAATTCGATGAAGTGGCCCGTTCCGCCAGAAGCTGAAATTTTCGAAATAATGTAAAGTATGACATCTTTGGATGTCACGCCGGGACCTCGTTTACCGTTGACGGTGATGCGCATGGTTTTTGGTTTCGGCTGTACTATACACTGCGATGCGAATACCATTTCGACTTCCGAGGTGCCGATACCGAATGCCACTGCTCCGAATGCGCCGTGAGTGGCCGTGTGGCTGTCGCCGCAAACGATGGTCATGCCTGGTTGTGTGAATCCGAGTTCAGGACCTATGATATGCACGACTCCGTTCTTCGGGTGTCCGAGTGAGAAGTGTTCTATGCCGTTAGCGTCGCAGTTGGCTGCGAAGGTTGCGAGTTGTGCTCTTGAACCCGGATCCTTGACAGGCAGGTGCTGGTTCATTGTCGGGGTGTTATGGTCGGCGGTGGCGGTAGTCCTTTCTGGACGCGCAACCTTAAGTCCGCGATTTTTAAGCCCGAGGAATGCCACAGGCGATGTAACCTCGTGTATGTAATGCCTGTCTATGTAGAGTATGTCGCGGCCTCCGTCCAAGTGACGCACCACGTGTGCGTCCCACACTTTGTCGAATAATGTCTGTCCCATCTATTTAGTTTTATACCTTAATTTTGTTTGTTATATATGCTGTGACGAATCAAAAACTAAAAGTAGCCCATTATTTCCGTGTGTTGGCAGATACTTTTTTCGTGTCGTGTGCCTTTTCGGTTACCTTGAGTATGTTCAGAGCGTCTATGAATGCTTCGGTTGCAGCGCGTACGGTATCGGTATGTGCAGAGAAACCTTGTGCACTGTGTTCTCCGCACTCGACTTGTACGTGTACTCGTCCTACGTCGTTGCTTCCTTTGGTCATTGCCTGGATGAGGAATTCGGATATGAGTACCGATTCGTTGATGAGGCTTTTGATGGCGGTCACGGCTGCATCCACAGGCCCGTTGCCAGTGGCGGTTGCCATGCGTTCGCTGTTTCCGAATTTGAGTATGACTGTCGCGGTAGGAACCAGCATGCCGGTCATAACCTGCAACTGTTTGAGCTTTATGAATGAATTTTTGTTGCTCCCCTTGTCGCCTACGAGCGCCAGAAGATCCGAATCGCGGATATCCTTTTTCTTGTCTGCAAGTTGCAGGAATCTCTCATAAACCTCGTCCAGATCCTCCTTCGCGAGTTTATAGCCTAAAAGTTCGAGACGGTGTCCGAGTGCGGCACGTCCGCTGCGGGCAGTGAGCGCGATCACAGATTCGTCGACACCGACGTCTTTCGGGTCTATGATCTCGTAGTTTTCGCGATTTTTGAGTACTCCATCCTGGTGTATGCCCGACGAATGTGCAAAGGCATTGCGTCCTACGATAGCTTTGTTGGGCTGGACGGGCATGTTCATCAGACTCGACACCAGACGGCTCGCCTTGTTCAGAAGTTTGGTGTTGATGTTGGTGTCGATATCGTATTCCTTGTGGCAGCGCAGAGCCATAACCACCTCTTCGAGTGCTGTATTTCCTGCGCGTTCGCCGATTCCGTTTATAGTGACTTCGACCTGTCGTGCACCTGCCAGAACACCTGCAAGGGTATTGGCCGTTGCCATTCCCAGGTCGTTGTGGCAGTGTGTGGCTATGATGGCTTTGTCGACGTTGGGTACGTTGTCCATCAGGTATTTTATTTTTGCTCCGAAGTCTTTGGGAAAGGTATAACCGGTTGTATCGGGGATGTTGACTACTGTTGCACCGGCTGCGATAACAGCTTCTACGACACGGGCTAGGTACTCGTTTTCGCTGCGTCCTGCATCTTCGGCATAAAATTCAACGTCGTCGACATATTTGCGGGCGTACTTGACTGCTGCTACCGCGCGTTCTATGATTTCGTCGGGGTTCGATTTCAGCTTGTCGTAGATATGGTATGGTGAAACGCCGATTCCGGTGTGGATTCTTTTGCGTTTGGCCAGGGCCAGTGCGTCGGCGGCTGCATCTATATCTTTTTCAACTGCACGTGTAAGGGCGCAGATCACAGGTTCTGACACTGCTTTGGATATTTCGCGCACCGAGTTGAAATCTCCCGGACTGCTGACGGGGAAACCCGCCTCGATGATGTCGACGCCCAGTTTTTCGAGCATTCGAGCCACCTCGATCTTTTCAACCGTATTCAACTGGCATCCGGGAACCTGTTCTCCGTCCCGGAGCGTGGTGTCGAATACATACAATCTTTCACTCATATAATAGGGTTGGTTTGTGCAATTCCGGCGTATCCGGAGTGCTGGTTGTATAGTTCTTTTTTAAGTGTCCAAAAATACGACATATCGTTAAAATTTCCTAAATACCGTTTGGTAAAATATACGATACCCAAGTCATTTTCATTGTTTTCCGTCGTTTGCCGGATGTCGTTGCGGGCGGGCGGTATTAATGAACACGATCCCGGCTTGTGGGCCGGGATCGTGCGTCTTTTTCAACAAGTATCAATCTTTTCCCCGGCTTAGCGGACCGGAGAACCGTTGGGTCTCTTTTTAGTCCGCCATATTCGGCATCTCTTTCTTGTATTCGCCTGCTAGTAGTTTCCCGCGAATGGCGTTGAAACATTTTAGCGTGTACTCGACATCCTCCAGGGTGTGAGCTGCGGTCGGGATAATTCGTAGAATCATCTCCCCAAGCGGTACCACGGGATAAACGACTATCGAGCAGAATAAATTGTAGTTTTCGCGAAGATCAACAACGAGGTTTGTGGCTTCGGGTATGTCGCCTTTGAGGTACACAGGGGTGACAGGGGATTGTGTTACGCCTATGTCAAAACCACTCTCGCGGAGTCCTTTTTGGAGAGCATTGGTGATCACCCAAAGTTTTTTGAGGTGTTCCGGTTGAGTCTTGATGAGTTCGAGACGTTTGAATGCTCCCATTACCATCGGCATTGGAAGAGATTTGGCGTAGGTTTGCGAACGCATATTGTAGCGCAGATAGTCTACGAGCCATTTATGAGAAGAGACGAAAGCGCCTATGCCGCACATGGATTTGGCGAATGTGTTGAACAGAACATCTACTCCGTCCGTAACGCCGAAGTGTGCTGCTGTACCTTTGCCTTCCGGACCCATTGTTCCGAATCCGTGGGCGTCGTCCACCAGCAGACGGAATTGATATTCTTTCTTGAGGGCTACTATTTCGTCAAGTTTCCCCAGGTCGCCTTTCATGCCGAAGACGCCTTCTGTTATGACGAGTATGCCGCCGCCTGATTCTGCCGCCAATTTGGTTGCGCGTTCGAGGCGGTTGCGCAGGTGTTCCATGTTGTTATGGTGGAATTTCATGCTTTCGCCCTTATGCATGCGGATGCCGTCTATGATGCAGGCGTGTGCTTCGGCGTCGTAAACCACGACATCTTTGCGCGAAAGCAGGCAGTCGATGATCGAGATCATCCCCTGATAACCGTAGTTGAGCAGGAAAGCGTCTTCCTTGCCTACGAAGGCAGCGAGTTCGCGTTCGAGTTGTTCGTGATATTTGGTCTGGCCGCTCATCATGCGTGCTCCCATAGGAGCAGCCATGCCGAATTTTGCGGCGCCTTCGGCATCTGCTTTCCGCACCTCCGGATTGTTTGCCAGTCCGAGGTAGTTGTTGAGGCTCCAGTTGAGAACCTCTTTGCCGCGGAATTTCATACGGGGACCGATCTCTCCTTCGAGTTTCGGGAATGAAAAATATCCATGGCTTAACTTCTGGTACATCCCGATAGGACCGCCGGAATCTTTCTGCAATCTTTCAAATATATCCACTGCGATAGAATATTTTAGGGTTTGGGTTTACGACAGTATGAACTATTAACCGTAAAAACTTCGCAAATTTACATATTTATTTTGAAACGAGCGGCTTGCATATTGCGATTTTTTGGTGGTATTTATACCTCTTCTGCAGTATGGCCGGCATGCATGTTACGGCTCGTTGCCTTGTTTTTTTGAGGGGGCTGTGTGCCTTTGCAGGGTATGTGCTATTGTCCGTAGGTGGGGAGGGCTGTCGGATGGTTATTGCAACTCTCGGAGCGTCCCGTTGCCGACGGTGCACTTAGGTTTTACGAAAATGGTCGTTTCGTTCGGATTCCGGACTGCATAATAAGCTGCTTTTTTTGCGATTTTGGCCTGATAAGGGCCGACATTGTCGGGTACGAATCTGTTTTTGCGGACCTTGCCGAACAACGTCTCGAACCATACGCATGACGCGGTGAATTCGCCTACACGATCGTTCAGATGGTATCCGTCGCGGCATATTTCTATGCCCGGAAAGTTGGCGCGGACATTCTGGATGGCCGTACCTGCCGGAACCACGGTTTTGATACCGCTCTTTTCCGTGGCGGATTTGACACTATTCACGATAGCCCGGTACATGGCGCTCTGGCTGTTGCCGTAATTCGGGAAATGCGGGTGTTGCGAGTCAGTGTCGTAAGCCCATGTCTGGAGGAATATAAGTTCGACTTTCGGATTGGTGGCTTTGATCTTTACGTATTCGATCAGATTTGAGAGGTATGGAAAGTAGCTTTCGGGTAGTCCGGAGAATCCGCTGGCCTGTAAGAATGAGATATAATCCCACGGTTCGTCTTCTATGCAGTAAAGTATGGTTTTGTTTTTTTCCACGCTTTTTTTACCGTCCGGCATGATTTTGCGGTATTCGTATGGAGCGGAGCCGTCTTCGGCATTTTTCCAGTGGCGTTCGAGGGTGCATCCGCCGATGTATGCATTGGCGATTATGGTCGGGATGCCGGCGCTCTGAGTCAGATCGCTCAGATATGATTCCAGTGCATTGCCCGCGAAGCTGTTGCCGAGGGCGAGTATGCGAACGGTATCCTGGGCCGATATCGCCTTGAACGGCAGTAGGATGCATATTGTCAGCAGAATCTTGAGTATGCGAAGGTTGGTCATGGCTTCCAATATATTTGTGTCTCGATCGATGCAAATTTAACTAAAAAAACGATGCGTGTTGGTTGTTTGCCGTCTCCGTAAGGTTAAAAATGAAAATGGTTGAGTAAATTGGCGCAATATATATTTTTTTCGGTCGTTAAAAATGTGTAACTTCGCGCCGGGTTATGCCCTGCGCCAACCTGTATATTATCGTATGATGAAGAAAATTTTGCTCAGAATCTTTCCTGTTTTCGCTCTGGCGCTGCTTTTTGCCGGGTGCAGCGAGTATGCTCAGCTGTGGAAAACAGGTACTCCACGGCAGAAATACGACGCTGGGAAAATGTACCTGAATGCGGGAAAGCACCAGAGGGCCGCCGATATTTTTGAGGATATAAGGCCGATGTTCATGGGAATGCCGCAGGAAGATTCCATATTGTATTTTATAGGTCTGGCCTATTACAGGATGCGTAATTTCGAGATGAGCGGCGCAATGTTCGATGAGTTCCGCAAAACTTTCGGACGCAGCGGTCTGCTCGAAGATGCGGAATACCTCTATGCTGACGGGCTTTTCAGAAGTTCGCCACCGGCCAACAGAGACCAGACACACACCCTCAGTGCGATCGTAGCGATAGATGAGTATTTGCAGCGTTATCCGAACTCAAGGCACCGTGAGGCAATGCTCGATCAAATGGATGGTCTGCAGGATAAGCTCAAAGAAAAGGCATTCATCAATGCCAAGGTCTATTATAATATAGGCGAATATAAAGCGGCGACCGTTGCATTGCGCAATGCACTCGATCAATATCCGGAGACTCCTCACAGGGAAGAGATACTCTATCTGATCGTCAAGTCGAATTACCTGCTGGCTTCTAACTCGTTCGAGAATCTTCAGCGTGAACGTTTCATGGATGTGCAGGAGGCGTACTACAATTTTACGGGAGAATTTCCGGAAAGCCGCTACTCGAAAGAGGTGCAGAAAATGTATGAGAATGCGCGGAAATATCTTGCGCAGTTCTCCGAAACAACTGAAGAAAACAACGAAACGGAAACAAGTACAAGCAATACAGAAGATGGAATTTAAGAAAAACGGTGTCCCGAACAATACAGTGACACGTAAATTGACCGATATCGATGCTTCGACCGGTAATGTTTACGAATCGGTGGTTATTATAGCTAAACGTGCCAATCAGATTGCCACCGAGATGAAACAGGAACTCAACCGTAAACTCGCCGATTTCTCAAGTGCCAACGATTCACTCGAAGAGACTTTCGAAAATCGCGAACAGATAGAGATATCGCGCTATTACGAAAGGCTGCCGAAGCCGTCGCTCATAGCAACTGAAGAGTTTCTCGACGGCAAGGTTTACTTCCGTGAAAACAACCAAACGGAACAGGCCAACTAAGCCAACTTCGCGCGATGCTTCGCGATAAACACATATTGGTAGGCGTAACAGGCAGTATAGCAGCTTATAAGGCTGCTATGCTCGTTCGTGCGCTTGTCAAAGGAGGTGCAGAAGTCAAGATCGTCATGACACCTCTGGCCAAAGAATTCATCACTCCTCTCACGCTTGCTACACTTGCCAAAAACCCGATACTGGTAGATTTCTTCAATCCGGAGAACGGGGAGTGGAATTCGCATGTGAGTCTCGGCGAGTGGGCCGACGCTTATGTCATAGCTCCGGCCACTGCCAATACATTGGCCAAAATGGCTCACGGCATAGCCGATAACCTGCTGCTTACGACCTATCTGTCGGCCCGGTGTCCGGTTTTTGTGGCACCCGCTATGGATCTCGACATGTATGCACACGTTACTACATGCCAGAATATTGCGATGCTGCGTTCGCATGGGGTGCATATTATCGAACCCGAAGAAGGAGAGCTGGCAAGTGGACTGAGCGGCAAGGGACGTATGGCGGAAGCCGATGAAATAGCAGCCTGCCTCTCGAGTTTTTTTGAGAAAGAAATGACCCTGCAAGGTAAAAGGTTTCTTGTCACAGCAGGCCCCACAGTAGAGGCTATTGATCCCGTAAGATACATATCTAACCACTCGACAGGCAAGATGGGATATGCCATTGCAACGGAACTTGCTTCGCGTGGCGCTGAAGTGATCCTCGTAAGCGGCCCCGTATCCCTTCCTGTTCCGACAGGCGTTCGTCGTGTAGATGTCGTTTCGGCCAAAGAGATGTTCGAGGCTTCCATGGCGGCCTTTGCCGATGTCGACGGGGCTGTTATGTGTGCTGCCGTGGCCGATTATACGCCTGCCAACCCCGAGAATTCCAAGATCAAACGTAAAGACGATATTGTCTTGCAGCTCAAACCTACAAAGGACATTGCGGCAGAGTTGGGCCGTGTCAAGGGAGAAAAGCTGCTGATAGGTTTCGCTCTCGAGACCGATAACGAGGAAACAAATGCCAAAGGAAAACTCGAGAGGAAGAATCTCGACTACGTAGTTCTCAATTCGCTCCGGGACGAAGGCGCCGGATTCGGTGTCGACACTAACAAAATAACAGTCATAGGACGCGATGGCACTGCAATCGCATATCCGCTCGAGTCGAAAGCGCAGGCAGCCTCGCATATCGTTTCGCTGGTGGAAAACTTCTTCAAAAAATAACGGTATCCCGGTTCCCGATTCTTCGGTCTTTTCATATCTTTGTTGTTCACGAATCATGCTCGATGCAGATCGTGTCCGAATACACTGTCCTTACGTTTGATCATAATAACATGGGTTGCGTCAAGGTTGGTTTGAGCCAATCCAATGCGCCCGGCAATCATAATATAGCCAATGCTCAGGAAACTTTATGTCGAGAATTATGCGCTCATAGACCGGCTCGAAATGGAATTGGGCGATGGACTGAATATTATAACGGGCGAAACAGGTGCCGGGAAGACCATTCTGCTCGGTGCGCTCGGGTTGTTGCTCGGAGCACGGGCCGACAGCAATACCATAAAAGACTCTGGACGTAATTGTGTGATAGAAGGCGAATTCGAGATAGAACGCTATGATCTCGAGGATTTCTTCTCCGATCACGATCTCGATTATGACCCGAACACGGTCGTACGCCGTGTAATCTCTCCGGCCGGCAAGTCCAGATGTTATATAAACGACCTTCCGGTTCAGGTTACTATGCTTAAAGAGTTCGGTACGCATCTTATAGATATACATTCTCAGCATCAGAACCTGTTGTTGTCGGAGGAAGGGTTTCGTACGGATATTGTGGACGGTGTAGCGGGGCATAAGGAACTTTTGTCCGATTACAACAAGGCTTATGAAGATCTTCGCATGGCGGAACGGGACCTTTTGCGGTTGCGGGAGGATTCGAAGCGCAACAGTCAGGATGAAGAGTGGCTTCGCTTTCAGGTCGGACAACTGGAGGAGGCCAGACTCGCCGAGGGCGAACAGTCCGAATTGGAAACACGACAGGCGGAACTCGCCCATGCACAGGAGATACGGATTGCGCTCGAGGGGGCGGTGTCTATGCTTACGGAGGATGAAACCGGAATATTGCCGCGCCTGAAGGTTGTGGAAAGGGAGTTGAGTGCCGCCTCCGGATATTATCCTCGTGTCGTGGAGCTGCTCGAACGTGTACGGACCTCTCTCGTGGAATTGAAGGATATAGAGGCCGAAGTGTCGTCAGAGGCCGAACGCATAGAATCGGATCCGGGAGAACTTGAACGGATCTCGGCTCGTTTGGATATGATATATTCTCTTCAGCATAAACATAAGGTCGACAGTGTCGAGGCACTTATATCGCTGTATAAGAATTATGCAGCGCGTCTGGCAGCCATAACGGGAAGCGAGGAGGATATCGCCGAGGCGGAACGCCGTGTCGGTCGATGTGCGGAGAGGGCAAATTCGCTGGCAGGCAGAATCACCTTAGACCGTAAAGAGGCAGGGAAAAGAGTTTCTGCTCATGTGGAAAAGGTACTTGCCGAGTTGGGGATGCCGACAACCAGCTTTATTGTCGATATCAAACCCGCCGACAACCTGAGCAAAACGGGTGCCGATGATATACGCTTTCTGTTCTCATCCAATAAGGGGATGGCGCCGGCTCCTGTCGAAAAAACAGCCTCCGGAGGTGAAGTGTCCCGAGTCATGTTGGCGCTGAAGTCGTTGGTGGCTCAAACATCGGAACTGCCGACTATAATTTTCGATGAGATAGATACGGGGGTTTCGGGTAGGATCGCCGATGCAATGGGAAATATCATTGAGGAACTGGCACGTACAATGCAGGTGGTGAATATAACACACCTGCCGCAGGTGGCTTCCAAAGGCAGTGTGCATTTTTTTGTTTATAAAGAGACTGTTGGCGGAACAACATTCACATCGATAAAACGATTGAGCGAAGCAGAAAGAGTCGCTGAAATAGCAAAGATGATAAGCGGTACGGTGACTACAGATGCCGCAGTGGCGCAAGCGAAGCAGCTTCTCGGGCTCGTTTAAGGCGGCTACTGTGGGCGGATGTGCGTAGAGTGCTGTCGGATTGTTGATAAAAGGTTGCCGTATATTGATAACTTGTTGTCGTTCTGATTGGCATCGGCGTAAAAAAAGGTAATTTTGTCTTTCCATCCCTAATAAAATCTGATGTAATGTCCATATATAATTTTGCCGAAAGGGAGACCGGAATCAACCGAAAGGATCTCGCCGAAATGCTGAAGGTTGTCGGCGCCGAAAGCGTCGACGAACTCATATCTCAGGTCGTCCCTAAATCTATAAGGTTGCGCAAACCTCTCGACCTGCCGGCCGAAGGTATGACAGAGCAGGAGTTTGCTGCACATATAGAGAATCTTGCGGGAAAAAACGAACAGTTCCGCTCTTTTATAGGGATGGGGTATTATCCCACAGCCACACCTGCAGTCATAACTCGCAATGTGTTCGAGAATCCCTCGTGGTACACTTCGTATACGCCTTATCAGGCGGAGATATCGCAGGGCAGGCTCGAGGCACTTCTGAATTTCCAGACCATGATAGTGTCGCTGACAGGGCTGGAAATAGCGAACTGCTCGTTGTTGGACGAAGGTACGGCCGCTGCCGAGGCTATGCTCATGATGTATGCGCTGAGAAGCCGGGAGGCTCTCGCTCAAGGCAGGAACGTGCTTTTTGTTGACGAAAATATTTTTCCGCAGACACTCGACCTCCTGCTCACGCGCAGCGAACCTGCGGGAATCGAAATAATGTGTGACAATTATGCCGAGTATGAGTTCAGCGGTCGCGAGTTCGGCGTTATAGTGCAGTATCCGGCGGCTAACGGCGAGTTGCGTGATTACGGGGCTTTTGCTGAGAGAGCTCATGACAATGGAGCTTTGGTTACGGCGGTTGCCGACATTATGGCTCTGGCCTTGTTGAAGGCTCCTGGCGAATGGGGCGCTGATATCGCTGTCGGCAGCGTGCAGAGATTCGGTTTGCCGATGGGATACGGCGGTCCGCATGCAGGCTATATGGCTACGCGTGATGCCTTCAAACGCAGTATGCCGGGGCGCATCATAGGAGTGTCGGTCGACAGACTCGGTAACAAGGCCCTCAGAATGGCGCTGCAAACACGTGAACAACACATCAAACGTGAACGTGCGACTTCTAATATATGTACTGCTGCCGCTCTCATGGCTTCGATGGCCGGTTTCTATGCAGTGTACCACGGTCCGGAAGGAATCAGGGGAATCGCGGAACATATACATTTGTGTGCGGTAAAGGTATGCAAGGCTCTCGAAGCGATTGGCTATGTGCGTACGTCGCATGGCGCGTTTTTCGATACGCTGGAATTCGAGGCCGAAACAGCTGTAGTGCAGGATATAGCGCTCGGAGCCGGAATCAACTTTTTCTATCCGGGCGAGAACAGGGTCAGAATGAGTTTCGACGAAACTACTACCGAAGAGGATATGGCAACGGTAATCGCCGTTTTTGCCGAGGCGGCAGGTAAAAAAACTCCGAAAAACATTCCCGACGGAACGGTAACTATCCCGGATAATATGCGTCGGACTTCCGCTATACTCTCTGCCGGAATATTCAATGCCTTCCGCAGCGAAACCGAGATGATGCGTTACATCAAGAAACTGGAACGAAGGGATATATCCCTCGCGGACAGCATGATACCGCTCGGTTCGTGTACGATGAAACTTAACCCGGCCGCCGTAATGCTGCCTCTTGGTCTGTCCGGTTTCATGAATATGCATCCGTTCGCCCCCCGTTCTCAGGCGACCGGTTACCTCGAACTTATTGCGGAACTGGAAAAGGATCTTGCCGTGATAACCGGTTTCGCCGCTACATCGCTTCAACCAAATTCCGGTGCGGCCGGAGAATATGCCGGCATGATGGTTATAAGGGCTTATCATCAGAGCAAGGGGCAAGGGTATCGCAATGTAGTGCTTATTCCCGCATCGGCTCATGGTACTAATCCGGCATCGGCAGCTATGGCCGGAATGAAGGTGGTTACGGTCGGTTGCGACGGTCAAGGCAATATAGACGTCGGGGATCTCGCTGCCAAAACAGAACAATATGCAACAGATCTTGCAGCATTGATGGTTACCTATCCGTCGACTCATGGGGTCTTCGAAAGCAGAATTCATGATATTGTAGATATAGTACACGATGCCGGCGGACAGGTGTATATGGATGGGGCAAATATGAATGCCATGGTCGGTCTGACGAGTCCGGGATATATCGGGGCGGATATCTGTCACCTGAACCTTCATAAAACATTTTCGATGCCTCATGGCGGAGGAGGTCCCGGTGTTGGCCCGATTTGTGTTGCTAAACATCTTGTTCCGTTCCTGCCATCGCATTCGATTGTCCCGGAAACGGGTGGCGCGGATGGAATAACCGCAGTGTCTTCGGCTCCTTACGGGAGCGCGATGCTGTTGCCTATAACGTACGGATACATAAAGATGCTGGGAGAAAAAGGATTGAGACATGCCTCCGAAATGGCCATATTGAACGCAAATTATATGTCAAAGGCTCTGGAAGGAGAGTTTAGGACATTCTATGTGGGTGAGACAGGCAGGGTCGCTCATGAATTTATACTCGATCTGCAGAATTACCGGAGAGATTATGGAGTCGATGCCGCCGATATAGCTCGCAGACTTATGGATTACGGATTCCATGCTCCGACTCTCTCCTTCCCCGTGCACGATACGTTTATGATAGAGCCTACCGAGAGCGAATCGAAGAGAGAGATGGATCGTTTTGTCGAAGCGATGGTGAACATAAAACGCGAGTGCGAAAAACTGTCGTCCGACGGAAATAAAGATGACAATCTTTTGGTCAATGCCCCGCATACTGCCGTGGAGATTGCTGGGGAATGGGGGCATCCATATTCACGGGAGGAGGCCGTATTTCCGCTTCGATGGGTGGCCGAGAATAAGTTTTTCCCGTATGTGAGCAAGATAGACGCAGGTTATGGCGACAGACATCTTGTTGCAATCAGTGACGGATTAGTTGAATAAGCGGATCAAATTGCCGTTCTGGTGTTTGTTTGATTAAATAGCATGGATATCCCGTTGTTTGGGGTTGATGCGAGGTGTGGTTTCATATATTTTTAATATATGAATGAGCATAAACTAAATTTATTAATAAAATAGTAGTGGTAAAATGAAAATTGGAGAGAAAACATTCGTATCGTTGAGCTATACGCTCAAAGTTGGCGGTGAGGTTGTTGATAGCGCGTCGCCAAGCAATCCTTTGGAATTTGTATTTGGGGCGGGTTATCTGTTGCCCAAATTCGAAGATAATATCAAAGGTCTCGGAAAAGGCGACAAGTTTGAGTTTACGCTTACGCCGGCCGAAGGATATGGCGAAACGGTTGCCGAAGCTATCGTTGATCTGCCTAAGAGTGTGTTCATGGTAGACGGTGCTATCGAGGATGGTTTGCTGGAGATAGGAAATCAAGTCCCGATGAGCACGGCGGATGGTCAGCATCTTGTGGGTACGATCAAAGAGATCGGCGAAGATTCGGTCAAGATGGACTTCAATCATCCGATGGCAGGCAAGACTCTCGATTTCAGCGGCGAGATAGTTGACGTACGGGAAGCTACCGATGCCGATTTGATGGGCGGAATGATGGCCGGTTGCAGTTGTGGCTGCGGTTGTGAAGGCGATTGTAACGATGAATCTTCTTGCGGTTGCGGCTGTCACTAATCTGTATCTTTTTGTAAAAGAAACGGCGTGGAAAACCCACGCCGTTTCTTATTGCCGGCCAGACAACAAATTGGACCTGATATGGGATGCCGCTCCATTGTCACGTCTCATGGTTTTGACTTGACTCCGGAATAAAGCATGCAGAGAGGGTCCGTTGTTTTTATAAGTATGCGACCTCTATGATTTTAGTCGTAGTTTTTGCAGGAGCTCCTTTTTGTTGTGCTGGTATAGAGATGCTCAGTTCCACATTCAGCGAACCTTTGCCCGGTTTGGCTTTGCCGTACGGCACTGTGAAGGTAGCTTCTGTTGCCGGCATAAGAGTTACCCCTACCTCTCCGCTGGAGACCTTGCGTTTGCCCTGATAGACCGTATAGGAGACAGTGGTCTCTATCGTGCGGAAATATTGGTCGCTTGTGACCGAGAAAACGCCGTTCGTCGGATCCTGGGCTTCGAATATTATTGATTTGGGCTGTGGTAGCTCCGTGATGATTCGTCCTGCCGGGACATTGGGGCTGGCCGAAGCCGCTTCGGGAGTAATGACGTCCGTATTCCATTCGCCTCCGGCATCAATATATATGACAGGTCTGTTGTCTCCGGCCTCATTTAGAATGTTCTTGGCATTCAGGTAGCTCTCGTAAAGATTGTATCCGTTGGAAATGCCTGCCCCCAACGAGAAGCCTATCACCGACGGATGGTGCCATGCAGGATACATCATGTTCTCTGCGCGGTCTGTATAAGCATCGATCCATATCGGGTCGTTTGCCGGATTACCACCTAATTCGCGCGATTCACCGCTTTGTGAGGTGTTTATGTCGGCCTGGGTGATGACGAACATTCCGAGCTCGTCGCAAAGCGAGTAGAACCAGTCTGGCATCGGTTTGGCTGCGGTTATGGTATTGATGTTGCGCGATTTTATCTCAGAGATATTTGCGGCGGCCGCATCTTTGCCTGACAGTTTGCAATCGTTGAGTGTGAAGTTTTCGGATACCGTGAGGGGAAAGGTATGGTCGTTGAGTCTAATGTTGCCCCTTTCGATAATTCCGCTCGCATTCTTATCTATCGGAAGTTCGTTTACTACGGTCTCGATGCTGCGGATGCCGACTTTGTAGGGAATATATTCCCAGTATCGTCCTTCGTTCTGTGTCTTGACTATAAGGGTATAGAGATTGGGGTCCTCGGGACTCCAAAGTTTGGCGTTGGGTATATTTACGACAAACCTTACCGTATCCTCGCGCCGCATGTCTATTTCGCGGTCGCGTCGTCCTGCCGTAACTGTTTCTCCATCGGGTGCGAGCAGTGTGTAATGCACTGTCAGTGTTCTGGGATTAAGCAGGTTGCTCTTGAGAATGACTCCCAGTTCGATCATTGCGTTGCTTCCTTCGATGTGTGTACGTGTTATGTAGTCGCGCACTCTGACTCTCGGTTGTGCGAGGATATAGACATCGCCGGTGATTTTAGGCGAGAAATCGACTGCGCGGTCGGTCAGTACGGACGCTGCCGCATCCCCGTACACCTTTATTTCCAGTGAGTTCATCCCTTCTTTCGAGGCCTTGGTGATATTGAACTCTGCCGGTGTCCATGAACTTTGGTTGTATCCGACACGTTTGCCGTTTACAAATACTTCGTAGGGCGCATTGGCTGAACCGATATAGAGGTAAAGGTCTCTGTCGATCCATGCGAAAGGAAGCTTAAAAGTGTGTTCGTATAATGATACGTTCCCGTCGGTGCTATTTTTCCAGTTTTCGGCCAGGAGTTGGAAATATGCAGATGCTTCGGGGTTTTGTTCGATAGCTGCTGCTTCGCTGTCGTAGCAGATGGTTTGCGTACGTGGTAATTCCCTGCCGAGTTCTACGGGTGTTGCCGACACCCATGGTTCGGTTGGCCATTGAGGAGTTTCCTGGGAGATGATTTGGGCTTTCATGCTGCCGGCATACAGGATAGCCAACAGGATATATAACGAAGATGCTTTCATAACAGTCTTTATAACGGTAGTTAACAAATATGGTGAGAGCGATGGCAATCGGAGAAAGTCTTGCTTTCGCAGAGTGTCGAACCGTCTCCTGCATTCTGCCGATATAGGCAAAGTCGGGCGGCGGACCTCGAGCCTGTTCGAGAGATTGCCTGTGGTTGCACTACATTCTACAAATATAATAAATCATCCCGGTATTTTCGTTTATAAACGAAAATACCGGGATGATAGTATAGCATGTTCAGAAACTATTGCAGTTCTTTGCTGTTCGAAGCTGCGATCATTGCGAGATTCATGCGTGCACGCATATCTGCATTTTCGCTTTGCAGATGGACATTCTGCCAGAGACCCAGGAGTACAGGTCCGATGATTTCGGCATTGCCCAATCCTTCCATCAACTTGTAAGAGATATTGCCGGCCGACATGTTCGGGAAGATGAAGGTATTGACTTTGCGGTCCCCCAGTTTTGTGAACGGGTAATATTTCTGTCTCAGTTCGTTGTCGAGGGCTATGTCTGCTTTCATTTCGCCGTCGACCAGCAGTTCGGGATGTTCCCTGTGGAGAATTTCGACTGCCTTGGCTACTTTCTTGGCCTCTTCTTCGGTGTCGGTACCGAAATTGGAGTTGGAGATCATGGCGATAACAGGCTCATAACCGAAGTGGTGCACTGCTTTGCCTGCCAGTACGGCGATTTCTGCCAGTTCTTCGGCCGTAGGGTTCGAGTTGATTACCGTATCGGCAAAGAACATCGGTCCATTCTTGGTGCTGACTATGTGCATGGCTCCCAGTGTTTTATCCTGGGCGTCAAAGAGTTCGCGGATAGGTTCGAGCGATTTGGTGTACCGTCGGCTGTAATCTATGATGGCTGCATCCGTGTCTCCTGCCATCATGGACATGAGCGTGAACCATTCGCGCTGGAGAGTCCTGCGGTTGGCATCGTTCATCGAAACGCCTTTACGGCTCATCTTTTCGTAGAATGTTTGGGCGTAATTGTTGCAGCGTCCTTTTTCTGCTTCGCTGCGGTGGTCGATGATTTCGAATGACGACGGGTCTATGTGAAGTTCTGCAGCTGTTTCGCATATACGGTCGTGGTTGCCGATGAGGACAGGTTTGACGACGCCTTCCGATCCGAGCAGTGCTGCGGCTTTGATTACGCTCGGGCTTTCGCCATGGCTGAAGGCTACACGCTTGATCGGTGCTGTCGAAACCATCGTACGGATACGGTTCATCAACTTGTCGTTGCGTCCCATGCGTTTTTCGAGTTCCGACCTGTATGCGTCCCAGTCTTCTATGTTTTTACGTGCTACGCCTGATTCTATTGCCGCTTTAGCCACTGCCACCGATATTTCCACTATGAGCCTCGGGTCGAGCGGTTTGGGTATGAGGTATTCCCTGCCGAAGCAAATGTTGGCATTGCTGTATGCCGAGGATACGATCTCCGGTACAGGTTTGCGTGCCAGTTCGGCCAGGGCGCGTGTTGCGGCAATCTTCATGGCTTCGTTTATCTTGGTTGCGCGCACGTCGAGGGCGCCACGGAATATATAGGGGAAGCCGAGTACGTTGTTGACCTGGTTGGGATAGTCTGAACGTCCTGTCGCGAAAATGATATCGTCGCGTGATGCCATTGCCGCTTCGTATGATATTTCGGGGTTGGGATTTGCGAGCGCCATCACGATCGGGTCTTTGGCCATGCTGCGTACCATCTCTTTCGTCAGCACGTCGGCAACAGATAGGCCGAGGAATACGTCGGCGTCCTTAATGGCGTCGGCAAGTGTCCAGATATCGCGTGATGTGGCGAATTCTTTTTTCGATGCGTTGAGGTCGGCGCGCTGCGTGTTTATCACACCTTTGCTGTCGCACATTACCATGTTTTCTGGTTTAATGCCCAGCGAGATATAGAGTTTTGCACAAGAGACGGCAGCTGCGCCGGCTCCGTTCACTACTACCCTGACGTTTTCTATTTTCTTTCCAACGACTTCGAGTGCGTTTATCAAGGCTGCTGCTGAAATGATGGCAGTGCCGTGTTGGTCGTCGTGCATTACGGGTATGTCGAGCTCCTCTTTGAGTCTTTCCTCTATGACGAAACATTCTGGTGCCTTGATGTCTTCGAGATTGATGCCGCCGAATGTTGGGGATATGTTTTTTACGGTTTCGATAAATTTATCCACATCTTTGGTATTTACCTCGATGTCGAAAACGTCGATGTCGGCGAATGTCTTGAACAGCAAGCCCTTGCCTTCCATGACGGGTTTTCCGGCCAGAGCGCCGATGTTGCCGAGTCCGAGGACTGCTGTGCCGTTTGAGATAACCGCGACCAGATTGCCTTTTGAAGTATATTTATAAGCGTCTTCGGGATTCTTTTCGATCTCGAGGCACGGTTCGGCCACGCCAGGCGAATAGGCCAGTGACAGGTCGTTCTGCGTTCTGTACGGTTTTGTAGGAATCACTTCGATCTTGCCGGGCCTTCCCTCCGAGTGGTAGAGGAGGGCTTCATTCCTACGGTTTTTCTGATTGACAGCCATTTTGCTTACTGGTTTTATGAAAAAAATGTATATTAATGCGCAACAGGCAATTTACGAGAGTTGCATTTCTCCGATTGCTCTCGCCTTTCACTATATTTTTAGAATATAGGATGCGGCTCGGCACTCTCCGAAAGCGGAGGCTTTCTGCGATTGCTCTCGCCTTTCACTATATTTGTAATATAAATCTTGCCTCTGAAAAAGCTCAACTTTTTCTCTTGGCCAGCATTATATTGTGTATATTTTACGTCCGGTGTTATATTTTTATCTTTGCCGAGTAAAAATCAGCACGCAAGTTAAAAAAAATCCTTTAAAAAATGAGCCTTTTACCAAAACTTAATTTTCCGGATTATTCTTTCAGGCTTCAATCGCGCGATGGTGTGGACTTGGTGTGGGACGATATCAGGAAACTCTGGCTTGTGCTTACTCCCGAGGAGTGGGTCCGTCGGCATGCTGTGAGTTGGCTGATTGCCGAGCATGGTGTGATTCCGCAAATGATAGTGCAGGAATTTTCGGTAAACGTAAATGGACAGCCTCAGAGGGCAGATCTGGTGGTGTTTGGGCGAGATGCCGTTCCGTTGCTTTTGGTCGAATGCAAGGAGCCGGGAGTGAAAGTGGATTCTGGAGTGTATGCCCAGGCGGTGCGTTACAATGCGGTAATCGGAGCAAAATATATGATGATTACCAACGGTTTGAGTCATTATGTTTATGAAGGGAACGGTACGGGTGGTTATGATCCTCTAAAGGTTTTCCCGGAGTTGTGCAAATAATTGTGGTTGCCGATCGGTGGTGTTGTTTGTGTTTTGGGTGGTTGAGCCGTTGTTATATGCCTGCATTCTGTTCACGTTCCAGTTTTTTCTTGTCGAGCGTGTCGAGATATTTTTGTATCAGTTTTTTATCGAAACATGAGATGAAGAAACTTATCTCTCTTTCGCTATTGAAAATCAGGATGGCTCCTTCGTGTTGTCCCGTATGGGCATTCATCTCTTCCGTGCACATTAATATGAGTGAGTTGACGCCGTCTTTGTTATTGAAGTAGTAGTTGTTGAACAGAGGTTCTGACAAAAACTCCATGTCGTAGTAGGTGTAGCTGAATCTTGCGAAAATGGCTTGAGAATCCATGCCAAGGTTTAGTCCTATAAGTCTGTCGTTGGCCAGTTTGCCCTTGTCTGCTTTTCTGGAGAGTGATTTGTATTGCTTCAGCGCACTGTTCAATTCGTTGACGAACAGATTGATAAGAGTGTGTGGTATGGTGATCTCCACAGGGTTGTGTGTCCCGGCCGGGTGTGCGCCTATCTTATAATATAAGGTATAGTTGGATGTATCCAGAGATATCCGGTATTTCTCGTTAATGGCCGACATGGGAAATTCGGCAATTTGCACCCTTTGTGCTACTGTGTATAACGGTGAGAGTAGAAAAAGCATAATCAATACCCGGTATTCCATTGCATGTCTCTTTTTTGTGTGTATGGAAAATAAAGGGTATTGTTTGAATCGGTCTGTTGAGAGGCTTGGATGTTTTAATCTTTTTTGGGATTTATGAGTTGGAGCAGATATTCGTCCATCCAGCCCGAGGTGGTCTTGATCCATTCGCGCTTTATTCCTATCGTGAGGAATCCTTTGCTGCGGAAAAGCATCAGGCTGGGGGTGTTGTCGAACAGTACGTTGCAGTATAGTTGGTTGAGGTGCAATATCATGAAGGCATAGCGTATGAGTATCTGCAACGCACTTGATGCGTAACCCTGACAACGTTCTTTTTTATCGTAGATGAGTACGCCTATCCCTGCACGGCGGTTATAGGGGTCGATATCGAAAAGGTCTATCGTTCCAACTGCTTTGCCTGTATCTACGGCCTCGATGATTAGGCGCAGTTGACGGGTTTCGAAGATGTCGTATTTCTGGCTGTCGATGAATTGGCGAAGTATGTGTCTCGAAAACGGGACGATCGTATTGCTGACTTTCCACACGTTTGTATCATTCTCCCATTTGTAGAGGATGTCCACATCGTCGGGTTCAAGTGCCCTCAGTCTTACGGTATCCGATTCGAGCATGTTCATTTTTACAAGCCTATTATTTTGTTTCGAATTAACATCGCCGCTCCCAGTGCTCCTGCGCTTTGTCCCATCTGCGA
The DNA here is from genome assembly GCA_944325305.1 of uncultured Rikenellaceae bacterium. Lineage (GTDB taxonomy): Bacteria > Bacteroidota > Bacteroidia > Bacteroidales > Rikenellaceae > WRDF01. The sequence goes on along the minus strand of CALUZO010000014.1, from coordinate 123,172 downwards.
CAGCCGGAAGCGTGTGTCCTTATATACGAGGTTGAGCGAAAATTTATTGGTGGAGGCCTTGAGGGGCAGCATTATGTAATCCCCTGCACGCGAAAGGTTTCCGCCTATTATAACCAGTTCCGGATTGAAAATGTTTATAAGGAATGCAATGCTCTTGCCAATTTTTTCGCCGGCTTCCTCTATGAGTTCTATCGACAGCGTATCGTCTTTTTTTGCTGCGTTGATAATGTCGTCGATATGTATTGTTTCACCGTTGTCGTATTTTTCGCGCAGAATGGTATTGACACCTTTTTTGATACTCTCCACCATCTTGTTTTCGATAGCGATACCAGAAACTTCTGTCTCGAGACAGCCTTTTTTGCCGCAGGAGCAGATGATTTCGTTGTCGTAGAATGGCGTGTGTCCGAATTCGCCAGCGAAACCGCTCTTTCCGTAGTACAGTTTGCCGTCCATAACCACGCCGATGGCCACGCCGCGTCCGAGGTAAAGGTAGAGTACGTTCTTTTCGTTCTTGATGTTGTTGCCGGAGAAGTATTCGGCATAGCATCGTGCTCGGGTGTCGTTTTCGAGAAGTACCTGAAGGCCGGTCTGTTTTTCGATTATCTCGGTAAGAGGTTCTTCGGTATTGGTGAAGTATTTGTAGCTGCGTCCGGTATTGGGATTTACGCGACCCGTAATGCAGACCCCCATACCGAGGATCTTGTCTTGGTCGACGCCGCAGCGTGCGAGGAACTTGTCTATGGATGATAATATCCGTTTGAGCGATTTGTCGTCGTCCGTCAACTCGAAGTCGCCTTCCGTCTCGTCTAATACTATGTTGTTTTTGAGGTCGGTGACAACGAAGTGCAGGCTGTCGCGTGCTATGTCTACGCCGACGAAATATATGGCGGCGTCGGCTAGTCCGTATATGTTGGGTCGACGTCCTCCTGCTGTTTCTATTTTACCGTTGTCGATAACTATTTTTTCGTCGACGAGTTCGGTTATGAGTTTGGTGATCGTCGGGATGCTGATGTGTAGCTCTTTGGTAAGTTCGGCGAGAGTGGCCTGTCCGTTGACTGCCATATAGGCAATGATGTTGCGCTTTATGAGGCTGTTCTTCTGCGATATGCCTTTCAGCATATCGTCTTCGTGTTGATTGAAGAACTCTTTGAGCGATACCATTTATCCCTATTTTGATGACTTGAGGTTTGTTGTCATTGCAAAAATATAAATTATTTCTAACCTGCCAATAGTTTGGAAAATATTTTAATATGTTTTTAATATTTTTTTGCTTGCGAGCGTCTGTTAATAGAAAAAAGTTAATAAACTGTATGCGGATATTTTGTTTTTGAGATGAATCTTGTCCTTTAGTGTGGGGAGTGTGGTGGGGGGGGATTGATGGAAGACCTTATAATATAAAATCCGGCACTTTAAGGCGCCGGATTTTATGATATATTAAAATATTTATAAACTAAAGCTGGTTTTCCAGAGTTTGGATGGAGGTGACGGATACTTCGCGGTTGATCTTGCCGACAAGGCCTGCCAGAACTTTGCCCGGGCCTAATTCGACAAATTCCTTCGCGCCGTCGGCAATCATGTTTTGTACTATTTGCGTCCAGCGTACGGGAGCTGTGAGCTGAGCGATCAGGTTTGCCTTGATTCTGGCCGGATCGGTGTATGGCTTTGCATCTACGTTCTGATAGACCGGGCATATCGGTTTGGCGAACGGGGCGGCTTCAATCGCTGCCTGAAGTTCCTGTTTTGCGGGTTCCATGAGCGGGGAGTGGAATGCACCGCCTACGCTGAGTTTGAGGGCACGTTTGGCTCCTGCTTCGAGCATGAGTGCGCAAGCTGCGTCTATTGCTTCGTTGCTTCCCGATATTACGAGCTGTCCCGGGCAGTTGTAGTTTGCCGGAACGACTACGCCGTCGACCGATGCGCATATTTCCTCCACTTTTTCGTCGGGGAGAGCCAGTACTGCGGCCATTGTTGATGGGTTGGCTTCGCATGCCTTTTGCATTGCTGCCGCGCGTTTCGATACGAGCGTTAATCCATCTTCGAAACTGAGTGCTCCGGCTGCTACGAGTGCGCTGAATTCACCGAGCGAATGACCTGCCACCATGTCGGGCTTGAATGCTGCGCCGAGCGATTTGGCGAGTATTACCGAGTGCAGGAAGATTGCCGGTTGGGTCACTTTGGTCTGACGGAGTTGTTCGTCCGTGCCATTGAACATGATGTCTGTGATGCGGAACCCGAGGATGTCGTTTGCTTTTTCGAACAGTTCCTTTGCTTCCGCGACGTTTTCATAAAGGTCTTTACCCATTCCAGGGTATTGGGCTCCCTGTCCGGGAAATACGAATGCTTTCATAGTCAGAGCTTTTATGTTTTGGCTGTGCAAAAATAAGAAAAAAAACGATAATTGGCTTTATTATAGTGTCGCAGTTAGGTATTCGGGGACTCGGGCGTGTGGATCTGGACTCTGCCGATGTGTGTGGTGCCGGGTGATTAAATGTTGATAAATGATGGTTGTGCGACGAGGTAATCAGCGAAAAAAATGTTAAACTTGCACGGTTGAGGCGCTTTTGCTGCGGTTTTGTGTCGTACGATGGCGCAACCTTCGAAAAAATACGGTTTGCATGTTTTCTGTGCTTTATTATATTCTGTTGCTGTCGGTTACGCTTGTCTTTTTTTTGGTGATGTGCGTCGCATGGTTTTTGACCGTGCTGTTCGATCGTGACAGGGTGGTGTTGCATTGGTTGTCGCGTATGTGGACTGCGGTTTATTTCGGCATGGTCCCCTCGTGGCGCAGGCATGTGACCGGAATGGATAATGTCGGGAAGAACGAGACCTATGTCGTAGTGGTTAATCATAAGTCGATGCTCGATATCCCGTTAATGTATGTTCTGCCTTTCAATTTCAAGTGGGTGTCCAAGAGAGAGGTCTATAAATGGCCCCTTTTTGGCTGGGTGCTGTGGATGCACGGCGATATTGCGATAGAACGCGGCGGAGTCAAGTCGCTGCGCAAATTGGTCGACGACGGGAAAAGGTATCTTGCACGCGGGATCTCCGTGGTAATATTCCCAGAGGGCACTCGGAGCAAAACCGATGGGTTGGGTCGTTTCCACGAAGGAGCGTTTATGCTTGCCAAACAGGCCGGAGTTGCCGTACTGCCGTGTGTGACGGTCGGTACGGGTACGGCTTTTAATGGATGGAGGTTCAATTTTCAAAATAAATTCCGCGTCCACATATTGCCTCCTGTGAGCGCAGAGAGGGTGCTTGCTTCGGACGCCAAGGAGCTGATGGCAGTTGTCAGGGAGATGATGGATGCCGAGTACGAAAAGATGAAAGCCATCTCTTGAGATTGCCGACGTAACGTAAGTGGGTGTTGCGGTTCGGCCGTGCGGAGAGTTGAAAATGTAAAAATATAGGATCGAAATATGAGCGTTGCACAATACACAGACGACGATATCAAGTCTTTGAGTCCCCGGGAGCACTTGCGCCTTAGACCGGGTATGTATATCGGGAAACTCGGCGACGGTACTCAGTCGGACGACGGCATTTACGTGCTTTTTAAAGAGGTCGTGGATAACTCGATCGACGAGTTCATCATGGGTGCCGGCAGGAAAATAGATATCACTCTTGAGGGGAAAACCGTGACCGTCAGGGACTATGGACGCGGGATACCGCTCAATTCGCTTGCCGCGGCCGTGTCGAAGATGAATACGGGCGGTAAATACGGCTCGGCGGCCTTTAAGAAGACTGTCGGGTTGAACGGAGTCGGCGTCAAGGCTGTCAATATGCTTTCGAGTTCGTTCATTGCACGTAGCGTACGCGACGGGGAGGCTCGTACGGTGGAGTTCGCTCAGGGAATCGAACAGGGTGAAAAAAGCGAGAGCGGCGTCAAGGAGCCGAACGGTACGTATGTGAGCTTTACCCCCGACGAGGCCATTTTCGGGACATACGAGTTCAATCCCGAGTTTCTCGAAGCTACGATCAAGAATTACGCATACCTCAATACGGGGCTTGTCATAAATTTCAACGGGCAGAGCTATTCGTCGCAGAACGGTCTGCTCGACCTGCTGAACGACAATATGACCGAAGAACCTCTCTATCCGCCCATTCACCTGAAAGGTGAGGATATAGAGGTCGCAATCACTCACGGAACCGGCTATGGCGAAAGTTATTTTTCGTTCGTAAACGGACAGCACACCACTCAGGGCGGTACGCACCAGTCGGCATTCCGCGAGGCTGTTGCCAAGACTATCAAGGAGTTCTATCGCAAGGATTACGATCCCTCCGACGTGCGTACCTCTATGGTTGCCGCCATAAGCATTAAAATAGTAGATCCTCAGTTCGGACAGCAGACCAAAGTGAGTCTCAGTTCCATCAAGATGAGCGAAGATGGTCCTACTGTGCGCAGCTTTATCAGCGATTTCCTGAAGGAGCAGCTCGACAACTACCTGCACAAGCATCCCCAGACGGCGGAAGTGATGCAGAAAAAAATAGTCGAGAACGAAAAGGACCGTAAAGCCATATCGGGCATACAGAAGAAAGCCAAGGAGATAGCCAAGAAGGCGAGTCTCAACAACAAGAAACTGCGCGACTGCAAAGTGCACTTTACCGACGTGAAGAATCCTTTGCATGAGGATACCATGATATTCATTACCGAGGGTAATTCGGCAAGCGGATCGATCACGGCCAGCCGCGACGTGCAGACGCAGGCGGTGTTCTCGCTGAGAGGTAAACCGCTCAATACATACGGCCTTACGAAAAAGGTGGTCTACGAGAACGAGGAGTTCAATCTGTTGCAGGCAGCTCTCAATATCGAGAACGATATGGACGACCTGCGCTATAACAAGATAATAATCGCGACCGATGCCGATGTAGACGGCATGCACATCCGCCTGCTGATGATAACCTTCTTCCTGCAGTTCTTCCCGGATGTCATTCGTCAGGAACATCTTTTCGTTTTGCAGACTCCGCTTTTCCGCGTGCGCAACAAGAAGGAGACGATCTACTGTTACAATGAGGACGAAAAGCAGGCCGCTATAACCAAGATAGGGGCGAATGCCGAAATAACAAGGTTCAAAGGACTCGGAGAAATATCGGCAGGTGAGTTCAAGGAGTTCATAAACGAAAATATGCGCCTCGAAAAGGTGCGTATGACCAAGAACGATCCGATACACGACATGCTCGAGTTCTATATGGGGAAGAATACCTATGAACGCCAGAATTTCATTATGGACAACCTGCGCATCGAAGCGGACTATGTCGAGGATGACATGACCGTATCGGAAGGAGAACCCTCCGGAGGAATCGTAGCGGACGACGCGGAAGCGGCATAAGGCACAAGTGTATATGAGCGAAGAAAAAGATATAATGAAGGACCGTGACGCCGAAATGGATATGTCCGGCGACAATATGAATGTAGATAGCGAGGAGTATGCTCCGGGTGCAGAGGGCTCAGATATGGATGAGACCGTTGCCGAGGATGAAACGGAATCAGGAGAACAGGCAATGTCGGATGAGGAGACCCCGCAGCAGGGGAAATTCGGCAGACTGACAGGCGACGAAAGCGGCAATCGCTACAAATTGACGGGAATGTATAAGGACTGGTTCCTCGACTATGCTTCCTATGTTATATTGGAACGCGCCGTGCCGCATCTTCAGGACGGACTGAAGCCGGTGCAGAGGCGTATCCTGCATGCCATGAAACGACTCGACGACGGACGTTACAATAAAGTGGCCAACATCATAGGCGACACGATGAAATTCCATCCGCACGGCGACGCTTCGATAGGCGACGCGTTGGTGCAGCTCGGCCAGAAGGATTTGCTCGTCGACTGTCAGGGTAACTGGGGGAACATACTGACCGGTGACGATGCTGCCGCACCGCGATATATAGAGGCGAGGCTGTCCAAGTTTGCTCTCGACGTGGTGTTCAACAACAAGACCACCGAGTGGATGTTGTCCTATGACGGCCGCAATCAGGAACCCGTTACGCTTCCGGTGAAATTTCCGCTGCTGTTGGCACAGGGAGTCGAAGGGATTGCCGTAGGACTCGCCTCAAAGATATTGCCGCACAATTTCAACGAACTGATAGACGCATGTATAGCCCATCTGCAAGGAGAGGAATTCACGATATATCCCGACTTCCAGACGGGCGGTCTGATGGATATTTCCCGTTATAACGACGGTCTGAGAGGCGGAACTGTCAAGGTGAGGGCCCGAATCTCGAAGGTCGATCGCAAGACGCTGGCAATTACCGAGATTCCGTTCGGTACGACGACGGAATCCATCAAGGAGTCGATAATCAAAGCCAACGACAAGGGCAAGATAAAGATCAAAAAGGTCGACGACAATACGGCAAACAGTGTCGAGATACTCGTCCACGTAAGCAATGAGGAGTCGAGCGACAAAACCATAGATGCCCTCTATGCCTTTACGGACTGCGAAGTCTCCATATCGCCCAATTCGTGCGTGATATGGAATGATAAGCCTCACTTCCTCGGGGTGAGCGAAATACTGCGTCGCAGCGCAGACCGCACCAAAGAGTTGCTCGGCCAGGAATTGCAAATAAGGCTTGGCGAACTAAACGAAGCATGGCACATGGCAAGCCTCGAACGCATATTCATCGAAAACAAGATGTATCAGGCGATCGAGGGCAAAACATCGCGTGAGGCAGCTTACGAAGCCGTCGAGGAGCGTCTCGAACCCTTCAGAAAACGGCTGCGCAGGGAGATTACGCGCGACGACGTGGTGAAACTCACTGAGCTGAAATTCATCCGTATATCCCGATACGATTCGGTTAAGGCCGACGAGCAGATAAAAGGTATCGAGGACGAAATAAAACAGGTGCAGTTCGATATAGAACACCTGACCGATTATGCTGTCGCCTACTACAAACGCATCAAGGCCAAATACGGCAAAGGACGCGAGCGCAGGACCGAAATACGTGAATTCGACTCGATAGAAGCGGCAAAAGTGGTTGTCGCGAATGCAAAATTGTACGTGGATCGTGCCGAGGGATTCTTCGGAATAGGAAAGTCGATGAAAGACAGCGAGTTCGTCTGTGACTGTTCGGATATAGACGATGTGATAGTAATTACTAAAGACGGTCGCTACATAATCACCAAAGTTAGCGAAAAGGCGTTCTTCGATAAAAATATCTATTACATAGGCATATTCAAGCGCAATGACGAGCGTACGATCTACAATATTCTTTACCGTGACGGGAAGCAGGGCCCTGTAATGATGAAGCGTTGCGCCATCAAGGGGATTACGCGCGACAGAGAATACAACCTCACGAAAGGCACTCCCAAAAGCGAAATATTATATATGAGTGTCAATCCGAATGGAGAGGCCGAAGTACTTAAAGTGTATTTCCGTCCGCGACCGAGACTGAAGAAACTTATTGTGGATCTCGATTTCAGTGAACTGGCGATAAAGGGCCGCAACGCTGCCGGAAATATGTTCTCCAGGTTCGGCATACAGAAAATAGTGCTTAAGGAGGCCGGGACATCCACGCTCGGAGGACAGAACATCTGGTATGACGACGAAGTGCGCAAATTGAATACAGACGGACGCGGCGAACTTTTGGGCGAATTCTCGGGTGCCGACAAGATCATTGTCATAACGTCCAAAGGACAGTATTATACGACAGGATTCGATGTAGGCCACCATTTTCCCGACGATACGATGATTGTCGAAAAGTATGACCCTTCGAGAATATACAGCGTGGCATATTACGATGCCGGTCAGAAGTATTATTACATCAAGCGCTTCAAAGCCGACCAGAGCGACAAGATGCTCAATTTCATCGACGAGGATAACCATAATTCGAAGATGGTTGCCTTGAGTCAGGACTTTGCGCCTATGCTCGAGGTTACATATAAAGGGGCGCATGCAAATCGTCCGGCAGACCTGATAGATGTTGAGGAATATATAGGCGTGAAGGGCTATAAGGCGCGTGGTAAGCGTATTACTACGTTCGAAGTAAAAAGTCTGGAGTTTGCAGAGCCTCGTCTGAAAGAGGATCCGACGGTGACGGCAGTGAACGATGGTGATGACGATCTGGCTTCAGGTAGTACTGGTGGAGATGGAACTATCGGGAATCCTTCAGAAATTGATGCCCGGAATGTTGATCAACAACAGTCTTCCGATGTTAATGATCTGAACTTCAACGGCAACGATATCGAGTTTACAATCGAACGCCCTCAGAACGAGGAGGCAAATCGAAAATCGGACAGCCCTCAGTTAGACCTTTTTTAGCCTGTTTGCATCTGTTGAGTGTGTTTTTGATAAACGCGATATATTGTAATAATTATTACATAATAAGATTTTAGGGGTTGGCTATTTTTTATGTTAGTCTTTTTGATCGGATACATGGGAAGCGGTAAAACCAGCATCGGCAAGAAACTTGCCGCCCGTTTGGGCTATGGTTTTATTGATACAGACAAAGAGATCGAGCAGGATTACGGAGGGACCGTCCGAGAAATGTTCGAGAAAGAGGGCGAGGCTTTTTTCCGTCAGCGCGAACGCGAATTGCTGGAAAAACTCGGCGGACGCAAGGGCGATTTTATCGTGTCGACCGGTGGCGGAATGCCGTGCCGCCCCGGAAATATCGAATTGATGAATGACTTGGGACTTACGATATATCTTAAGATGGGGCCTGAGAAACTGGCTTCGAGACTTAAGGGAGGACGCGACAAGAGACCGATACTCAAGGGGTTGAGTGATGACGAACTGGTTGGTTTCATAGCCGATAATCTGGAACAGCGCGAGCCGTTCTACGGCAAGGCGGCGATGGTTCTGGAGTGTGATGATGCAGGGGACGAATACATCTGCAACCAGGCGGCACAATGTGTAGGGTGGTCGCTAAAGCAAAAGCCTGCAGAAAGCGTTTGATAAATGAGTGCACATGTTGCGTACGCTATGCGTTGCTACGTTCTGTGCAGCGTCTTGTGAAACTTGCGAGGGGTGGGATATTTATATAAAAAACTTAGTTATTTCGCTGCATGTGTGTTATCTTTGCCCCCGGAAAATCCAAACGTTAAGACAAACCATAACAAAGTATGATACTGTTTTTTGGCAACGCCGAGAAGATCTATGCGGTACAGGCTCCGCGAATGTTGGACAAGGACGATATTGAAAAACTCGTATGGCTCTTTTCGGGGGCCGTGTATCTTTCGGCCGAAAATATCGAGGGACGTTTCATCGGCCCTCGCAGGGAAATGATAACGCCATGGAGTACCAATGCGGTCGAGATTACACAGAATATGGGCCTCGAAGGTATTATGCGTATAGAGGAATTCGTATGTGATGTGGACGGAGCCGCATTCGACCCGATGCTCAACCGCCGTTACGACGGTCTTGACCAAAATATTTTCACGATAGACAAGGATCCCGATCCGATAGTGAATATCGACGATATCGCAGCATACAATGAACAAGAGGGACTTGCCCTGAACGAGGATGAGATATCATATCTGAACAGCGTTGCCGAAACGATGGGCCGGAAACTGACCGACAGCGAAGTATTCGGATTCTCGCAGGTCAATTCAGAGCACTGCCGTCACAAGATATTCAATGGCAAGTATGTCATCGACGGGCAGGAGATGCCCGAAACGCTTTTCGGGTTGATCAAGAAGACGACCAAGACCAATCCCAACAGAGTGGTCTCGGCGTACAAGGATAACTGCGCATTCCTGGCGGGACCGACAGCCGAACAGTTCGCTCCCGAGAGACACGATACGTCGGACTATTTTGCAACCGAAGATTTCGAGAGCGTCATCTCCGTGAAGGCCGAAACGCATAATTTTCCCACCACGGTAGAGCCGTTCAATGGCGCCGCTACCGGGACTGGCGGCGAGATCCGCGACCGTATAGCCGGCGGCAAGGGCGCGTTCCCGATAGCCGGTACAGCCGTTTACATGACCTCATATCCGCGTACTGACGGTACGCGCGAATGGGAAGGCAGAATGAAAGAACGTCCGTGGCTCTACCAGACTCCGGAGCAGATACTCGTGAAGGCGTCGAACGGTGCCTCGGATTTCGGTAACAAGTTCGGTCAGCCGTTGGTTACAGGATCCGTGCTGACATTCGAACATGAGGAGAACGGCAAGAAATTCGGCTACGACAAAGTCATAATGCTCGCCGGCGGTATCGGTTACGGTCGCAGGCAGGACAGCATTAAGGATGAACCGGAATCCGGCGACAAGGTTGTGTTGCTCGGTGGCGATAATTACCGCATCGGTATGGGTGGTGGAGCCGTTTCGAGTGTCGCGACCGGTGAATATGCCAATGAAATAGAGCTGAACGCGGTGCAGCGTTCAAACCCCGAAATGCAGAAACGCGCTTACAATGCCATCCGCGCGGTGAGCGAAGAGAAAGTCAATCCGATCATCTCCATCCATGATCATGGTGCGGGCGGTCATCTGAACTGCCTGAGCGAACTCGTTGAGGCAACGGGCGGACGCATCGATATAGACAAGCTGCCGGTGGGCGATCCGACCCTCAGCGATCGCGAGATCGTGGGTAACGAATCTCAGGAACGCATGGGGCTGGTGATGGATGCCGGGCATATAGACCATCTGAAGAGGATTGCCGATCGCGAGCGCGCACCCATGTATGTGATAGGCGAGACAACCGGCGATATGAAGTTCACGTTCGTGGACAACAGGACAGGCGAAAGGCCCATCGACTGGCCGCTCGAATATATGTTCGGCAAGACGCCGTGCACGGTGATTACCGACAAGACTGTCGACGAAACCTATCGGGATGTCAAATACGATACAGGTAGGCTGGTAAATTACATAGAGCAGGTGTTGCAGCTCGAAGGAGTGGCCTGCAAGGACTGGCTCACGAACAAGGTCGACCGTTCGGTGACGGGACGTATCGCCATGCAGCAATGTACGGGCGAGATACAGCTTCCGCTGAACGACTGCGCCGTTGTCGCCCTCGACTATCAGGGTAAAAACGGGATAGCAACGGCTTTGGGGCATGCTCCGGTGGCCGCCATGGCCGATCCGGCCAAAGGTTCTGTTCTGGCTATCGTCGAGTCGCTTACAAATATAATTTTCGCGCCGTTGACTTATGGGCTCAAAGGCGTATCGCTCAGTGCCAACTGGATGTGGCCGAGCAAAAACGAAGGCGAAGATGCACGTTTGTACAAAGCGGTTAAGGCCGCCAGCGATTTTTCGCTCGGATTGGGAATCAATATCCCGACAGGGAAAGACTCGCTTTCCATGACCCAGAAATATCCCGACGGAGATAAGGTTTATTCCCCCGGTACGGTGATAATCACATCGGCCGGTGAAGTTAGCGATATCGCCAAATCGGTGAAGGCCTCGTTGAAAAATACAGCGAGCGAGATACTCTATGTGGATATGAGCGGCGAAGACTTCGGTTTGGGCGGCAGCGCATTCGCACAGGTTACGGGTAACGTCGGGATGGATGTCCCGGGCGTGAAAAGTGCCGAATATTTTGCGAAGGCGTTCGGTGCCGTGCAGTCGCTCATATGCGATGGGAAAGTGTTGGCCGGCCATGACATCTCGGGCGGAGGACTCGTAACGGCTCTGCTCGAAATGACATTCGCAGACAATCGCAGTGGCATGAATGTTTCGCTCGACTGCCTTGGCCAGAAAGATATCGTCAAAGTATTGTTCAGCGAACGACCGGCAGTAGTGTTGCAGGTTAAGGATGCTCAGGCGCTTGCAGCCGAACTCGGCAAGTCGGGCGTCGTAGCGCACAAGATAGCGACGGTCAACCAGGACCGCAGGTTCACTATCGAGAACAATGGAGTTGCGTTCGAACTTTTAGTAGACCAGATGCGCGATACGTGGTACCGTAGCTCCTATCTGCTCGACCGCAGGCAGAGCACCGAACGTTTGGCCTACGAACGTTATCAAAACTATAAGAATACTTCTCTTAGGTTTAAGTTCCCCGCGAATTTCACAGGCAAACTTTCGCAGTGGGGCATAGATCCCCGCAGAAAAGAGCGTACCGGCATCCGGGCAGCGATCATACGCGAAAAAGGCAGCAACGGCGATCGCGAAATGGCATGGTCCATGCACCTGGCAGGAATGGATGTGAAGGATGTGCACATGACCGACCTTATCAGCGGCCGGGAAACACTCGAAGATATAAACTTTATCGTGTTCGTCGGCGGCTTCTCGAACTCGGATGTCCTCAATTCGGCCAAAGGTTGGGCCGGAGCGTTCCTCTACAACGAAAAAGCAAAACGTGCCCTCGATAATTTTTACGCACGTCCCGACACTCTTTCGTTGGGAGTATGTAACGGTTGCCAGCTCATGATGGAATTGGGCCTCATAACCCCGTCTCATAAGGAAAAACCGGCGATGCTGCACAACGACAGCCATAAGTTCGAATCGGGTTTCGTGGGTGTCGATATAGAGAAAAGTCCGTCGGTGATGCTCAAATCGCTCGAAGGGTCGTCGCTCGGCATCTGGATTGCGCACGGAGAGGGCAAATTCAGCTTCCCCTACGGCGAAGACAAATATAACGTGGCCATGAAATACAGCTATGACCTGTATCCGTCAAATCCCAATGGCAGCATGTACAATGCCGCCGGTATCGTGAGCGATGACGGCCGCCACCTCGCGATGATGCCTCACCTGGAACGTGCCATACGTCCCTGGAACTGGGCGTATTATCCGGAAAGCCGCACGGCTGACGAGGTTACGCCGTGGATCGAGGCATTCGTTAACGCTGCACGTTGGATCGAAAGTAAAAAATAAACGCCGTAGCCTTTGCGAAATGTGCGGGCGTAGCATGTGAAGAAGATGAATAACGCTCCGATAGGTATTATGGATTCCGGGATGGGCGGTCTGTCCGTATGGAAAGAGATACGGGCATCGCTTCCGAATGAATCTTTGATATATTATGCCGATGCAGCTCACTGTCCTTACGGCGACCGAGATCATGACGAAATACGCGGTTATGTGGAGTATGCTGTCGCTCAAATGTTCGACAAAGGAGCCAAAATGATTGTGTTGGCATGTAATACGGCAACTGCTTCGGCAATACAATATTTAAGGGCGGAATACCCGTCTGTCCCGTTTGTCGGAATGGAGCCGGCTGTGAAGCCGGCTGCAGCCGCCACAAAAACCGGAACGATAGCGGTACTCGCCACTCGTTCGTCGCTCGACGGCGGACATTTCAAACGCACTTCGGCCGAATACGCAGATAAGGTCAGGATACTTTCCGCGGTTGGCGAAGGATGGGTTCCGCTCGTGGAATCGGGAAAGGAAAATACGGCCGAGGCACTCGAGGCGGTCCGCGTCGTGGTGGAACCGCTTCTGGCCGAGAATGCCGACCAACTTGTACTCGGTTGTACCCATTATCCGTTTCTGACCCGTGCAATACGGCAGGTGATAGGAGACAGAGATGTAAAGACGGTTAACTCGGCACCGGCCATTGTGAGAAGGGTCAGGAATCTGCTTTCGCAGGGTGAACTCGAGGCCTCTCTTTCTAATGTTCCGGAATATACGTTCATGAGTTCGGCTGGGCAGGATTATCTCAGCAGGTTGCGGGAAAAAGCCGAAACGGCTGTGAATATGGAGTTTTGACAAAAAAAGAGTATCTTCGCAAAGACAGGTCGATCTTACTGGGGATTGTGTGATACCGTAACATAACGGTAATTCCATGTCTGTCGGCCCCCCCCGGCATGGTATAAAAAAGGAGACTATGGCGCAGGCCGCAAAAAAAAATATAAAGGACAAGAAACCTAAATGGGCGCTTACCGAGACTCAGCAATGGATTGTCGGTGTAGTGCTTTTTGCGTTTGGCTTGTTTCTGCTCACGGCCGTAGTGTCGTTTTATTTCACATGGGCCGATGACCAGAGTTTCGTCGGCTGGGGTAAGATGGGTGCCGATGTCGAAATCTCCAACATGGCCGGCAAGACCGGGGCGGTGATAGCAAATTATCTCGTTGGCGAATGGTTCGGCGTGTTTGCTCTGGCTTTGCCTGTTATCCTGTTGATTCTGGCTGTCCGGGTTATAGATATTAGGCCTGTCTTCCTTCGCAAGTCGGTACGTATATCTCTGGTTATCATGATTCTCGGTTCGCTTACGCTCGGGTTTCTGTTCAAGGATAGCTGGGGCGTTTTCGGCAGCGGTTTGGGCGGAGCGCAGGGAATAGTAGTTTCGACATGGATCGAGGGTTATCTCGGGAAGATTGGGACATTGCTGTTGCTTCTGCTCGGCTGGGTGCTGATAGGCGTTTATATCAGCAAAAGGACAATCACGATTGTAAACAACGTCGGCAAAGGTATTTATGACGGAAGCATCCGGATGGGAGAGGCCGTTATCGACCATGCTGCCGAACTGGTAAATAAAAGCGCTATAAGGGAAGAACAATCCGTACGGGATGCCCGATCTGAAAAAGATGAGCATCGGGATCAACAGCCGAAACCGATGCGCGAAGAGGAACCGGAAAAAACATTCACTGTTGTCAGTGCCCCGGAGAAAAGCAACACTGAAGAAGATGGCATCAAGTATGACAAACATTTCACGACTATAAACGATCTGTATGCGCGGAGCAGCGATTTCTTTGAGGTGACCGATGCACGCAAGTCCGATACCTCACATGAGGGAGATAGCGGCCCGATTGTAGTGGAACCGGCGATAGATGTCGCTCCCGCGGTAGGACCTGTTTCCGTTACAGGAGAAACCGGAAAGGTCGTGACACTGGGCGAAGAGGCTGGCGATTTCATGATACATGACGACGATTCTCGCAAATCACACGTAGACGACAGCCGTTATGCCGGAGGAGTCGGTGAATTTGCGGTTGTAGATGCCACGAAAGCCGGTAGCCCTATCCGTGGCGAGGTTGTCGAGAAACGACAGACATCCCAGGGGGTATTCGAGATTGTCGAAACCGGAGGTACGGTGTCGGTGGGCGGAGTGCTCGAGAGTACGTCGCATGGCGGTGTAAAGCCCGATGATAAACTCGAGGTGGTGGTTGCCGAACGGCGTGACGTCATGCTCGATGAGGACGAGATAGAGAATTCGATGTACGATCCGACACTCGAACTTTCGAAATACCAGAAACCGCCGATCGAAATACTCGAGGACCATAGCATCGACGTGCAGGTAACCGAGGAGGAGATATATCAGAACAAGAATCAGATTGTCCGCACCCTCGAGAACTTCGGTATCAAGATAGATAAGATCAAGGCCACCATAGGCCCTACCGTAACTCTGTATGAGATAGTTCCGGCAGCGGGTGTAAAGATCTCGAAAATCAAAAATCTTGAAGACGATATTGCCTTGAGCCTCAAGGCTCTTGGAATACGCATCATAGCTCCCATGCCGGGAAAGGGAACGGTGGGCATCGAGGTGCCGAACAAGGATAAGGAGATCGTGTCGATGTATTCGCTGGTCAGGACGAAGAAATTCCAAGAGAGCGATTATGAATTGCCTGTCGTGTTGGGCAAGACCATCTCGAACGAACTCTTCATGATCGATCTGGCCAAGATGCCTCATCTTCTGGTGGCAGGTGCGACGGGTCAGGGCAAGAGCGTGGGGCTTAATACGATCATCACGTCGCTGCTGTATAAGAAACATCCGGGCGAATTGAAATTCGTTATGGTGGATCCCAAACGTGTGGAACTCTCGCTGTATTCGCGACTCGAAAAGCATTTCCTCGCCAAGATGGAAAGCGAAGACGACGCAATACTGACCGATACGCAAAAAGTGGTCTATACGCTGAATTCGCTCTGCAAGGAGATGACCGACCGTTACGATCTGCTGCGCCTGGCCGAAGTGAAAAAGATCTCGGAATACAACGACAAGTTCAGAAGACGGGTACTCAACCCGAAAAAGGGACATCGGTTCATGCCCTACATCGTCGTGGTTATAGACGAGTTCGCCGATATGATAATGACTGCCGGTCGCGAGATCGAGACCCCCATAACCCGGCTTGCGCAGTTGGCCCGCGCCGTGGGCATTCATCTCGTCATAGCGACACAACGCCCCGATGTTAAGGTCATCACGGGACTTATCAAGGCGAATTTCCCTGCGCGTATCGCCTTCAGGGTCATGTCGATGGTGGATTCGAGGACGATAATAGACCAACCGGGCGCCAACCAGCTCATAGGACGCGGAGATATGCTCATGTCACTCAACGGAGAATTGACAAGGGTGCAGTGCGCCTTTATCGATACTCCCGAAATAGAGCGTGTGACCCGATTCATAAGCAACCAGAGAGGCTACACAAGTGCCTATAATCTTCCGGACTACGTTCCCGAATCCGACGGAGGAACGGCCAAAAATGTCGATCTCGGCCAGATAGATCCGATGTTCGAAGAGGTTGCGCGGTTTGTCGTGCAGAACCAGCAGGGGTCGACATCGTCCATACAGCGTCGTTTTTCGATAGGCTACAACCGTGCCGGACGGATAATGGACCAATTGGAAGGGTACGGCATAGTCGGCAGGGCCGAAGGAAGCAAGCCGCGCGAAGTGCTTGTACAGGACATAATGTCGCTGGAGTATATCCTCGGCAGGTTGGATCAATAAAGAGTGTCGAAGCGCGCGGGACAGATTTTTTGGCATACAACCATTCGTAATGACAGCACGAACAGATAGTCTACTGTCAGATTGATAAATTCACGGAATCATGAAAAAAATAGTTGCAATATCGTTTTGTTTTATGCTGGTTGTCTTGCCGTCGTTTTGCCGTGCAGACGACAAGGCTGTCGGGCTGCTTTCGCAACTTTCGGCGAACATAGCTGCTTTAGACGATTACCGTGTGGAATTCATGGTAGAGGCAGAGAACAGACAGACACAAGGCTCATATATCGTAAGCGGACAAAAGTTCCGGATAATAACTCCTGAGTTTGAAGTTATTTCTGACGGCGAATCCCGGTATGAAGTGAATCATGAGATAGCGGAGGTAATTGTGGATGTGATGGATACCTCCGAGGTCAATATTCTGATTAATCCGGTCAAGGCGTTCGAATTTGCGGAAAGTGGTTTTGCTTCGTCGTATGTCGGCGAGACAGAGGTCGATGGTCGGTTTTGCGATCTTGTCGAACTGAAACCGCTCGGAGAGGAGCCGACAATAACTCGGGTGAAACTTTATCTCGGACGTGACAGCGGATTGCCGGTAAGATTGGAATACGGTATAGACGGAATCGACGATGATGTGAGCGTGAGTGTTTCCTCTTTCCGGAATGATCCGGACATAAAGTCTTCCGATTTCTCTTTCGACAAGTCGGCATATAAGGACTACGAAATTGTCGATTTCAGATAGAATGGCTGCAAACGACCAATATTAATTATTAATCCAAATTTTATTCGCAGGAGTATGAGAACAAATCTACTACATTCAATTCTCGCCATATCTCTGTTTGCTTTTGTGTTTTGTGCATCAGCCGGCGCTTCCCCCAAACCCAAGGTGTTGTTGCCTTCAGTGGAGATCGGTATCATAGATTTCGTATCGTCCGATTATGGAAATTATGCACCGGAAGAGGTGAATTTCATGGACCTGAGTGCTAAATCGCTTAGTGTCGCTGTCAGTATCGTAGGCGGGTGGGTCCCGATTACCTGCGACGGTAAATTAGGCCTTGAGAGCAGTTTGGGTATAGCGTGGGATAATTATGTGTTTGCCAATAAATTGACCATTGAGAAAGTGGATGGCGTGATACGGCCAGTGGCGATAGATCCGAAATACAAAAAATCGAAATTCAATACCTTCTCCTTCAAGATGCCTCTTATGCTCAATCTTAGCTTAAATAAAATCGGCATCTCGGGCGGCGTTTACGGCAAGATGATCATTTCTCAACATACCAAGTATAAACACCCGAAGCACAAGGAGAAAGGCTTGAATTATATGAATCTTTTCCAGGGAGGCGTTGCCGCTGAGATAAAGTTCAAAGGCATAGGAGTCTTCGCGAGTTATGCGCTCACCGATTTCTTCCGCCACAGCGCCGGTCCCGATCTGCATCCGCTGACAATAGGGATCAGTATCTGGTAGTCTCGGGCAACTATCTACGGGCGGCCTTTCGGGGCCGCTTTTTTGTTTGCGGAATGAATGTTTTTTAACTCGCTGCAGGTTTGGTGTTCCGGTATTTTATGCGTATCTTAGCATGGTTAAAAAATCACTAAAATATATGTCAGAAGAAGTAGTAAAAGGGGCCGGTGAGAATGATGGAGCGGCAGGAGATGCCAACAGCGCACAGGCCGCAAATGTTGTGGATGCAGCTGGCGGTGGTAACGACGGTGGCGGAGTGGATGTTGGCGACAACGGCTCGGGCAGCGGAAAGATTATCAGGGTCAATATAGAGGAACAGATGAAAAGTGCCTACATCGACTATTCGATGTCGGTCATAGTGTCGCGTGCGCTTCCGGACGTGAGGGATGGGATGAAGCCTGTGCATCGTCGTATCCTTTACGGTATGAGCAACGAACTCAATCTCTATTCGGACAAGCCTCACCGTAAGTCGGCACGTATCGTCGGAGATGTCATGGGTAAGTTCCACCCGCATGGCGACAGCTCTATCTACGACGCAATGGTACGTATGGCTCAGGAGTGGAGCATGCGCTATCCGCTTGTCGATGGCCAGGGTAACTTCGGTTCGATAGACGGCGACGGCCCTGCGGCCATGCGTTACACCGAGGCAAGAATGAAGAAACTCGCCGATGAGGTCATGGCGGATATCGACAAGGATACTGTCGATTTCGTGGGCAACTTCGATGAAACTATATTGGAACCTACGGTCCTCCCTACGAAGGTGCCGCTTCTTCTTCTCAACGGAGCCTCCGGTATTGCTGTCGGAATGGCTACGAATATGGCTCCGCACAACCTTACCGAGGTTATGGACGCATGTTGTGCCTACATAGACAACAAAGATATCGAGATATCGGAGCTGATGCATTTCGTCAAGGCTCCGGATTTTCCGACGGGAGGTATAATTTACGGATATCAGGGAGTCAGGGAGGCGATGGAAACCGGTCGCGGCCGTGTGGTGATGCGCGCCAAGACCGAAATAGAGTACACTCACAGCGGTCGTGCATGTATCGTCATAAAGGAAATACCCTATATGGTGAATAAGGCCGAGATGATCCGCAAGATCGCCGACATGATCAATGAAAAGAAGATAGAGGGTATCTCTTATATCAACGACGAAAGCGACCGTAAGGGTATGCGCGTCGTCATAATCCTCAAAACCGATGCGGTTGCCAGCGTAGTGCTCAATACGTTGTATAAATATACGGCCATGCAGACTACCTTCCCCGTGAATAATATCGCGCTGGTCAATGGCCGCCCTGTGCTGCTCAATCTCAAGGACCTCATACGTCACTTTGTCGACCACAGGCATGATGTGATAATGCGCCGTACACGTTACGACCTCGCACAAGCCGAAAAGAGGGCGCATATCCTTCAGGGACTGCTGATCGCACTCGACCATATAGACGAAATAATAGCCATCATCCGCGGATCGGAGACTCCCGACGCCGCCAAGGCTTCGCTTATTGAGAGGTTCGGACTTTCCGAGGCTCAGTCGTCGGCCATTATAGATATGCGTTTGCGCGCCCTTACGGGACTCGAACGCAATAAGATACAAAACGAATACGATGCACTGCTCAAACAGATCGAATATTATAACGCGGTTCTTGCCGACGAATCGTTGCAGATGAAGGTCATCAAGGATGAACTCATCGAAATCCGCGACAAATACGGCGATGAACGCCGAACAGAGATCGTCTATGCATCCGAAGAGTTCAATCCGGAGGACTTCTATGCCGACGAAGAGATGGTAATAACCATCTCGCGCATGGGCTATATAAAACGGACGCCACTCACGGAGTATCGTACACAGTCGCGCGGCGGAGTGGGGGCAAAAGCGAGCGCAATGCGCGACGAAGACTTTATCGAGCACCTCTATGTGACTACGATGCACAATACGATGCTTTTCTTTACGGAAAAAGGTCGTTGTTATTGGTTGAAGGTATACCAAATTCCGGAGGGCACACGTTCTTCAAAAGGACGGGCTATTCAAAACGTCATACAAATTGAGCCGGACGATAAGGTGAGGGCTTATGTGAACGTTCGCAACCTTAATGACGAGGAGTATGTGGACAGCAACTACATAATAATGTGTACCAAAGAGGGTATCATTAAAAAGACTAAACTCGAGGCTTACTCGCGTCCGCGCCAGAACGGTGTCAATGCCATTACGATCAAGGACGGAGACCAACTTATCGAGGCCAAACTCACCAGCGGAAGCGCCGAGGTGCTTATAGGTGCCCGTGAAGGTAAGGCTATCCGTTTCAACGAAAACACCGTAAGGCCTATGGGTCGTACGGCTGCCGGCGTCAAGGCTATCAATATCGAGGATTACGACGAAGTGATAGGCATGGTATGCGTGGAACCGAATGAGAAAAAGGATATTCTTGTCGTCAGTGAAAACGGGTATGGCAAGCGTACCGATCTCGACGATTACAGGATTACAAACCGTGGCGGCAAGGGCGTGAAGACAATACAAGTTACCGAAAAGACAGGCAAACTGATCTCGATCCAGGCCGTAACGGATGAGAACGATCTTATGATTATCAATCGCAGCGGCATAGCTATCCGTATGGCCGTTTCTGATATCAGACTTGCCGGTCGCGCTACGCAAGGAGTCAAAGTTATAAACCTGCGTAATGGCGACGTCATAGCATCGGTTGTGGCAGTTCCCGGAGGCAATGAAGAAGATGGAAATCCAGAAGAACAGGCAGGGATCAATACTTCCGGCGAATCGGGAGATACCGTTGCTGCGGAATAGAAGAACGCAGAGAGTATAGAATCAGTGAGTTGCCCTGTTAGGGGTTATGATATTATTAACTAAAACGAGGGACTTGTAATGAAGAAAAGTTTGTTTTTTGCAGCTATGGCGCTGCTGATGTCGACACCCGCCGCCTTCGGGCAGGTTATGGGGCAGGGCGAAGGGAAAATAGATGTCGACGCCATTAAAAAGAGCATCGCACAGTCGGACGCAGATATAAATGATCCGAAGAAGAACGGGAAATGGGCGACATGGCTCGAACGCGGAGATATATTTATGGAAGCGGCCAATGCACCTGCCAAAGGACTTTTCCGCGGTATGGAAATGTCGCAGGTGAATAAACTTTATTCCAAACCCACGACTTTGGATACTGTAAGACTGCGTGGTGAAAATAACCAGGAAATACCATTCAAGGTAGACGATTACGGTAGGGTTGTCACCTATTCCACGGATAAGAAGTTGTCTATGTGGGAGGAAAAATTGGTCATCGACTCTCTCGCACTCGACAAAGCGGCAGAAGCCTATGACTATGCCTTCTCGCTCGATGCCAAGGCTACAGAACGCGCCTATAACGGACTCAACGAGATTGTAAAAATGGTGAAAGACAGGGGAACGACTTATCAGCGTCTTCAGGAATACGAAAAAGCAGCCAACGAATACCGCAGGTCGTATATCATACAGCAATACCCGTTGATATCTGTGGTCGATACTGTCGATGTCTTCTTCGCCGGGATGAACTATACCATGGCACAAGATTACAAAGCTGCCATAGAATGCCTCAAAGAGGCTGCCAGGTTGGGTTATACCGTCAAGGACAGTGGAGGGAAACCTAATGGCGATATATATTATTATCTGTATTATAGTTATACCGGGCTTGAAGAACAGGACAGTGCACGCTTGATGTTGCTGGAAGGCGTGAAAAAATATCCCAATGATTCGAGACTTTACAGGATGCTGCCGATCATGTATGCAGTCGATGTCGATGCCGACATTAACGAGATTGTCCCGATAATGGAAAAGGCGTTTACCAATAAGGATAACCCTGAACTCCCGAGGCTTTATTACGGAATGGCCCAGGCATACGCCCAAAGGGATATGAATGATAAGGCCATGGAATATTTCGTCAAAGCAGCAGATGCCGATCACGAAGATTTCTCGTATCAGTTCAATGCGGCGGCCATGTACCTCAAGAAGGGCGACCAGATGGGGCGAGAGATGCAAGAACAATCCGAAAACCTGCCTGAAGACGAATTCATAAAAGTTCGGGATGAAGTTTACGGAATCTATAAACTCGCCATTCCGTACCTCGAACGCGCACATAATATCGAACCGGACAACGAATCTGTCATAAGTATTCTTGCCGATATAACTTTCCGCCTGCGCGAAACGAGCGACGAGATGATGGAAAAATCAAAGAAGTATGAAGAGCTCAACAAGGCGATAAGAGAAAAGATCATAGGTACGGAAGACAAAACCGAATAGAAGAGAAAAACTGTTATAAATGTTGAGTATGCGGGGAAAAACCTTAGGTTTTTCCCCGCATACTTTGGATAAGAGAATGTATGCCGTCGTGGGCAAGGGGATTTTGCGGCAAAAATTTTGTACTGTCTGACGGTATGCGTACTTTTGTTAGATATATACACCGCATGTAATTATGAGCGATGCCGATAAAATACTTGATGAGGTAACGGGACAGGATTACAAATATGGTTTCGTGACGGATATAGACACCGATACCATACCTAAAGGTTTGAACGAGGATATAATACGCCTTATCTCTGCCAAAAAGAACGAACCCGGATGGATGACCGAGCTCAGACTCAAGGCATACCACCATTGGTTGACCATGGAGATGCCGAAATGGGCGCATCTCGATATCCCCGAAATCAATTACCAGGATATTATATATTACGCTGCGCCGCGCTCGAAGCCCAAGTACCAGAGCATGGACGAGGTCGATCCGGAACTCGTGGCCACGTTCGACAAGTTGGGCATCCCGCTCGAGGAGCAGATGACTCTGGCCGGAGTGGCTGTCGATGCAGTGATGGATTCGGTTTCTGTCAAGACGACTTACAAGGATACTCTGGCCGAGCTCGGAATCATCTTCTGCTCGATGAGCGAAGCCATTGCTGAACATCCGGAACTCGTACAAAAGTATCTGGGAAGTGTGGTACCCTATTCGGATAACTTCTTTTCGGCCCTCAACATGGCGGTCTTTTCCGACGGATCGTTCTGCTATATCCCCAAGGGAGTGCGTTCGCCGATGGAACTGAGTACCTATTTCCGCATAAATGCAGCAGGAACGGGACAATTCGAGCGTACGCTTATAGTGGCCGAAGAAGGATCATACGTTAGCTATCTCGAAGGGTGTACTGCACCGCAAAGAGATGAAAATCAGTTGCATGCGGCGGTTGTGGAGATAGTCGTGCTGAAAGATGCCGAAGTGAAGTATTCGACCGTGCAGAACTGGTACCCGGGCGACAAAGATGGTCAAGGCGGGGTTTATAATTTTGTCACGAAGCGCGGCTTGTGTCGAGGAGAGAATTCGCGTCTTTCGTGGACGCAGGTTGAGACCGGATCGGCCATTACATGGAAGTATCCGAGCACCATATTGGCCGGCGATAATAGCGTGGGAGAGTTTTACTCGGTTGCGCTTACGAACAACTGTCAGCAGGCCGATACAGGCACCAAGATGATCCATCTCGGCAAGAATACCCGCAGCCGGATAGTCTCGAAGGGAATTTCGGCCGGCAGGAGTCAGAACAGCTATCGCGGACTGGTCAAGGTAGGTCGCAAGGCTTCTGGTGCCCGCAACTATTCGCAGTGCGATTCGCTGCTCATAGGCGATCAATGCGGTGCACATACGTTTCCCTATATAGAATCGGATAATCCGAGTGCGATAATCGAACACGAGGCCACTACATCGAAGATAAGCGAGGATCAGCTCTTGTATTGCAACCAGCGTTGCATATCGACGGAGGATGCTGTCGGACTCATAGTGAACGGCTATGCCAAAGAGGTTCTGAACAAGCTTCCGATGGAGTTTGCAATCGAGGCACAGAAACTGCTGTCGATAAGCCTCGAGGGAAGTGTAGGGTAATTCGCGCGAGATTGTAGTGTGAGTTGCGTCGATATTGATCGGCGACCCGAGAATCCATACTCCGTGATATGATTTGTGGATAGTGGACATTGAAAAATTGTCGGACAGGCAGGTGTGGATATGTGAAAACACTCTGCGGGAATTATATAAAGAGAAAAACGATAAGAATATGTTGTTAGAGGTAAAGAATCTTCATTGCATGGTCGATGGGAAGCCGATTCTCAAAGGAATCGATCTTGAGGTCGGGGAGGGAGAAGTTCATGCGATCATGGGTCCCAACGGATCGGGAAAAAGTACGCTTGCGTCGGTCATAGCCGGTAACCCCAAATACGAAGTTACCGAAGGAGAGATCCTTTATAATGGCAAGGATCTGCTTTCCATGGATATTGAAGAGAGAGCCCGTGCGGGTATTTTTCTCGGATTTCAGTATCCGGTCGAGATACCTGGTGTCAGCATGGCCAACTTTATGCGGATGGCTGTCAATGCACGTAGGGCCTATCTCGGAGAGGATCCTCTTTCAGCAGCGGAATTTCTCCGTCTCATGCGTGAAAAGGGAGCTGTCGTGGAGTTGGATTCGAAACTGACGAACCGGGCAGTTAACGAGGGCTTCTCTGGCGGAGAAAAGAAGAAGAACGAGATATTCCAAATGGCTATGCTCGATCCGACACTCGCAATACTCGACGAGACCGATTCAGGCCTCGATATAGATGCGTTGCGTATAGTGGCTACCGGTGTGAATAAACTCAAAAGACCCGATAACGCCACTGTGGTAATTACGCATTATCAACGTTTGCTCGACTACATAATTCCCGATTATGTGCATGTGCTCTACAAGGGGCGGATCATCCATACAGGAGGTAAAGAGCTCGCACTCGTTCTGGAAGAGGAGGGTTACGACCGGATTATAAATGAATATAATAATTAAGCCAATGCCGCGACCGCTTGAAGAGATACTTTCGGATCTTTACCTGTCTAACATAGATATTATAGGCGAGGGTATTCCGGCATGGGTTAACGCATTGCGTAGCAGGGCGTTGGAGAACTTCAATCTTTTGTCGTTACCGTCCGCGAAAGATGAGAATTACCGTCATACCGATATTCGCAGATTGCTCGACGGGGAGTGGGAGACCTATTTCATACCCTCTGGAATGAACCGCGAAATAAACAGAGCGGTTCCTCAATCAGGGTATTCGATAGATGTCGTCAATGGCTTTTGTACCTCTAATGAGTTGACGATTCTCGATAATGGAATCGTATACGGATCGCTCCGTACGGCGATGATCCAAATGGGCGATATCATTTCTCGATATTATGATAAGATTGCTGATGTGGAATCTACCGCAACTTCGGCATTGAACACAGTATTCGCTCAAGACGGGGCATTCCTGTATCTGCCCGATGGCGTTGAGGCCGACAAGTCCTTTTCACTCACGTTTGCCTACCATTCAGAAGATCAGGCTCAGATGTGTTTTTCCCGAGCTTTGGTCATTGCGGGCAAAGGAGCCAAAGCGAATGTTGTCATATCGTCTGTCAGCGACGGGGAGGGGCGTTTCCTCATCGAACACGTAAGAGAAACGTATGCGGGAGATGGCGCCGAAATGAAAATAACGGAAATAAATTCGTGTGGCGCTAACGCTGTGACAGTCGCCGGCAATTACCTGCGACAGGAGAGCGACAGTCGTGTCGATATGGTAAGCCTTTGGCTTAACGGTGCGGCCACGCGCGTAAATGCCGTGACAGATCTTGTCGGTCCCGATTGCGAAAGCAATCTTTGCGGATTGTATTTTGCTAACGGTTCAGAACGCGTCGATGTCAATATGACTGTGAATCACATGGTTCCGGAGTGTCGTAGTTCCGAACTGATCAAAGGTGTCGTCTCTGGCGAGGCGGTCGGGGCATTTACCGGCAGGGTGTATGTCGCACCGGACGCACAGCATACCGAAGCGTTTCAGCAAAGCCGGAATCTTCAATTGAGCGATACGGCGAAGATATATACGGAGCCGCAACTCGAAATATATGCCGATGACGTGAAGTGCAGCCATGGGGCTACCGTTGGCCAGATGGACGAAGAGGCTGTGTATTACATGCGTCAGAGAGGAATAGCCGAGGCCGACGCGAAACGTCTGCAAATGTTCGGATTCGTCAACGACGTCATCTCGAAGTGCCCGGGCGAAGAGTTGTGCGAGAGTCTTGCTGTTCTGGCTCAGTCGCGTATAGACGAAATATAATGCCGGCCGTTTCATTTTTCCCCGGATGTTTTAGGGATGTTTTTTCAAGACGGTTTGACTCTCGGTCGCATGTTTGTCCATTATTGTGTAAATACGCAGGAGTATGTTCGATATAGATAAAATACGTAAGGATTTTCCAATACTCGGCAGCCGCATTTACGGCAAGCCGCTGGTATATCTGGATAACGGCGCCACTGCACAGAAGCCCGTAAGTGTGATCGAAGCGATGGACCGTTTCATGTGTGAGACCAACGCCAACATACATCGCGGGATTCATCATCTGAGTGCGGAGAGTACCGAGATTTATGAACAGTCGCGCGAGACGGTCAGAAAATTCATAGGAGCAGCAAGTACACGGGAAATAGTATTCACATCGGGTGCTACATCTGCAGTTAATACGGTTGCATATAGTTTCGGAGAAAGGTTCTTCGTCGAAGGCGACAACATCGTCGTCAGCGAGATGGAACACCACTCGAATCTCGTTCCGTGGCAACTTGTATGCGGACGCAAAGGTGTGGAAATACGCGTGTTGCCATTTGCCGACGACGGCCACCTGGAAATAGAAAAACTGCCTGGTCTGATCGACGAACGTACGCGTATCGTGGCTGTGACCCAGGCCTCCAACGTACTTGGGACATGCCCCGACCTGAAAAAAATAATCTCCATGTCACATAAGGCCGGAGTTCCGGTCCTTGTAGACGGATGCCAGGGAGTAGTGCATGGCAAGACGGATGTAAAGGAATTGGATTGCGACTTTTACGTTTTTTCGGGGCATAAACTTTACGGGCCTACCGGTATAGGAGTGTTGTACGGGAAACAAAAGTGGCTGGAAGAGATGCCTCCGTTCATGGGCGGCGGGGATATGGTCGACAGGGTTAGCTTTGCAGGAACTACCTGGGCCGAATTACCGCTCAAGTTCGAAGCCGGTACGGCCAATTTCATAGGAGCTCTCGGTCTGGCAGAAGCTATACGATATGTCGGGAATTTAGGGATGGATGCTATAGCGACCTATGAGGATGAATTGCTGTCTCACGCCTGCGAAAGGCTCGGAACCATGCCCGGAGTGAGAATATACGGCAATGTCCGGCCAAAGTGCGCTATACTGTCGTTCAATGTTGAAGGAATCCACCCCCTGGATATAGGAATGGTACTGGATAAAATGGGTGTGGCCATCCGCACCGGAACCCATTGTGCCCAGCCATTGATGGCACATTACGGAGTTGCCGGCATGTGCAGAGCTTCGATTGCCTTTTATAACACCCATGATGAAATCGATATTTTTGCCGACAGCCTGCAACGGGTGCTCGACATGCTTCGTTGACGATAAAATGGCTTTGAATTTCATCGTAAAATTATTAACTTGCATTACATAAAAGACCTGTATGCCGTTTATAGTACTCGAAGGCCTCGACGGAGCCGGAAAATCAACCCAACTTAACAAGCTCATTTCGTGTATATCCGAGAAGGGCGAGAAATACGAGTACCTTCATTTTCCACGATTTGACGCTCCTTTTTACGGTGATCTTATAGCCAGATTCCTTCGCGGCGAGTTCGGAACGGTCGATCAGGTCAGTCCGTGGCTAGTGGCACTGCTTTTTGCCGGCGATCGGTCGGAAGTTGCCGATACGATGCAGCAATGGCTCGACGATGGGAAATTCGTTCTGACCGACAGATTCGTTTATTCGAATATAGCCTATCAGTGTGCTAAAGTCTCCGATAAGGCGGAAAGAGACAGGCTTGCCGACTGGATCTTCGATTTCGAATACAATTTCAACAAGATTCCCCGTCCTGACGTATCGCTGTTTCTCGACGTTCCGTTTCATTTTACCGAAAGCAGGCTCACCGAGGTGCGTGATGGCGATGACCGCTCATACCTCGAAGGCGGCAGGGATATTCACGAGTCTTCGTTGGAACTGCAAAAGAGAGTCAGACAGATATATCTTGAAAGAGCCGCTGTCGATCCCAAACTTAGAGTCATAGATTGTTCTGATGGCAACGGGACTATTGATACACCGGATAATAATTTTCATAAAATACTCAACGAAATCAGGGGATTGCTGTGACTTTAGTTACCAGGAAATATAGCGAGAGCAAAGGCTGGAAAATCGCCGTAGATGTCTGCCGTATATTGCTGGCCTTGACCTTTGTGTTTTCAGGTTTTGTAAAGACCGTCGATCCGTGGGGCACCGGAATCAAGGTCGGAGAATATCTCGCGGCATTCGACATGGACTGGCTCTACGGCTGGCGTTTTGGCATCGGGATATGGCTCAATGGTGCCGAGATGATGCTCGGTCTTATGGTACTGTTCAAGGTCAGGCTGAGGCTCACCACGATATTCATATCGTGCGCCATGCTCTTCTTTACGTGTCTTTCGTTCGTTCTTGCCATATGGAATCCGGTGGACGATTGCGGGTGCTTCGGCGAGGCCATAAAACTCACGAACTGGGAGACGTTCATAAAGAATCTCATCCTTTTCCCCATGTCATTGTTCGTGTGCTGGAACTCGCGTAAACTTCCGATCAGGCCCACGCTTTGGGATGGCGCACGTATGCTTGTCTTTGCATGCATAGCTTTCGGGATAGGTATATACTCTTACCGTCACTTGCCGATAATCGACTTTTTGCCATTCAAGATAGGCACCAATCTCGTCGAGGCCATGGAAGACGATAATGGACAGGATGAGGTGGAAGTGGAATATGTTTTCAGAAATAAAAGAACCGGCAAGATCAAGGAATTCGAATCATGGAACGACGATCCCGAATGGGAATATGTCGAACATAATGTTCTGTCGGTTGATACCAAGGTGCATGCTTCGGTTCGGGATTTTTCCGTATTCGATGCCGAACATGACATCACAGCCGATATACTTGCCGATACGAACGTAGTCTATATGGTGTTTGCCGGGGATTTGGGCGATATTAAGCCCCGTTGCGAGCGTAAACTGGCCGTCTCCGTTTCTCAGGCGCGCTCACGTGGTTACAGAGTCATGTGCATTACTGCCGATCCGGTTGTCGCTCATCCCGATGTAATGTTGCTGGATATTCCCGTGCCTTGTTACAATATGGATGGCACTACGATTAAAACAGTTCTGCGGGCACACACCGGTGTCGTTGTACTGCGTAATGGGGTCATTATCGACAAAGTAAACTGCCGTGATATGCTCCAGAAAGGCGAACTGCCTGATTACCGTTCGCTCAAAGTGGACTGAGAAGGAGACGTAAAACTATAACGGCACTTGAATTAACCGAAATTTCGGGATACCGTTATGTCGCATATGGTTTCCGGGAAATGGAGTGCATATAGTTTCGAGGTTTTGCAATTCTGTGCCTGATCGGCATCCGGTTAATCTGTCGGTTACAGGTTCATGATGCGCAACTCCTTAGGATATAGGTTGTTGACGCGATTGCCTATGCGCTTGGCCCATCCGAGCGGGAAATTCCCGAACAACACGAGGTTCATTCCGTCAGAAAAGTACGAAGCGTCTATATTTTGCTTCCGCAGATAATCGAGGGCGCAGTCGAGGGTCAGAGAGGCCTGCGGTATGGCCTCCGTATTGATGTCATGGAATAATGCCAGGGGATGAGCGGGTTTCAGTTTCCCGGAAAAAAGTTGCCCCATCATGATGCCGGAAGTTACTGTAGACATGCTTTCGGCAACTGTTTTTACATCCGGGAAGGTGGTTTCGTAATAGGCGTAAACGTTTCCAGCAACCTCTGCGAACCTCATATATTCGGGCTGTTTTACCAATCGAGCAACTTCCTTGCCTGCATTTTTGGGAATGTTTGTGAATATGGTGCGTCTGGGTTTCGGAGCCAGTGACCTTTCGCTATTTCCGCCTTTGCGGACGACGGCCGCAAAGAAACCTTCGCCTTCGAGCATGTGTGGATAAAAACGGAAGGTCTTGATATCGCCGGACGATCCGTTGGCAACGGTTCCGGTCACGATTACCCATTCGGACGGCACCTCCATATCGATGCTTTCGCACTCGTATTGCCGGCACAGCCACGATATGTTGTCTTCGTTCTCCTGCGTGTTGTAGGTGCATGTGGAGTATATCAGTATGCCGCCCGGTTTGAGGGTATCCCAGATGTCTGACAGGATAAGTCTTTGGCGTGCTGCACACATGGCTGCCGATTCGGGACCCCACTCCTCGATTGCTTTTGGGTCTTTGCGGAACATCCCCTCGCCCGAACACGGCGCGTCGACCGCTACGACATCGAACCAGTTGCGGAAACCCGCAAAGTGCGACGGGTCGTTGTTGGTTACGACAACGTTTCCCAACCCCCATCTTTGTATATTGTCGGCGAGGGTCATGGCGCGCGGACGGATCACCTCGTTGGCTACCACGAGACCTCCGAGGCCCACAACAGTGGAGTAGAGTGTACTTTTGCCTCCCGGTGCTGCACACAGGTCGAGCAGTCGTATGCCCTCTTTCTCTCCGACAGCGCTGCGGTAGATATGCTCGACGAACATTGACGATGCCTCCTGGACGTAATAGACGCCGGCATGATATGCGGGATCGAGGGTGAATGACGGACGTTCGTCGAGCAGGAATCCGTACCTGTTCCATGGTACCTGGCGTCCGGTCGGGCGTTCATGTATTTTATAGGGGTTGAAACGCACCGAAGTTACCGGACGGGTATTTTCGATTGCGTCGGTTAATGCCGTGATTTCGTTGCCCGGTAGGATAGTTACCAGTGATTTGACAAACTCCGGAGGAAGCGCCATTGCTATTTCCCTGATTTAATAGTTGAAATACGCTCTATTATCGGCTGTAAAACTTTGGGATCCATGATGAAGTCCTCCTTGTCTATGTCGAGCGTAATGACCTCTCCTTCGTAGATATTGTTGATCCAGTTTTCGTATTTCTCGTTGAGGCGCTGAAGATAGTCTTCCTGTATCGACATTTCGTAGGCCCGTCCTCGCTTCTGTATCTGGCTGATCAGAGTGGGAACGCTGGCTTTCAGATAGATCAGCAGGTCGGGAGTTTCGATGATGCGGCTCGATATGGCAAATATGCGCATGTACGATTCGTAGTCGCGCGAACTCATGAGTCCCATTTCGTGCAGGTTGGTGGCGAAGATATGGGCATCTTCGTAGATGGTGCGATCCTGTATGAGGTCGCCGCATTCGCCGAGCATCCTTTTTGCCTGTTCGATGCGTGTCCCGAGAAAGTACACCTGAAGATTGAATGCCCAGCGATTCATATCCTCGTAAAAGTCGTTGAGATATGGATTGCTTATGTCTTCTTCGTAAATACGAGCATTGAACTTTCGCGCGAGTATTTCCGTGAGCGAAGTTTTGCCACTACCTATGTTGCCTGCTATAGCTATATACATTGGTTTGTTGTTTTATTTCTGTTTTTTGTTCTGCGCGAGCAGTTCGTCCACGAACGTGCGGTCGTTGAACAGGCGGGGTACTTTGTTTTGTCCGCCCAGTTTGCCTTTGGATGAGAGCCATGCCATGAATGTCCCCGGTTCCACCATGCTCACGCGAGGTGGAAGCAGGGTTGTGTCTTTGAAGCGTTTGGCCTCGTAATCGGAATTTACGCGTTGCAGTGCCAGGTCCAGTTCCCGGGTGAAATCTTCGAGAGATGATGGAGCCTTGCGGAATTCGATAACCCATTCATGTGCTCCTTTTGTCTTGCCGTCCATGTAGACCGGAGCGGCCGAGTATTCGGCGATTATGGCTCCGGTAGCGTTGCCTGCTGCCGTAATGGCGCTCTCGGCATTCTCGATCACGATTTCTTCGCCGAATGCGTTTATGTAATGTTTCGTGCGTCCGGTGATGCGTATGCGGTAGGGTGATGTGGATGTGAATTCGACGGTATCGCCTATCATATAGCGCCACAAACCGTTGCTGGTAGTGATTATCATGGCATAATTCACCCCTTCGCGGACTCCCTCCAGAGGGAGGGCTTTCGAGGTGTCGCCGAGTGAATCCATCGGGAGGAACTCGTAATATATGCCATAATCGAGCATCAGCAGCATGTCGTCTCGTGTCGGGTCGTCGGCGATGCCGAAAAAGCCTTCCGATGCGTTATATGTCTCCATGTAGTTCATGTTGCCGCTCGGAATGAGTGCCTCGTATTGTTTTCGGTAGGGTTTGAAGTTCATGCCGCCGTGCATGAACAGTTCGAGGTTGGGCCACACTTCGAGCAGGTTTTTTGCTCCCGTGTAGTCCAGCACCTTGTTCATCATCACGAGATTCCACGACGGGACGCCTGCAAACGCCCGGACGTCCTGTCCTACAGTCTCTTCGCAAATGCGGCGCACCTTCTCCTCGAAGTCTGCGATGAGGGCGGTCTGCGGTTTCGGTACACGTCTCAGGTTGGCATACCATGGCGTGTTTTCGATAAGAATGGCCGAAAGGTCTCCGCTGAAAGCTGTTTCTCCTTCACGTTCCACTTTTTTGCTTCCACCGAGGGTGAGGGTCTTGCCGTCAAGCATTCGGCTTTGCGGATGTGTGGCGAGGTAGAGCGCTACGACATCGCGTGGTCCCTGCAGGTGTGCCTGTCGGAGGCCTTGTTGGCTGACGGGGATGTATTTGCTTTTTGCATCGGTAGTGCCGGACGATTTGGCGAACCATTTTATATGAGTGGGCCAGATGACGTTTTGTTCGCCCGCTTTGGTACGCATGATATAGTCATGGAAATGTTCGTAATCCACGACCGGAATCTGCCGGATAAATTTGTCATGTCCGGTTATGACGGCTATTCCGTGTTCTTGCCCGAACATGGTTCCTTTGCCACGATTCAGCAGATATCGCAGTTGTTTGGCCTGTATCTCGGCTGGATGCTGCCTGAAGCGGTCTATTTCGTGCAGACGGAGTCTGAGGTATTCTCTGGTGAGATTTGTAATCAGTGGCATGCTGGGCTAATTAAAGAATTTGCCGACCTTTGGTATTGCATCGGGCATGGCGAAAACCACGACCCTGTCGTATGCATTTATTTCGCTGTCGCCGACAGAGATCATGGCCGAGTCTCCGCGTACGATCCCTCCGATAATGGCGTCGTGTGGGAAACAGAGATCGCGTATTTTTTGCTTGGTTGCCGGCGAGTTCGGTTTGACGATGAATTCCAGAACTTCGGCTTCGCTACCCGTCAGACACTTTATGGCCTGTACGTCGGTTGTCCTTGTGAAACGGAATATGTTGCTCGCCGTGATAAGTTTCTTGTTGATAATGGTATCTATGCCTATGCTTTCGGCCAGGTTGATATAATTGAGATTCTCCACTTCGGCGATCACTTTCTTCACCCCGACGCGTTTGGCCAGCATGGCTGCCAATATATTGGTCTCCGACCTGCCCGTGACGGCCACAAAAGCGTCCATGGAGCTGAGTCCCTCTTCCATCATTGCGTCTATATCGCGTCCATCCTCATGTATTATCAGCGTGTTGTCAAGTTTTTCGGCAAGGCGATAGGCTTTCTCCTGATTGTATTCGATGAGCTTTATGTTGACCTCCTTCTCGAGTCCCGATGCGATGCGGACGCCTATCCGGCTGCCGCCCAATATCATCATGTTCTTGATGTCGATATTTTCCTTGCCTGAAAGGTTTAGCACCTCTTCGACCGAGTCTTTGTTTGTTATGACATAGATCATATCTCCGGCAAGGAAACGGTCGCTGCCCCTGGGAATAAAGGTGCGCCCCTCGCGTACTATGGCTACTGTTCTGTAGGGCAGATTTTTGCGGTCGACAGTTACGTCCAGAAGAGTCTTGTCCACCAGTCCCGACGACTTGTCGAGTTTGAAGACCACCAGTGACAGCATGCCGCCCGAGAAATCGACGAACTCTGTGGACGAAGTGTGTCCCAGCAGTTTTATGACCTCTTCGGCACCGATAAGTTCCGGATAGAACAGGTAGTCGATCCCCATGTTTATGAACATCTCTTTGTTGTTGGGTTCGAGATATTCGTAATTGTCGATTCGGGCTATTGATTTTTTTGCTCCGAGTTGTTTTGCGAGTATGGCTGCTATTATGTTGATGTTTTCTTCGTGCGCCACGGCAATGAAAAGGTCGGCTTTGCGTACCGATGCCTTTTTCAGTGTGGAGAACGTTGATGAGTCTCCCTCGACGGTGATAATGTCGGATAGCCCCTCGATCTCTTCGAGGAGTCTGGGGTTGATGTCGATGACCGTTATGTCATGGTTTGCGCCGCTGAGCATCTTGGCAAGGTGTGTACCGACTTCACCTGCCCCGGCAATAACTATCTTCATAGCATTGTAGTTAGAGTAACAAAAATAAACAAAAGAACTGATACGGTGAAATATCTGTGCTTTATAGTGTCCTAAATGGGGTCGACTCGGATTATCCGAGGCAAGCAAATCTTTTCATGTGTTTTTTTTGTAACCCGTTAAATATTATATTTGCATCGGTTATTATGCAGAGAGTCAATAATCTTACCAATCCAAATTAAAAAAACTCCCAAATGAAAAAGTATTTTTCTGCTGTTTTAGCCATAGGCATATTTGCGGTAGCAGGCATAGGCTTCGGACAGTTATTCACCTCATGCAACAGTGTCAAGAGCCATGTATGGGCCGATGCCGCCGATAGTTGCACATACGTGCTTGTCGACCGGTTTATGGATAAGGAGACAGGACTTTTTAAAGGTTCGGCGGGCGATGTGCTGAAAAACAGCCGATGGATGTATTGGCAGCAGTCTCATTCAATGAATGTTCTTATCGATTCTTATAACCGCATAAAAGATAGCGATCCGGAACTCGTGGCGCAATATGAAGATTATTTTTCACGCTGGATAGCCAATAATGGGAATAACTGGTGGGAGGATAACCGTAACGGATTCTACAACCAGTTTACCGACGATATGGCCTGGATTGCAATAACTCTGCTGAATCTCTCCGAAGCCCTGGATGACGAGCGTTATCACGAAATGGCCGAGGAGGTTTACGACTACATGGTCGAGGAGATCAGAGTGGTGGAGGATGAAAAGGGATGGGGCCTTTGCTGGCGCCTTGTAGTCGATGCCAATCCGACACCCGAATATGTCGCACAGTCCGAAGCGCGGCATGCTTGTACGGTTGTTCCGGCTGGAGTGGTGGCATGCAGACTTTATAACGATACGGGAAGAGAAACATACCTCGAACAGGCGATCAAGATATACGATTACATGAGGAACTGGGGCGGTGCCGACGATAACGGTTCGGTCGGAGAACCCCCTCTGACATATACGCAGGGTGCGTGGATCGAAATGTGCAGGCTTCTGTATCACATAACGGGCGAGCAGAAATACATGGACGATGCCGTTAAATGCGCCGAGTTCACCATGCAGGCGAACGGCAGGTGTACGACCGCCGGTTACGATGACGGAAACGGAAACGGTATCCTGCGCGATGAAGGCGCCACAGAGGACAACAGTTTCTTCAAGGCTGCGTTTATTCCGTATGTCATCAACCTTGCGATGGACGAGTCGACCTCTCCAGCACTGCGTGAGCGTATCGTCCGGTTTTTGACCTATAACGCCCAGGTTATGTGGAGCAATGTGGACAGATCGCTATATCCAGCCATGTATGTCAACCACGACTGGACGAAAGTGTACGATACGACCGTGACCCTCGAAGGCGTGGAGTATGTACGTCCCGGTTCGCTCGGCGCTCAGACAAGCGGTGCCTCGTTGCTCGAGGGGATGGCGCGTATCGAAGCGGCAGGGTTGTTGTAACCGTTTCGATTCAGAAGCGGTCGGTGCGTAATCCGCGACATTATAAGGATGTTAAAAATTAATGCTGATGTCATCTACACTGATAGTAATTCTGATTTCGATAGGGGCTGTAGGGTTGTTTGCCCTCGGACTGTCGCTGACTCTGATATTCAAGGGTCACCATATCGAATCCGAGATCTCCGAAAACAAGAACATGCAGAAACTGGGCATTAAGTGTGCTGCACAGCAGATGCGAGAGGAGGAGTGCGAGATACGTAAAGGTACTTTAGGTGAACATTCCGAATGCGATCCCGGCGGATGTGCGTCATGCGCTTCGAGAAATAAACAGTAAAATCTTCGTTCGGTTGGACGCGATCGTTTCAACCGGACTGTCTGACAGAAAATATCTCCGTTCCTTTGCGGTTCAGTGTCGGAAAGCGGCATGTGAAGAATATGTGTGCCGTGGTCTGAGTTTTTTTGTGCGTTTTTTCACCGTGTGGTTTTGCTTGAGCCCTTGTTGCCGGGTTGGCATGCGGTGATGTCGTATTCTATTTTCTGCCGTTTTTGTTTCCGAGAGATAATAGTCAGTCTCTTCTCTATGGCCGTTTACCAACGTGTCGTATATTTACGCAACTCTTTGTGGAGAGCCTTGTGGCGTCCACCTGTGTGTGCGTCAAGCAATTGGTGAAATCCTGGACCGTGATTCTTGTGAACTGTGTGACAGAGTTCGTGCAGCAGGACATAGTCTATAAGATGGTCGGGCAGACGCATAAGATGCAGGCTCAGCGAGATGTCGTTATGGACCGAGCAGCTTCCCCATTTGCTGACGGTATTGCGGATTGTTACCTTGCCGAATCTGAAGCCGTGTTCACGGGCCAATTGAGCAACACGTATGGGAAGATATTCTTTGGCTTCTGCCCGCCATGCCTCTTCGATGCCTTTCTTGACGACATCCTGAATCTCTTTTGCACGGAAGTCTCTGTCGAGTGGATATGATACGCTTATGATGCCGTTTCGGACCGATAGCTTTACCTTGGCAATTTCCGCAGGATTTAATTCGAGATGATGATTCCGGGTAGAGTAGGGCATCTCTATAACCTCGGCAGGATGATCTTCCGAGTACTTTGCAATGGCGCTGCGGATCCATTCGGTTCTCGATTCCAGGAACCGTATCCCCTCTTTCATCGACACCCACGAAGGCATCGAAAGGCGTACTTTACCGGGAGGACGCACCGTAAGCATTATGCGCCTTGCCCTTTTTGTCCGGGATACGGTTATTTTACCCAACTCGGGGTGGTCGATTATTGTCAACATAGATTTTGCTTATCCTGCGCCGTTACGGCCAGCCAGACATGCCGGCCATATGGAAACACAAGAAAACGATACTGCGATAATGCGATGACTTAGCAAAATGGCTGCTGCGTCCGATTCGTTATTTGACGAGTTCCTGCTCGGCCCGCTCTACCTTTTCGAAACCGAATTGAGCCACTATATCGTCCATAAGCGCAGCGATCTTGTCGTTGCAGAGGTTGCCGATACTGCCTTCGTGGGTGTGGTTGACGCTGCGTTCGGGAATAAAGTTGCCGTTCTCGATATCGAGTCCTACTTGTCTGTATGCCTCACGGAATGGGACTCCGGCCAATGCGAGTTTATTCACGCTGTCGACGCTGAATATGTAATCGTACATCTTGTCGTCGAGAATGCCTTCGCGGACCGAAATGTGTTCCAGCATGTATTTCGCCATGTGCAACGACTCTTCAAGCTCGTCGAGCGCAGGGAAAAGCGCCTCTTTGAGGAGTTGCAGGTCACGGTTGTATCCCAGCGGAAGGTTTGTCGTCAGCATCGTTATCTGGTTGGGCAGAGCCTGGATGATGTTGCACTTCCCGCGCATTACCTCCCATACGTCCGGATTCTTTTTGTGGGGCATGATGCTCGAACCTGTGGTGAGTTCCGGAGGATATGAGATGAAATTGAAATTCTGGTTGAGGAACATGGTGTTGTCCATGGCCAGCCTCGAGAGTGTCGCCGCTACCGATGACATTGCCTGTGCAACGATGCGTTCCGTCTTGCCGCGTCCCATTTGTGCGTACACGACATTGTAGGCCGGAGAGTCGAATCCGAGCAGACGTGTGGTCATTGTGCGGTTGAGGGGGAACGAGGATCCGTAACCTGCGGCTGAGCCGAGAGGGTTCCGGTTGGTTATCCTGTATGCGGCCAGCATCATCTGCATGTCGTCGACCAGCGACTCGGCGTATGCCCCGAACCACAGACCGAACGACGAGGGCATGGCCACCTGAAGATGGGTATATCCCGGCATCAGCACCTCTTTGTATTTCTGCGAGAGCGCCTGGAGCGTGCCGAACAATTCCAGCATGCCGCTGCATATCCCATGGATGCGCCTGCGCAGATATATGCGCAGATCGACCAGTACCTGATCGTTGCGCGAACGTCCGCTGTGTATCTTTTTCCCAACGTCGCCGACACGCTGGGTTAGCAGAAACTCCACCTGGGAGTGTACGTCTTCGACACCGTCCTCTATCGTAAACTTGCCGTTTTTGATCTCGGCATATATCTTTTTGAGTTCAGCCTGCACCGTAGCCAGCTCGCTCGGCGTCAGAAGTCCTATGGATTCCAGCATGCGCGTATGGGCGAGCGAACCGAGTACGTCGGCTTCTGCGAGGTGCATGTCCATTTCGCGGTCTCTCCCCACGGTATATTTGTCGACAGCCTGGTCGGCATCTGTGTTTTTTTGCCAGAGTTTTGCCATTTTGTTACTTTTTAGGCGTTCATCGGTAATTTATCGAGCATAGCTATGTAGGTTGCTATGCCTTGCTCTATTTCTTTTAGTTCGATGTATTCGTCGGCACTGTGCGATCGGGCGCTGTCTCCGGGTCCGATCTTGATCGAGGTCATGGGCAGCAGCGACTGATCGGACGTGGTCGGCGATCCGAAAGTTCGCAGACCGAGTTCTGTGCCGGCTCTAACGATCGGGTGGGTCGGGTCGATATAAGATGGTCTGAGTCGTGTCGACCGAGGTGTGACATCGCTTTTCACATGGTTGCGTATAATTTCGACCACCTGCTCGTTGCTGTAGCGGTCGGTTACGCGTATGTCGACCGTATATTTGCATTCGGCCGGTATGACGTTGTGCTGGCTGCCTGCCGAGATCATCGTCACGCTCATCTTGACCGGTCCGAAAAGCTCGCTCTCTTTCGGGAAGCGGAACGTTCTGAACCATTCGATGTCGGACATTGCATTGTATATTGCGTTTTCGCCCTCGTTGCGGGCGGCATGTCCCGATTTGCCGTGAGCAACGCAGTCGAGTACGACAAGTCCCCGTTCGGCGATGGCCATCTGCATGCCGGTCGGTTCTCCGACGATTGCAAAGTCTATCTCTCCGAGTTGCGGCAGTATGGATTCTACTCCCAGTTTGCCGCCCACCTCCTCTTCGGCGGTTATGGCGATGATGAGATTGTAGACGAGGTCGGTCGATGCGTAGTAATGCAGAAATGCGGCCAATAGGGACACTAAACTTGCGCCGGCGTCGTTGCTGCCGAGTCCGTATAACTTGCCATCTTCCACATCGGGGGCGAACGGGTCGCGCGTGTATCCCGGGTTTGGTTTTACGGTGTCGTGGTGGGAATTGAGCAGTATGGTCGGTTTCGACGGATCGAAATGCTTGTTGCGTGCCCAGACGTTGTTGTGCAGGCGCTGTATGTCATTTACGCCGTTGTTTGCGAGGAACTCGGCGATGAGATCGGCAGTACCGGCCTCATCACGGCTTAGGGACGGGGTTGCGATGAGCTTTTTCAGGAGCTCGACGGCAGTGTTGTATAGATTCTCGTACGGCATGGCGTAAAGGTAGTGAATTTTTTGTTTCCGTTTTATGGTTTTCTCTCTTTCTTGTGCCCATAAGAAAACGAAACGGGACCGACTGATTCCGGCCCCGGTTCGTGTGTGAAAATTAATTTCTACTTGTTTGTATTCTTTTTAAGAATTTTATTGATCCATCGGATCAACAGCCAAATAAGGGTAGCTATGACAAGTACCGTTATTATTTCAAGGGTGCCAAATTTGGAGAGTATTGGTATCATAATATTTATATTATCGGTCTGCAAACTTTCGGTTAGTCCTCGATTTCTAATTCCATTGTATCGTCTTCAAAATTTACGATACCATTATTAACTTTTGCATCAACAGAAATATTTACTCCTACTTTATCCATGAGTCCAACAGAACAAACCATTGTAAAACTGAATCTTACTACTGTCTGTCCAGTGTGAGGCCGAAAATCATGAGATAATCCTTTTTGTTCATAATGATATATAGAAACCCCTGTAAGCCAAGATTCTAACGTAAATTCTGAATCGTCTTCTGAAATATTTGCGGAAACATTAAGCCAAGATAAATTGAAAGCCCATTGTGTCTCCTCAACGCTTTCACTGCGCGTTTTTAATACCGGCAGTAACTTGCGTTTAATGTTTGTGCCTTTTATTGGCTTGAATGTTTCTTTTAGTTTAATTATTTCGGTTTCGATTGAGGTTAACTCTGTATCTGTTAATCCGATTTCATTATCCAATTAATGGTAACTCCATATTTTTGTTGGA
This sequence comes from uncultured Rikenellaceae bacterium, assembly GCA_944325305.1. GTDB lineage: Bacteria > Bacteroidota > Bacteroidia > Bacteroidales > Rikenellaceae > WRDF01. The sequence continues at coordinate 82,811 of CALUZO010000014.1, read as the reverse complement.
GTTCATTAATTTTGGTGCCAGTTGCTTCCGGTGTGTGACGTGTACTATCAGAATTAAAGTTATTACAACCGTTTGTAATAAACATTAGACTGAATAGAAAAAATGTTACCCCCCAATCTTGTGAAATTTTTCATGGCGAATAAAGTTTAAAGGTTTGCACCTAATATGAAAAATATAGTGTAAAACCAACTGCATTGTGGTGTTTTATTATAATTCGCTTATCCTCTGTCTGACAACTTCGAAAAGCATCACGGCAGCGGCCGCCGACACGTTGAGCGATTCGATTTCGCCGACGAGGGGTATGGCCAGTTGTTCGTCGCATATCTTGAGTACCTCTTTCGAAATGCCTGCATCTTCGCTGCCCATAACCAAAACGGTAGGTTTCGTGAAGTCGGCGTCGTAAATTATCCTGCGGCTCTTTTCGCTTGCCGCCACCACCTGCATGCCCTCTGCCTGGAGCGTTTTGATGGTGTTGCGGATGCTTCCCACCCTGCACACAGGGATGCGGTACAGTGCTCCGGCCGATGTTTTAATCGCGTCGGCGTTGACCGGGGCGGCATTTTTAACGGGCACTATCAGTCCGTGTGCCCCTGCGCATTCGGCACTGCGGGCGATCGCGCCGAAATTGCGCACGTCAGTCACACCGTCGAATATCACGAGCAATGGCGTTTCGTCAGGTGAAATGTTTTCGAGGATGTCGGTCAGTTCGGCGTATTCGATTGCAGACATCTGGGCAACTACACCCTGATGGTTCCCCTTGACGAGCCTGTTTAGTTTTTCGACCGGAACCTCCTGCATACGTATCTTCTTACGTCTGATTATCTCGCGCAATTCTGAAATGAGCTGCCCGTCAGCGTCTTTCTTGATGTAGACGCGTTCGATCGTGCGTCCAGTTTCTATGGCCTCGAGTACGGGCCTGATGCCGAAAACAGTGTTTTCCATAGTTATTCCTCGCTTAAGAGTTCCAGTTCGTAATTGTGTTGCTCCCACTCGTGCATTTTCGAGTCGAGTTTGCTTTTGAGTTCGTTGTATTTCTCGAATGTAGCCGGATCTGACATGTCGACCTCCATGGCGGACATGCGTTTGTCCCAGTTGGCTATCTCTTCTTCTATTTGTGATATCTCGTTCTCTGTTCTTTCTATGTTCGAGCGTATCTTGCGCAGCATCTTTTCATTCTCTTTTTTCCGAGCGTAGTCCTCTTTGCCCGAGACAGCGGGTTTGTCCGATGCTGTTCGCTTGCCGGCTGTCGGCACTCCTGATGTTTTCCCCGAAACCTCGGTGGCTGATTGTTTCGCACCGTCTGTCTGTCCTTGTTTGCCTGCATCGTTTTTGAGAGCTTCCACTTCGCGCAGATTCTCTATCTTGCGTTTTTCGAGGAAGTACCATATGTCGCCGAGGTATTCCTTTACGCCTCCGTCCCTGAACTCGTATACTTTGTCAACCAGTCCGTCGAGGAAATCGCGATCGTGCGACACCAGAACCAGTGTCCCGTCGTATTTCTGAAGAGCATTTTTCAGTATGTCCTTCGAGCGCATATCCATATGGTTCGTGGGCTCGTCCATAACCAACAGATTGTGAGGTTCGAGCATCATCTTGGCCATTGCAAGACGCGCCCGCTCTCCGCCTGAAAGCACTCGTACTTTTTTGTCTATATCCTCGCCCCTGAACAGAAAGGCTCCCAGTATGTCACGTAGGCGTGTGCGTATGTCGCCCACGGCAATCTTGTCGAGAGTGTCGTATACTGTCAGGTTGCCGTCCATAACTTCGTCCTGGTTCTGGGCGTAATAGCCTATGTTGACATTATGCCCGATGCGTATGGAGCCTTCGGTGACATCGGTATCGCCTATCAGCATGCGTGCAAATGTGGTTTTGCCTTCGCCGTTTCGGCCGACCAGCGCTATTTTCTCGCCGCGCTCTATGACGAAATTGGCTCCTGAAAAGACATGCTTCTGGCCGAAACTCTTGCCTGCTTCCTTTATTTCCGCCACTATCTGCCCGGAACGCGGTGCCGGAGGAAACTTGATATGCATTGCGCTGTTGTCCTCTTCGTCCACCTCGATACGGTCGATTTTCTCCAGTTGTTTGATGCGCGACTGTACCTGGTTCGATTTTGTGGGTTTGTAGCGGAATTTCTCGATGAACTCTTCGGTCTTTTCGATCATCTTCTGCTGGTTGGCATAGGCTGCCATCTGCTGTTCGCGGCGTTCCTTGCGGAGTTCGACGTACTTGCTGTACGAGGCTTTGTAGTCGTAGATCTTGCCGAGCGAGATCTCTACCGTGCGATTTGTGACATTGTCGAGGAATGTGCGGTCGTGTGATATCAGTACGACGGCGCCGTTATAATCCTTAAGATAGTTTTCGAGCCATTGTATGCTCTCTATGTCGAGGTGGTTGGTAGGTTCGTCGAGCAGGAAAACGCTCGGTCGCTTGAGCAGCAACTTTGCCAGTTCGATGCGCATGCGCCATCCGCCGCTGAATTCGCTGGTGAAACGTCCGAAATCTTCGCGTTTGAAACCTAATCCCAACAGCGTTTTTTCGATCTCGGCCTCGCGGTTGTCTCCTCCCAGAATGTGGAAACGGTCGGTTGCGTCGTTCAGACGGTGGATGAGTTTCTCGTAGGAGTCGCTTTCGTAGTCTGTGCGCGAGCTGATCTCTTCGGTTATGCGGTCGATCTCTTTTTCGAGGGCTATTATTTCGTCGAAAGCCTTAGCCGTCTCTTCGTACAGCGTGGTGGTATCGGCCACCTTCATCTGTTGCGGCAGGTATCCCAGTGTTACGTCGGCAGTGCGGCTGACACTGCCGCTTGTGGCAGGTTGTTCGCCGGTGAGCACCTTGAGTAATGTGGATTTGCCTGCGCCGTTTTTCCCCACAAGGCCGATGCGGTCCTTAGGGTTGACGAGGAATGAAATGTCCTTGAAGAGGTCCCAACCTCCGAAACTTACAGTTAGATTATCTATGGAGATCATTGTTGCGAATTTTAAAACGTTTTTGTATCCGATCCATGCACAGCCCTGCATACCTCCGGTATGGGGCAATGTGCCGCATTCACGGCTCCCGTGTGCCATCATGCTCGAGTATGCGCTCCCGCCTCCCGAGGCTATGTCAGATACAGAGTTTCACTCCCGCAAACGTTTTAAAGGTGTTACTGATTCGATGTGTTTTCACTTTCGGTTTTTGATTCTGTGCTGTTTCCTGCGTTTCTGAACCACATGAAAGCTATGGCTTCGACAGGGTAGGGCCATATTTCATGCACTGGCAGCTGTGGATATAAAGGCACTGTGCTTGTCGGTTCGAAGTTTTTCTCCCCTGTGGCAAGTATGGCGGCATTGTATCGTAATACGCTGTCCATCCCGCTTTTCAGGATCAGCCGTGAGATTTTTTTTGTCGAATCCTGCGGAGAGGTTTCCTTGTAGAAATAGCCCTCGATAGTATTATGTTCGACATTGTCGGAAAAGCGGTCCCCGGACTCCGATAATATGGATGTTTTGTCCGATCCGAGTGTGTCCAGAGACTCGATGGTGTAAAGATATAACAGCGAGTCGTAAGGTATGAGGCGGAATTTGAATTTGCATCCGATCTTAATAGCGTCGAACCTCATTCTGTCCCCCTCTTGTGTTTGGGCGTTGGCGGCAATACCTGAAATGATGGCCGTTAAGACTAAGAATGTAATAATCTTTTGCATTATATCGACGTATCGGTTTTTAATATCTTTAATATTTCGGCTTTTGGATCGGGTGCGCCGAATACCGCACTGCCGGCCACCAGGGCGTCGCATCCTGCCTCGAAGAGCATTTCCGAGTTAGCCGCGCTGATGCCCCCATCCATCTCTATGAGGGTATTGGTACCGGCCGTTTCGATCATTTTTCGGAGTTCTCTGGCTTTTTCTACCGATCCCTCGATGAAACTCTGTCCGCCGAAACCTGGCTCGACACTCATAATCAGGACCAGGTCGGCAACATCGAGCAGCTCTTTAAGTACGCTTACGGGAGTAGCCGGTTTGATCGAGACACCTGCCATAACGCCATAAGAGCGTATCTCCTCGAGTGCTCGCCGCACGTCCTGTACGGCTTCGTAATGTATGGTGACAAGTTGCGCTCCCGCCTCGGCGAAACGTTTGGCGTATTTCATCGGTTCGATTATCATCAGATGTACGTCGAGAAACTTTTCTGTCGCCTTGCGTATGGCTTTCAATACCGGGAACCCGAACGAAATGTTGGGCACGAATACTCCGTCCATAACGTCTATATGCACCCATTGTGCGGCGCTTTCGTCTATCATTCGCGTCTCCCTGTCGAGATGGCCGAAGTCGGCCGACAGCATCGAAGGTGAAATAATCCTTACCATACTTTAATTTTGTATATTTACGAACCGATTTGCCGGCAGGGGCAATGTCGGGACATTGTTTGTTTTCCCTTGGCCTGTCGTGCCTCGATACCGTTTGCGGCAGTCAGGCCTCCATATGGATAACAAATGTTCGGCAATTTTTTCTGAAAATTGTGTATTTTTGAATAATATAGGGTATGTTTCGGACAAGCATCGGGCTTTGTCCGATGCTTGTAGCTACTTTTATCGTATTGAGAACAAGGGGCGGCGTGTGGTGCAGTACACACTGTGTGTGACTTGTGTCGATTGTCGCACCGTTTGGACCATTGATATTTTTTGATATGATTTTGTTTTACGTAATATGCGCTTTGCTTTTTGCAGGATGTGTCGTGTTGACGGCAATGCTTTTTTCGGCGCGCAGGCGCGAGGCGGACCAAACCGCAAAACGGGAGATCGCGGAAAAGATGATGGCACAGTATGCCGGAGAATTGAAAGCCAGTAACGAAGTCGTGGCTGGATTGAGCGCGGATTATGCTCGAGCCCAGGCGCGGATAGAGGCTCTCACTCAGCAGGCACAACGCGACAAGGAGGAGCTGGAAAAAGTACAGGCCTCTTTCCGGATCGAATTCCGGAACCTCGCAAACGAAATCCTCGAGGAGAAGTCCAAGCAGTTTAAGGCGACGAATAAAGAGGCCATGGATACTATTCTCAAACCGTTTCGCGACAGTATAGGAGAGTTCAGGGAACGGGTGGAGAGGATATACGCTGACGAGAACCAGCAAAGAGGGGCTTTGAAAAACGAGATCCGAAACCTTCAGGAGCTTAACCGCAAGATAACGGAGGAAACAAGTAATCTGACCAATGCCCTCAAGGGTAATTCCAAAGTGCAGGGCGATTGGGGGGAAATAATACTCGAGACAATACTCGAAAGTTCAAATCTCGAAAAGGGTATTCATTACACCACTCAGGAGAGCATGTGCAATGCCCAGGGCGAGCAGCAGCGACCTGACGTTATTCTGCGTCTGCCCGATAACAAAAGGGTGATAATCGACTCTAAAGTGTCACTCACGGCATATGTGAATTATTGCGCGTGTGAAGACGCCGATGAACGGAAAAAATTGATGGGTGATCATGTCCGCTCGATCCGAAGGCATGTGGACGAGCTGGGCTCGAAACGCTATCAGGAACTTGTCGAATCGCCGGATTTTGTCATTATGTTTGTCCCGAACGAACCGGCATTCCTCGCTGCACTCCAAAATGACAATTCTATATGGAATGATGCATACCGCAAGAAGGTCATCGTCAGCAGTCCTACCAACCTTTTTGCTTTGTTGAAGATAGTTGACGACCTTTGGAAACGTGATGATCAAAGCCGCAACGCGCTTGCGATAGCGGAAGAAGGGGCAAAGTTGTATGATAAATTTGTGGGGTTCGTGGAGACCCTCGAAAGCATAGGCAAGGGTATAGGTGCGGCTTCGGCAAGCTATGAGAAGGCTGTCAAACAGTTATCCGAAGGCCCAGGCAATCTTGTGGGCCGTACTGAAAAACTGCGCAAACTGGGAGTCAAGGCATCTAAGAATCTCCCTCCGAAAATGATAGCTGCTTCACGTCTTTCGGATGAGTCCGGAGTGGTTGCTGACTATCCGACGGAAGAATAGAATGCCTCGGCGATGCGGAGTCTCTAATTCGAATATGCCGAAGGGGATTGCTGTGGTTGCGGGTCGTTTATGTGAATTAAAATGTCCGACAGAATACCTGCCGGACATTTTAAATAGGGAAGTGTAATTTCCCGGGATTATCTGATTGTTTTTAGTGGGTCTTATAGGACTGTCTCATCGACCGGAATGTGCGATTCCGAATGTTTGTTCCTGTATGCTGCCGGTGTCATGTCGTATTCCCGTTTGAATAATTTTATGAAATGCGATGTGTTCGGGAAGCGGCATTCACGACCTATTTCGGCTATCGGATTGTTCGTCGAGATCAAAAGCAATCTCGATTTCATGAGTCTCTGTCTTATGAACCATCTGTGTGGCGGCTCGAAGAAGTGTTTGTCGAATTCCTTTTTGAATGACGTGAGGCTTTTGTTGCATTCTGCTGCCAGTTCTTCGATAGTTTTGTTGGTGAATATGTTGCGGTATACCATCTGTTCGAAATTCTCGCTCATGTGATCGCTGTTGTTGATGATCTTGCTTTTGATGCAGCAGTCCGGCTTGGTTACGATCAGATATACGAGTTCGGTAAGTTTAAGTTGTTCGCCTATGTCATCGTCGGCAAAAAGGTTGTCTTTGGAGTACTGGCTTACCGATGCGAAGAAACTACGAATGGCATTCCAACCAGTGTAGACCACTTGGTGTTTCTCGTAGCAGTTGCGACAACTGTGGTCGTTTGTTATTTTCAACCCGTAGTCGAGACTCAGTCGTGACAATATGCGGCTGATCTGTTCGGGAGAAAAATAGAATACGATCTGTTCGTATGCCTTGTTGTCATCCGGAATCTCCTCGGTGTAGTGGCTTCCGGCGTTTAGATAGAACAGATCTCCACGTTTCGCTTCTTGGCGTGAGTCTCCGTTGTAGATGTACTTTTTACCGCTCACGACATAGCCTATTCCTTGTCGTGAGTTCATGTTGGAATGGATGCCTGCAAGATGTGATTGTGTGAGTTTGACTACGATAGGTTGGCGTTGAGGCATGGGTGCGGGGTTCGGTTTAATCATAATGTTTATTGCTTAAAAATATAATCGTGGCTTTTAATCGCACGATGTGTATATGATGTTGTATATTAATGGGCTAAAATTAGGATTTTATCTGATTAAATACAATATATAATTGCAATCAAATGGTGCGATATTGTTCTCTGTCGAACCTAAGTGTCTTATATATAATGGTTTGCTGTGTGTCGCAATTTTGTGATTTTTGTATTTTTTTTTCTGGAACATGTTTGTTGTCGAGAATAGTAATGTCTGAAAAATAAAAGAGTTAACTTTATGCCCTCAATAAATTGGGTATGGATATTAATGAAATGCTGGAGTTTGACAAGTGTCACATCTGGCACCCTTACACATCCATGATTGATCCGCTTCCTGTTTATCCGGTGCGGTCGGCAGATGGTGTGTATATCGAACTTGAAACTGGAGAGAAGCTAATAGACGGCATGTCTTCATGGTGGAGTACTGTGCATGGGTATAACAATCCGCTACTTAACGATGCCATTAAAGAGCAGCTGGAGAAGATGTCGCACGTAATGTTCGGCGGTTTTACCCACGCACCTGCCGTGAAACTCGCACAGAAGTTGGTCGATATGACTCCCGGGGTTTTGGATCGGGTATTCTACTGTGATTCCGGATCGGTTTCGGTCGAGGTGGCTATAAAAATGGCGCTTCAATACATGCAGGCCAAAGATAAGAGGCATGCTACGAAACTTGCCACCGCACGGGGAGGATATCATGGAGATACATGGCATGCCATGTCGGTTTGCGATCCTGTAGGGGGTATGCATACGCTATATGAAGGCAGGGTACCGGTACAGTTTTTTGCGCCGCGTCCTTCGATTCCGTTCGGTGGGGAGTGGAATGACAGCGAGATGGATCCGTTGCGAGAACTTTTCGAGAAGAGAGGGTCCGAGATTGCAGCTTTCATCATAGAGCCTGTGGTGCAGGGAGCCAGTGGAATGTGGATATATCATCCGCAATATTTGCAAGGCGTGCGGAAATTGTGCGACGAATATGGAATATTGATGATTGCCGATGAGGTGGCGACGGGATTCGGGCGTACGGGACGCATGTTTGCTTGCGAATGGGCCGGCGTAACGCCAGATATAATGTGTCTCGGGAAGGCGATAACTGGTGGCTACATGAGTTTTGCAGCTGTGATGGCCACTTCTGATGTGGCGCTTACCATATCGTCACGCGAGCCGCGTTCTTTTATGCACGGGCCGACGTTTATGGGCAATCCGCTGGCGTGTGCCGTGGCTAATGCTTCGCTTGAATTGGTGTCTCAACCACATGTTCTGCCAAGAATCGCTGAAATTCAGAAGCAGATGCAGCTCTACCTCGAGCCTGTAAGACACATGCCGTGCGTGGCCGACCTGAGGGTACTCGGCGCGATAGCCGTCGTGGAATTGCGAAAACCGGTCGATATGGCCAGAATGCAGAAACTCTGCGTCGAGGAGGGGGTTTGGATACGGCCGTTCGGTAAGTTGTTCTACATAATGCCGCAGTACATAATAACGGACGAACAACTTGCTGCTTTGTGCGGTGCTATGGTGCGTATATTAAGCCATGAGTAGGGGGTAGGCATTCAGAAGCATAACGCTGAGCAGGTAGGCAACATATGCCGATCCGGATATCCATCCTGGAAAATGTGAAAAAAAGGCGGGTATGATGGCCGAGACAGGAACTGCAATGATGATGAGTGCAGAAACATCCATGCCGGGTAGAAGCAGCTGGAATACACCGATTATCAGCAGAAGTATGAAGTAGATGAAAATCGTCCGCGACCTTGTTCGCATGGTATTCGACGTTATCATGAAGCTGAAAAGTCCAAGTAGCAAAAGTATGACCGTAATTCCTGCAACTACGGTTCTCATTATGTCGATAGGGTCTTCCAATCCTAATGTTAGTCCTGCCGGGATGGAGGCTGCTTCATGCCATATTGCGGCTAATGGTTCGATAAAGCCATAGTCGAGAGCCCACATGGTATAGGCATAGGTGAACAGCGGTAAAAGGCCGGCTATTAGTGCTGCAGTGGTTTCGCGCGCACTGCGCCTGAATACGAACATTCCCAAAGGAATAGCGAGAAGGTAGATGGCTGACGATGGGAATATCAGCGGAATGAGTCCTATGAGTAAAGAGCCGCGGAAGGTGTGGTCGAAACTCGTTTTGCGTATGAACGACAGTATGAAATATTCGGTGCCGCGTAATAACAGGAATGAAGAGAGCGCGGCGGGTATGCTCGTTTTGCCTATCCATAGGCCGCAACTTGCGACAAGGTAAAATATCATTGGCAGGTACGATCGGGAGGAGAGTACCATATGCCGGCTGAGTATGCGCGAAACGGAAATGCCGTTGGCGAATATCAGAAAGATGTAGGCCACCAGCGAGAGTATCCCGTATCGTCCCGAGAGATATATGAGAAATGCCTCTATCGGGGTAGCACTGCTGGCAGACAGTTCTTCGGGGTATGGGAAGACGTAGGACCTGTATGCAAACAAAAAAAACAGTACTGCGAACAGCAGTAACGTTGCCATAAGCGGCTGCCGCAATACGTCTGGTCTCATTTGTCTGTTTTTTTATGCGTGATGGGTGCTGACTTTTTCATTACGGGTAAACTGCTGGAAATGAAGTGTCATCCTCCAGAGCGTTTGTTTCCGGCTTTGGAGGGGGACTGCACCTGTCGGTTTCGATCTGATTGCCGTCCGAGTCCGCTACATTAAATCTTTGCCTATATCCCTGCGGAAATACTTCCCGTCGTAATGGATGTTTTCTATCGTATCGAAACTTCTGGATACGGCCTCCTCTATGGATTCTCCGAGCGATGTTACGGCCAGCACACGGCCGCCGTTGGTGTAGACTTTCCCTCCTCTGGCAACGGTGCCTGCATGGAATACTGTGCTTCCATTAATATCGGCGAGACCGGTTATTTCATCTCCTTTATGATATGCTGACGGGTAGCCTGCAGCAACGCATACCACCGTCGCAGCTGTTTTGGGCGAGACAACCAGTTCCGTCTTGTCGAGAGTGCCGAACGCCATGCCCTCGAAGAGGTCGATGATGTCCGATTCTATGCGTAGCATTACGGCTTCGGTTTCGGGATCGCCCATGCGGACGTTATACTCTATCACGTAGGGGTTTCCACCGACATTCATAAGACCGATGAAAATAAAACCTTTATAGGTTATTTTTTCGTCTGCCAGCCCTTTTATGGTAGGTTCAATGATGGTCGTACGTACTTTTTCCATAAATGCCGTGTCGGCGAACGGTACGGGCGAAATGGCACCCATACCTCCGGTATTCGGTCCCGTATCGCCTTCTCCGATTCGTTTGTAGTCTTTTGCCACAGGCAACACCTTGTAATTCTTGCCGTCCGTAGCTACGAATACCGAGCATTCGATACCGCTGAGGAACTCTTCGATCACTACCGTATTTCCGGCTGCTCCGAATTTTCCTCCAAGCATTTCGTTTAATTCCGCTTTGGCTGCTTCGGCCGAATCGAGTATAACTACGCCTTTGCCGGCTGCGAGTCCGTCTGCTTTGAGCACGTATGGAGCCTTGAGCGAGTCTATGAAAGCATAGGCTTCTTCTATATTGGCTTTTGAGAAGCTCCTGTATGACGCTGTCGGTATGTTGTGCCGGACCATGAATGTCTTGGCAAAATCCTTGCTGCCTTCGAGTCTTGCCCCTTCAAGAGACGGTCCGATGACGGGTACATGGTGGATCTCTTCATCTTCGTGTACGAAATTCCATACACCTTTGACAAGCGGTTCTTCAGGGCCTACGACTACCAGGTTTATGTTGTTCGTGAGTATGAATTGCTTGAGACTCCCAAAGTTGGTAGGGTTCAGGTCTACGTTCATCCCGAGAGATGCCGTACCTGCATTTCCCGGTGCAATGAACAGTTTCCCGAGCCTTGGGCTCTGTGCTATCTTCCACGCGAAAGCGTGTTCCCTGCCTCCTCCTCCGAGTAGTAATACGTTCAAAGACGCTGGTAATCTCATTATTGGTTCTGGTTTATGAATGGTTTAAGTATTGTGTTCAGTTTGTCGGATTCGACGAGAAATCCGTCGTGTCCGAATTCTGAGTTTAGTATATGCAGTTCTGAATGCGGAATATGCCTGAAAAGGTAGAGTTGTTCTGTGATCGGGAAAATGATGTCCGTAGATATTCCAACCACGAGGGTGGGACACTTGATCTGGCCGAGTGCCGCCTCCAGACCGCCCCTGTATCTTCCTACGTTGTGCGAGTCGAAGGCCTGTGAAAGACGGTAGTAGGAGTATGCGTTGAATCTGCGCGCCAGTTTTTCTCCCTGATATTGCTGATAGGTAGTGGCTCTGAAACCTGCCACTTTGAATATGTTGTCGTTTTCCTGCTGAGTGGCGTTGTATGCGCTCGATCCGCGATAGCTGAGCAATCCTATCGAGCGGGCTGTTTTCATCCCTTTTTTGCCGGCATCTTCCGATTTTTCACCGTATGTGCAGTCGGTTTCGATGGCCATTCGCTGCGATTCGTTGAAGGCAATGGTCCATGGTTGGCTGCGGGCCCCTGTGGCGATCAGCACGAGTTTCTTGGCCATTCTTGGCTTTGTCAGAACCATTTCAAGGGCTTGGAATCCGCCTATGGAACTGCCGACAATAGTGTTTATTTGGGTTATGCCGAGGTGTTCTGCCAACAGAAAATGGGCATTGACTATGTCCCTGATCGTTATGAATGGGAATGTTTCATACCAGGGTTCTCCTGTCGTGGGGTTTATGCTCAGCGGGCCTGTGGAACCGTAGTGCGAACCTATGATGTTTGCGCATACTATGAAGTGGCGTCGCGGATCGAGAAAACGTCCCTCTTCGACCGTTCCAGGCCACCAGTCAGCCACATCGGAGTTTGCCGTAAGCGCGTGGCAGACCCATACGGTATTATTGCCTTTGAGTGTCCCGTAGGTATGGTATGCGATGGTAAGGCCGGGCAGGCTTTCGCCGTTCTCCAGCTTGAATGGCTTGTCGTATTTGAAATATCTTACCGGCATCGTTAAGTCTCTTGTTTATTCTCCGCCGCAGCTTCGGATGCAAAATTACATTTTTTTCGCTAATAACTTCCCGGCTGGGAGAACATTATTCATCCGTTTCCACCTTTGGGTGGGATAAGTTGGTCGATATGTATCGGCTGTCGGGAGGTGTGGCCCGGGCGCGCTTAGCGTCCGGGCGTAATCATGAGGGCCATGATCTCTTCCTGGAGTGACGATGGGGTTATTCCGCAATTTATGTTCCCGTTATGGGCTACCGAGATTGCGCCTGTTTCTTCGGATACCACGACTATGATGGCATCGGTGAGTTCGCTGATGCCGAGGGCTGCCCTGTGGCGCATGCCGAATGAGACCGGAACCTCGCTTTGTGTGGAGGGCAGGACGCATTTGGCTGCTGCTATGCGCGACTCTTTGATGACTACGGCGCCGTCATGAAGCGGCGAGTTCTTGAAGAATATGTTTTTAAGCAGTGCGGAAGATATTACGGCATCTACCGTGACTCCGGATTCTATGGTATTGGCGAGGTCGGTTTCCCGCTGGATCACTATGAGGGCGCCTGTCTTGGAATGGGACATGTCGGTACATGCCTTTACGATAGGGGCAAGAAACGATACGTCCAACTCTTTGTCTTCGCCGCCCATGTCGAACAGTTTGCCTATGAAAGAGTGTTGGCGTTGCCTGCTTCGGTTGCCTATGACCTGAAGGAATCGGCGTATCTCGGGTTGGAAGACTATGATGAGTGCTATGACGCCGACGCCTATGATCTGACCCAGAATGGCCGAGAGCATCTCCATGTTCAGGGCCTGTACGAGGATCCAGAGCAGGTATATCACCAGTATGCCGGTGATAATGTTGGGAGCCTGCGTTCCTCGGGTGAGTTTGTAGACATAATACATGATAAGGGCCACCGAAACGATGTCCAAAAGATCCCATAATGTAAAATCTATAAAACCCATATGATGTATGTTACCTATGCAAAGTTATCAAACAATAGCGAGAATGCCTAATAAAATAGTTCGGTTTATATCTTCTCGGTGAGTTGCTGCACGAGTCTGAAGTTAAAAAAGAATTCTTTGGCAAAGACACGTAGTACGGTATATGCCGGGATAGCGAGAAGCATTGCCAGTAGAGTTCCCTGTATGCCACCCAGACTTTGTCCTATACTGCCGGCTATGAGGAGAACGAGAAATATCTCGAGCGGATGTGCGTATACTCGTTGCGAGTAGAGCAGGGGCTGTAAAACAAAGTCGTCGCCAAGTTTTACACTTGCAATAGTTCCTCCGATTATCAGGATCATCTCTCCCAGATTCGAATCGCCAAGTGGAGTGACAAGTCCGACTATGATGCATATTATCGTCCCGCACAGTGGTCCGACATAAGGTATTACATTGAGAATACCCATGACTATTCCCATAAAGAACGAGGTCTGGATATTGAAACCCCAGATCAGAAAAACTCCGGAAAGCACCAGCATGAGTATGGTCGATTCGACGACGAGACCCGTGAAATAGCGTGTCAATAACTTTGTGACGGAGCCGAGTGCGTGTTCTACGTTGTGTTCGTATTTTTTCGGGAACAGACCGGTTATCATGTTCTGGAAAAGGTTCTCTTCCTTGAGAAAAAAGAATGTGATGAACGTGATGGAAAATAATGCGATGAGCGTATTCCCGATGACCGTAACTATTGATTTGATGGCATCGTTCAGTTTGTCTGCCTGGAACAGATTGCCTATGCTTTGTGCGAATCCGTCGATCAGCGAAATGTCTTCACGTATGGAGAAAAACTCTCTCAGCCAGTTCTCGAATGATTGAATAGGCTCATAGAACGAGGATTCGAGTATCTGTTTAACATCCAGCGAAGCAAGATCCGATATCTTATTGAATACCAGAGGGAAGAATAGGGCTGCGAAAAGCGCTGCGAATGCCCATATGGCTATGAGTGTCGTGAGGGCTGCCGCCCATCGCGGAAACTGTCTGTAACCCCAATGTATCTTGGACAGGGCCTTCACGAGAGGTTTCCCTATAATGGCAAGTACCGCTGATATGAGAATATAGGTCACTATTTTCCCGAAATACCATATCAACAGCACTATTGCGATGGTGCCAAGGGAGGCGAGGATATATTTGGACAGTTTCGACATGGAATTGCGAACTCGAATTATTTGAGGCGGGCGATAGGTGTCTGCGATCCCGTAACCTTATCGCCAATAGAGACGAGTATCTCCGTATCGGGAGGCAGCAGCACATCTATCCGCGAACCGAATTTTATGAAACCGAATTTTTCATTCTGTACGGCGGGTCCGCCTACTTTAACATAAGAGACTATCCTGCGCGCTATGAGACCCGCTATCTGGCGGAACAGCACATGGTATTTCCCCGTATTGACTACGGTTGTGGTTCTTTCGTTCTCTTCCGATGATTTAGGGTGCCAGGCTACTATGAATCTCCCCGGATGATACTTGAAATATTCTATGGTTCCGCTTACAGGATACCAGTTGATATGTACGTTGGTGATCGACATGAAAACCGATATCTGCAGATATCTTCCTTCGATGTATTCCTTGTCTTCCACCTCTTCGATGACGACTATTTTGCCGTCGGCGGGGGCATAGACAAGTGACTCGTCGGTGACATATGGACGTTTGGGTTCTCTGAAGAATGATATTATGCAGACCAGAAAAGCAAGAATCACAATGCTGATGGCTATGAACAGCCATGTCTGGAGAAACAGTACAACGGCGACCCATATGGCTACAGCCAAGCATACGGATAGAAGTATTATGTTGAGACCTTCTTTATTTATTTTCATAATCATACTACGGTTGGGGTACCGGCCGATGTTTATATCAGTGCAAAGATAACAAAATAAATGAAAACGAACGGGGTGGCGATCAGCAGAGAATCGAACCGGTCGAGCCATCCTCCGTGTCCGGGTATTATAGCGCCGGAGTCTTTAATGCCGATGGAGCGTTTGATGAGCGACTCGACAAGGTCGCCGAGTACTCCGAAGACTGAGGCTATCAGGCCGAGTCCCATCCAGAATGGTATGCCGGGACTTATGAAACATCCGCAAAGGGCGCCTATTCCGACTGCGGCTATGATGCCTCCGACAAAACCTTCCCATGTTTTTTTCGGCGATATGCGTGGAAACATTTTGTGTTTGCCTATTGCAATGCCGGTGAGATAGGCCCCGATGTCGTTTGCCCAGATTATGAATATGAAGGACAGAAGAGTCCATGATTCGTAGTGGGGTCTTGACAGAAGCGGTATGTCGAAACCTCCGACTGAGATGAAGTTCAACATTGAAAGCGGGAATGCGATGTAGACTACGCTGCAGATCGTAACGGCTATGTTGACAAGCGGTTTTTCTTTCTTCCGGAACAATTCGGCGATGAAGGTTGCGAATAGAAGAAGCATTACGACGGGGAGCAGAGCGATGCCTATATTGTTCTGAATCAAGGTGCTGTCGTCCTGGGTGAAAAGGAATGCCGAGGTTATTAGTGTCAATCCTGTTGTCAGTCCGAGGGATTTGTTGGGCTTAATACCTTGAGAATTGGCCAGTTTATAGAATTCCAGCATCGTGCCGAGGCCGATGACATAAAGCAGTGCGAGAAATGAATAACGGGAAATCAGTATGGCTGCGACCACCACAACAAACAGCACGGTGCCGCTTAAAAGTCTGACGAGAAAACTGTTTTTTCCGTTTTTGCCCATAGTGGTTGAGGGTTTTGTATTTCCCATTCAAGCAGTCCGTTGCGTTTGGTACGGCTAGCGGGCTGGAGCCTGTTTATTGGTTGTCGGCTTCTTTTTTTGCTTCTTCTGTCAATTCTGTCTCGAGTGTGAAGGCGACTTTATGTTTATCATCTTTTTGAGCGTTGCTCTCCTCTGGTGTATCGGTTTCAGACTTCGGCTCTTTTGAGGACACGTTCTTTTCGGCGGCCTCTTTTTCTGCTAATTCCCTTTTTATGTCTTTTTCGCGGCGGCCCAGAATGTTTTCGACGTCTTCCGTAAAGATGACTTCACGTTCGAGCAGAAGTTCTGCAAGTTTGCATAGACCTTCGCGGTTTTGTTCTATGACTTTGCGTGCGAGATCCTGGGCTTCGGTTATCAGCCGTTTTGCTTCGGCGTCTATTTTCTGTGCGGTTTGTTCGCTGAATGGCTTGGTGAATGCCATGTCGCTCTGTCCTGTGGAATCGTAATAACTTATGTTACCGATTTCGTCGCTCATGCCGTAATAGGTTACCATTGCATAGGCGACTTTGGTGACTTTTTCAAGGTCGCTGATGGCTCCTGTCGAGATGCTGTCGAAGAAGATCTCTTCGGAGAGGCGTCCTCCGAGAGCCGCGGCCATTTCGTGCATGAATTGTTCGCGAGTGGTATTGTGGCGTTCATCGGGAAGGTACCATGCTGCGCCGAGCGAGCGGCCGCGGGGGATGATGGTGACTTTGATAAGCGGGTTGGCATGTTCGAGCATCCAGCTCACAGTTGCGTGACCCGCTTCGTGATATGCCGTGACGCGTTTTTCTTCCGGTGTGATTACTACGCTTCGGCGTTCGAGGCCGCCGACTATGCGGTCGATTGCGGCAAGGAAGTCTTCTTTATCCACAGCCGATTTATTGTTGCGGGCGGCTATCAGTGCTGCTTCATTGCACACGTTGGCTATGTCGGCGCCGGAAAAACCTGGCGTCTGCTTTGCGAGGAAATCGCGGTCGAGGTTCTTGGCCAGTTTCAGTTTTCTGAGGTGTACGTCGAAGATCTCACGGCGTTCGTTGAGTTCAGGAAGTCCGACTTCGATCTGTCGGTCGAAACGACCTGCACGCAACAGTGCTTTGTCGAGTATGTCGGCGCGGTTGGTTGCAGCGAGCATTATGACACCTGAGTTGGTGCCAAAACCGTCCATCTCTGTAAGTAGTTGATTGAGAGTATTTTCGCGCTCGTCGTTTGATGAATATCCGGCATTCTTGCTGCGTGCACGCCCGATAGCGTCGATCTCGTCTATGAAAACTATGCAGGGTGCTTTTTCCTTTGCCTGGCGGAAAAGGTCGCGTACGCGCGATGCTCCTACTCCCACGAACATCTCTACGAAATCCGAACCGCTTATCGAGAAGAAGGGTACGTTTGCCTCTCCGGCTACGGCTTTTGCCAGAAGGGTCTTGCCGGTTCCGGGAGGACCTACGAGCAGGGCTCCTTTGGGTATTTTGCCTCCCAGTTCTTTGTATTTTTCAGGTTTCTTGAGGAAGTCTACGATCTCCATTATTTCGACTTTGGCCTCTTCGAGTCCGGCGACATCCTTGAATGTCACCTTGGTCGAGTTTTCTTTGTCGAACATTTGAGCTTTTGCCTTGCCGACGTTGAATATACCGCCGCCACCGCCGCCACCGGCTCCTTTCGACATGCGTCGCCATATGAATATATAGCCGCCAAACAGTACGACTAAGAGCAGAATTTGGCTCAATATGCCGGGCCATACGCTGCTTTTATAACGGTACTCGGGGATTATAAGGTTTCCTTGCTGGCCGCTTGCCTCTGCGACTCTTTGTTCGAACAGTTCTGTGGTAGGAATGTTGTATATGAACTGAAAACCATTTTCAGGGATATTTCTGTACTCTTTTTCTTGTTTGTAACTTTCTATCGCATTCTTCTTCAGAAATATATTGGCTATTTCCTGATTGTTGTTGCGTAATACGCCTATGCTGTCTATATCCCCTTTGACGAGCATTTGTTCAAGGGCGGGCCAGCCAATGGGTCTTGGCTCGGTACGGTTGTTGAAGAATGAGATGCCAATAATGATTAGTGCCAAGATCCCGTATATCCAGAACAGATTGATATTGGGTTTCATTGGGCCAGGTTGGTTTTTTTTATCTGAGAAATTCGTGTTTTCGGCCATCGCGGAAGTTTAAGTTAAATTATAGGGTGTAAACGCCGTGCATCAGGTATTATTGCTGCTGTTCGTAGCGTATTGCGGGAGCGTCCGCCCAGAGCTCTTCGAGTTTGTAGAAACCGCGCAGTTCTTTCAGGAAGATATGCACCACGACATCTACATAATCCATTGCAACCCACACGCTGTTGGTCAGACCTTCGACGCGCCATGGTTTGTCCCCGAGTTCACGGCGTACTTTGTCCTCGATGCCGTCGGCAATGGCGGCGACCTGGGTTGTCGAGTCTGCGCTGCATATTACGAAAGCGCCTGTTATGGCGCCGTCGATCCCCGAGAGGTCGAGTGTTATTGTGTTCTGTCCTTTTTTGTCTGATATTGCTTCGACGATTGTTTCTACGAGTTTTTCCTTCATCATATATTATGTGTTCCTCTTTCGGATCGTTATTTTGCAGTCAGCAAAGTTACGTACTTTTTCCAACATACCGTCATACTCACGAAGCATATTTTATGCCTTTTATGGTGCAGACGGAGGATTGTGTGAAAATAATTATTCGCAACTCCTAATTTGCAGATACGCACTCCATTATGGATTTCTTCAATGCGTTGATAAGCGAACTTTTGACATAGGTGCGTCTGACGGCTATCGTTATTTTTCTCGATGTGGCGCCTTTGGCAAGGGTTTTTATCTGGTTTTTGCGTTGATCGGGGACATAGGGCAGAGCCATTTCGGGGATTATGGTCATTCCTCCGGTATTGTCCACGATACGCATCAGGGTGTCGAGAGAACCGCTTTCGAACGAACAGGTGGAATGTACCGCACGATGTGCATGGCATAGTTCGAGAATTTGGTCTCGCAGACAGTGTCCGTCGCTTAGTAGCAGCAACTCCTTCATGTCGATATCCTCTATGCGGACGTTGTTGCGTTCGTAAAGAGGATTGAGCGGTGAGACGTATGCGAAAAAACGGTCGTCGAAAAGTTCCTGTTCGGCTATTTCGTCGGGACACATTCCGCCTGCTATGATTGCTGCATCGAGGCTGTCGTGTCCGAGTGCCTTGAAAATATCGGCAGTCTTCATCTCCTTGACTTCCAGTTCTACTTTTGGATACCTGGCAAGAAATCCGGGTATGAAGCGGTGAAGCAGATAAGGCGCGATGGTCGGGATGACTCCCAGTTTGAGATGGCCGGCTATTTCGCCTTTGAGTTCGGCGACCGATTCTTTTATGTAGTTATAGGCTTTGATTGCCTCGCGGGCGTTTCGGATGACTGTTTCACCGGCATCGGTCGGGATGACCGGCTTTTTGGACCGGTCGAGCAGGATAACTCCGAGTTCCTCTTCGAGGTTCTTGATCTGCATGCTGAGCGACGGTTGCGTCACGAAACACAGTTCCGACGCCGCTGAAAAACTGCCGCAGTTAGCGACCGCCAGAAGATATTCAAGTTGGATAATGGTCATAGGTTAAGTAGGGTCGATCTTATGGTAGTATGCAAAGTTATCAAAATAATCTATAGTTGCAACTTTTTATGCCGTAAAACCGAATTGCGGACAGTGACCTTGGCTCTTGATTGGCATGAGGTGGGGCGGTCCGACTCCTGCTCATGCGTGGGGATATGGGGCCGATATGTGTAGTTCGGTGGATATCAGCGTGATAGTCTGTAAAAAACGCCGAGTGGCAGAGCTTTGCCGCTGCGGTCGCGAAAGTATAGTTCGCCGAAACGTTCGTTGTCCGGATCGGATGGCTTGCCGAAGAGTTGGTTGCAAATGCCTTTTGCCAATAGCGCCGACAATCCCATGGAGTAGAGGTTCAATACGAGGAAACTGTTCTTCGTGGCTAACAATTGCGAACATAGTCCGAGCAGTTCGCCGATATTCTGTTCGAGCACCCATTTTTCGCCTTCCGGTCCGCGTCCGTATGCAGGTGGGTCGAGGATTATGCCGTCGTATGTCTTGCCGCGCTTAACCTCCCTGCGGGCGAATTTCAAGGCGTCGTCGACTATCCAGCGTATGCCATCCAGTCCGCTCGCTTCCATATTTTCGCGCGACCAGCTTACCACCTGCTTCACCGAATCGACATGGGTGACTGTCGCTCCCGTACTTCGTGCCGCAAGCGAAGCTCCTCCGGTATAGGCGAACAGGTTGAGTATGTTTGCCGGTCTGCCGTTACATACCGCTATACGGTTGCATTCGTCGTATATGAAGTTCCAGTTGACGGCCTGTTCCGGAAAGATGCCGACATGTTTGAACGAGGTGAGTCCCAGCCTCATTTTCATGCTCATCTTTTTGTATGCGTATTCAACCCACCATTGGCCTGGCATTCTGGAAGATGTGTTCCATTCGCCTCGCTCTTCGCTTTTGCCGTCGCGGCGGAAAACGGCGTCGGCCAAACGGTTCCACTCCGTTTCCGGGAGGCTCTTGTGCCATATTGCCTGCGGTTCGGGTCGTACGGTTATCCATTGGCCGAAGCGTTCGAGCTTTTCGAAATCTCCGCTGTCGACGAGTTCATAATCTTTCCATTCTGCAGGTGTGAGCAGTTCGGGATTGTTCATGGCGTTATTCTTTAATTATGTTCATGCGGCAGAGAGTGCAGTCGAATTCGAGCAGCCAGGTTATGGCACCTCTTTTTATTCGCAATGGTCCTTGCAGTGTGTGTTTTTGCTTCAGGCACTGGCCGAGTTCGCGTCTCAGACAGTAGGCCGATGTCATTACCTTCTGTCCCGTCAGAGTTTGCATGAGGTCGAGTGGAGTTGCTATTTTCGTCACTCCGTGGTCTCGGTAAAACCGTTCTGCCAACGAGTTCGTTATGTTCGCTTCGCCTCCGAGTTCTGTCGAGGGATAAGGGAAATTCAAGTTTTCGATGGCGGATGCTTGTTCGGGGCGAATGCGCAACCTTTCTGCAATGAGCAATTCGGTTGCCCGCCGTCGTATCGCATTGATTTTCGAGACCGGGATAAACGGCAACTCTCCCTCGACAGTCATCGCTATATTGTCGGTCGCGAAGATGGAGTCGCCCAGTTTCGATAGTTGCGAACGGATCGTGTTTTCCATCTTTTCCGGGTCTTTGGCCGGTTCGGGATCGAGGTTCTCGGTGACGCACACCGAGTTGCCCTCTTCGTCGGTCAAAGCGAGGCTTAAAATGCCGTGCGTGATATGACAGTCGGCCTTTATACCTATAACTCTGCGTGTGCGGCTCCTGTTGAGTCGTGAGTTGAAAGCGTGGTCATAGTTGCGGTATATCGCCGTGCCGGGTACGATATGCTCTGTCTTGTTTGGCCAGACTGTTTGCCCTTCGGCTCTGTTGACGTTTGTACCTATCAGTTCGCCGTTTGAGATGAAGCATATTCCGTCTCCCGGATTGAGTGGCGTGTTGCCGGAGATTGTAAAGGAATCCCTGCCTGTCGCTGTGACTTTGCCGATGTATTCGCCGGTAGCCTTGGGTGTGGAGAAGGATGCCTGCCCGGCCTTTTTCCCGTCCAGCATCCAGGTCGTGAAACCGCGTGTGAAGCTCCGTGACGGGTCGGGCGTGAAATCGTAAATAGACCGGCCGGATGAACTTCTGGACATCCCTTGACGCTCTTTCAATGCTTTGTCTATCGCCATACGGTAATAACTGACCACGTTGCGCACGTAATTCGCATCTTTGAGTCTGCCCTCGATCTTGAAGGATGTTACACCGGCGTCGAGTAATTGCGGTATCCTTCCCGACAGGTTGAGATCGAGTACCGAAAGCAGGTGTTTTCCCCGTATCACCGTATTGCCGTTGCCGTCCAGCAGGTCGTACGTGAGGCGGCATGGCTGACTGCAATCGCCACGGTTGCCGCTGCGACGGCTCATGCTTCGGCTCATGTAGCACTGTCCGCTTAGGCCTACGCATATGGCACCGTGAACGAAACACTCAATGTCGATACCCTCTACCTTTGCTATTTCCGAGATTTCCGCAAAGGTCAGTCCCCGTTCGAGTATGACCCTCGAAAATCCGGCTTCTCTGAGAAACTCTACCTTTTCTGGCGTGCAGTTGCTCATTTGTGTCGAGGCGTGTAGTTCCACCCCGGACAATCCCATGCGCAGGAATGCCATATCTTGTACAATCAGTGCGTCGACTCCGGCAGAGATGAGTTCGCGGGCGATCTTTTCGGCATCTTTAAGTTCGTTTTCATAAACTATGGTGTTGAGTGCCGCGTATACCCTGACGCCGAACATGTGGGAATATTCCACGAGAGCGGCAATGTCCTTTGTCTCATTGCCAGCCGCCACCCTTGCTCCGAAAGCCGGCCCTCCGATGTAGACGGCATCGGCGCCTGCATCGACAGCGATCATTCCTGTTGCGCAGTCGCGTGCAGGTGCAAGAAGCTCTATTCCCCGTATCGTACCTGAATTATGCATCTATATGGCAAAGGTATGATTTCTCTTCTGAATTATTGAAATTATTGTGTTAAGTGTTGCGGGTTTTCTTCCGGAATCCGCACAGTGGTCGGTTGCATGGTACATGGAGTGGGGCATGATTGCCGGATTGGATGCACGAAAGCAACCGTCTCGGAGAACAAGCATGTTTCTCGGATTGATGTGTGTTGCTGTTTTTTTGTGGTCGTGCGCATGTCGAATTGCCGAACGGGTGGAGAGGTCTCTGCCAATGGAGTACGGTGAATGTCTGATCCGGGTATTCGTAAAAATAAAGCACCCTCGTCAAAGGGTGCTTTATCGTGTCATGCCCACGTGAAGGGCCTGATATTATTTGTTCAGTTCGTTCAGTTCGGTGATACGTTCCTTGGCCTGGGAGACGTTGTTGCCCGTGGTCACCTTTTTGAAGTTTTCCAGTGCCTTGTCGTTCTGCTGTTTGTTGTAGTATGCGATACCTATCATGTAATAGATGTCGCTTTTGTTTTTGGCATCGGTTTGAGCAGCGGCAGCCGCAGGACCTTTACTTATGATGTCATCGTATCTCTCCATATTGTTGTAAGCCTGGATGAGCATCAACTGTGCGAGTGCGTTTTTGGGGTTGTCTTTCAAAATGTCGTTGAGAAGGCTGACGGCTTTTGGATAATTCTTGGCAGCCAGGGCTTCGTTGGCTTCGACATTGTCGTAGTTTTCCATTTTGGTACGTGCAATTTCGGCCGACCTTCCGCCACGGGCTTCTATTTGCTTGAAGATTGCGAAACCTTCGTCTTTCTTGCCGCTTTCCACGTAGCTGATGGCCAGATACATCTGGAGCGTGCTGTTGTTCGGAAGCACTTTCATCCCCTTGGAGTAGATCTCTGCTGCCTTGTCATACTCTTTGTTCTTGACGAAAGCACCTGCCTGATTTATAAACGTATTGGCGAGCATATCCTCGGACCTTTTTTCAAAGGTGAGGTCTTTGTATTCCTTGGCTTTGTTGTAGGCGTTCATAAATTGAGTTTCGGCTTCGGCGAAATTTTTGTTTTTACCTGCCATAATTCCAAGGTTGTAGTATAGCTGAGGGAGCAGTTTCTTGGCACTGGCCACGGCATTTGCCGATTCGGCACCTACTGCCGTCCCTTGTTTTATAACATCTTCGAGTATGGGTACTGCGGCGGCATAGTTCTTATCATCATTGATAAGTTTACATGCGTTGGTATATTTTTCCGCGACCTCTTGCGAAGTTTGGGCTGTCGCCACAGATACGCAGAAGATTGCCGCGAGCGCTGAAGAAAGGATTGTAAATCGTTTCATAGGTGTTATGGTTTTTAGTTTGTTTTTAAGTTAGTGTGGTTAACATGAAGTACAAATATATCGTTTTTTATATGAATTTTCCAGATTAGCATCTTAGTTTTTTGAAAAACGTTTCCATCATTTCGGAACATTCGTCGGCCAACACTCCGGCGGTGACTTTGGTTCGCGGGTGGAGAATCCTGCCTCCGATGGTCGAATATCCGCGTTTGGGATCGGACGCTCCGTATACGATGCGTCCAATTTGACTCCATGCGCTCGCTCCGGCGCACATCGGACACGGCTCCACAGTCACATAAAGCGTACAGTCATTGAGATATTTTCCGCCGGTAGTTTCGGCAGCGGCAGTAAAAGCCTGCATTTCGGCATGTGCAGTAGCGTCGCCGAGTGTCTCGACAAGGTTATGCCCCCGACCGACTATCTGCTCTCCCAGAACGATTACGGCGCCTATGGGAACCTCCTGTTTTGATAACGCTTCGCGGGCCTGTTCTATTGCGGCCCTCATAAATTTTTCGTCTCGCTCCTGTTCACTATCCATAATAAATCCCTATCTTTGAGGCCTGTTTTGTAGTTACAAATATAGCGAAAGGCGGGAAGTATTATGCGAAAGATCGCAAAGATGTCTGAACGCATCCTATATTATTAAATAAATGTAGTGGAAATCCGGTTGATTCGTTTTCGGATTGTCCGGGTTGCAACATCTCTTTTAAAAACAAAAAATATGTACAGGACACATACTTGCGGCCAGTTGAGGCTGTCGGATGCGGGAAAAACGGTCACGTTGGCCGGTTGGGTGCAGAAGGTTCGTAATCTGGGAGCCATGACGTTCATCGACCTGCGCGACAGGTACGGCATTACGCAGATAGTCGTGGAAGAGCATTCGGCGGATGATATAAAGGCAGTTGCTGCGGAAATCGGAAGGGAGTATGTGCTCCAGGTCGTAGGCAAGGTTATCGAACGTTCTTCGAAGAATCCCAAGATGCCGACCGGCGACATAGAGATCGCAGCTACGACCTTGAAAGTGTTGAATGTTTCGCAGACGCCGCCTTTTACGATCGAGGACAACAGCGACGGTGGCGACGAGCTGCGGATGAAATACCGTTATCTCGATCTGAGGCGCGGGCCGCTTCAGAGAGCCATGATACTTCGCCACGAAATGGCTCAGCGCATCCGCGAATACCTGAGCCGCAAGTGTTTTCTCGAAATCGAAACCCCTTACATGATCGGGTCGACTCCGGAAGGAGCGCGCGATTTTGTCGTGCCTTCGCGCATGAACCCGGGCGAGTTCTATGCCCTGCCGCAGTCGCCGCAGACTTTCAAGCAACTGTTGATGGTGGCCGGATACGACAGGTATTTCCAGATAGTGCGCTGCTTCCGCGACGAGGACCTGCGCGCTGACCGTCAGCCCGAATTCACCCAGATCGACTGCGAAATGTCGTTCGTGGAGCGAGACGATATTTTGGAAATATTCGAAGGGTTGGCGAAATACCTGTTTAAGGAAACTATCGGTGTCGACATAAATTACGATCTTCCGCGCATGCCGTGGTCCGAGGCTATGGCCAAGTACGGATCGGACAAGCCGGATATTCGTTTCGGCATGGAGATATGCGAACTTACAGCCGACGCGCAGGGACATAACTTCGTGGTGTTCGATTCGGCGGAATATGTGGGAGCAATAGCTGCCGAAGGGTGCGCTTCTTATACCCGCAAACAGATAGATGAACTGACGGAATGGGTCAAACGTCCGCAGATCGGAGCCAAAGGTCTCGTATGGGTACGTTTCGAACAGGACGGGAATGTCAAGTCGAGCGTGGACAAGTTCTTCTCTTCCGATGATCTCAAGGCCTGGGGTGACAAGTGCGGAGCCAAGCCCGGAGATATGATGTTCATTATAGCGGGTGGCCGCAAGAACAGTCTGAATGCGCTCGGGGAACTTCGTCTGGAACTCGGGGAGAGACTCGGATTGCGTGATCGTACCAAATTTGCACCTCTGTGGGTCGTTGACTTCCCGCTTCTGGAATGGGACGATGAAAGCGGACGTTTCTTCGCCATGCATCACCCGTTTACCTCGCCCATGAAAGAGGACGAAGGACTGCTCGATACGGATCCAGGTAAGGTACGTGCCAATGCATACGACTTCGTGGTCAACGGTGTCGAAGTCGGAGGCGGCTCCATACGTATATTCGATTCGAATCTTCAGGCCAAGATGTTCAGTCTGTTGGGATTTACACCCGAAGAGGCACAGAAACAGTTCGGCTTCCTGATGAATGCATTCAAGTTCGGGGCTCCTCCTCACGGAGGAATAGCTTTCGGGTTCGACCGCTGGTGTTCGCTCTTCGGCGGAGCTGACTCGATCCGCGACTACATCGCCTTCCCGAAAAACAACTCGGGACGCGATGTGATGATAGACGCACCGTCGACGATCTCGGAAGCGCAGCTTAAGGAATTGAATCTCAAAATAGAACTTCCGGAAACAAAATAATTTTTTTAAAAAAGTTTGGAAATACAAAAATAAGGCCTATATTTGCACTCGCAATCCGGAAGTAAGGACGAGGGGGTGATGAGAAGGTGATTTTCGGTGCGCGCAAGTTATTAGGATTATTTCGGGAGCTTAGCTCAGCTGGTTCAGAGCATCTGCCTTACAAGCAGAGGGTCGGGGGTTCGAATCCCTCAGCTCCCACTAAAAGAAATCATAAAAAAAACCACTCGATAACGAGTGGTTTTTTTTATGTCTGTAATGTCGTAACATGCCCATCATGTGTATGCTACTCAAACAATAATGATTCTGAGAGTATTCGACACCCGGCTCGAATGTCGCACAGTCAGTATAGGTATAAATGATTATGGCTCATTGGCTTTATGGAGAGCATCCCATATCAATGGATAAAGCGATTCGGGGAATACACATAGGCACATCGAATAAAGCCTAATCCTCCTAAAATGGTCTGTACGGATTACTGCGTATATCACATGGATGCGCTTTGCTGCATTAGTTTACGGATATAATGCTATTTTGGTAATGGGCGAGTAAGTTTCTTGTATGTCAATCGCGTCTCTATATTCGGTGGGCTCGTGGTGTTGTGCAGATACAGCTAATCATATCTCTCGGTTTTTGGCATAACAGGGCCTGGCTGCCATGTCAAAATATGATACGTTTATTGAAATTCTGCTTGGTGGCTTTATCGGGGGGTGTTATCGGTTACGGCATTAGTTTGCCCGATGTAATCTAAAGAATGTTATGGATCCCTTTGCTGGAGTAAGATTGTGGAGTAAGTCCGTATTATGTGTTTTGCCGTGTGTCGGAATAGGGCGAAGACAGCAGCGCTTGTCTATATGGTCAAGCTCCGGGAAGAGAGTGCTGTCAGTCTATGTATTTCATTACGCGAGTTGCCATATATTCCTTGAAGCGCTCGAATTCTTCGTTACTTAGGGCTTTGGGGTAGCTCATTATCCTTAGTTCGTGAGGCTTGCCGTTTTTGGTGTATGACGGGTGGATATAGTCGAAATCGTTGGCAATGAATCCGAGTCTTTCGTAAAATGTACTACGGCGCTTGGAGATATCGTCCAATGGAGGATCTATCTCGAGTATGAATGTTGATTCCGGGTTTTCTTCCATCAGACCCTTGATTATCTGGCTGCCGATGCCTTTTCCGCGCATCAGCGGGTTCACTGCAAGATGTTCAACATAAATAACGGAATCGTGCTCCCAGTAAAATACAAGTCCCTGGAGATTGCCGTTTTCGATGGAGATATATGTGTGAAAATCATCGTCTTCGCTCGCTCTGCTGTGGCTGCTTATGCGACGGCGTTCCCATTCGGGGAAACTGTCGACATAGAGCCTCCAAACCTGTTCCCAGAGTTTGTTTCCCGAAGGTATTATTTTCATGATCTCCATTTGTTCGCTTCTGTTTGGTCTGTTTAGGCACATGGGTAAGACACCTGAACCAATTTTGTGCCATTTTGAGTAACAAATATACTACAAAATTTGACATCGGGGCAAGCCTTTTTCGCAAATAACGAGGGTCGCAAGTGGACTTCCACTGATGCAATCTTACAACTGTTTGCAGGTCAGAACAGAAGGACTCTCTTTTGCTTTTACTTTTGTTTACCGGCTTCGATGTCCGATCTCGATTTACTTGCCGTGACGAGGTAGACACCGAACAGAATAAGCACTCCAGATATGACCTTTTCGATCGAGAAGGTGTCCTGTCCCATGATGATGGCAATGATCGAGGCCAGCAGAGGCTGCATGTTATTGTACATGGAGATCGTGGTAGGACGTATCTTTTTCTGGGCTATGGGGATAAGCATGTAGGGTATGAACGTCGCAAAAAACAGGGTGTAACCTATTAATATGAATGGCAAACTTTCCGACTGATGGAGCAGTGGCATGTCCGTCAGGTCTTTGTAGAATAGTGGAATCAGCAGGATGGTCGAGAAAAGAAACATCCATTTCATAATGGTTACAGATGAATATTTGGCGGTGAGATGTCGTGTCATCACCAGGTAGGAGGCATAACTGAGCGAGCTGAGTGCTACGGCTATATTGCCTTTGAGGCTGGGATCGTTTGCAACGTCGGTGTGTTGGGTTGTCAGGACAAGAAATATGGCTCCGATACCTCCTATTGCCACACCTGAGACTTTCTTTGTCGTGATGGGCTCTTTCAGCACGATGGCTGCTATCACCATGGCGAAAAGCGGAGTACACGTGGTTATTATCGAAGCGTCGACAGGCGATGTTTGTGACAGTCCCCAAATGAACAGTCCCTGGTTGAATACAATACCCAATAATCCGCCGATGAACAGTGTGAACAGATCTCTGCGTTCGACCCGCTCTTTTTTCATGAACAGCGATGTGATCCAGAAGGCGACAGATGCAAAAACCATACGGGCCAGTGTAAGTCCGTAAGGAGAGATGTTGCCGCTGGCAAGCATGTATTTGCTGATTGGTATATTGACCGAGAAAAATGTTACCACGCAGAACATGATAATATTGCCAGCCTGTTTGTCGGTTAATTTCATGGTATTGAATGAATTGAACGAAACGATTCTACTTATTGAAACGGATACGGAAACGTTGCAAATATAGAAAAAGCCGAGAGCAGAGACAAACTGAAACGGAGTTTTCAGGTTTGGCTGTGCCGAGCTGCATCCTGTATTCTTTAAGTATAGTGAAAGGTGAGGGCACCCGGAGAAAGCCTGTGCTTTCGGAGATTGCCGAGCCGCCTACTATATCCTGCAAATATAGGAAAAGGCGAGCGACATACGTCGAACATGTCCGGGAAGTTTGTCCGAGGTGCCTCAAACCTTATTTGGATATGCAGACGTTGAATGCTGAGTCAAATTATGGCTGCGTGGAATCTCGATGCAATCTTTTGGGCAAACCATTGGGCAATAATGGGTCTTGTGTGCAATGATGGAGAGTTGCCAAACGACAAATGGACCTGAATCTGATAATGAAACAGATGCCGGACTATGGGTAGGTATATTCCGGAGAATCGAGTTGCGATATGCGATCTGTAAAGCAAGAAACTTTACACATTTTTCTCGATACTTGAACTTGTGGTCGATGATTTGTATCTGTACATTGGTCGAATTAAACATAATCGTATTATGACTCACGTTTTTTTTGGAAGCGATACTGCCCGGATGATTATAGGCATTTTTATTTTGATTATCGCCGTGAGTTTAGCCATTCTGAGCTATAAATGGTTGACGAGGAAGATTGCACGCAAAATCGCGGCCTCTCCTGGGAAATTTGACAATTTTGTGGTGGATGTATTGAGGCTGCCTTTTCTGGTGCTTCTGATATGGATTATGGCCTCCGTATTTACGCATATAATGTTTTATGACAAGAGTTATAATCCGGTCATTCAGCATATACTCACGATACTGCTTATAATAACGATAGCTTGGATTCTCATCAAGGGAATAAGGGTGCTTTTTTACTGTCTGGAGCAGAAGATCGAGTTGAAAAAACCAGGAAATTTCGCGGCGAGAAGTAGCCTTACGAAACTGACTATCTTCGAACGAATGATTTCGGGTCTTGTTGTTATCATAACTATTGGAGTATGTCTGATGACATTCGACAAGATACGCGATGTCGGAATAGGATTGCTTTCGTCGGCCGGGATAGCCGGAATCGTGATAGGTTTTGCGGCTCAGAAAAGTCTTGGTTCTATTTTGGCAGGTATTCAGATTGCCATTACACAGCCTATAAAGTTAGGAGATCAGGTGGTTGTAGAGGGACAAAGCGGAAATATAGAGGAGATAAACATCACATACGTCGTTATCAAGTTGTGGGATCAAAGGAGATTAATAATGCCTATCAACTATTTTCTGGAGAATCCGATAGAGAACTGGACACGCAACTCCAGTAATATCACAGGTTCGGTATTTTTGTTTATTGACTTCAAGATGCCGTTGGAACCCTTGAGGGCGAAGTTGCAGGAAATATTGGATAGTAACGAGAACTGGGATGGCGTAACATCGGCACTCGATGTTACAGATATGACTGATAATCACGTGGAAATACGTGTATTGGTAAGCAGTGCTGATTCCGGAAGCAACTGGGACCTACAAGTGGAGGTGAGAGAGAAACTGATTAATTTTATCCGGGAGAATTATCCGGATTGTTTCGTGAGAACACGCTTCAAAGATGAATGATACCGAATTGAAGATTCTGGAATATGACATTGCAGGATCTCCGATTGTCGTGATTGAGGCAAGCGCATCTTACGGCTGTTTTGGAGAGTAATGTCACGATATATTTATCATGATCGTGTTATGTTATTGCAGGTGTAAGAAGAACTTTGGAACGTCTGTATGTGCTTATGATCATGCAGTTGTCCCATGGCCGATTTTTCTGATGCCATTAATTGTGATGCTGCAGGGCGGAGGGACGGGTTTTGTCGTAAAAATGCTTGTCGTCTGATAGATGTTTGGCTGACTGAAGCCTGTGAAAAATAAAAACAGGAACCAGCAGATGGTTCCTGTTTTATTAAGAGAGTGTATTGCTGTTTTCTGCGGTGAGAGGGGGATTCGAACCCCCGGTACCCTTGCGAGTACGTCAGTTTAGCAAACTGGTGGTTTCAGCCACTCACCCATCTCACCGGGCAACTGAAATACAGTGGTGCAAATGTAAATCTTTTTCCTCGATTTACCAAACGGCATTTCAACATTTGCATCGTTTATTTTGCTCTTTTATGTGGACAATGTTTACAGTGCAGGCCACCTCATTGAGGTGGCCTGCACAGGTGTGTCGCGTTATGTGACTGCTCGCGATTGTCCTAAAAAATGAAGCGCGAACTTATCTCCTTGTAATTGTGTACCCTTTCGATTATGTCGGCGAAGATATCGGCGACGCTCAGCACAGTGAATTTGGAGGTGTCGGCATTCGGATTGAGCGGGATGGTGTCGGTTACTATGACTTCCGAAAGCGAACTGGCATTAATGCGGTCGTAAGCCGGACCGGAAAGTACCGGGTGTGTTGCCACGGCACGTACGCTTTTGGCTCCGCGTTCCATCAGCATGTCGGCAGCTTTGGTGATTGTGCCGGCGGTGTCGATCATGTCGTCGAGTATGATGATGTTTCGTCCTTCTACCTCACCGATTGCGGTCATGCTGCCTACAACGTTCGGTTTTTCGCGTTGTTTGTGGCTGATTATCATGGGTGCGTTGAGGTATTGCGAATAGGCGTTCACACGTTTTGCGCCGCCCATGTCGGGTGCTGCGAACGACAGATCTTCGATACCGAGGCTTTTGATATACGGCACGAAAATTCCGCTGGCGTAAACATGGTCTACCGGAACATCGAAGAATCCCTGTATCTGATCGGCATGCAGGTCCATGGTCATGATGCGGTCCACGCCTGCCGCACACAGCAGATTGGCTACCATTTTGGCACCTATTGATACCCTCGGACGGTCTTTGCGGTCTTGGCGAGCCCAGCCGAAGTAGGGCATGACGGCTATGACTTTGTAGGCCGATGCACGACGTGCGGCATCGATCATGAGCAGAAGTTCCATGAGGTTTTCTGCCGGCGGGAATGTCGACTGCACGATAAAGACGGTACAGCCGCGGATGCTTTCGTTATAGGCGGGCTGGAACTCCCCGTCGCTGAATTCGAGTACTGACGAGTTGCCTAATTCGCATCCGTAAGCCTTGGCTATTTTTTCGGCCAGGGGACGTGATTCGCGGCATGCGAAGATCTTAAGTTTGTGTATAGCCATTTGGAGAAAAAATATTGGTCTGGTTTTGTAAGCACAAAAGTAAGTCTTTGCTCGCAGTTTTCATAGGTTGCGGCCATTTTTTTCAATACAAATACCCGGGACCTTATAAATATGGCCCTGCTCTTGTCTCCGGAGAGCTTTGGTTGAATCCACTGAGACTCTATGCAGGCGGGGGTTTCACTGAGAATCACATGGTTTCCGTGGTGTTGCCGGGCGTGTGTGTTATCGTGCGATCTGTTCCAGAGAGTTTTCGATGAAGTCGAGTATGTCATCGCGTCCTCTCTTTTTTTCCGAGGAGGTGGCGAACATGATCGGAAGTTCCTCCCAGGTTGTGCGCAGCGTGCGTTTGTAGCGTGCGATGTTGGATATGACCTGATTGTCTGACAGTTTGTCTGTTTTCGTGAAAACGATTCCGAAGGGTACTCCGTTTTTTCCGAGCATGTCGATGAATTCGAGGTCTATCTTTTGCGGTTCGAGGCGGGAGTCTACGAGTACGAAAAGAAAATACATCTTTTCGCTTTTGAGAACGTAATCGGTTATGAGTTTGGCGAATTTTTCCTTGACCGTCTTGGAAACTTTTGCGTATCCGTATCCGGGCAGATCGACCAAATACCATTCATTGTTGATCAGGAAGTGGTTTATCAGGCGTGTTTTGCCGGGTGTGCCAGATACCTTTGCCAGCGAAGGTTTGTCTGTGAGCATATTTATTAACGATGATTTGCCCACGTTGCTGCGTCCTATGAATGCGAACTCTGGCAGGTTGTCATTGGGAACCTGCGAAAGTTTCTCGCTGCTGCATTTGAATGTTGCCGAGGTAATATTCATGGAACAAAAATAACAAAAGTCGAGCGCAGAGACAAATCTTTTTACCATGCCGGGACCTGAGTACGTAAGGTGAAGGCCGAAGACAGGTGAAAAACGGGGGAGTATGTTATGATTATTTGGTATTCGAGGCAGGGACGGATTTACGATTCATCAGCAACTCATGCAGATGTCTGTCGATAAAAGTGAGGGAGCTCCACAGAGAAGAGCGACTTAATACGTTTGACGATTATTTTTTCTCTTCGAAGTTTTCGCCCGGGCATCCGCATACAGGACATGTATCCGGAATGCTTTCGCATTCATATCCGCAAACTGGACATTCGTACCTGGTCATATCAGTTAACTTTTTGAGATTGGTTGCATTTTGCGCACAGACCGAGACACATCATTTGGATGTCGTTGACGACACATCCGTCGGGAATGGCGATCATGTCCGAGATGTTGTTCGACAGTGGAATGTCTTCTATGTTGCCGCAATTTGCGCAAATAAGGTGGGCGTGGTGTGTGGTATCGCCATCGAAACGTGTGTCGCGCGTGTCGACATGTACGATCTGTATGGCTCCCATTTGAGCGAGGATCTCAAGTGCGGTATTGACCGATGAGCGGGTTAACGTTTGCACTTTGGAGTGCAGATGATTGAAAATCTCTTCTGCCGTGGGGTGAGTTCTGTTGCGGAAAAGATATTCGAGTACGGCTATGGAAGGTTCGACCGGTGTTATGCCGAGGCTTTTCATATATCTGCCCAAGGCTGCCCGTAACTTTGTGGGACTGTCGGCGTAATTCTCGAGGCGTTTAAGCACTTTAGCATCCATGTGCGAGATAATCAGGTCGTTCATAATCCATGTAAGTTTATTCCCCGACCTTGCTATCTCCAAAGTGTGTGCCAAATCTATTTGCGGAAAGCGAAGAAGACTGCCAGCACCAGACAGGCGAACGAAAGGATATGATTGAGTTTCAGCGTTTCGGATTTGAATACGAGTAGTGCGAAAACAGTGAACACGGACAAGGAGATGACCTCCTGCATTATTTTAAGTTCGAAAAGCGAGAAGGGTCCGCCGTTTTCCCGGAAACCTATGCGGTTGGCCGGAACCTGGAAGCAGTATTCGAAGAATGCGATCCCCCAACTTATAAGGATTATCGTTATGAGAGGGAGTGCCTGGAATTTGTCGAAGGAATTCAGTTTCAGATGGCCGTACCAGGCCAGGGTCATAAAGGCATTGGATACAATCAGCAGTAAGATTGTGTAAATCCCGTTCATATGCGTTGCGAATAAAATTTCGCAAATATAATGCATATGTGGCGTAAAATGTCGAACTTATTATGAAGTTTTGCCGATCGGCCGCCATTATTTTTTTAATATTTCGTGGATGAGACTCTAAGAATGTCCAGGTCCCAATGTCAGGATCAGTCTTGCCGAAAAATACAGATGTTGGGTAATCCTTCGGGTCGGACTTGAAACCAGCATCTGCGTATATTCGTTCGAGTTGGTATGGGTGCGGTTATCGTGTGCGCTGTCTTGTCGGGACAAAACGTATGTATCGGTGCAAGATATTTACGGCCTTGTCGGTCATCGAGTTTCCTGCGCTGTTCAGTGTTACGGCATGTTGTAGAGAGCTGTTGCCGGGTGTGATAACGTATGCTTTGCGATATGTGTCGGGGGGCGGAGCGCGGAACTATTCCGACCAGAGTCTCGCGAGATTTACGATGGTGTTCACGGCTTTTTTCATGGTGTCGAGCGATGCGTATTCGAACTTGCCGTGGAAATTCATACCTCCGGTAAACAGGTTGGGACATGGCAGGCCCATGTATGAAAGTCGCGAACCGTCGGTTCCTCCGCGTATCGGACGGATGATGGGTTCGACACCGGCCTCGATCATGGCCTTTTCGGCTTTCCGGATGACCTCCGGATGCGGCTCGACCATTTCGCGCATATTGTAATACTGGTCTTTCATCTCGATCGACACGACATTTTCGCCGTACCTGGCATTGATTTCTCCCACGATAAGGCGCATTTTTTCTTTACGCTTCTCGAATATCTCGCGCGAGTGGTCGCGGATTATATACTCCATAGATGCTCTTTCTACCGTCCCGTTTATTGCGGTCAGATGGAAAAACCCTTCGTAACCTTCGGTGTGTTCCGGGCGTTCGGCCGGAGGGAGCAGACTTTCTATTTCTGTCGCTACTGCCAGTGCGTTTATCATCTTGTCTTTGGCGTATCCTGGATGGATGTTGCGCCCCTGTATTTCTATCTTGACACTGGCTGCATTGAAGTTTTCATACTCCAGTTCGCCTTCGAATCCGCCGTCTACGGTGTAGGCGAATCGCGCTCCGAAACTTTCGACGTCGAAAAAATCCACACCCCTGCCGATCTCCTCGTCCGGCGTGAACCCGATTCTGATCTTGCCGTGCGGAATCTCCGGGTGTTGCATCAAGAACTCTGCCGCCGTCATTATCTCTGCTATTCCGGCTTTGTCGTCGGCCCCGAGCAGGGTGGTCCCGTCGGTCGTTATCAACGTATCTCCTTTGAAGAGTGCCAGTTCGGGAAAGTCCGACACTCTCATGGTGATGTTTTCGTTGAGGTGTATCTCCTCGCCGTCGTAGTTTTCGATTATATGCGGCTTGACGTTTGCCCCCGACATGTCGGGGCTGGTATCTGCATGGGCGATGAATCCGATCACAGGTTTGTTCTCGCACCCAGGGGTGGCAGGGATGGAGCCCGTAACATATCCGTTGGGATCGATGTCGACATCTTCGAGACCGAGTTCGACCATTTCGCCGAACAGGTGATTCAGAAGTGCAAGCTGCTTTGCCGTGGAGGGGAAGGTCTCGCTGGCCGGATCGCTTTGGGTGTCGAAAGAGACGTATGTGAGGAATCTGTCGAGAAGTGTCATGGCACAATATTTAATTCTTGTAAAGCTGACAATACATAAATCTGTCGTGCAAATGCATATTTCCAGAGCAAGATAGTTTATTTCCGATTAACTGTCAACCCATTTGGTGGATTGGGCATGGCATTATTTTGTCGTTGGGGATAATAAATCCCTGATAGGGTTTGTTTGATATCGGTCGATTGAGTAATTTTATACCCATTATCAACCAATTCATGGCTTTTGATCGCAAACGGTCGCTCACATTCGGCGACGCACTGAAATCTTCACGCAGAACGGCTTTTTCGAGCATGATAAAGCCCATAGGGTCGCTTTGCAATCTCGATTGCAGTTATTGTTATTATCTCGACAAGGCCGAGCTCTATGGCCGTCGTCAACCCAAGATGAACTACGAACTGCTCGAAGAGTTTATACGTCAATATATCGAGGCCAATGACATCCCGGTGGTGACCTTCGGATGGCATGGCGGTGAACCCCTGCTTGCAGGCCTCGACTACTATCGCAAGGCAGTCGAATTCCAGCAGAAATACAAGGGCAACAAAAAGATAGATAACAATATCCAGACCAACGGGACGCTGTTGAATAGAGAGTGGTGCGAGTTTTTCCGAGAAAATAATTTCCTTGTCGGCGTGTCCATCGACGGCCCGAAAGATATACACGACGCCTATCGTCTCGACAAGGGTGGAAAACCCACTTTCGATAAAATAGTGGAGAATATCGAGATGATGTCGCTTTACGGTGTGGAGTACAACACTCTCTCGACTGTCAATAAGAAATGCGAGGGTCGCGGGGCCGAGGTTTACCGTTTCATGAAGTCGATAGGAAGTCATTACATGCAGTTTCTGCCGGTGGTCGAGCACATTGTCGATGTCCCGGGCAGCAATCGTCCGGTTATTGTGCCCCCCGGTCATCCTGGCTCGCGGTTGGCTGAGTGGTCGGTGTCGCCCGAAGGTTTCGGCCGTTTCATGTGCGACGTGTTCGACGAGTGGGTTATGAGCGACGTTGGACAGTATTATGTACAGCTTTTCGACGTGGCGCTGGCACAGTGGCATGGAGTCCCGCCGAGTCTTTGTTCATTTGCCGAAACGTGCGGAGACGCGCTTGTGGTGGAACATAACGGTGATGTGTACTCGTGCGACCACTATGTGTATCCGGAATATAAATTGGGCAATATCATGCAAGACGATATGCTCGGTATGGTGAGATCGAAGAAACAGTTCAAGTTCGGCATCGACAAACGCAATTCGCTTCCGGCCGAGTGTCTGAAATGCAAGTGGTATTTTGCTTGTCGTGGGGAGTGCCCGAAACACCGTTTCGATATTGCCGCTAACGGGGAGAAGAATCTGAATACGCTCTGCCGGGGATATAAGCTTTTCTTCAGCCATGTCGATCCCTATATGAAGTTTATGTCGGATTGTCTGAAGCGACAGCAGCCGCCGGCGATGGTCATGCAGTGGGCGCGTCAGCGCATGGGATTCATGTAAAACGCCGCTCCGGGGGTATGTTCAGCGAGAAAGATAAATTGATAGATAGTCTGAAGTTCCTGCATACGACAGAACTCGGGGCGGAGAGGGCTGGGCACAACCTGGGATTAGATACGGGTGATATCGTCGGGTGGTGTGCCGCCTCGATCGTGTTGCCGGAGTCGGTCGTTACGCGGCGCGGCAATAATTGGAATGTGCGTGTCGCCGGATGCGAAATAACGGTGAATGCCGACAGCCTTACCATAATCACGGCACACAAATATAGGTAGGCCATACTGGTCTTTCGTCTGTACGCTGGACGTCAGGGTATTCCTATGCCGTCAGTTAGGGGAATACGCTCGATTTATTGTGCTTTTGCGGTAATTGGGTCGTCATGCCTGAAAAACCTTGGTCCCCGTTTGGTCGTATGTGAAAATAACGCGAATGCCGTACGGTAATGTTTTTGGTTTTCCCGTGTTATTTCACCGTCACTTTCACAGGACAGGCGAATTCCGTCCACAAGCGCTCGGCTTCGGTGGCGGTTATCTCTCTGTCCGACGTTACCACACGATATTTCAGACGGTAGTTTTGTCCCGGTTCCATTGTCCAGTCCTCGAATTTCGATGGTGCATAATTGACCATCACTTTGCCGCTGTCCCACACACGAAGAGGTTCCGGGTAGGCATGATTTTCCGGATAGCTCATCATCAGTACGCTTTTTGCGCCTTGTTCGGTATCGGCGGTAGTCACTATCCAACGGGCTTTCGTGGCATCAATCTCCTTGCGTCCTTTGCCTTCCGACGACAACATGCGGACATTGTCGTTGTCGAATTCCGGATTGGCCCGCCAGCAGAATCCGCCGTAACGGTAAGCGGAAAGCACTACCGGCAAATCGGTTGCTGGGGCCTGGTCGGATATGAAGTCCCATACGAATATCCCTTCACCGTTGTCCCATGCCCGTACGTCGAGCAGTTCGTTAAGGATAGTCACTCTTTTCTTTGGCGTTATCGTGACGATATTGTCCACGTTGACATATGTACGTTCCTGTTGCTTCTGGAAGATTATATGTTTATGTGTTACCAGCAGGTCGGCAAAAAGATCGCCCGCAGAGGTTCTCACAACCGAGTCGAGCAGTACCGTACCTGTTTTGTCTCCGATATTCCAGAGATCGTAGTGTTCGCCGTCGTAGTCTACCGATGTCCATGGGTTCCAGAATCCGTAATGATGGGCATGGTCCTCCGGAGAGACGTCGGTGAGGATATAACCCGACGGCGACCACGCAGGATGGATATACCCGTTGCGGCTGTATGCCGGGTCTACTCCGTGTGGCAGACGGGACATTCGGGTATTGTAGGCCAGAATAGGCGTGCCTTTCCTTGTCAGTACGATTGTTCCCTCCTTTTCTATTTTTGCTTGCATGACAGGTTCCGACAAAGGTTGTTCGGGAGTTATCTCAACAACGAAAGATAGTGTTGCGTCTGCCTCCATATTGCCGTTTATGCGCCAGTAAAGAGTTTTCTTTCCGTCGTAATCTTCTATCTGGCTTGTGCATGGTTCGGTCCCCGAATCCGTGATTTGTTTTACGGAGATTGTTTTGCCGTCGAATTCATAGACGTTCATGTCGAGCGATGCTATTGGGTTTTTACGTTCGAAGCCTGCTGCATCGACGGTTACGGTGAGTTTCTTCAGAGGTTTGGGCTTGGCGTAGGTTGCTGTTGCGGAACACAACAGAAGGAGTAATATGGAAAGTCTTTTCATCGGTTTTTTCACTGATTTGCGAGGTGATTTCAGTGATGCAAGTTAGTGAAAAATCATGTGCGTGGCAATAACCGTCCCGAACAATTATGGTATATCGGCGATATGACAAAAAAGCGAAAGACGCGTCTTTCGCTTTTTTGTCATTAAGATCGAGAAAATACCTTGTGTCCACAGTTTTCATCTCTGGGCCTTCTTGGGAGTCTTTTTAATGCCCTGCAGTGAAAAGATTTGGTGCTCAGAGGGGTCAGCCAATCGGATTGTCGGTAAGCGAGGGGCTAAATCTTAAATGCATGTTTGCTCTTCGCCGTCCGCCGTGATTGCTTGGTTGTGACGTGATGCCGTTTGTCAAACCTCTAACCGTTTGACAAATGTCTTAAAGTATCTTTTCGAGTTTTTCTTTCAGTGCGTCTTTGGCGCATGCGCCGATCTGTTTGTCTACGATTTCGCCGTTTTTTATGAAAAGTACGGTCGGTATATTGCGGATCGAGTATTTGACTGCGAGGTCGTTCTGTTCCTCGATGTCGCATTTTCCTATGATAGCCTTGTCGGCGAATTCGTTTGCGAGATCTTCGATTGCCGGTGCTATCATGCGGCAGGGGCCGCACCATTCAGCCCAGAAGTCTATTACTACGGGTTTCCCTGAATCGAGTATTGCCTGGATGTTGTCTTTTGTGATTGCTTGTGCCATAATTTTAGTTTTTATCTTGATTGAAACGTTTGTATGCGGATTGTTATTATATCAGCGAGAACTTGTATTCGCCCTGTTCGCAGAAGCGTATCAGTTCGGAACTCAGGTTAATACGGAATGTGCGCGAATATAGTCCGAGCGATATTTCGTTCTCCGGATCGACCACCTTCACCCGGAAAAGGATATTGCCAGTCGAACTTTTTACGACATCGGTCAGATTCTGCACTACCTCGGCGGTTATCTCCTTCACCGGGATCGTCAACGTCATCTCTTTTATCAGTGTCTCTTTTGCTTCGGCCAGTTGCATGATCGAGGTGATTCTTGGTTCGAACTCCTTGTCGTTATATGGTCGCGGGGCTATTTTCCCTCGTACCAGCAAGTAGTAGTCCTGGTAGAGGAACTTGCGGAAATTCTCGTAGTCCTTCCCGAACAGCGAGAATTGGTACGAACCGTTGTAGTCCTCGAGTGTGAACCGCCCGAAAGGCTTGCCTGTTTTGGTTACAAGGTTTTGCACTGCAGTAACCATGCCAGCCACGATGAATTCTTTGTTTTTGTGCTCCGTGAGATTCTCGAGCTCTGATACGGACATCGAACAGAAATTGTTGATTATCACCTTGTACTCATCCAGCGGATGTGATGAAAGGTACATACCGATGACGTCGCGTTCTTTGTTGAGCAGTTCGAGTTTTGTCCACTCGGGTGCTGATGGTATGGCGGGTTTCTGTATCTCGACAGTGTCGCTGCCACCGAAAAGGCTTTGTTGTGAGTTGTTTTTTTCGCTTTGCATTCGGCTGCCGTAACGCATCAGTTGTTCGAGGAAAGTGCTTTCGTTGCCGTCTTTCGTATCTACCGGTGCAAAGAAACGGCAGCGGCTGAATCCGCTGATGCCATCGAGCGCCCCTGCCATGGCGAGGCATTCGAGGTTCTTCTTGTTAAGTACCTGGAGATTGACGCGTTCCACCAGATCGTAGATGGATGTAAAGCGTCCGTGGGCTTCGCGTTCTTCGACGAGGCTTTGTACGGCAGCCTCTCCGACGCCCTTTACGGCGGCGAGCCCGAAACGAACGTTGCCTTGTTTGTCTGCCGAGAAACGCTGCCAGCTTTCGTTCACGTCAGGTCCGTATACCTGTATTCCCATACGCTTGCATTCATCCATGAAGAAACTCAGTTTCTTTATGTCCGAGAGGTTGCGGCTCAGGAGGGCGGCCATGAATTCGGAAGGGTAGTGTGCCTTCAGATAGGCCGTCTGGTATGAAACGTAGGCGTAGCATGTCGAGTGCGACTTGTTGAACGCGTATGATGCGAATGCTTCCCAGTCGCTCCATATTTTTTCGCATATCTTGGCATCGTGCCCGTTTTTCTGCACGCCTTCCAGGAACTGGGGTTTCAGTTTGTCGAGCACGGCTTTCTGTTTTTTACCCATCGCCTTACGCAGAGTATCGGCCTGGCCCCCGGTAAATCCGGCGAGTTTTTGCGACAGAAGCATGACCTGTTCCTGATAAACGGTGATTCCGTATGTGTCTGAAAGGTATTCTTCCATGTCGGGGATGTCGTATTCCACCTTTTCCAGGCCGTGTTTGCGGGCGATGAACGAAGGGATGTACTCCATAGGCCCCGGGCGGTAGAGTGCGTTCATGGCTATAAGGTCTTCGAAACGCGAAGGCTTCAGGTTGCGCAGGTGTTTTTTCATACCCGGCGATTCGAACTGGAACAGACCGGTGGTATCGCCGCGGCTGTAAAGTTCGTATGTTTCGGCGTCGTCGAGCGGAATGGCGTCTATGTCGAGTTTTATTCCACGCGTTTTTTCGATGTTGTCCAGGGCATCCTTGATTATGGAAAGGGTCTTCAGACCGAGGAAGTCCATTTTTATGAGTCCGACACTTTCGACCAGTTTGCCTTCGTACTGCACTACATTGAGGTCCGCGTCCTTGGCGACGGCCAGCGGAGCGTAGTTTTCGAGGTCGTCCGGTCCGATTATGACCCCGCAGGCATGCACTCCGGTCTGGCGTACGGATCCTTCCAACTTCTCGGCGTATTTAAGCGTATCGCGTATGAGTTGGTTTCCTGAATCTCTTTCGGCTGCGAGTTCCGGAGAGTCTTTGTATACGCGCTGGAAAGGTGTTTCGTCCTTGCCGTTTGCGATCTTGTCCGGGACGAGTTTGGCCAGACGGTCGCTGTCTGCCAGTGGCAGCCCCTGTACGCGCGCTACGTCGCGGATGGCCATTTTGGGAGCCATCGTACCGAAGGTGATGATCTGTGCCACGCGTTTCTGCCCGTACTTTTGTGTGACATATTTAAGTACGTCCGCACGTCCGTCTTCATCGAAGTCGATGTCGATATCGGGCATCGAGATGCGCTCTGGGTTGAGAAAACGTTCGAATAGCAGGTCGTATTTGACAGGGTCTATGTTGGTAATGCCAAGACAGTACGCTACTACCGAACCGGCTGCTGAGCCACGTCCGGGACCTACCGCCACGCCCATTTTACGAGCTGCCCTGATGAAGTCCCACACGATGAGAAAATAACCCGGGAATCCCATCCATTCTATCGTGCCGAGTTCGTATTCGATACGTTTTGCGATGTTTCCGTCGATATGTTCGCCGTAGCGCCTGTGAGCGCCTTCGTACGTAAGGTGCCGCAGATAGCGGAATTGTTTGGCTGTATTCAGTTTCTCCCTGTGGGTCGGATTGGCAGTCACGAACTCTTCCATTGTCGGGTACTTGGCTATTTCGGCCAGAAGTTCCTCATCCTTTATGTGTTTTGTGAACGTTTCGCGCAAATCCTGTTCGTCGATATGGAAATCTTCAGGCACGTCGAACTTGGGCATCAGTGCCTTGTGTTCGAGGGAATAATCCTCTACCTTGTCGGCTATTTCCAAAGTGGTTTCGAGGGCTTCGGGATGATCGGGAAACAGTTGGAGCATTTCGTCCGCCGACTTCAGGTATTCCTGATATGTATACCTCATGCGATTGGGGTCGTCCAGATCTTTTCCCGTGTTGAGGCATATCAGGCGGTCGTGAGCCAGAGCATCTTCGGCCATGACGAAGTGAACATCGTTCGAAACGATATATTTTATGTCGTACTTCCGTGCGAGTTCAAGGATCACCTTGTTGACCTTCAGCTGGTTTTGATAGACTTCGGCATCGCGTTTGGGATCTCCCGAGGGATGAAGCTGCATTTCGAGGTAGTAATCCTCGCCGAAGATAGCTTTGAATTCTTTGACGACATTATCTGCATCTTCGGGATTGCCGTGCATTATGGCCTGCGGAAGCTCGCCACCAAGGCATGCCGAACAGCATATCAAGCCTTCGTGGTAATCACGTAACAGTTGTTTGTCTATACGTGGCTTGTAGTAGAAACCTTCGGTCCACGAATAGGAAACTATTTTTGTGAGGTTATGGTAGCCCTTCAGGTTTTTGGCGAGTAATATGAGATGATCGCCGGCTTTTTCGTCCTTGTCTTTTTCGAAACGGTTCTTGACAACGTAAACCTCACATCCGAGGATAGGTTTTATTCCCTCTTTTGTGGCTGTGTCGTGGAACTCTTTGACGCCGAACATATTGCCGTGGTCGGTTATGGCGAGGGCCGGCATCCCCAACTCTTTGGCCCGTTTTATGATGCCTTTTATAGGCGAGGCGCCGTCGAGTATAGAGTATTGAGTATGGACGTGAAGGTGTACTAACTGAGCCATTATGGTCTGCAACTTGCTGGTGATTTCTCACAAAGTTAGATATAAAACGACCTAAAACATCCGGAATGTATGGCAAGTTATCAACATATTTTTGTATATTTATAGAGCGGCTTGCGGGCACGCTGGAATTTAAATAAAACTACTGTTATGGAAAAAGATGATCTGGTTGTTTTGATGACATTTGACAGGATTAACAATGCTTCCCTGCACAAATCGCTGCTCGAGTCGGCTGGCGTAGAGGCCTATATTCTGGATGAGGCTATGGGTACCGTGTTCCCTGTCGGTGGCGATTTGAACATACGCCTGGCGGTTGCCAGAAAGGACGAGAAGAAGGCGCGTGAAATACTCGCTGCCGATTTTGATAAGGCGGCATTCAAGGAGGAGGTGAAGAATACCAAGGAATAACCGTGACATTTCACGACTGTTTCCTTGAATGTGTGGTTGGTGCCGCCCGCATGGTTCAGCGGTAGCGGGCCGTGCGGGTTATCGGTACGGCCGACATGATGTGTGCGCCGCATGCGGATGCGGAGTATAAAATTGTCTCGTCCTCTAAATTATGTCTCCTGTTATCGGGTTCCGTCGATTCCAGACTGACGCCTACTTTGGGGTTGGATGCATATGTGTGAGCAACGTTATGCGTAAGACCTCGATTTCCCAATCTGTCGGAGTTTGATGATGTACGCGATGCCGTATCGTGTGCTGATTGAACGGGCTGCAGTGCCGTTTCCTGTCGTCACTGTTCGTGATGTCTGTACGACGTCGCTGTGCGGGGTCGGCATGCAATGCGGTGTTTGTATCTTGAGTTTATGGATGGTTTGGCTGTTGTGTTCCCGAGGTATTTGCGGTTTTGTCGTCTGTGCTTTTTATCGTGTCGATTAACTATTCAACATATTAGTCCCTGGTCCATATTTCCCATCCTTTTTCGGCCTGTCCGATCAACATCTCGTAGCCGTTGGATGTATGTGCGCCCTGAGCCTGCCCTTTTTTCATAAATAATGTCTGCTCGGGGTTGTATACGAGGTCGAACATGAAATGCGCGGGGGTTATGGCGGAGTAGGGGATGTCGGGTGATGCATCCACGTCTGGAAAAGTTCCGAGCGGAGTCGAGTTGACGAGCAGTTTGCTTATTGTTACTGTATTCGGTTCGGCAGCGAGATCGTCGTATGTCAGGTCGCCGTTGGCTCTGCTGCGCGAGACCTTCCGGAATGAGATTCCGAGTTCGT
Source organism: uncultured Rikenellaceae bacterium (assembly GCA_944325305.1). GTDB lineage: Bacteria > Bacteroidota > Bacteroidia > Bacteroidales > Rikenellaceae > WRDF01. Next base: position 38,439 of record CALUZO010000014.1, on the reverse strand, counting down.
CGAGTACATACCAGACGGCTTTGGCTGCGCCTCCGGTCCCGAATACCAGAGCGTCAGGCCGTTCGTCGCCGATAAGGTTCAGGAGCGATTTGCGGAATCCGTAAATGTCGGTATTGTATCCCGTGAGCTTTCCGTTGTCTATTTTCACGCAGTTGACGGCACCTATGCGTCTGGCCTCGGGTGCAATGTCGTCGAGCAGCGGCATTATCTCCTCTTTGTATGGGATGGTGACATTGAATCCTCTCAGGTTGGGGTTGTCTGCGAGCATCTTGGGCAGTTCTCCGATTGTCGGAAGTTCGAAATTGCGGAATTCGGCGTCTATTCCTTCATTGCGGAATTTCTCCGCAAAATACCGTGGCGAAAAGGAATGGCCGAGCTTCCTGCCCACAAGACCGTATAATTGTTTCATGTCTCGATAATTTTTATTCGTTGGCCGTGATGGTTTTCTCCTGTTTTTTGTTTGCTATGGTCTCGATTGCCCAGATTAAGACGAATCCGATGAGGCATAATCCTATGACCGTCAGCAATTGCGGATCTTCGCCGGTCATGGCTTCGAATTGGCCTGGGAGAACATTGTGTTCCATTTCCGTCATGCCTTCTTTGTTGTAAATGAAGGTTACGGTTTTCCACGGCCATATCTTGGCGAGCGAACCGACCATGAAGCCGGTCAAGGCGGCTATTGTAATATTGTGGTAGTGGTGCAGCAGCCATGACAAAGCCCTGGAGAAACTCAGTATCCCTATGACAACACCGATCAGAAATACTCCTAATATGCCTATATTGAGTTCGGTGACCGCATTGAGAATGTAGTGGTATTTCCCGAGTAGTACTAGAATGAAGGCCCCGGAGATTCCCGGAAGAATCATGGCGCATATGGCGATAGCGCCGGAGAGCATTATGAACCACCATGTATCTGGGGTTGTGGTCGGTGTGACGCGTGTCAGGAAGTAGGCTGCTGCGGCGCCGAGTGCGAGGGCGAGTATATTTGTCGAACTCCATTTGGGGACACGTTTGGAAACTATTACGGTTGATGCCGCAATCAGACCGAAAAAGAAGGCCCATACGGGTATCGAGTGATTTTCGAGCAGCCATGTCATTAACTTGGCCAGGGTGAAAGCGGCCAATGCTATTCCGGCTATGAGCGAAATCAGAAAGTTGCCGTTTATTTTTTTCCAGAATTCTTTAAGCCGTAACGTGAAGAGCAGTTTTACGGCTGTCAGGTCGATGCTTTTTATCGAGTCGAGCAATTCCTCGTATATGCCTGTTATGAATGCTATTGTGCCGCCGGACACCCCCGGTATGACGTCGGCCGTACCCATGCCTATACCTTTGAGTGTTACTGAAAGATAATTTCTTTTTGCCATTTGTCCTTTTTATGATTATGATGTAGTGCACAAAGATAATCAATTAATCGAAAGGAGCGGTATCTGTCATCACAACTTCGCGTGTATGGCAGGCTTTGGCTGATTTCTTGGCGGAATACTGCCGTTTTTAATATTGTTTCGGTGTTTGATCTATTGGAGGGCTGCATCTTGTCGATAACGGCAGAAAGGTTGGCCGTTGTCGAACATTATGGACGGGTTACGGATCGGTCTGTATGGCTGCCATATGAATTGGCCAGCGCAGATAAAGCGCTGGCCAATTCATATGGATGTGTTTTGTAAGATAGGTTTTTATAGCCTGTTACAATCTGTCGAATTCGTCGTCAACCGAATTTTGAGCGGCTGATTCCTGTTCGAAAAATTCGGGTTTATGTTCTTTGATATAAGAGATAACCTCTTCTAATCCTTCGCTGAATTTGCCGAAATCCTCTTTGTAGAGGTATATTTTATGTTTGTCGAAAAAGAATGAACCGTCCTTAGCTTGTTTTTTGCGGCTTTCGGTGATGGTCAGAAAATAATCGTCGTTTCTCGTAGCCTTCACGTCGAAAAAGTAGGTTCGCCGTCCTGCTCTCACTGCTTTAGAGTATACTTCCTCGCCGCCCTCGTTTTCGATCTCTTTTCGAGTATCTAAAGTCTCCGCCATATTACCTGTGTTTTTGTTGTGTTCTTTACAAATTCGTTAAGGTTTAAACAATGCCGGAATGAAGATTATCGGTAAAACTGTGTAAACCTTACATATATAGTTCAAATATAAAAAAATCCGGATGACAAAACAAATTTATTTAACAAATCATGTATTAATACAGTGATATATTATTATTTGGATCGTTGTGTCGACTGGCTGTCGGATAGTCGTGTTTGTAAATATATTTATTTTTGGGTTGAATACCAATCCTCAGACATGGGGAAAAATCGACTGATTAAAGTCCTGATTTATTGCTCAAATATGGTCTGTGGCGATTCCGTCGGCCATTTTTTTCCAGTTGCGAATGACATCTATGCCTTTCAAATATATCGGATCGTTTTCGTTAAGTATCTGATAGGCTTCGCTTGTAGACCATAATGTGCTGGCTATAATGCTTCTGATGTTTATGGAGATTCTTGATTCGCTCAATCCATCCTCATCTGCGACAATGCTGCGTTTCTCTGCCAGGGCTGCCAATTCTTCGAGCATTTCGTCGGTGACCTTGAAATTATTGCGGAACGATTCGAAATCGCCGTATTCGGACATAATCGCGTTTCTGTTACGGTCGAGATAAGAGCTGACATATTCTCGGTAAATGCCTTTGGCAGTCAGCTGTCTTTCGTAAGAGCTACTTTTTGAGGTGTCTGCTTCGACAATATAATCAGGTGTTATACCGCCTCCTCCGTAAACTTTCTTGCCGAGACGAAGTGTGGTGTAGAAGGCTGTACTGTCGATGTGTGGAAGAGCTGCCGTATCGTTTTTGAACCGCATCTCAAAGTCGCGCATATATCCCTCCTTGTCGCCTTTTTTGAAGGGACGTTGTATCGCTCTTCCGACTGGTGTCAGGTATCTCGATACGGTGATATTGACTGCAGAGCCGTCCACCAGCGGGTATTGTCTCTGTACCAGGCCTTTCCCATAGGTACGCCTGCCGACGATGACGGCCCGGTCCCAGTCTTGGAGCGCACCTGAAACGATCTCGCTCGCCGAGGCAGAGAACTCGTCTACGAGTACCACGAGTTTCCCTTTGCGGAATTTCCCGTTATCTTCCGACTTGTATTGTTCCGGACGAACCACACGACCGTCTGTGGAGACTATCACATGGTCTTTCGACAGGAAGAAGCCGGCCATCTCGATAGCTTCGGCAAGCAACCCTCCTCCGTTACCTCTCAGGTCGAGGATAAGGCCGTCTATATTGCCTAAGTTGTCGAATGCTTCTTCCATCTCTTTCATCGTGGTGTGGGCGAAGCGGTTTACTTTTATATAGCCTGTTTTTTTGTCGGGTTTGTATGCTGCATCTACTGTGTTGATCGGGATATTGTCGCGTATGATGCTGAAGTTGAGTTGTTCCGATTCTCCGGGCCGGATGATGCCGATGTTGACCGAAGACCCTTTGACGCCACGCAGCCTGGCTACTATATCATTTTGTTTCCAGCCTGTTACGAGGGTGTCGTTGACCGTCACGATGCGGTCGTTAGGCAGTAGTCCTGCCTTTTCCGAAGGCCCGCCGGAGATTACGCTTTCGATATGGAGGGTATCGTCCACCATGTTTATTTGTACGCCGATACCGCTGAAATTTCCTTGCATGGACTCTCTCATGCCTTTCATCTCTTCGACCGAGAAGTATGATGAATGCGGGTCCAACTCACTGAGCATCTTCTTGATGGCATCTTCCGTGAGTTTTCCCATATCGAGGCTGTCGATATACGACCCGGAAAGATAGGTATAGAATTGCGTCAGTTTTTGCAGGGGCATCGTAATCTCTTTGTTCATAGGTGTTTTTCGAGAGATCCTTGTCTGTCCAGCTGCGATTGTTGGTAGCACGGCCAGCAGTAAAATTATGACCTTTTTCATACTGCGCATTTGAGAATTTTGATAAATCTTATCCAAGATACAAAATATATTCTTGCCACAAGGATGTTGCCCGTAGCATAATCTTTAAACGTTTATACTTACGTGAAATTGTCCTATTTTAATTTTTCGGCCAGTTGTGAGATAGCCACGGAAGATTGTTCGCCCGTGGACATATTCTTTAGGGTAGCAGTTCCGGTTTCCAGTTCGTTGCTGCCGATGATAATCACGTATGGTATTCCGCGTTTGTTGGCGTAATCCATCTGTTTTTTCATTTTGGCGGCTTCGGGGTAGATTTCCGATGCTATGCCGTTTGCGCGCAGTTCGGTCAGAGCCTTGAATGCAGCGAGTTCTTCTGCACCGCCGAAATTGAGGAATATGGCGCGTGTGGCTATCGTAGCTTCTTCGGGGAAGAGGTTCAATCCCAGCATTACGTCGTATATGCGGTCGGCGCCGAATGATATGCCGACTCCCGAAGTGTCGGGCATGCCGAATATACCGGTGAGGTCGTCGTAACGTCCTCCGCCGCAGATGCTTCCGATGGCGAAATCTTTGGCCTTGACCTCGAATATGGCTCCGGTGTAGTAGTTGAGGCCTCGTGCGAGCGATAGGTCGAGTTCAATGTCGAGTCCCGTGGCCAGTGCTTCGGTATAACCGAAAATGGTTTCCATCTCCTCGATACCTTTCAGACCGGTTTCCGAGGCGGATATTGCCGAACGCAGTTTGACGAGCTTTTCTTGGTTTGTTCCGTCGAGTTCCAGTATCGGGCGGAGTTTGCCGAACGCCTCTTCCGATATGCCTTTCGAGAGCAATTCCTCTTTAACCGCCTCCATGCCGATCTTTTCGAGTTTGTCAATGGCTATCGTGATATCCATCATTTTTTCGGCATAGCCGATGCTTTCGGCGATTCCTGCCAGTATCTTGCGGTTGTTGAGTTTCAGAGTGACGTTTATGCCGAGTTTCCCGAACACTTTTTCCACTATCTGCACCAGTTCGACTTCGTTCAGAAGGCTCCGGCTGCCGATAATATCGACGTCGCATTGGTAGAATTCCCTGTAACGGCCCTTTTGCGGGCGGTCGGCACGCCATACCGGCTGTACCTGGTAGCGCCGGAACGGGAAGGTGATCTCGCTCTGATGCTGTACGACATAACGTGCGAATGGAACAGTGAGGTCGTAACGCAGCCCTTTCTCGCAAATTTTAGTTGCCAGCGTATTGCTTGTTGCCGTCGAAGTCAATATACCGGCGTGCTGCAACGGGTTCAGACCTATTTTTTCCAACAACGGAGCCGGCAGATCTTCCGGTTTCAGTTTATCCGTGAAATCACCCGAGTTCAGTATCTTGAAGAGCAGTTTGTCGCCTTCGTCGCCGTACTTGCCAAGGAGGGTCGAAAGATTCTCCATTGCGGGGGTTTCGAGCGGCAGGAAGCCGTGTTCGCGGAATACCGTTTTTATGGTGTCGAACATATAGTTGCGCCTTATCATTTCGACTGGCGAGAAGTCGCGTGTGCCTTTCGGTATGCTTGGTTTCATCGCTTATTGTTGTTTCTTGCGAATGTAAAAGTAATAATTTAATGCCTGATCTCAATTATATTTCCTTGTCTGAGACGGTGTTTGCAATTTGATGTTCTTGGCCTTGCGTGTGCTTTACTCCATCAGTTTGCGGTATTTTACCCTCTTGGGAGCCGTGTCGCCGCCGATGAGTCTCTTGTGTTCTTCGTAATCGCTGTAGCCTCCCTCGAAAAATACTACTTTCGAATCCCCTTCGAACGAGAGGATATGCGTTGCTATGCGGTCGAGGAACCAGCGGTCGTGGGAAATCACGACGGCGCATCCGGCAAAATTCTCGAGACCCTCTTCCAGTGCACGCAGCGTATTGACGTCGATGTCGTTTGTGGGTTCGTCGAGCAGGAGCACGTTACCGCCCTCCTTGAGTGCCATTGCCAGATGCAGGCGGTTGCGCTCGCCACCCGAGAGTACGCCGCATTTCTTTTCCTGGTCGCTGCCCGTGAAGTTGAAACGCGACAGGTAGCCGCGTGCGTTAATCTGGCGGTTGCCAAGCTGCACGTAATCGCTGTTGTTCGACACTACTTCGTAAACTGTTTTTTCCGGATCTATCGACTTGTGCTGCTGGTCCACGTACGATAGCTTGACGGTCTCGCCCACCTTGAACTCGCCCGAAGTGGGTTGTTCCAGCCCCATTATCATGCGGAACAGGGTAGTTTTGCCGGTGCCGTTAGGGCCTATTACGCCAACGATCCCTGCCGGTGGAAGCGTGAAATTCAGGCCTTCGTACAAAACCCTGTCGCCGAATGCCTTGCTGACGTTCCTGGCTTCGATCACGACGTTGCCCAGGCGCGGACCGTCGGGAATATAGATTTCGAGTTTTTCCTCTTTCTGTTTGCTGTCTTCGTTGAGCATCTTGTCGTATGCCGAAAGACGTGCCTTGCTTTTGGCATGGCGGGCCTTGGGGCTCATGCGTACCCATTCCAATTCGCGTTCGAGGGTCTTGCGTCGTTTGCTTTCCTGTTTTTCCTCCTGTTCGAGGCGTTTTGTCTTTTGCTCGAGCCAGCTCGAGTAGTTTCCTTTCCACGGAATCCCTTCGCCCCTGTCGAGTTCGAGTATCCATCCGGCCACGTTGTCGAGGAAGTAGCGGTCGTGAGTTACGGCAATGACCGTTCCTTTGTATTGCTGGAGGTGTTGTTCGAGCCAGTCTATGCTTTCGGCATCGAGGTGGTTGGTGGGCTCGTCGAGCAGCAGTACGTCGGGTTCCTGCAAAAGCAGTCGGCATAATGCCACACGTCGGCGTTCACCGCCCGAGAGATGCTTCACAGGTTCGTTTTCGGGTGGACAGCGCAGTGCATCCATCGCCCTCTCGAGCATGCTGTCGAGTTCCCAACCGTTTTTCTGGTCGATGAGTTCGGTGAGTTCGCCCTGGCGTTCTATGAGTTTGTTCATCTCGTCCGGATCGAGATCCGGGTCGGCAAACCTCATGTTGATCTCTTCGTACTCCTTGAGTAGACCGACTATCTCGGCGCAGCCCTCTTCCACCACTTCGCGCACTGTCTTGTTGTCGTCGAGTTGAGGTTCCTGTTCGAGGTAGCCGACCGAGAAGCTTTTATCCGACACGACCTCTCCCTGATAGTTTTTGTCGATACCGGCGATTATCTTCATCAGCGTGGATTTCCCGGAACCGTTGAGACCTATGATGCCGATCTTGGCGCCGTAAAAAAATGAGAGGTATATGTTGTTGAGTATCTTTTTGTTGTTGTGTGGAAGAACTTTACTCACACCAACCATTGAGAATATGATCTTTTCGTCTGCCATTTTTATAGAGAGTGGTTAAATTACTTTGAGTCTGGTATTTTGCAAGTTTGTTTGCGCTGTGTCGGAATGGTTATCTCTTTTTTTGTACTATATTGTCAAGTTGTATGTCGAGTGCCTTGACCGATATGTGTATCTCGGCTATCGAGATTGCCAGCGATATTATCATAGACAGCAAAGCTATGCCGAATATCCATGCTGCTGCCGTTTGCATGCCTATGTATATGAGGAAAGTGCTTATTACGCAAAGGAAAAGGCTGGTTATGCCCAAAATTTGCATCCAGCGGATCATTACCAGACGTTTGCGCAGGTTGGCGATCTGCCTCAGTTGTTTTTCTGAAGGGTTCGACTCGTGATCGGCTGCCAGATTGCGGATAACCTGCGTGTAGGTCAGGAATCGGTTGGTGTAAGCTATCATGACAAGTGAAATAGCCGAAAACATGATTGACGGGGTGACGAGAGTTAGCTCTGGCATGATATACGGATTTTCGATTGCATGTTCGTAACAGCAGAACACGACGGCTACAAAATTACGATTTTTATTTACATAACGAATAGCAGGGGGCCCGGCATATGACCGATGGACTCTTGTTTCTGACCCTTCAAGGTTATTTTATTGGCGGGTGGTACCATTATAAGTCCGGCTTATGATTAAATAAGTATATTTTATTGGTTTTTGGGTGCGGTGATACCGACATTTAGTATATTTGCCTTGAAAGAATACCAAATAATAACTATAAACATTACTCAAATGGGAAAGTCAGTTAAAGGCACCGAAACAGAAAAGAATCTGCTCAGAGCATTTGCAGGAGAATCACAGGCACGTAACAGGTATACGTTCTTTGCGAGCGTGGCCAAAAAGGAGGGTTACGAACAGATAGCCGGAGTATTCCTCGAAACGGCTGAACAGGAAAAAGAACATGCGAAACGTTTCTTCAAGTTTCTTGAGGGAGGAGCATTGGAAATAGACGGTACGTTCCCCGCAGGAGTGATCGGAACCACGGCACAGAATCTTCTTGCCGCTGCTGAAGGTGAGAATGAGGAGTGGAGCATGCTTTACAAGGATTGGGCCGACATAGCCGATAAGGAGGGGTTCCCTGCAATAGCTGTTGTCTTCAGGAATATAGCTAAGGTGGAGATGGAACATGAAAAGCGCTATCGTACGCTTTTGGCACGTGTGGAAGAAGACGGCGTATTCAAGCGTACAGAGCCTATCAAATGGCAGTGCCGCAACTGCGGTTATGTTCACGAGGGAACCGAAGCGCCTCAGGCATGCCCTGCATGTGCACATCCACAGGCATATTTCGAGCCTATGAAAGAAAACTATTAATGGACGTTTCGGGTATTTAAATGAGCCCGTCCCCGTCGGGGGACGGGCTCATTTTGTTTGATCGGAGAATGACAACGACAGAGGTGAAACGGGAAAATTCACCGAGATTGGTATTGTCGCAGAACCCAGATAAATTGATCGGCGATTGTGTTTTGAAATATTTTTTTGGGAGACATCTGCATACGTAGTGCGAGATTCATGCATGTAAATGACGCCTAATATTTTATGATACGGGTATTGGTGAAGGGTGCACTTATTTATCTGCAGTATGCAAGTGTAATGGGAGTGTTATCTCGCTGAAACCGGGGATGTTGTCTAAGAGTCTGTGGCTGTCGGTCATAAAAAGATTGTATGATATGCTGGAAGGGGTCCCTTTATCAAGAAGGGTGTCCGCAACGGGCGACGGGAGGATGTGGTAGTGTCTCTGTCCGTTGTCGTAGTTCAGATGAACCCATGTCAGCATATATTGTGCTTCGATGATAGCCGGGGTGTCGCGCATCTCGAAGTCCAGGCGAATAAGCATTCCTCCGTCTGTGTAACGTTTACGCTGATTCGAGATAAGATTTCCCATCGAATATACCGTAACCTGACGGACTATGCCTGCGGAGTCGACAGTCGTTCGTGGACGTTGCAAAACGTGGGGATGGCTGCCGACAACGATATCGGCTCCTTTTTCGTGACACCACAGTGCAAGTTCTTTTTCGTGCTGTGTAGGTTCGCGCATATATTCCACGCCCCAATGGAAGTAGACGATAATTGCGTCTGCGTTGTCTGCCGCTGCCTTCTCGAGGTCTGCAGCTATCCGCGCGGTATCTATAGTGTTTACAATCATTCCTCGAGGGACAGGCATTCCGTTTGTCCCGTATGTGTAATTCAGAAGGGAAAATCTTATTCCCCCGGCATCGAAACGCAGAGGATGCAAGCGGGTGTATGATGCGCTGTCCGCGAATGCTCCGGTATATTTCAATCCTGCCTTTTCTATTGCGGCTACCGTAGATCGTATGCCGGCCGATCCTTTGTCGCAGATATGATTGTTTGCGAGTGCGAGTATGTCCACTCCGCTTTTTTGCAGAGCCGAGATCAATTCCGGCGGCGAGGAGAATAGCGGATATCCCGAGTAGTTCCCGGTTGCAGAGATTGTCGTTTCGAGGTTGAGTACGACTACGTCGGCCGTATCGAAAAAGGGCTTCACGTATTTGAAGGCTTCTGTAAAATCGTAAGTAGAGTCACGTTTGGCCGCAGTGATTTGCGGAAGATGAGTCATTACGTCGCCTCCGAATACGATGCTTGCATGGCGCGTGGAGTTTTCATGTATGGCGGGTACTACTTTGCCCGATTCGTGTTTGAGAGTGTTGCCGCCCAAGGAGCAGATAAATCCGAGGCCCATTAAAACAACGCAAATGATGGCGTGCGGCAGATATGATTGTGTCGGTAAGGTTCGCATACATTGGCAAAGATAAGAGAATTTGGCAAAACTGCATATAGCGGTTATGCCGTGGAGATATGGCCTTTGGCAGGTTGAATCGTAGGGCGTGTTGCCCCTGCTGGTGGAGTGGTGGCCCGAATGACGGTGGCAATCGTTGAAGACAGTGGTGAAAATCTTCGGAGCATTCCATGTTTTTCGGTGTAATGTCCGTTTTTTTACGATTTTTTGAAAAAAACATAACCGCCTTGTTGGAGGCGGTTATGTCCGAAAGGTCTTTGGTGATTATAGTATTGTTTCCAGTTTTGAGATCGATTCGGCTATTACCGAATCAGGAAGGTCATAGTTGCTTAGTTTACCTGCAAGATATTGTTCGTAGGCATAGAGGTCTATCATGCCGTGGCCCGAGAGATTGAACAGTATTGTCCTCTCCTTGCCCTCTTCTTTGGCCATATTCGCCTCCCTGATTGCCATGGCGATGGCGTGTGTGGATTCCGGAGCGGGGATGATACCCTCCGATTTGGCGAACAGTATGCCTGCTGCGAAGGTCTCGAGTTGGGGCATTGATTGTGCTTCGACCAGACCGTCCTTGATGAGTTGGCTGACGATGGAGCCTGCACCGTGATAGCGGAGTCCCCCTGCATGGATGTCGGCAGGCTGGAAATCGTGACCGAGCGTATACATCGGCAGCAGCGGGGTGAGACCTGCCGTGTCGCCGAAGTCGTACTGGAAACGTCCGCGTGTGAGTTTCGGACATGATGCCGGTTCGATAGCCACAACCCTTGTTTTTGAACCTTCTCTCAGTTTCTTGCCGAGGAACGGGAAAGCGATGCCGCCGAAGTTCGATCCGCCTCCGAAACATCCGATCACAACATCCGGTTCGGCGTCGGCCATCTCCATCTGCTGCATGGCCTCTAATCCGATTACGGTTTGGTGTAATATCGTGTGGTTGAGCACGCTGCCGAGACAGTATTTGGTGTCTTCGGGGCTCTGGAGTGCCATTTCGACCGCTTCGGAGATAGCGGTGCCGAGGCTTCCCGAGTTTTCGGGGTCGCGGGCCAGAATGTCGCGTCCGGCCTGTGTGAGCATACTCGGTGAAGGTATGACCTCAGCGCCCCAGGTATTCATCATCAGTTTGCGGTATGGCTTCTGCTGGTAGCTTACCTTGACCATGAACACTTTCAGGTCGATGCCGAAGTATTGGCTGGCAAGGGCTATGGCCGAGCCCCATTGTCCGCCGCCTGTTTCGGTTGTGAGGTGTTTGATTCCTTGTTTGGCATTGTAATAGGCCTGCGGGATCGCTGTATTGGGTTTGTGTGAACCGGCAGGCGAAACGCCTTCGTTCTTGAAGTATATCTTGGCAGGGGTGTCGAGCGCTTTTTCGAGTCCGTAAGCTCTGACAAGCGGTGTGCAGCGATATATCTTATACATGTCGCGCACTTCGTCGGGAATGTCGATGTAACGGTCTGTCTGGTTCATTTCCTGTTTCATCAACTCTTCTGCGAAGATTACGCTCATCTGTTCGAGTGTTACCGGTTTCTTCGTTTTGGGATCGAGCGGAGGAAGAGGCTTGTTTTTCATGTCAGCGACAATATTATACCATTGGGTAGGTATCTGTTTGTCGGTGAGGAGAAATTTCTTCGTCTGGTCTTTCATTGTTTTGTGTTTTATATTGGTTATTGTCTTTTGCTTTCAAGATCGAGGCCTGTCGCTTACTCGGTAAACAACAGGCCTCGTTATCGTTTTTTTGACTGCACAGCGGATTTTCCCATTGTTTACATATGCAACAGGCGCCACCACCAATTCTGAACAGTCATATCAGATTTCATTCGACAGATTTTGTTTTTAGATATGTGCAAAAATAAATAAAATATTTAAAAAACACTCATGGTTCATAAAAAATCACATGCTCAATATTTTGCCCTGTTTATGTTGCAGATAAAAACAGTTTTCCGGCCGCGTATGGGGGGGTGTGCATTCGGCGTATTGGTTAGCCTCGCAGATTGTGGAGTGGGGTTTTACGTGAATTGCCAGATTATTGCCGTAAGTATCATGATTGAATAGAAAAGAATCATTCAGAGCAGATAATATCGAATGCCGGAGACATGCCAATAACGTATTGAAGATTATTCGATTGGCTTTATGCTTAGAACGGTCCTGTTTCCGATACCTGTTTTATTGCTATTTGTCGTTGGATTGGATAAAATGGATTTTCCTCTCGCATTTATTGTCTTTTATGCCAGATAGATTATATTTGTAAAAGGCATAGGCCTCGGAAAATCTTTGTCCGAGACCCTGGGTTTGCCATCAGCCCGTGTCATGAATACATGGGCAGCGGCTGCTGTCGCATACGGATTTGCGTAACCCATGTTGTCTTCTGCCACTATTTTATAAATGAATGGATAATATAAGAGTCATATTATCGGCTGCCGTTTCTTTGGATGGTTATCTGGACGACCTGTCTCCAGTGAGGCTCAGACTGTCGAGCGATGAGGATTGGAAACAAGTACAGAAACTTAGAGCTGAATGCGATGCAATACTCGTAGGTGCGGGTACGGTACGTAAAGACAATCCTTCGCTTGTCATAAGAGATGAGAATGCGAGAGATGCAAGAGCCTTGGCCGGCATGGCAAGAGATATAATCAAGGTAACCGTGAGCCGGTCGGGTAGGCTGGATCCGGAAAGCAGGTTCTTTACAGAGGGTGCGGGACGCAAGATCGTTTTCTCGGCAACACCGGTCGATCCCGCATTAGCGCGGGTAGCCGAAATAATTGAATCAAAAGAAATCACGGCACGATTTATATGTGAACGTTTAAGAGAGTCGGGCTGTCGTTCGCTTATGGTAGAAGGTGGCAGCCAAATACTGACCATGTTTCTTGCCGAAGGTGTTGTCGATGAATTCCGTCTTGCGATAGCGCCCTTTTTCGTGGGCGAGGAGGAGGCTCCGAGACTTGTTTCGGCCGGACCTTTCCCATGGGTGAAAGATAATAGAATGACGCCATATAAAGTTGAACTACTGGGAGATACGACAGTTATGCATTTAATTCCCAAGGCAATGAATGACGATATGGTATATATGATGATGGCATTGGAAGCCAGTCGTAAATGTGTTCCATGTGCCACTGCGTATTGTGTGGGAGCTGTTGTGGCAACTGCTGCCGGGCAGTTTTTTACAGGGTATACCCATGAAACAGGGCCTGCCAACCATGCAGAAGAAGAGGCTGTAGCCAAGGCGCTGGCCGCTGGCGCGGATCTTCACGATGCCGTTATGTATTCCACGATGGAGCCATGCTCTACGCGCAGTTCCAAACTGCGTTCATGCACGCAAATGATTATTGAATATGGTTTCAGAAGGGTGGTCTATGCATTTAAAGAGCCTCCGTGTTTCGTGGAATGCCATGGCGACCGGCTGCTGAGAGAGGCAGGGATAGTGGTCGATGTGATGGATAGTCTGGCTCCGGAAGTTGCAAAAATCAATTCTCATATAATTCAATAAAGTCAGTCGTGTTTTTCTCAGTCTCAATATATAATCTCGATTATGGAACTACTATATGTTAATGAACACCTGACATGTTTCAATTACGATGGCGGAGAGCGCCCTGCCGTTGAATCGGTCAGGTTTGATTCGGCGAAGCCATGTGTTGTCGAGGTAGTAGAGCCGGAAATAGTGATATTATTGAACGGTGGCATCAATATCTCGTTCGAGAAGGTCCGGAATGGGAGAATAGCTGCCGGAGAAATGGTTGTGCTGCCACCGTGCAGCAGAGTTGCCATTACACCGGATAGTAAAGTCGATTTGCTTGTTTTCCGTCTCCGTACCAATACCCAGCTTTGCGACCGCTATTCGCTCGAAAAACTGTATGAAGAGACACATTACGATATTAAGGAATTCGAGGATAGTTTGAATACGCTGAAGGTCAATGAAAAGATTGGCGAGTTCGCAAAGTCATTGGCGAAATCTGTCAGCGAAGGTTTGAAATGTGTATATTTTTTCGATATCAAGATCAAGGAGCTGTTTTTCATCTTCAGAGCATACTACACAAAAAAAGAACTCGCTGCATTTTTCCATTCCCTGTTGAGTAAGGACTCTAACTTTCTTTACTTTGTTAATAAGAATTATACCAAAGCGCACTCTGCTAAAGAGTTTGCTCAATTGGCAGGATACAGCCTTTCGGGTTTCGACAAACAGTTTCGCAAGGTATTCGGCATGTCGGCCTATCAATGGATAAAGCATAAACGCCTTAAAAGTATCTATCACGATATAAACTGCTCTTTCAAAACGCTGCGTGAAATATGTGAGGACCATAATTTTTCTTCCTTGTCGCAATTCAACGATTATTGCAAGAAGAATTTTGGAATGCCTCCTGGCAAGATCAGACGTAAAGCCGGTTGCAGAGCCTTGCAAACATGCGTTAAGGATGTTGATTAGCATGTAAGGGGAATCCGGAATGACCTGATCTTATGCCTGTTGCAGGGGCGGTAATGTATACGTAGCCCAAATGCAATCGGGCGGAAGCATGTCTGATGGGTTTTGTGCTTTCCGGTGCGGTCGGTGGATGCCGGTTGTGGCCGCGTCTTTGCCGGCATAGTTCTCATGATGCAATAGTGGCCGCCTGTTGTGATTGGCTGGTACTGTCGGTATTTTTGTGATGTCTGCATGGAGGAGATGAATGTTGCGGCTGAAATTGCAGATTATCTGCAATTTCAGCCGCAACATTTGTTGGTATTGCCAAGCGCTTTTTAGGAGCTGTAAAGATATCGGGTCGTGCAGTATTTTCCATGCACGACCCGATATCTTTATGCGTAGGACGCTGTCCGTTCTTTTATAAGGAGTATTCCTGCCAGCTTTTGATTTGTATGTCTTGTTCTTTCATCGAACAGAACGCTTCTATAAAGGCGCCGGCAAGACGTGCATTGGTTATCAATGGTATGTTATGGTCTACGGCAGCCCGGCGGATCTTGTATCCGTTTGTAAGTTCGCGATGTGTGAGATTTTTCGGGATATTGACGATCAGGTCGAATTCGTGGTTGGAGATCATGTCCATGATGTTGCGGTCTTTTTCCTCTTCGTCTGGCCAGCCCACTACTTTTGCTTCGACTCCGTGCTCCTTTAGGAACTTGCGGGTTCCTGCGGTAGCGTATATCTCGAAACCGTGTTCCTGGAGCATTTGACAGCCTTCGAGCAGATCTACCTTCGATTTGCTGTCGCCAGATGATACCATCACAGTCTTTTTCGGGATATTGTATCCGACAGAGATCATTGCTGAAAGAAGGGCCTCGTCAAAGTTGTCGCCTAAGCAGCCCACTTCGCCGGTCGAGGACATGTCCACGCTCAGTACGGGGTCTGCATTATGCAGACGGGCAAAGGAGAATTGCGATGCCTTTACTCCGATCCAGTCGATGTCGTAAGCGGAATTGTCGGGTTTCGTGAATGGGGCGTCGAGCATAATCTTCGTTGCGGTTTCGATGAAGTTGCGTTTCAGTACTTTCGAAACGAACGGGAAACTGCGGCTGGCTCTGAGGTTGCATTCTATAACCTTCACTTCGTTATTCTTGGCGAGATACTGGATATTGAATGGTCCGCAGATGTTCAGTTCCTTGGCGATTTTACGACTTATGCGCTTGATGGCGCGCGCTGTTGCGTTGTATATTTTTTGCGCCGGGAATACAAGCGTTGCATCGCCCGAATGCACTCCGGCGAATTCGATATGTTCCGAGATCGCATACTCTATGATTTCGCCGTTCTGGGCCACTGCGTCGAATTCTATCTCTTTGGCGTTCTGGAGGAACTGAGAAACAACTACCGGGAACTCTTTCGATACCTTGGCGGCGAGACGGAGGAAGTTGTCGAGATCATGTTCGTTGTAGCATACGTTCATGGCTGCTCCCGAAAGCACGTAAGAGGGACGTACGAGTACCGGGAAGCCTACCTTGGCTACGAAACTGTGGATATCTTCCATGCTCGAAAGTTCTTTCCATGCCGGCTGGTCGATACCGAGCTGGTCGAGCATGCTCGAGAATTTATGACGGTTTTCGGCGCGGTCTATCGAAACCGGCGAGGTTCCGAGGATAGGTACGCTCTGGCGATAGAGACGCATCGCGAGGTTGTTGGATATCTGCCCGCCTGTCGATACTATAACCCCTTTGGGTTGTTCGAGGTCGAGTACGTCGAGTACGCGTTCGAACGAAAGCTCGTCGAAATAGAGCCTGTCGCACATGTCGTAGTCGGTCGATACGGTCTCGGGGTTGTAGTTTATCATTATCGACTTGTAGCCCAACTTGCGTGCGGTCTGTATTGCGTTGACCGAGCACCAGTCGAATTCTCCCGAGCTGCCGATGCGGTAAGCTCCTGATCCCAACACCACCACCGATTTTTCGTTTTTATGATACGGTACGTCGTGTTCCGAGCCGTCGTATGTCATGTAGAGGTAATTGGTGAGTTCGGGGTCTTCCGAGGCTATGGTATTGATGCGTTTGACCGAAGGAAGAATGCCTAATTTCTTGCGGAGCGAGCGGACCCGAAGCGATTCCTTTTCCAGGTTGCCTTCCGGACGTTCCACGAAACGAGCGATCTGGAAGTCTGAGAAACCGAGTCTCTTGGCCTCTCTGAGTACTTCTGCCGGCACATCTTCGATAGTGTCATATTTGCTCAGCACCAGAGAGTAGTCGTATATGTTCTTGAGTTTGCCCAGGAACCATGCGTCTATCTTGGTGAGTTCGTATATTTTTTCTATGGAATATCCTTTCTCGAAGGCTTTGGCTATGGCGAATATGCGCAGGTCGGTGGGGTGAGAGAGTTCCTTGTCTATGTCTGCGAATTCGAGGTCGTCGTTGCCGACGAAACCGTGCATCCCCTGACCTATCATGCGAAGTCCTTTCTGGATTATCTCTTCGAACGATTTGCCGATCGACATGATTTCGCCAACCGATTTCATACTCGAACCGATGAGACGCGATACCCCTGCAAACTTTGTAAGGTCCCAACGCGGTATCTTGACTATCATATAATCGACCGAAGGTGCAACGTATGCCGAGTTCGGAGTTCCCATTTCGCCGATCTGGTCGAGAGAGTAGCCGAGTGCGAGTTTGGCCGCAACGAATGCCAGAGGATAGCCGCTGGCTTTGGATGCCAGTGCCGACGAGCGGCTGAGACGGGCGTTGATCTCTATGATGCGATAGTCGTTGGTCTCTGCGTTGAAAGCGTACTGTATGTTGCACTCCCCGACGATGCCTATATGGCGAACAACCTTGCATGCAATATCTTCGAGCAGTCCTATCTGTTCGCGGCTGAGTGTGCAGATTGGCGCTACGACGATGCTTTCGCCGGTGTGTATGCCGAGCGGATCGACATTTTCCATCGGAACGACCGTGAAACAATGGTCGTTTTTGTCGCGGATTACTTCGAATTCGATCTCTTTCCATCCCTTTAGCGACTCTTCCACGAGTATCTGTTTCGAGTAGGCGAATGCGCTTTCACAAAGAGTCTTGAATTCTTCGAGGTTCGTGCTGATGCCGCTGCCGAGTCCTCCGAGGGCATATGCCGAACGGACCATCACGGGGAAGCCTATTTTATTAGCGGCCGCGATTGCGTCATCCATGGATTCCACTGCCTGGCTTACCGGAATCTTGGCACCTATTTCGTTGAGTTTCTTCACAAAAAGGTCGCGGTCTTCGGTGGCCATTATAGCCTCTACCGATGTGCCGAGAACCTCCACTCCATATTTCTCGAGAGTACCGTTTAGGTACATTTCGGTGCCGCAGTTGAGGGCTGTCTGTCCCCCGAATGCCAGCAGGATGCCGTCCGGTTTCTCCTTCTTGATGATCTCCTCTACGAAATATGGCGTGAGGGGGAGGAAATAAACCTTGTCGGCTATGCCATCCGAAGTCTGTATTGTTGCGATGTTAGGATTGATGAGCACGGTCGAGATGCCTTCTTCCTTGAGGGCCTTGAGGGCCTGCGAGCCCGAGTAGTCGAATTCGCCCGCTTGGCCGATCTTGAGCGCGCCCGAACCGAGCACGATCGCTTTCTTGATACGTTTGTCTGCTGACATTTGTTTCGTGTATTTGTTAAAGTTGGAGGGTAGTGAAATATGCGTCAAATATAATGCAGGCCGAACGGAACTGTCGAATTGTTCGACATTGCCATGGGCGATTCTTATATTCGTGCAAATATACGCCATTTTCATAATATATGCCGAAAATTTTCATGGAATTTGCAGCGCTTTTTCAGATATGATGTCATGTATTGGGTGTTGTAGTCGTTAACTGAAAAGATGGATTTTTAATTGCAGCCGGTATTGTAAAGTGTGGAATGGTTTCCCGAATGCGTTATCGGATGCGGAACTTTTCGGTTTTGTCGTGTTGCATGCCGATTTGGTTGTTTCCGGATATTGTTTGTTTTCCGGTGTCGGGCAATGAGTGTATGCACTTTGTTCCCATCAGTAAGTCGCGTTTCGTGGCGTGAATATTTTGCTCTGGCACTGATTTGTATTCAGCCGGTATAGTGTTAATTCGAATAGTGCCGGAGACAGACGGTTCTTTCGGTTTTTGAAACTTTTAATACTCGCGTGAGGATGTAATTTCGTGCTTTTTGACGGACGTGTCATGTGATGATACACACGTCGGATTCAATCATGCAACTGTTTTTCGAGAAATGCTTTCAATATCTTTGTGTGGGTGTGGACCGTGTCTCGTTCGGCAAACAGCAATGTTGCGGTATCGTATTTCCCAATCTCCTTTAGGAGTCCGGGAACTGCATTGTTGGTTTCCAATTCTTTTTCATATTTTTTACTGAACTCGTTCCAGCGTCCGGCCATGTCTTGGTGGAACCACCCACGCAGTCGGTTCGATGGTGCAACGTCTTTGGCCCATACTGCACCGTGCATTCTCTCTCTGCTGATGCCGCGAGGCCACAGCCGGTCGACCAGTACGAGTAGTCCGTCTTGCGGAAGAAGCGGATCGTAAACCCTTTTTGTCTTTATTGTCGTCATGTGAACGATGAGTGCATAAAATATGCCGGAAAATAATAACTTTGTTACCGTAAGAATGCGCGATAATGAAAAAATATCTGTTCCTTGTTTCACTGACTTACGGGTTTCCGATAATGCGCCCGTTGCAGAATGCTATTCGCGCGAGGGGCGGCGAGACGGCATGGTTCTTCGATGAGCCGGGACTCGAACGTTATCTCGATGCAGACGAACGTCATCTGAAAACGGTGGAAGATGTTATGGAATATCGGCCCGATGCTGTCTTCACGGCAGGCGATCATATGTATCACTTCTTCCCGGGAATTAAAGTCGAGGTTTTTCACGGGTTCGATATCGACAAGCGTCCGGGGCGTTTCCCGAGCGCGCTCACGATCCGCGGATGGTTCGATCTGTATTGCGCAAACGATTGCCGTACCCTCGAAAGACTCACTCCCTTGGCTGAAGAATACGGCAATTTCAGGGTGGTGCAGACGGGATGGCCAAAGCTTGATGCTTTTTTCGATTCCAGTGGAAATATCCCGCAGCCATGCAACGTGCGTCCTGTGATTCTCTATTCTTCGACTTTTACTACTTGGATAACCTCGACGCCGTATCTTTATGACGAGATTTCGCGTCTGGCCCGCGAGCGCGATTGGGAGTGGATCATCACGTTTCACCCCAAAATGGATCCCGCAACTGTAGAGCGTTATAAAGCCTTGTCCACGGAGTTGCCGAATGTTGCTTTTTACGAGGGCGACGACAACGTGCCGATTCTCGAGAAGTCCGATGTCATGTTGTGCGACAGCTCGTCTATAATTTTTGAGTTCCTCTATCTCGACAAGCCTGTGGTGACATTCCGGAATACCATGCCTGGCGATTACCTAATAGACATAGACGATCCGGCCATGCTGGAAAGTTCGTTGGAAACGGCTCTTGAGCGTCCGGCCGATTTGATGAGCCGTATCCGTGCGAAGATGGATTCGATGCATCCACAGCGTGACGGCAAGTCATCGGAGAGGGTGCTTGCGGCGGTCGATGATTTCTGTGCGAACTGGCAGGGCCGACTGAGGAAGAAAAAGGTGGACCTGTTCAGACGGTTCAAGGCACGCAGGCGGCTCGGTTATTATAAACGGATCAGATGACAGGGGAGTGTGACGGATGCAAATCGCATGTGTGAGATGAAATCCAGGGCCGGAACTTTTTCTGATAAAATATATATCCCCGCTCCGATAGCGGGGATATATGGTACTATGTGGCGATGTATCTATCGGACTACTCGGCTTTGCAGGCGTCGTATATGGTCAAGATGGTGGGAGCGGCTTCGAACTCCGCAGCTCTCGATCCCGACAGTTTGAAGTGTTCGGTCGAGAAGTGATGGTCTATGGCCGCCTGGTCTTTCCATTGTTCGAAGAAGATGAATTTGGTGGAATCCGAGGGGTCCTGGTACAAGGTGTAGCTGATGCAACCCTCTTCTGCCCGTGATTTTGCAATAGCGTCTTTGGTGAATTCGATGAATTCGCCGACTTTTTCGGGTTTGATGAATTTCTGGGCAGTGATGATCTTGATGCACGATTTGGTTTGTGCTGCTCCTTCCGTATCTGCGGAAGATGCTTTGCGGTTATCGCCGCAGCATGAATTTAACATAAGGCAAGATGTGATTAATGCGGAAAGAAGAAAAAGTTTTTTCATAATCCATGTGATTTACTGTTACGGCACCAAATTTAGTGTAATTTTTAAAAATACGTATTTGGTTGCCGAGGTAGAATATCGTGAAGAATGGCCATTGCCGGTCCGCATAAATATATTTGAGTGCAATGCGTATAGGAATGATTTATGATCGCAACTCTGAGACATCTGTTGTGTGGATAAAGAAAGCCGGTATTTTAACCGGCTTTCTTCGATGTTAGTTTAATAGTGTTTGTGTCTGTCTGCTGTGTCGTACGTGATTGTGCGGATTTTGTCGCTGGTAATCATGGACAACATGAAATTCCGTCGCTTGGTATGAGCCGATTGTGTTGGTCTCATCTGTTTCCGGAATCGTGAGCGAGTACAGACCGAGAGAGACTATTTTTTATCTGGTTTGGCTATGCCTTCGCGCATGGCGGTATCGGCCTGGATATTCTGTATTTTATAGTAATCCATGATTCCGAGATTTCCCGAACGCAATGCTTCGGCCATTGCCAGCGGCACCTCTGCTTCTGCGAGTATGACCTTTGCGCGGGCTTCCTGTGCTTTTGCCCTCATCTCCTGTTCGAGCGCGACGGCCATGGCTCGTTTTTCTTCCGCTTTTGCCTGGGCGATATTCTTGTCGGCATTTGCCTGGTCTATCTGAAGTTGGGCTCCGATGTTCTTCCCGACGTCTATGTCGGCGATGTCGATGGAGAGTATCTCGAAGGCTGTTCCAGCATCGAGACCCTTGCTCAGAACTACTTTGGAGATAGAGTCGGGGTTTTCGAGTACGAGTTTGTGGGATGCCGAGGATCCTATGGAGGAGACTATGCCTTCACCCACACGGGCCAGTACGGTTTCTTCGCCCGCACCTCCTACGAGTTGTTTTATGTTTGCCCGTACGGTTACCCTTGCTTTTGCTATAAGCTGGATGCCGTCTTTGGCCATTGCCGCTACGGGAGGGGTGTTGATAACTTTGGGATTCACCGACATCTGCACTGCTTCGAAAACGTCGCGACCGGCGAGGTCGATAGCCGATGCCATTTTGAAGTCGAGAACAATGTTTGCTTTCTGGGCAGACACCAGTGCGTGAACCACATTCGGTACGTTACCTTTTGCAAGATAATGTGCTTCCAGTTCGTTGGCATTTAGTTTGAGGCCTGCCTTGGTCCCTTCGATCATGGCCGATACGATGACCGATGGCGGAACTTTTCTCCAACGCATGAGTATGAGTTGCAACAGGCTGATGCGAACTCCTGATACCAGAGCCGAGAACCAAAGGCCGATCGGCACGAAATAGAAAAAAAACCATAGAACGATAATGCCTACTATGGCAATTACGACATAAAGTCCTGCTCCTTCCATTCTGTCTTTGGGATTTAATTATTATTAATTTGCAATGGTTTGACGATTACATTGAAATTCTCGAAACCGACGACCTCTATTCCCTGTTTCGGATCGAGGTAGAGGTTCCCCTGCGATTTAGCCTCGTATGTTTCACCGCTTATCGTAACCTTACCCATAGGAGCCAGCCTAGTGACGGTAAGACCGCGGTCGCCTATTTTCAGCGTGTCTTGTGGTTGTATCTGTGATTTGCCGTCGATTGCTTGCGTGAGGGCGAGTTTGTGCCAGGTCCGTGCGCGCAGCGACAACACGGTGGCAATCACGGAAAGAATGAGTATGGATCCTATGACGATGAGTCCTCCGTTGGTCCCGTACGTGCTGAATCCGAAATATATGGCAATCCCGTAGCATATTAGTGCTCCTATGCCTGCCACTGAAAGTCCGGGTAACAGAACGAGTTCGGCGACGACTAACAGTACTCCGATTATGATAAGTGCGATTATTAAAGTCATCGTATGTTTGGGCTAAACTCCAACCAAGATACGTAAATTTGTCGGATTATCAACAATACTCCATGATTTTTTAGCATATTGTCGGTTCCCGATAGAGGCATGCGGAATATATCCGCAAAACATGGCGTGTCGATTTATTCCGTTTGCCCCGTGACTTTCACTTCGAGTATCGGGTCGGCTGCTCTGATTGCCGAAGCCACACGTTCTGCTTCGCCTTCGCCGGAGAATGTACCGACAGTGAACAGGTCGCCCATGCGGATTATGTCTTTTCCGGGTGCAGCTTCCTTGATGGCTTCTTTGACTGCATCGTTGAGGTCGCCCTTGACGCCGGATATTTCTATGCGGAGTACGGCAGCGTCGGTCGATTCGCGATCTTGCGAGAGTTGGGTTTCGTCCGGGAGCGAGTAATCTCCGTAATCCCAGAGGGCTATCTTGGGAGCTTTGAAGCCGACCTCCTTCATTTGTTCGAGTGCTGCTTCGGCTTCTTCCCGTGTTGCGAAGCCTCCGGCGTAATAATTATACTTGCCGTCTTCGCTGCGCCATACCCCGAGAGGGTAGGCTCCCCTGAATATGGAGACGGGTTGCTCTCTCGTAAATGAACCGAGCAGGATACGGTATATGGTACCCTTTTCATATATGACGAGTTCGGGGATTGGGTTTGTCGTATTGTACCTTGCGGGAGAGTGAATCGTTATCGGCTCATAATCTATAAAGAGCTTTTCATTCAGCATGATCGGCGGATAATCGGACATGAGCGTATCGAGTTCCGCCTGTATTATTTCGAGAGAGTCGAGTGCCATGTCGAGTCCCAGGATGCGGGCGAGCGTAGTCTCGTAATCGAGAGTCAGTCGTTTGCGGATAGGATATGCCGATACAGCGACAGCCTCGGATTTATTGTTGAGTTGTGCTTCTGCGCTTCGTGCCTGCGAGTTTTTGTCGCCGAATTCCTTGATGAGTTGCGTTTTGTTCAGCTTGTCGAGAAGAAGGTTGTAGCTGTATGATTTGGTGTCAAAAATATAGTCGTTCAAGGTAGCGACTGAATCTGATATCGCTGACAGAAGCCGTTTCTGTTCTATGTAATTTTGCCACAGGCTGTCGGCCACTACAACGCTGTCTGCTTTGGCGTATTCGTCGGCGATTTTTGACAGGAGGTTATAGTTGTGGGCGAATATTCTGATATAGCTGGCCAGAGGTTTCTCTTTTTCGCCAGCCAGAGTCAATGCCGCATAATCTTCTGCCGGCATGTTCTGTTTGAAAAAAGGATTTGCCGTCAGGTATGCCGATACGTTGCCTGAGTTTTGTAGTTTGTGGCTTTGGTCGGTTGTTTGGTTGGTAACGCCACCGAGGTTCTTCAGTATGAAATCCTGCTCGATGGCGCTTGTTTGGCTGGCTATGCGGCCTATCTTGTTGCGTACTTCGAATATTTCGCCTTCGAGTTTGAGGATGTTTTGACTGTTCGATTGGATATTGTTGCGGTCTGTGCGCAGTTTTTCACGCAACGAGGCTACGGTTTTAACGAGCGAGTCTTCCTGTGTGCGCAGTTTCATCTCTTCGGCCAGCAGCGACATATAAGTGGTGTCGACCTCGAGCCCGTCCACGCGTGGGCGCACCTGGGCTGTCGTGCTGAAGTGGACTGCGCAGAATGTCAGCAATAAGGCGATATATAGCTTTTTGAAAATCATTATCTCCACCATTTCATAAGGAACAACTGAAAAAGTCCGAATATTTCGAGACGTCCCAACAGCATAAAGATAGTGCTGAATATTTTAACAAACGACGAAATCTCGGAATAATTGCTCATTGAACCAATAGATCCGAATCCTGGCCCAACATTGCCCATGCTAGTGGCAACCAGACTGAAGCTAGTCATCAGGTCTTCGCCCGTTGCGGATACTATTATAGTGCCAGCACATATTATCATGATATATATCACGATGAAGAACATCGCGAAATTGATGACCGAGTTGTCTTGAGGAACTCCGTTCATTTTGATGCGTATGACTGCATTGGGGTGTTGTTGTCGGAGTATGCGCAAGCGGATTGCCTTGAGCGCAAGCCATACACGGTCGCTCTTGATACCGCCTGAGGTGGAACCGGCACACGCACACTGGAACATAAGATACAATAGCAGCATGATGGCCAAAGATGTCCACAATGTCGTATCGGCTGTGGCGAATCCGGTGGTGGTTATCACGGCTGCAGTTTGGAAAAGAGAGTATCTGAGCGACTCGAAAAAAGAACCGTACATACCTGCATGCCACAGACTGAAAGTGATAAGCAGCCCGCTGATCAGGAATGTCGCAAAGTAGAACCGCGATACTTCGTTGCGGAAAATATTATTGCGCTTGCCGACAAGCGTAGCGAAGATGAGCCCGAAATGGAGACCGGACATCAGCATGAAGATCATTATTATGATCTCTATCGCTAGGCTGTTGTAATAAGCTATGCTGGCGTTTTTTGTGCTGAATCCTCCGGTGGATACGGTCGAGAATGCGTGGTTAATCGCGTCGAACCATCCCATCCCTGCGATTTTCAGACATATGGTTTCCAATACTGTCAGACCCAAATATACCGACAAAAGAATGTATATGACCTTCTGTGTCTTGTATCTGTAGTTTTCCTTGGCCATTGGCGACAGTTCAACGCTCGAAAGCGTCATCTTTGTTCTGCCTACGGTCGGCAGCACCACGAGTACGAACATGACGACACCTACACCGCCGAGCCAGTGTGTGGACGAACGCCAAAATAGTAAGCCCTTTGGTAGCGCTTCGACATCTGCCAGGGCTGTGGACCCAGTGGTAGTAAAACCGGAGACGCTTTCGAACCATGCCGTGGGCCAGGAAAATTCTCCTCCCCACAACAGATAGGGGAAAGTTCCGACTATGCAAGCTGTGAGCCATGCGCCAACAACGATAGCGTATGCCTCTTTCATATTGATGCGGTCGTTTTTGCGGACAAAAATCAGCGGAAAAACACCGAGTATGCTCGTAAGAACGAACGAAAGCATGAGCGGATAGAATCCCGAATCAGTGTTATTGATAAGCGATATGCCTGCCGACAGCAGCATGAACGCTGCGTTGAGCAGCATTATAATACCTATATATCTTAATACTACAGCCAGTCTCATAGCTATTCTTTGATCCTGTCACGTGCCAATGCAGCCAGTTCTTCCAACTGATCGTTCAGGCGTGCGATCTCATCGTTGCCTTCGACCTCCACATTGTATGGGAACCTGTGTTTGAGCAGAGAGTCGAGTCCTTTTGTCATGCGTTCCACGGGCCTGATGTAATATGTTTCCATCATGAATGCGAAGACTATAATCAACAATATCGCTACACAGAGGGTGATGATGCCGGGGATGATTGCGCGATAAGCGTATCTTTCGAGTGATTCGGCCTTACTGAGAGTTATATGTTGCGATGCGACCATGTAATTCTTTATAGCGCTCGTGAGTGCCATGTAGGATGATCCGTACATCTGCATGAACCATTCTATGTCTTTCTCTCCCGGGGTATGGAAGAAACTGTCTATCAATTCGTAGTAGTTGTCTCGGGCGGTATATATCGAATCCAGCCCCTTTGCATTGCTTTCTGCCATGGAGGCTGCGTTCTTGAGAGCTTTTCCGAATGCAATGCGTGATGCTGTGAATGTGCTGTCGAATTCGGTTTGGCCGAGGACGATCATGTGAAGCAGTGAGGTGTTCTGCTCCTGCGAAACGTCGAGCATGGCTTTGGATACTGCTATGCTCTTGATACTAGAATTGAGCAGGTTTTCGGTATTACGGCTTAATCTTCTTAACTGGAACGTCGAGATCATGCCGGAAAATGCAAGCATGGCTCCAAGGCATAGAAAGCCGAGCATTATTTTTTTGCGTATATTCATATCACCATCAAAGTTTGACAAATTCAATAACAGTTGGATGTCGAATTGCGGGAAATTTTTCCCTGGTTTCGTCGGATGGCATCCTGTGACACTACAAATATAGTGAAAGGCGAGAGCAATCGGAGAAAGCCTGCGCTTTCGGAGATTACCGAGCCGCCTCCTATATTCTACAAATATAGTGAAAAGGCGAGAGCAATCGGAGAAAGCCTGCGCTTTCGGAGATTACCGAGCCGCATTCAGTATCTCGTTATGTGGTAATCTCTCCTGTCATGTTTCCGTCTTCCGTTATACCTGTGAGCAGCACTTTAGTTATTTTGTTTACATATTTTTTGTCGTACGGGGCCTTAACCCGGATATAATTTCCGGTAAATCCGGCCATTTTACCCTCCTTAAGCGTACTTTCCCATAAAACATGAGCCTCTTTACCGATATAACGTTCCAGGAACCTTTTATGCATACGGTCGCTGAGATCTGTCAGTCGTTTCACTCGGTCAGCCATCACTTGCGGTGCAACTTTCCCATCGAACCTGGACGCGGGAGCAAGCGGCCTGTCTGAATACGGGAAAACATGCAGGTATGCCGGGGATATTTTTTCGAGGAATGCATACGTCGTTTCGAAATCCTCGGCACTTTCGCCCGGAAATCCGACGATAATGTCTATCCCGAAAAACGTATCGGGCATCACACGCCTTACGGTCTCTATCCTTCGTGCGAAGACGTCGGTGGTGTAGCGTCTGCGCATGAGTCCGAGTATTCGGTCGCATCCGCTCTGAAGAGGAATGTGAAAATGAGGCTGGAACTTTTCGCTCGTCGCAGTGAAAGATATGACCTCGTCGGTGAGCAGATTGGGTTCTATGGACGATATGCGGTAGCGTTCTATGCCCTCGACACCGTTCAGGGCTTTTAAAAGGTCTATGAACCTCTCTCCGGTGGTATGTCCGAAATCGCCTGTGTTTATACCTGTCAGTACTATCTCTTTCTGCCCTGCTGCGGCTATGGCGCGTGCTTGTTCCGTAGCTTCGGCGATAGGTATGTTTCGGCTCTCGCCACGGGCGTACGGTATGGTGCAATACGAACATTTGTAGTCGCAACCGTCCTGCACCTTCAGGAACGAACGGGTTCGGCCTTCGGTGGAGAAGGCCGAAAAGAATCCTGTGAACGCGTCGTTTTCGCAAGGGGAGACCTTGCCTCTTTTTACAAGTTCGTCGACTTGGTCGAACAATTGTCCCTTAGAAGAGTTCCCGAGTACGATGTCGACACCTTCGATCTGACGTATCGAATCGGGTTTCAACTGGGCATAGCAACCCGTAACGGCAATGATGGCGTTGGGGTTGGTGCGTGCGAGTTTGCGGATAAGGTTACGGCATTTTTTGTCTGCATGCTCCGTTACCGTGCATGTGTTTATGACGCATATGTCGGCATCGGCTGCTGTTGTTTTCGTATAGCCGCCTGCGCTGAATTGACGGGCGATGGTGGCTGTTTCGGCGAAATTGAGTTTACAGCCGAGCGTATGGAATGATACTTTGAGTGCTGTCATGGCAGGTCAGTTTTCGACATGTTCGAGTCTGAAGCGTAACCTTTGCAGAAAGGCGTTGTCGACTGTGGTGCTGTCAAGACAGTTTATCAGTGAGTCGACCTGCTGGCGGGTCATGGAGTCGTTAAACGACATGTCGAGAAACATGGCCGATACCAGGCTCGATGGATTGCGCCGTACGAATTCCGACCTTGAACGGGCTATGGAATTACGCAACGAATCTCGTTTGGCTTTCATTTGGGCATATCTGACCGAGTCTTCTGTCGGATCCATCGTGTCGAGTTCGATTTCTATTGCCCGCGCCATTATGTCGGTGTTGCGTATCGACAGAGTATATTCTCGTAGTTCGTCATTGGCTTTTGTTCCGGAAACGGTTATGTCGTCTTTGTAATTGAGGTTGCCGCTGATATAGACCCTTGAACCGTCGAGCAGTACCGGCACAAGCAGGTCCGGCAGGGATTCGAATCCGACAAATGCCAAGTCGGGAAGTGCCTGGGGCTGTGTGAGTGTGAAACGGCCGTTGTGGGAGGTGGTGCTGTCCATGGCTGTTAGCGTGCCGTCGTAGCCGTAGAGGCAGACTTTCCCGTCGGGGAGACTCACGAGGTTCCCCGAAATATATGATTTCACATCTCTACA
Source organism: uncultured Rikenellaceae bacterium (assembly GCA_944325305.1). Classification (GTDB taxonomy): domain Bacteria; phylum Bacteroidota; class Bacteroidia; order Bacteroidales; family Rikenellaceae; genus WRDF01. The sequence continues at coordinate 9,903 of CALUZO010000014.1, read as the reverse complement.
TGCCGAAAACATCAGCATTGCTGATGTTAAACCGGCTATTGTTATGTGTTTAAAAAGATTCTTCATATCCAGTTACAAAGGTATGAAATTTTGGTATAAACAAATGCCTGATCGACGAATATGATATTGATGTTGTCTGCGGGTACCTGTGATGTGGCGATTTGTCAAGAATTGTCTCGTGCCTGAGTTTGTGCGAGATGGCTCATCGGGTTCAACTGTATGTTCGGCATTGCCGCGAATTGTGGAGCCTGACTTGGCCGGGGCCGGAGAAATCACCTGGAGAAGGTCACAGTAATGGTAAATCTCGATTTGCCGTTGCCGTATAGCCGAAATGTATTGGACATGACTTGTGTCGGAGATGTGTTTGTAGTGTGTGTTGAGGTCGGATGCTCTTGGTTGTTTGTAGACAGTGGCGTGTCGTTTTCAGGGTTTCGGGCGTAGGTCGGGTGCGTCCTGTCGCCGGCTGACTCGCTTGCTTTTGCAGGTTCGGTTCATTATATTTGCCGTGACAAATAATTGAGGTGTGGACATCATAGCTGGCATATTCGAATACAGGTTCCTGACGAACGCTTTACTTGCGAGTATACTTTCGGGACTTGTGTGCGGGATAATCGGGACTTATATCGTGGCGCGCCGCACCGTATTCCTCAGCGGGGGAATAACGCACGCCTCGTTCGGGGGTATAGGAATAGCATATTATTTCGGAGCCAACCCGATATTGGGTGCCGCTATTTTTGCCGTGCTGTCCGCCCTCGGGATCGAGTGGGTTTCGGACCGGGAAAAAATGCGGGAGGATTCGGCCATCGGCATCATGTGGTCTGTCGGTATGGCTGTCGGCATAATCTTCATCTACATGACTCCCGGTTACGTGCCTAATCTCATGAGTTTTCTTTTCGGGAATATTCTTACAGTGACGGGTGGCGATCTTGCAGCCTTAGGTATTCTTGCAGCGGTGTTGGTAACCGTATTTTCTGTCGCATGGCATCAGATCGTTTTCGCTGCCTTCGACAGACAATTTGCGCGGAGCAGGGGAGTGCCTGTCAGTTTCATCTCTTATGCTATGGCGGTGCTGGTGGCTTTGGCTATCGTTTTCTCGATCAAGACCGTAGGGATAGTCCTGCTCATATCGCTGCTGACGCTTCCTGCTGTTATTGCAAACATATTCACAAAGAGTTACGGACGGATAACGGTTTGGGCAGTCATGTTCGGCATCATTGGCAATATTGCGGGACTTGTGATTAGCTATTACATGAATATTCCGGCTGGCGCGGCCACAATATTTGTACTTGCGCTTACGCTTATTATAGTAAAACTCTTACCTTTGTCTGGCAAATCCGCGCGCGCGAAACAATGAAGACGATATACCGACTGATACTCAAGACATACACGGGGCCGATGTTCCTCACCTTCTTCATCGTGATGTTTATCTTCATCATGAACTTCCTGTGGAAGTATATCGACGAGATTGTCGGCAAAGGACTCGGAATCGATGTGATGGCCGAGCTTTTATTCTACGTTTCGTTGACGTGTATCCCCATGGCACTTCCTTTGGCCACGCTGCTGGCATCCATTATGACGATGGGCAACCTCGGCGAAAACTACGAACTGCTCGCCATGAAATCGGCAGGGATGTCACTGCCCAAGATCATGAAGCCGCTGCTCATACTGATGGTCTTCATATCCATCGGAGGCTTCTATGCGGGGAACAACCTTGTTCCGTATGCTGTGAGGCAGATGCAGGCCATGCTTTACGACATACGCCGCCAGAAGCAGGAGATAGAGTTCAAGGATGGGTTGTTCACGAATGACATTCCCAACATGAGCGTACGCGTGGGGCATTCGAATAAGGAAACCGGTCTTCTGACAGATGTTCTCATATACGACTATAAGGACCCGGGCAAGATGTCGACAACAATTGCCGATTCGGGGTATATCAGATTGTCTAAAGATAAGAAGTTTTTGCTCGTTACGCTCTTCAACGGCGAGTCGTTCGAGGAATCGAGAGGCGTGCAGTGGTATAATAAAAATTCTCTGACGCGAAGAATGTTTTCCGAACAGAATATGTCTATCGCTATGTCGGGATTCGATTTCCAGCGTACGGATGCTGGATTGTTCTCCAGCAGCGAGATGCAGAACATGAATGAACTCAAGCACGGCATAGATTCGCTTTCGCACGAAGCTGCCGAACTTCAGTCACAGGCTTACGGACCGTTGTTCAAGGATTTCATATTTCCTCATGACGTTGACATTGCGGTAGACAGCCTGAGGGCATTGCAAAACGAGAGAACACCTGTGGTGACCATGGATTCGATTGCGCGGCTCGATGTCAAGGACAAACAGAAAGTGTGGGCCGGAGCCGCCAACAATGCCCGCAATTCCCGTTCGATGTTCATAAGGGACGAAAGCATGGCCAAGGCGAAATACACCGAACTGTACCGTTACCAACTCGACTGGCACAACAAGCTGGCGCTTCCTGTCTCCATAATGATATTCTTTTTGATCGGAGCGCCGCTCGGAGCCATAATCCGCAGGGGCGGACTCGGAATGCCCATTGTGGTTTCGGTTGCCTTTTTCGTGATCTACTACCTCATAAGCATCATGGGCAAGCAGATGGGGCGCGAGGGCAGTTGGGATGCTTCGCTCGGGGCATGGATATCATCCATAATACTTTTGCCGATAGGGCTATTCCTGATATATAAGGCCACGAATGATTCGAACCTGCTCAATGCCGACTGGTATTACATGAAATTCGTGAGACTGCGCGATTACGTGAAATGTAAATACAGAGATATAAAAAACAGATATGAACGCTCAAAACAAGGTGCTTAACACCATAGAAGAGGGTATCGAGGAGATACGCGAGGGTCGGCTGCTCATAGTGGTAGACGACGAGGATCGTGAAAACGAAGGTGATTTCGTTATCGCAGCAGAAAAGATTACTCCCGAGATTGTCAATTTCATGCTGAAAAATGGTCGGGGGGTGCTTTGCGCGCCGCTTTCCGAGGATCGTTGCGCCGCTCTCGAACTCGACATGCAGGTGGCAGACAATACGTCGATGCTCGGTACGCCGTTTACCGTGTCGGTCGATTATCTGCTCGACGGATGCACTACCGGAGTCTCGGCACGGGACAGGGCAAGGACATTGCAGGCTCTCGTCGATTCGGATACCAAACCGTCTGACCTTGGCCGTCCGGGCCATATTTTCCCGTTGCGAGCACGTAACAAGGGCGTACTTCGCCGCCCCGGCCATACGGAGGCCGTAGTTGACCTCACACGTCTTGCAGGCCTGAAAGAGGGTGGCGCACTGATCGAGATCATGAACGAGGACGGGTCGATGGCACGTCTTCCGGATCTGCTCAAAATATCCGAGAAGTTCGGCATCAAAATCATATCCATAGCCGATCTGATAGCTTACCGTCTGAAGAATGAATCCATCGTCGAAAGGGGTGTAAAGGTAGAAATGCCGACGGAGTACGGAGAGTTCAAGGCTATTCCGTTCAAGCAGAAAAGCAACGGACTGGAGCATATAGCTTTGGTCAAGGGCGAGTGGGCCGATGACGAACCGGTACTCGTAAGGGTGCATTCTTCATGTATGACAGGCGATATATTCGCATCGCAGAGATGCGATTGCGGCGACCAGCTCCATGAGGCCATGCGAATGATCGAGAAAGAGGGTAAGGGTGCCATCGTGTATCTCAACCAGGAAGGCAGGGGTATAGGATTGTGCAACAAACTCAAGGCTTACAAACTTCAGGAGGAGGGTTACGATACGGCAGAGGCAAATGTCAAACTCGGGTTCGCCGTCGACGAACGCGATTACGGTGTAGGAGCGAGTATCCTTCATGAGATAGGCGTCAAGAAAATGCGCCTCATGACGAACAATCCGCAGAAGCGGGCCGGCCTCGAAGGGTACGGTCTTTCGATAGAGGAGATCGTTCCGATCGTGATCCAGCCGAACGAGCATAACAAGAAATATCTGGAAACAAAGGAAAAACGCATGGGACATATGCTGGGGCTTTTCCGGAAAGAACAATAGCCTGTTTAGCAGGAAAAGCATACCGTGATCTTTGGATTATGCCTTGAGTGCGGGATTATGCGCTGAGTGCGGCCAAAAAATTTTTTAAGGACAGAATTATGAACGCTAAGGACATCCGAATCGTTTTCATGGGGACGCCGGATTTTGCTGTCGAATCGCTCAAGCGACTCGTAGAGGGCGGTTACAATATCGTAGGCGTGGTAACTTCGACAGATAAGCCTGCCGGTCGCGGGCTCAAGCTCCAGCAAAGTGCAGTCAAGAAATATGCTCTCGAGGCGGGTCTGCCTGTATTGCAGCCCGAGAAGCTCAAGGATCCGGATTTTCTGAAAGATCTGTGCGCGTTGGATGCCGATCTCGGTATTGTCATAGCATTCCGCATGTTGCCGGAGGTGGTGTGGTCGCAGCCGAGGTTGGGAACATTCAACCTGCATGCTTCGCTTCTTCCGCAATATCGTGGCGCAGCACCTATAAACCGTGCCATAATAAACGGCGAAACACTTACCGGCGTTACTACATTCATGCTCAACAGCGAGATAGACAAAGGGGCGATATTGGGACAGCGCGAGGTCGAGATAGCGTATGATGATACGGCCGGTACGCTGCACGATAAACTTATGGAAGCCGGAGCCGGTCTTGTACTCGAGACAGTCGATAAAATCGCGGCAGGGAGCGCTGTGCCGGTAGAACAGCCGGTTAACGATGAAGGGTTGAAATCTGCTCCGAAGATATTCAAGGACGATTGCCGAATCAACTGGAATGCAGATGAGAGGACAGTTTACGATTTTGTACGAGGTCTGTCGCCGTATCCGGCAGCATGGTCGCCGTTAAAACGCAATGGCGGTGAAGAGCTGCATGTAAAGATATATAGTGCTCAGGTTGTTGGAGGTGGAAGCGGAGAGGCTCCCGGAACTCTGTTTTCGGATGGCAGAACTTTTATCCGTGTCGCCTGCGGCGGCGGAATGTTGTCGATCAGGGAATTGCAGGTGGCCGGGAAAAAAAGAATGGGTGTCGAGGAGTTTCTGCGCGGATTCAAGGAGATCGGAGACTGTACGTTCTTGTAGGTAACGCTGGATGAGGCCGGTGTAAAGATTATAATTAATCGCTCATGTCATATTTTGGTTAAAATATTTTGAGTTTGGCGAAATATCCCCTATATTTGCACCCCGTAAGAAGGGGGGAACCCCGGATGCGAATGGTCCTTTAGCTCAGCTGGTAGAGCACGACACTCTTAATGTTGGGGTCCAGGGTTCGAGCCCCTGAGGGACCACCTCAATTAAAATCAACGACAAGGAATGAAGTACGATTCTGTATTTCATTCCTTTTTTTCTGCACCTTGCCGAGAAGTCTGCACCTCTGAACCGACAAGGAATAAGTGTCTTTCAGTGCTAAATTCCGGTGAGTCTTTCAAGTTTCGGTGAGCCATTGACTCAATGCGACAGATAAAGAGGCATGTTCTGCAGTAAGGTGTGTCTTCTGGCATGGGATATCCATTTTTGTCGCTGCCAGACCGGAATTATCGCACTGACTGATTTTGGGGATTCGAACAAATAAAGGACTCAAGTTTCCGATGTCTACCACGACGCAATGGGTCAACCAGACATTCGATAAACCGAAGGAGCGATATCGACCGGGTGAATAATATGACTTCTCATTGACAACTTGTCGATTATTATGCCGGTCAAACAAGTGTCGATGACGGAATGGAAAAGCGACAAGAAAAAATATTTAAGAGGAGGAACTATAAGTGACATGAAGGATGGAGTTATTGGTGAGTCTGAGTATAATTATGTTTATCGTTTATACCGTTCATAGGACCGGATGTTTAATGGTTTTGCTAAGGAGATGAGCACTCGGAAGTACGGTGATTGGGTGACGCTTAATGAAAAATCACTTTCTCCTGAATCTGGAACAGATGCTCTTTTTTACGGGTATTTGGGAAAACTTAAAAAAAGCTAAGGATGCTTTAAGCGTTTATTTTTGGATATATTAGGCTACAGGGAAAATTAGTGAATAGGGTTGGCGAAAGCGCGATGTTCTGTTGTGTCGCGGGTGACGAGCTGTGGAGTCTGGATGTGCATGAACCGCAGAACGGAGTGCTTGGAATGTTGAGTTTGCTTTAAAAGTATGATCGCCGATGCCGAGACCGGACAGCCGATAGACGAGGCCAAGTATATCAAACTGCCGAATAAAATAAAATAGCAATTACCAAAGATTTCTATTATCTGTCTTCCGATACCAGACTTTCGGGACAGCCTTGCGAAACAGGCCTAAATCATACATTTCACAATCGGCACGATACACTGTTTGCCTGGCGCTCATAATTATAATAGCATGCATAAAACCGATTGGATACGGGCATAAACCGAGTAAGCTATTCATATAAAGGAGCGATAAAAAAGCAGGAACCGTCTTGAAACGGTTCCTGCTTTTTTATCGTGTAATCGCTTGACGATCAGTTGACTTTGTTGAGCCACAAGGATTCGAACCTTGAATGACAGAACCAAAATCTGCAGTGTTACCATTACACCATGGCTCAATACCATTGCATTAAAGCAGTGCAAATATACGGATATTTTTTTTATATGCAACTCGGCACGGCACGAGAGTCCGGATTGACGCTTGCTCAGAATGTCACTTTAACGCCGAGCGCTATATCGGCCATGTAGAATTTAGGCTTTTCCGCAATATTGAAAACCGGTTTGTAATCGAGTGACAAAGCAAGCGGTGCATTTATTATACGGTATTCGAGACCTATTATACCGTCTACGCCGATGGAGAATTTGTGGTGCCATTCTCCTATATGTCCACCGCCACCGTAGTAAAAATGAAAGCCTTCAGCAATTACGGGTATATGCCGTTCGTAGAGCACGGTGCCCACAAATCCATCATTCCACGGCGAGGCAAGCATGCCTTCAAGTGCATTGACGCCATCGAGATTATATTTTACCGTAGCGCCTCCCATTTCACCGCCAAATCTTGCCCCAACGGCCCATTTATAATCCTGTGCCGATGCTATGGACAATGAAAGCATCGTGATTGTCAGTATTGCAAAAAGTTTTTTCATGATAAATGATTTTGTTTGGTATTTACAAAAATACGAATTAACTGCCGATTTTACTGATAAAATATTCGCTAAATTTTGGTTTTATTGTTCGAAGTTGTATTTTTGTGATCGCAAAACAAGACATCGACTTCGGTCGGCGTTATAGTTTGAGAAGAGGGCCCATAGCTCAGTTGGTTAGTAGCACCTGACTCATAATCAGGGGGTCCCAGGTTCAAGCCCTGGTGGGCCCACTCACGAATACCGATAGCCACCTATTTTTAGGTGGCTATTTTTTTGCGCTTACATACAATTGACATACAACTCACCTGACACTTTTGTATTAAGCGAATGTATTAATCGGGTATATAGAAGCGAAAAAAATAATCTCCATCTCAAACCTCTCTCGTATCAGGCTGTCTATTCTTTTTCGCAACACAGAAGAATATGTTGGTTTTGGTGGAGTCCACGATAAGATTGTATCTTGTACGAGATACTCCTGCAGTTCGTCTGTTACGCATCATCAATCCTATACAGGCAAGGTGTCAAAAAGTACACTGATAATAAGTTGATTAGGCTCGGCATATCTCTTAACTTCGCATCGGATCCCGGGATTATAAACTTTTGTATTATCAATTAAAACCTAATCAATGACAGAAACAGAAGGACAATCAATTAATAAAACGATAGGTGTGATTATAAATGAACTCAGCGGACAAATCACACTGATAGTCGTACTCTACATAACAGTAATACTCGTAGTAATGCTCGATTTGTGGTCCGGACTGCGTAAAGCCAAACAGTTGGGGCAATATCGTTCCTCTTACGGATTGCGTAAGACGGTCGATAAACTCGCTTCATATTTTAACCTTTTATTGGTGCTTACACTGATAGACGCTATGCTGATGCTGTCATTCTACCACCTGAATCCGCAACTTTCATTCAATGTGCCGCTTTTCCCGATACTGACACTTACGGGAGCCGTGTTCGTAGGGATAATAGAACTGAAGTCCATATACGAAAAGGCCAATGACAAGGATAAAGGACGTTACCAGGAAACGGCAAAACTGATAAATGCGATAATTAATATGGCCGACAAAAACGAATTATATCGAATTATAGAATATTTTAAAACAAATAACAATGAGCAGGGGAATCAGGAACAATAATCCAGGAAACATACGTTGTTCTGCCACAATCTACCAAGGAGAAAAAAGGCCTTCGACAGACAAATCATTCAAACAGTTCTGCAATATGGCTTATGGCTACAGGGCAATGTTTATGTTACTATACACATACCAGAAACGCTATGGCTTGCATACCTTACGGCAGATGATAGCACGGTATGCTCCGCCAAATGAAAACAATACAGACCTATACATAGAAACAGTCGCTACATGGGCAGATGTCGAGCCCGATTTGAGTATACAAACCACGTCACGCGACGTAATGGTTCCGCTTGTCGCGGCAATGTCGCGTATGGAGAATGGCGTGCCGGCCGTAATGTCGGATGTAGAGACAGGCTGGAAACTTTTCGAGGATAGTATCGCATAAGGAGTGGTTAAATCATAATTGACGATGAAAAGCAAATATTTGACAGTGGTTACAGCAACATTGATATTGGCTTCATGCTCTCCTCAAATAGTGCCGCAGGTAACCCATCGCACAGATAGCGTACGTACGGTCACTCGTACGCAATATGTCGAGAAATTGCGCGATACGACCATATTTGTAGGTCTTCCTGTCGAAGTGCGGGAGCAAGTCAGAAAGGACAGTTCGCATTTGGAAACTAATATCGCCACTTCTGATGCATGGATTGAAGAAGGTTTGTTGCGTCACACGCTCGCAAACAAGAAGGCGGCGATTCCTGCAAACATACAGCTAAAAGATACAGAGTCGAGTGAACGAAACGATTCGGTAATATATCGTGATGTATATGTCAAAGAGGTTGTCGAACAAAAAACAATCCCCAGAAGCTACTGGATGTTTATGGCCGTATCTGTTGTCGCGATATTATGGGTGATAATCAAATCTGTCAACAAAATTAGAGGTTGGATTTAGTATTGCAATATGTCTATTGCAATAGATTCACGGGCATGGAAAGCATTCCCGACATGAAACAATGTAGCAGCTATTTTAGGCGGGATATATTGGTGTTGGTTACTTAGACTCGATGTCAGGTCTTCTGCTATTTAGCGCAGTTGTAATTCGGTACTCAGTAACCACAGGACCGCAATATGATTATAAAGCTATGCGATGCATGCAGAATCAAACTATTTTTTGGGAGATGTCTCATGTCATCTGCCATTAATTATCAGAGGCCTCTTTTCAGTAGGCAGGGAATAATGTCATTCAGCATGTGTATCCGATATCGTTTGGAATTACAATGCTGAATAGAATATTTCAATGATCCGTTCAAGCTGCTTTCATGAAGGGTCTTTGGATCTAAGGATGCAAACCGGGAACCCGCAGGTAACAAGTAAGCGACCTGCTTTTAAAAGCAGGTCGCTTCAATATATGCAGAATGATGGATTTACAATGATATGATAATCGTACACGATTGGTCTGTAGACTTGTCTATTCCAGTTTTGTATACGTCTCCTTGAAAGTAATATGGGTGTTTATATTGTTGTCAGCTAAGTTGTTATGGTTTGTATTGTTTTGTTTTATGCCTTTGGGTGCTGTGGCTATGCTGATCGATATAATACGAACTATATTAAGAAATGCGGAAAAAGAGTAAACATATCGGAGGATTGTTCATGTTAAGGTCTGTTGGAGACAAATCCGTCGACATACTCTTTATCGTGCGCGACAACAGCAAAAGCCT
>CALUZO010000013.1 GCA_944325305.1 uncultured Rikenellaceae bacterium | reverse complement strand
CACCCGTCTGCCGGTCGCCATCAAAAGTAGTAAACTACTTCTATGCTGCCCCTCGACTTGCATGTGTTAGGCCTGCCGCTAGCGTTCATCCTGAGCCAGGATCAAACTCTCCATAGTAATATGTTTCGTTTAAAATATCTTGGCTGTTTTTCAAAGGTAGAATTGACTTACTTAACTTGAATTGGTAAGTAAATAATTAAATCATTACTTTGAAGTAATAAACTTTAGCTGCTAAAATCTCTCAAAGAACGTATATCTTTGTCGGTCGTGATCTCTCAACAAAACCGCATCTCTCGAAACGGGTTGCAAATGTAATCACTTTTTTTAAACCTGCAAAATTTTGCAGGAAAAAATTCCGAAAAAATCTTTGATATGAACTTCGTTCGCTAATCAAGCGTTCTGCTCTCAAAGCGGGTGCAAATATATGGCCCTTTAAACATCCATCCAAATATTTCGTTAACTTTTTTTTGCATTTATGTTACTTTTTTTCGCATCGTATTTAAAATTAACAATTTAGACATAAAAGAATTTTTCGATAATTTGCATCGCATATCAACGACCGAAGGCAAGACTTAGCGTATGTTATCCTACATACGCATATTCTCAGCAAATAAATGATCGTAAAAAAAATCAAGAAAGGAGACAATTTTATCGTCTCCGCCAAGATTGTTTCCGAAAAAATCGCTTGAAATTCCGCCCTCGATTTACATTTCTTGTGGAGAAACATGCTCTTCGGCAACAGCCGGAATCGAATCTGGCAAAACCTTGGAGTATGAAGAATCCCCGCTTTCGGACATTTCTGTTTCCCGGGCAGATACAGTCGTCCTGTTTCTGCTTTCGACCGCCGCCATGGCAATAATCACCAATACAGACAAGGCCAATATTGCTCCAATCACTCTACTTGCCATAATTATTGATTCTGTTTGCCGTTAAAAATATCCAGGGCCGTTTGTATCTCGTTATCCATACCGTATTCCTGTGAGTAGAATCCGACATCTTCAAGCGATGTATTACGGCCTATATAAGCTCTTATCTGCGATTCCATAAAAGGCCGCGAAACGGCTATATCATTGTAATCGGGTTTGACCCCATGTTCCGAAGCATATCTAATGAAATCGTCGAACAACTGCTTATCGCTGTCCAGAAGTGCGTTGAGATCATCGACCGTTTTGACCGCATTGAGTTTTTCGCGATTACGGTCTGCATAATCCATCGTGTACCTATATAATATATTACGGTTTACGACCTGAATGTAATATTTGGTTATTCCGGTCGTATCGAGGGGCACGAATATATCGGGCATGATACCTCCGCCGCCGTATACGGTTTTCCCTCCGGGAGTCGTAAACTTGAGACTGTCGGCGAAATGGATACTGTCGGCCGAAAAGAATTCGTTATGTTCGTAGCGTTTCGTTATGTCCATGACATAATCCTCCAGACCGTTGTCATAAGGTTTCTGAATTGAGCGTCCAGTCGGCGTGTAATAACGGGCTATCGTAAGTCTGAAGGCGGATCCGTCGTGGAACGGGATCTGTTCCTGCACCAATCCCTTGCCGTAAGACCTGCGGCCGATGACCGTACCTCTGTCGTTATCCTGAAGCGCACCTGCAAGAATCTCGCTCGACGACGCGCTGTTTTCGTCGATAAGGACTGCTATTTCGATATCAGAATATTTCCCCGTACCGTCGCTGAACTGCTCGCGACGGGTTCGGTTTCTGTCTTCGGTATATACTATAAGTTTGCCTGAAGGCAAAAAGGCATTGGCGATCAGAATGGCCTGATCGAGAAAACCTCCGCCGTTACCACGCAGGTCGAATATCAGTTTTGTCATTCCCTGTTCGCTGAGATCGGCCAAAGCATCTTGAAGCTCGGCCATGGAATTGCGCGAGAAGGTCGAAAGTTTGACATATCCTATTCCAGGCTCCAGCATGTAGGCAGCCTCCACGCTCTTCACCATAACTTTGCCGCGAATAACAGTAACCGGCAAAAGTTCCGAAACGCCCTGACGCTGCAACTTAAGGTGAACTTCAGTTCCGCTTTTGCCCTTGAGCAATTTCAGAATTCCTTCCTGAGGAACGTTTTTCCCGGCCACAAGACTGTCGTCTATCATTATGATGCGGTCGCCGTTCATAAGACCGGCCTTATCGCTCGGACCTCCGGAGAGGACATTGAGAACCACCACCGTATCGGTCAACATATTGAATATTATCCCTATCCCGTCGAATTCTCCCTCCAGAGCCTCGTTCATTTCCGAGAAATTCTGAGCCGGAATATAAATGGAATGAGGATCGAGTTCGGCAAGAATATCCGGGATAAACGCATCTGTAAGCGAATCAGTATTGATCGGATCCACATACTTGCTGTCGATGAGTGAAAGCAGATAGACCAACTTGTTTTCAGCAAATCGATTCAACGGTATCCTGTTGCCTGCATTATGGAAACTCCGCGGAGCTGTCACTTTACCTATCCAAATCCCCGCCACGACAGCCAGCGCAATGAAAAGCGGGTATAATATTTTGTTTTTAGAATTTTTGTACATATAATTTTCCCGGCCCCTCCCCGGTCATTTATTTACTTTTAATCGTATAGCTCAATCCGAAACTGATCGAAGACTTGTACTGCATCGACTTAGGTTTTTCGGCCTTATTTGCCAGTTCGTCATAGAACATCTGGGCGTACAGCGTTGTTTCGAGAAATTTCGTAGCTTTCACATTTATGGTAGTCTCCCATCTGAAATTAGGGTTCATGTGCATATTGGAAAACGAATAAACTTCCGACCTAACCCTCACGACATTCTTGAAAAACCATTTATCGAAGTTTAACTTTATCGACGGACCTGCCTGCCACTTGACCCGCTTGCCTTTGTCAACACCGTGCCAGCCATTATCCGACATCTCCTTGTCGAGAACAAACCTGGCGCTGCCCGATATCGGTGAACCAAGGATGGTCAGCGGACCTTTTTTGAAGGTGATACCGGCCGAGAGGTTGAGATAACCCGGCGACATGAAGTCGCTTTGCCTGTTATTCTTTCGCTGTTCGTCCCGATTCTTATACCCGGTGGTAAACTGGCTGCGCAAGTTCCCGTTGGCCGAATATGACCAGTTCTTGTGTATAGACCAACTCGTTTTCAGATTGATCTTGAATTCATCGTTATTCTTGAATTTCTCCTGTTCCACGTAATTAAGACCATACTTGGCATTTATTGTCGTTTCAAACTGGAATCTGTCGAGTTTAAACCTATGCTTGAAATCCACCCACATAGTGGTATTCAGGTTGTTGTCCCCGCCGCCTGCCCAGTTACCGAAAGCGACCTGATCGAGTTGGAACCTGGCCGTAAGTTCCAGGTAATTCCTCTCCTTGCGCTTTTTACGCCTTATATCGCGTCGCATTGCCTCGTTAACGTATTCGAACTTATATTCGGGCATTATCGTTACCGCCTCATCTTTCTTGACTGGCGGCAGTATCTCCAATTCGCGCACATCCCTAATGGTGAATTGCGCATACACCGGCAGATACATAAGCGATGACACTATCAGCAATATTACCCTGGCTGGTTTCATTACACCGGTTGGTTTTATTCTGGCATGACAGAAGACAATACCTCACAACTTTACAAATATAAGATTTTAGAGCCAAAAGCGCCAAAGAAATCCGCAATGAAAATCTTTTATTGCACATACGCCCAAATAAACGGCGGCAGAAACTACGTGAGGTCTTCTGCCGCCTTATTTCATATATTCTACACAAAAAGTTACCAAGCCACCTTGTCGGGATCGTAACCGGTGCCAGTATCTATATCTATTTCCGAAATAAGAGCCAAATCATCGGCCGAGATGCTGAAGTCGAATATTTCGGTATTCTCGACAATCCTCGACGGCGTGACAGATTTCGGAAGCGGAATGAATCCATTTTCGAGGTGCCAGCGCAGGCATATCTGTGCCGGTGTTTTTCCGTATTTTGCAGCCATGTCGTTCAACAGACCTGCCTTGAGCAGGTTCCCTCGCGAGAATGGTCCCCAGGCCTCTATGGCTATATCGTATTTGCGGCAAAAATCGACTGTCTCCTGCTGCAAAAGACCCGGATGCAATTCTATTTGATTTATCATCGGCTTTATGTCCGACATTTCCATAAGCGATTCGAGATGATGTGCCTTGAAATTGCTGACGCCTATGGCTTTTATCATCCCGTCTTCGTATAATTGCTGCATGGCATCCCATGTTTCGCGGTCGAGCCTCACCCAATCGTCCGGTGCACGTTTTATCCGCGGCCAATGAATAAGGTAAAGGTCGACATAATCCAGACCTAACTTTTCAAGACTTTTTTGAAACGCTTTTAGAGTTGGCTCATACCCCTGATCGTCATTCCAGAGTTTGGTCGTAACGAAGATTTCCCCGCGAGGTATTCCGCTGTCTCGCACGGCACGGCCCACATCCGATTCGTTTTTGTAAACAGAGGCCGTATCGATATGTCTGTAACCGGCATCGAGTGCCGCTCTAACGGAGTCGTAAGCCATATCCCCCGGAGGCATAAGAAACGTACCGAATCCGAGCACAGGTATTCTGCAACCGTTATTGAGTTTGATCGTGCTTTGTGGTGATTCCATATCGGTCCAATTTTATGTTATCGAAAAATCGGCAGAAACCGTGCCGTAAACATGTTGGGGATACAAAATATTCCATTTTAAAACATCTCAACACCGCGTTTGCGGGCAACCGACAAAAAAAAAACATGCTGAATGTGTGTCCCAAACAGTATCAAACTAAATTATTTCAAAGATACACGAGGTACTTCGGACAAACTTTCGAACAAGTTCGATGTTTGTCACCCGCCTTTTCATTATATTTGTAGAATACGGCAGGCGGCATTGCGAATGCACATACGACACGCGCGAATACCGCTCCGCCACTTTGAACGACTTTAATTAGACATAAACAAATATATGAAATATTTCGGAGCACACGTTAGCGCAGCCGGTGGGGTCGAAAATGCACCGGTAAACGCGCATGAAATAGGCGGACGGGCTTTCGCACTTTTCACCAAGAACCAACGTCAATGGATATCAGCCCCGCTTGCGCAAAAATCTATAGACTCTTTCAAAAAGGAGTGCCTCAGATTTGGCTATCAACCGTTTGCCATCATGCCCCACGACAGCTATCTCATAAATCTCGGGCACCCAGACAGCGAAGCACTGGAGAAATCGCGCGCTGCATTTCTTGACGAAATGCAGCGCTGCGAACAATTGGGACTCGACAGACTCAATTTCCATCCGGGCAGTTCTTTGGGCAAGATAACCGACGAGGAATGCCTCGACATCGTGGCCGAATCCATTAATATCACACTGGGCAAGACCCGAGGCGTTACTGCCGTGATAGAGAATACCGCGGGCCAAGGTTCGAATGTAGGCTACAAATTCGAACACCTTGCACACATCATTTCCAAAGTGGACGACAAATCACGGGTCGGCGTATGTCTGGACACCTGCCACTCTTTCGCTGCCGGTTATGACCTCCGGACACAAGAGGCATGCAAAGCCACATTCGCGACATTCGACGATATAGTTGGCTTTGAATACCTGCGCGGCATGCACCTCAACGACGCAATAAAGCCACTGGGTTCGCGTGTCGACCGGCACACCAGTCTCGGGAAAGGCGAGATCGGACTCGAATGTTTCCGATACATCGCCAACGATCCGCGTTTCGACGACATGCCGCTTATACTCGAAACTCCTGCCGAGGAGTTGTGGCCACAGGAGATAGAAATGCTCTACGGGTTCATATCAGAATAAACAACAGTCTATACAAATACTTGTCAGCAATGTCTATTCAACGGTTCGCATTTGTCATACTCACAGTGCTGTTGTCACTTCCTTTACCTTGCGTTTCCCAAAGCAACCGCAAGGTAAAGGCAAAATTCACATGGCAAATAGACAACACGGAAAACACAAGCGATCTCATATTAAGGATAATGGTCCCTACCACCATTGAAGGACGACAGACCGTACATTCCGTGCAGGTATCGGAAAAACCGGACGATGACATGACAGACAATACCGGATGCAGATACCTTGTCTTCGATTTCGGTTCCAAAGCTCCGAGAAACCTGGTCATGGAGGTCAGCATGACACTACATAAGTCCGGATTAGGCACCAGCAAACGCAAACATACCGAACAGCCGGAAGCAAAATATTTAGCCAGCGAAGAATACATCGAATCAGACAACCCGAGAATAATTGCGCTTGCCGACAGTCTCAAAGCCCAGACCGAAACGGAAACAGTCAAAAACATAATGGCATTTCTGGCCAAAACACTGACATACGATGCCGGCGAACGTTACACGAGACAGGGCAACCTCGTCACACTGGCCAAAGGCACCGGTTTGTGCAACGACTATGCCGATCTGATGATCGCACTTTGCCGCGCCAATGGCATACCTGCACGGTTATCCGGAGGTTATTTGTTCAACAGGGATTTCATTCCGGGATGGGACAACGACAACTGGCACGTATGGGTAGACGTATACCTGAGCGAATACGGCTGGGTACCGTTCGAACCTACCAGAAACGAAATCCAAGGCTGGCAGTCGATGCCGCCCCAATACATCTATCTCGCCCAGGACCTTGCAAACAGCCACATCAATTCCACCTTCAATTACAGCTACAAAGGCTGGCCTCCGCGCATAGATTCATTCTTCAACATAAAATAGAGACACTGCACACAACTCCGGCATGACCTGTTTTCGGAAGGTCTGGCCCGGCATGGCCGAGACCGCCGAAAAATTGTCCTGAAGCGATTGACTAAGTCCGAAGAGACCTTGTCAGGTTTGCCCAGTGACATGCTTAAAGTTTTTCGAGTTCTGATTGGTTGCAATCGTCAGACCGTACAACCATCATTTCACTCCCATATCGCGCAGGACAAGCAACAGACCGGCATCGCATACCGATCCGTGATCGAATCCCGAGAGTTCGTGATACTTCACCCTTTCATTTCCCACGCTTTTCAGAGCCTCGAACAAGTAATAATTCTCTGCTGTCCGGCAATCCATCTCCAATGCCGCCTGACCGACAATTATAAAAATCGGCGCCGTATCCTTGCGAATATGGGCAAGAGGGGCATACTTATCCAGATATGGAATCTCCATCGGCAGTCCCATCTCCTTGCGTATTGTGTAATGAGTCATGGTCTGCCCGCTTATGGGATAAAAACCTGCCAATGATGCCGGCTCAATGCCGTAAGGTTCCAGATAACTATCGTCCAGTCCAGCCATCAGTGTCAGGTAACCGCCGGCTGAATGGCCCCCGACATACACTTTTGTGCTGTCTCCGCCATATTTGCCTATATTCCTCACAGTCCACGCAATCGCAGCCGCCGCATCCTCTATGTATGCAGGATGTTTGGCCTTGGGGCTGAGACGGTAATTGACAGCCACCACACATATACCCTTCCCCTTTAGTAACTCTGGAATATATTTTCCACCGCCTTCCAAACCGCCTCCATGAAACCATACCAAAGTCTTGAATCCCTTCTCGCCGGCAGGATAATAGACATCCAGGACGCATCTGCTGCGAGCATAATCGTCCGGAGCATCCGTTCTGTATGGTATATCCTTAATAGTTTTATATTCGGCACCCAAAACGACCGAGAATGAGAACATCAAACTCAGAGACAAAATGACAAATCGTATCTTCTTCATACAATAAAAAAATTAACATCCCCTCAAAATTAACAAAAAAAGAGGCCTCCGATGGCGGAGGCCTCCATTAAATAATTATGTCAGGGGTTTACATCATGCCGCCCATTCCGCCCATGCCCGGCGCACCGGCAGGCATAGGAATTTCTTCTTTCTTGTCCGATATGACACATTCGGTGGTAAGGAACATGGATGCCACCGAAGCTGCGTTTTCAAGAGCCACTCGAGCCACCTTTGTCGGGTCGATGATACCTGCCTTGAACATATCTTCATAGACTTCGGTGCGTGCGTTGTATCCGAATGCGCCCTTGCTTTCCTTGACCTTATTCACCACTACCGACCCTTCGCCGCCAGCGTTCTTCACGATCTGACGCAACGGTTCTTCGATAGCGCGTTTCACGATATTGATACCTGTCGTTTCGTCATCGTTATCGCCCTTGAGGTTTTCGAGAGCTTCAACCGCACGTATGTAAGCCACACCGCCACCAGGGATGAAACCTTCTTCTACTGCGGCACGTGTTGCGGCGAGAGCATCTTCCACACGGTCTTTCTTTTCTTTCATTTCGACTTCGGTAGCGGCGCCTACGTAAAGTACTGCCACACCGCCAGCGAGTTTGGCAAGACGTTCAGCGAGTTTTTCCTTATCGTAGTCGCTGGTGCTGATCTCCATTTGCTTACGGATCTGAGCCACACGCGCGTCGATAGCCTTCTTGTCGCCGGTACCGTCCACGATCGTGGTATTTTCTTTGGTGATAACCACTTTTTCGGCACTACCGAGCATGTCGAGTGTAACTTCGTCGAGTTTGAGTCCCTTGTCTTCCGAGACTACCGTACCGCCCGTAAGGATGGCGATATCTTCGAGCATCTCTTTACGACGATCGCCGAAACCGGGAGCTTTCACTGCAGCAATCTTGAGCGCACCGCGCAGTTTGTTTACTACGAGAGCAGCGAGAGCCTCGCCGTCTACATCCTCAGCAATAACGACCAGCGCACGACCGTTCTGGGCTACCGGTTCCAATACGCCCATGAGTTCTTTCATGGTCGATATTTTCTTGTCGGTAATAAGTATGTAAGGTTTGTCGAGTACGGCTTCGAGTTTTTCGCTGTCGGTCATGAAGTAAGCCGAGAGGTAACCGCGGTCGAACTGCATACCTTCCACCACATCCACATGGGTTTCGGTACCTTTGGCTTCTTCAACGGTGATGACCCCTTCCTTGCTCACCTTACCCATCGCTTCTGCGATCAGCTTACCTATTGTGCTGTCGTTGTTTGCCGAAATGGTAGCCACCTGTTCGACCTTGCTGATATCGTCGCCGACCGACTGACTCTGTTTTTTGAGATCTTTTACGACAGCATCCACCGCCTTGTCGATCCCGCGTTTGAGGTCCATCGGATTAGCACCAGCCGTAACGTTCTTGAGGCCTACGCCGATAATGGTCTGTGCCAGTACAGTAGCGGTAGTAGTTCCGTCGCCGGCATCGTCGTTGGTTTTCGATGCCACTTCCTTGACCATCTGTGCACCCATATTAGCGAACTGGTCGCTGAGTTCGATCTCTTTCGCAACCGAAACACCGTCTTTGGTGATATGCGGCGCACCGAATTTTTTCTCGATTATCACATTGCGTCCTTTAGGTCCGAGGGTTACTTTCACCGCGTCGGCCAAAGCATCAACACCTTGTTTGAGAAGCTCGCGAGCTTCTACATTATATTTAATTTCCTTTGCCATGATATTTTCCTATTTATATTCGTATTTCAAAATTATCCGGTCGCTGCTGGTTCTGCCAGATTGGCGACCTACTGCAAGATTCTACTCGATGGAGATTCTTTGCCTTTGCGATTAAATGATTGCCAGGATATCGCTCTGACGCATGATAATATAATCTTTGCCTTCCACGCTTACTTCGGTACCGGCATATTTTCCGTAAAGCACTTCGTCGCCTACCTTCACTTCCATTTTCACGTCGGAGGTACCGGGTCCTACGGCAATGACTTTACCTGCAAGAGGTTTTTCCTTAGCTGTGTCTGGGATGAAAAGGCCACCGGCTGTCTTTTCCTCTGCCGGATTCGGTTCAATCAAAACTCTGTCTGATAACGGTTTCACTTTCATGACTCTATATTTTTAAATTTTAAAAGGTTTTTTGGGTTTTTCGATGTTTACTATTTATCACATAATATGCCAAACCGGGTTTCGTCCCGAAATGCTGACAAAAAGGCGCCGAAAGCATATTTTTTCAGACATGTGCTGCCATATTGTCATTCTGTCGCAAGAAAAAACGACGACAAGACTCATCGCTTACGACATATACAAAACCGTGTCTGACACCCTCAGATCATTCCTCCCGGCGCAAGAAACCATTACCTACATCCACACCCACAATGGCACTTGGCAACCAGACAGCAGCATAAGACAGAAACATTCTAAAGTTTTACAGCAACCATAAAAACAGTCCTTCCCGAAATCTCTCCTGACAAATTCAAAACACGAATACCTATTTATATATAACGGACAATTATACAATATTCTATTACACAATTCCGAAATGAATAATCCATATAGACAATTATATTTTCCATTTCGTATTATTCTTTCAGGAAACGATCTCTCTTTTAAAAAAAGAGATATCTTTGTGGGCCTAATCGTACTTAGACAGTGAAAACAAGAATTCTGCTTTTTATAATTCTGACCAGCCTCGCTCCTAAACTCGCGGGACAAACCCAACTCAAAGCCAATGCGGCATATTGGGTATTGGGCATAACGAACCTGTCGGTCGAAACATTCTTATGCGATAAATTCACTTTCAACGGCGACATAGTCTACTCGCCATGGAAGAGCATATCCGGCAACCACATGCAGTTTTTCCAAACTATACCCGAGGTCAGATTCTATCCCAAAGGCGCCTTCGAGAAATTTTACGTTGGAGGCTACGCTTCATTCCATTTGTTCGACATAACAAAATGGAACTATATAAACCAGGATAAATACCAACGCGGATACGGATTCGGACTCGGAGTAGTCGTCGGCTACCAGACACACATCTCGGAGAGGTGGCGACTCGACCTCTACGCAGGCGGAGGATGGCACAACAGCCAATACAAAGGATATGAGAGCAAAACCGGCAAACAATATATAGGATGGAACGGAAGCGGAGAATGGCTTCCATATAAATTCGGAGTGGCATTCGCATACAGATTGGGCAAAATGAGACACTGAATAGTGCAGACATGGATTGACCAACCGAAAGTCACCAAACCATTTAATGAAAACACTTCGGGTCTAAGCCTACAAGCCATATCATCGACACTAACGGCCGATAAGCACGCCAGAATTCAGACCTATTAATGTTTTTGCTATATTTACGAAATGATTTCAAAAAAAATCTGTTGATACGGAATGTTCGGGTGGAAACGTAAGATAGAGCCATTTAGCCTGGCGACTGACATACATTCCCATATCTTACCCGGTATCGACGATGGTGCCGAAGATATGGAAGTATCGTTGAGCATTTTAAGGAGGCTCTCGGATTTAGGTCTTAAAAAAGTCTGGCTGACACCGCACGTGAAGGAGAACATATACCCCAATACGTATGAGTCGGTTTCAATGGCATTCAACAAATTCAAGAAGGATATTGCCGAAACAGATGTAAACATCGGCATGGATATTGCTGCCGAATACTATATTGGACCCAGATTTATCAAATATCTGGAGTCGAACGACAAGTTGCTTGCAATGAAAGACAAGTATTTGCTTGTCGAGATTTCGATGGGACAGGAACCGCTTTTTATTTTCGAAACCCTATACGCTATCATCGAAAAAGGCTACACCCCGATTCTCGCCCATCCGGAAAGATACAAGTACTATCACCATAAGACAGATATTTACGACAAACTTAAAAAGCACGGATGCATGTTCCAGATGAACCTTTTCTCTGTGGCAGGCTATTATGGCAAAGATATCAGGACGGCGGCCTTACAACTGCTCGAGGGTGGCTATTATGATTTTGCCGGTACCGACATCCATAATGTACTCCACCTGAATATACTGAATGACAAGAATGTAAGGAAGGTTCTCAATGAGTACGATTTCAAAAACGAACTATTAAAGTAAGGGCACAAAGGGAAAATTTATGAAAATAAGGACACTATTATTGATCGCTTTGTCGGCATTTACGGTCGCGTCCTGCACGTCGACAAAAAAAATAGCATATTTCCAAGGCGTAGATGACAAGACCATCGCAGACCAGGCCCGTTATTATCAGGTAAGAATCATGCCCAACGATAACCTGCATATAACGGTAAGTTCGATCAATCCCGAAGCGGTCAAGATCTTCAACAGTCTCAACACCGA
The DNA here is from genome assembly GCA_944325305.1 of uncultured Rikenellaceae bacterium. GTDB lineage: Bacteria > Bacteroidota > Bacteroidia > Bacteroidales > Rikenellaceae > WRDF01. The sequence goes on along the minus strand of CALUZO010000013.1, from coordinate 186,761 downwards.
GATTTCGACGAATATCAATTCCGAGAGTCTCAACATTATGGGCTACATCGTGGATAACGACGGCAATATCAATTTCCCCGTTCTGGGTACCATCCATCTCGGAGGACTGACCAAAGCCGAAGCCATAGACCTGCTGAAAGACAAGATCTCGGAATACGTGATCGACCCTACCGTAAACATACGGTTCATCAACTATAAAGTCACCGTTTTGGGAGAGGTTGCGCGTCCCGGCACCTACACGATCAAGGACGAACGAATAACCCTGCCCGAAGCACTCGGCCTCGCAGGCGACATGACCATATACGGAAAGCGCGACAATGTCCTGGTTTACAGGGAGGTGGACGGCAAACAAACATTCCAGCGCATCGACATGACATCGCCAGACGTCTTCACCTCGGAATATTTCTATCTGCACCAGAACGACGTTGTCTACGTGCAACCCAACCGTGCCAAATCGGGATCCTCGGCATACAACCAGAACCTGTCTCTCGGAGTATCCATGGTTTCGCTTCTTGTCACCCTGATCACCGTACTGACGAGATAATACAATCACCAATCTATTATTTTAATACTTTATAATCGATGCAAGATAACATCAACAATGATATAGAGCAGGAAAAGACACTTGGCGAATTGATCACCCCCTATCTCATCCATTGGAAATGGATAGCCGCAAGCGTCATAATATGTATGGTCGGGGCTTACTTGTACCTGCGTTACTCCGTACCCGAATACCAAACCACATCCAAAGTACTCATCAAGGATGAAAAACGCGGACAGTCGGCAACCGACCTCGATGTATTCAAGGACCTGGGGATCATGTCGACATCAGGCAATATCGACAACGAAATAGAGATACTACGTTCACGCACTCTCCAGAACCGTGTGGCCGACAGCCTCACATTGAACGTTTCATACTTTTACAAAGGACGTATCAAAGACAGCGAAGTATTTGACAATTCACCCATAAAGGTCACCCTATACGACTACAATAACTACACGGGCGAGTGGTTGGTGGAAAAGGAAAAAAACGGCAATCTCAAGATCACGGACGAACAGTCCGAATTTACGAAAATCGTTGCACCCGACGAACTATTCGATTCCCCTGCCGGATCAATGTACATAAGCATTAACGATGACACCCAGGATTTTCCCATATGGGTGTGTTTTGCCCCATGGATTACTGACGGCAAGATAAACATCAACAGCATAAACAAATTGTCAGGTGTTGTTGATATCTCTATGATCTCGCCGTGTCCGTCAAAAAACGAAGCCATAATAAATACGCTTGTACATTACTACAATGTGGCCGCCATAGAAGACAAACGCTGGGTGACCGAACAAACCATAAATTTTATCGACTCGCGCTTGGAATTCATAGCGATCGACCTTGAAGATGTCGAAAAGGATGTCGAGGAATATAAGAAGAAGAACCAACTCACCGACCTGCAGGCCGAAGCAGGACTGTATCTGTCATCAGGATCTGAATACGAAAAAAAGATTGCAGAAATAGAGTTGCAGAAGGTTATACTTTCGTCGATAGAACAATATGTATCCAACGATGCGAACAAGTTCGGCGCCATACCGAACAATCTCGGCATAACCGACGTATCGCTGATATCGCTGATCGAACAATACAACAAAATGCAGCTGACACGCAGGGAAGCCTCCATATCGATGACCTCTGAAAACCCGGTTGTCATCGAAATGGACAAACAACTGGCGTCTCTGCGCAACGACATCTTGAAAGGTATCAAGAACGCGGAAAAAGGATATGATTCGACCCTTGCCAATCTGCAAAGCAAGGAGGACATATATATGTCGAGAATCAGGAATCTCTCGACAAACGAACGTGAATTCCGCAGTTATGCCCGTCAGAAAGAGCTGACAGAGTCGATATACCTCTACCTGCTACAGAAACGCGAGGAATCGGCCATAACATTATCCATGGTGTCGCCGAATGCCAAAATCATAGACCCTGCCTACACGTCTACTATTCCGGTAAGCCCCAAAAAGATGATAGTCCTTTGCATAGGATTGCTGTTAGGGCTTGCCATACCTATAATTATCATCTACCTCACAGAGCTGCTCAACAATAAGATCAAGACAAAAGACGATCTGGAAAAAATTACAACAGCTCCCATATTGGGTATCGTCCCGGAACGCACATCGAGTTCGGATATAAGGATACAGGAAGACAGCCGTTCCGCCGAAGTGGAAATGTACAGGTTATTATCGACAAATATCGAGTTCATGTTAACCGGCGAAGGACAGAAAGTAATCATGGTAACATCGTCTGTCCCCGGTGAGGGCAAAAGTTCTTTCGCCCTGAACCTTGCGCTGACATGGGCTACAGTGGGCAAAAAGGTCCTGCTCGTCGACCTCGACATACGTAATTCAAGGATGAAAGACATATTCGGTTTTACAACTAATACCGGCATGTCTACATTCCTTTCCGGCAAGGCAACCGCAACGGAAATAATCATTCCATCCGTAGAACACAAGAATCTGGATGTGGCTCCATCGGGAATCTTCCCGCCAAACCCGGTACAGTTGCTTTCCTCGCCCAAGCTGCAGGAGTTCCTCTCCACTGTCAAACCTTTGTATGACGTGATAATACTCGATACTCCGCCGGTACTGCTGGTAACCGACGCTCTTCTGATAAATCAGTACGTCGATGCCACTGTTTATGTAACTCGCTCAGGTATCACCCACAAACAATATCTCAAGGTCGCAGAAGAACTCTACAGGAGCAACAAACTCAAACAATTGTCGTACGTCATTAAAGGTATCGGTGTCGGCAAGAAATACGGATACGGATATGGTTACGGATATGGATATGGCTACGGTTACGGCACCTATGGCGATCATTCAAAATCGAAAGAAAAAAGGAAAAAGAACAAACAATAAATCTGAGAATAAAAAGAGGTGCTTAAAGCACCTCTTTTTATTCTCAGAATGCGACCTGCTCTTTCCCAGGACCGTTTGCCACAATCATTACTTCCGGCAAAAAATAAAACCGACTATCCCGTTAAAATCCACCACAGGCCAACGCATGCAGCAAATCACATCTTCGCAAAAGCCCGATCCAGATCGGCCAGAATATCATCTATATGTTCCGTCCCAACGGACAAACGTACAGTTCCCGGACCAATACCCTGCCTGCACAACTCCTCATCGCTGAGTTGAGAATGTGTCGTAGTAGCCGGATGTATGACCAGCGATTTCACATCTGCCACGTTGGCGAGAATCGAAAAAATCTCGAGGCTGTCGATAAAACGATGAGCCTCGTCTATACCACCCATAATATCGAACGTGAAAATTGAACCTGCACCATTCGGAAAATATCTTTCATACAGTGCATGATCCGGATGGTCTGCCAATGAGGGATGGTTGACCTTAGCCACCTTTGGGTGACGATTAAGGTAATCCACAACCTTCAAGGCATTTTCCACATGCCGTTCAACGCGCAAAGAGAGCGTCTCGAGCCCCTGTAACAATACGAAAGCATTGAACGGACTGATGGCAGCTCCCATATCCCGCAAAAGTATCGCCCGAATCCTGACCACATAGGCAGCAGCACCAGCCGCATCGGTAAAACGAACACCATGATAACTCGGATCAGGAGCGGTTAACTGCGGAAACTTGCCTGATGCCGCCCAGTCGAACTTACCAGAATCTACTATCACCCCGCCAAGAGAAGTGCCGTGGCCGCCTATGAACTTTGTCGCCGAATGGACTACGATATCGGCACCGTGCTCTATCGGGCGGATCAGATACGGCGTACCGAAAGTATTGTCTACTATAAGCGGAATGGCATGCTTATGAGCAATCGCCGCAACCGCATCAATATCTATTATATTTGAATTCGGGTTGCCGAGCGACTCGATAAAAACAGCCTTTGTATTTTCTCTGATCGCACGATCGAAATTCGAAACATCGGATGGATCTACGAAAGTCGTTGCCACACCATGAGACAGCAAAGTATTGGCTAACAGATTATAGGTCCCTCCGTATACGGTCCGTGCAGATACGATATGATCTCCTGCCCGGGTTATATTCTCGAATGCATAAGCTATGGCCGCAGCACCCGAAGCTACGGCGAGTCCTGCTACCCCACCTTCAAGGGCAGCCATCCTTTCCTCGAGCACCGCTTGGGTCGGATTGGTAAGTCGTCCATAAATATTGCCCGGATCCTGAAGCCCGAAACGTGCTGCGGCATGAGCAGAATCACGGAACACATAAGAAGTAGTCTGATATATGGGTACTGCCCGTGCATCGGTGACAGGATCTGGTTGTTCCTGCCCCACATGAATCTGTAAAGTCTCGAAATGCAAGTTTTTTCTTTCCATCACACTGATATTTCATTAGATTTTATTCCCAACAAAAATATATTTACAGGAAATAAAATACAATATATTTGCCAAATATAGAATAATAACCTAAATTAGCTGATGCAAACAGAAAATAACAGCACACATTCTCAAGCAAACCGGCACCTAAAAGAATTGTATTCCATGGACACACTCGACAAAACAGATCTGCAGATATTGCGCATCCTGCAAAATAATTCGAAACTGACAACAAAAGAACTCGCCGCACAGGTACACCTTTCCACAACTCCGGTATTCGAACGCCTCAAGCGGTTAGAGACAGAAGGCTACATAAAAAAATACGTCGCGGTACTCGATGCTGCCAAGCTTCACAGGGGATTCATCGTATTTTGCAGCGTGAAACTGACAAGGCTAAACCGCGACATAGCAAATGAATTCACCCGGAGAATACGGAATATCCCGGAAGTAACCGAGTGCTATAACATATCCGGCGACTACGACTATCTGCTTAAAATCCATTCGCCCGATATGAAATATTATCAGGAGTTCCTAATCAACGTACTCGGGACAATAGACAGCCTTGGATCGCTGCGAAGCACATTCGTCATGGACGAGATCAAACACAATTACGGCATATACGTCTGAGCAGAACATCTGCGACCGTTCACGCTCGGTCGGCCGGCTGCTCATTCGATAATGGCATATTGCCGATTACCTCCGGCAAGCAATCCCGGAAACGCACAACCGCTATGCCCTGAGGAATCTGCAAACGGCAGACTATCTGCAAACAAATGGATCGCCACCTCCTTTCACGATAAAGCGACATCATGTTTTACCGAAAGTCTTGCACATCGGACAAAAGAAAAGTTCCGCAAAACACTTTGCGGAACCCGAACATGAAGATTTGATTATTTCTGGGGTGGAAGATGGGGCTCGAACCCACGACCTTCGGAACCACAATCCGACGTTCTAACCAACTGAACTACATCCACCATTTAGATACGCTGTCATGCGAATCGGAATGCAAATTTAGCACACTTTTTTTTTATACCAAAATTTGCACGAAAAAAGTCTGCAATAGATTGACTGGAACACAAAAATATGCGGCAGGACTTTTGCTGAGATCATAAATTACATGCTACTTTTCACCCAAAGCCATGTCTTAACTACGTCAATAAACATGCATCACTTATGAATAAAACCATTGGCAACGCTCTGAATCATTTGACAACTCCGCGAGGTACGGACGCAGGCATCCTGCTACTCAGGATAGCTGCAGGCATTATGATGTTTACGCACGGTTGGGCAAAAGCGTCGAACTACGGAGAACTTTCCGCCGTCTTCGCCGATCCTATAGGAATCGGTTCAAAACTATCCCTAAGTCTCATCATGCTGGTGGAAACCGCATGCCCTATTCTGATAATACTCGGGTTGTTCACAAGGCCTGCTTCACTATTGCTGGTAGTGGGTATGGGGGTGGCCGCTTTTGCGACAAATACGCCATCCTCTCTGTCCGGATCGGAATTGTCGCTACTCTACCTGCTGATTTTCATTGCTCTGACAGTCTCCGGAGCAGGTCGCTACTCGGCAGACCATTATATATGGCGGCATACCTCTTCCGTGTCCCGTTGACATATATAAACGCAGTGGAATACAAAAGTATTCCACTGCGTTTGCAAATTGAGTATACAATCAGAAGGGCAGGTCATCGAAACTGTCCTCTTTGTATGACACATTATCCGACGACGGTGCGAATTCCGCATCGAGCGGCGGGAGCTGCTCGAGAGGTGGTGCAGCCGGGGTCCGTTTCGTCATTTTCCATGCCCTAACCTCTGTAAACCAGCGACCGTTATATTCGCGCGATTCCACATTCGCTGACACAGAGACCTTATCGCCCTCACGCAATCCGGCAGCATCCGTCGCCTTATCGCCCCAGAAACTGACGCACACCTTGCGGCCAAACTCTCCTTCCTGTTCGAATACGACCTCCTGTTTTTTCCATTCGCCGCGCGCGCTCGTACCGCTGACAGGCGGAAGGACTACCAATACTTTGCCTTCGAATTCCATACTATTCATCTATTATGTCGATGCCGAGAATCAGATCGCCCTGACGTATCGCATCTATGACATCCAAGCCTTCAATCACTTTCCCGAAGGCGGTATGCTTACCGTCGAGGTGGGCGGTATTCTTGCGGTTGTGACAGATAAAGAACTGCGAACCTCCGGTATTTGGGCCTCTGTGTGCCATCGACAACACTCCCCGGTCATGATATTGTCGGGGTGCTGATGTTTCGCATTTGATGGTATATCCCGGACCGCCGGCACCCGTTCCTTCGGGGCAACCGCCCTGTATGACAAAATCGGGGATAACCCTGTGGAATGTCAACGAATCGTAAAAACCCGACTTGGCGAGTTTCACAAAATTAGCGACCGTACCCGGCGTTTCATTTTCGTAGAGTTCGGCTTTCATGTCACCTTTTTCGGTGTGGATTATAGCATATTTCATTTTCTTGATAGATTGGTCATTATCTGTTCTTTCACATGCTACGGACTGCTCGGCCGCCATCTTGTTTACTCCGTTCGGTGCAGTCGAGAGTTCTGATCCAGCCGCCATCTGACAAATGGCAGATGCGAATAAAAGCATCAACGTGCATGTTATGGTTTTTCGTGGCGTCAATCGTAACTATTTTACCCTTTTTCGAGTGAGATGTAAAATTAATAGATCTGCATGACATTTCCCAACACCAGTGTTTATTCCACGCATTATCGAGCAATGCCGCACGAATAAAAGCATACCGCCACTTCACAGAAACACCCGGACTTGGAAGTCCGGGTGTTTCATTAAGAAATATCAGTGTTGCATTATTCGGCAACAGCTTCTTCTTCCGCCTGTGCAGGTATAACGTCTACCAGATCAACTTCGAAAACGACAGCTTCGTTAGCGCCTATCACACCGTTGCCCGATCCGTATTCGCCGTAAGCAAGGTCTGACGGTATCCAAAGTTTGATCTTACCACCTTTACCTATGAGTTTCATACCTTCGGTCCATCCGGGTATAACCCTGTTGAGAGCGAATTCGGCAGTGTCGCCGCGTTCTTTCGAAGAGTCGAATACCTTGCCATCCTTAAGGGTTCCGTGATATACCACTTTCACAACGTCTTCGTCTTTAGTAGCTTTCACGTTGGGATCGCCCGCTACTACCACTTCATAAAGCAAACCGCTTTCTGTTTTCTGCACGTTAGGATTTGCAGCAATTTCTTCGAGGAATTTTTCGCTTTCTTCGAGGTTCTTGGCCGGCAGCTTTTCATTGAAGTACTGGTTCACGATACGGCTCAATTCGCTCTGTTCGATCTTTTCCTTGCCGTTGTAAGCGTCGTTCAAACCAGCGAGGAATGCATTGATCTTGACCACCTTGTCTTCCTTCAACTGTGCGCCTATGTTCATACCGAAAGCGTACGATACCGAGTCTTCATCGGTTTTGAGGCTGGCAGAGCCACCGCAAGATACGAATGCAGAAGCCGCTACACAAGCTACAACCGCAAATGCCATTAATTTTTTCATTTTCACAATTTTTATTAGTTGTTGTTATTTCCTTTCTACTCAAAAGGGGGGGGTCATGCCCATTAGCGATTGCAAACTTAATGAAATAATGTTAAAAAACACCTTTCCGCTGTTGTTTTTTTTAATTAATTACCACCTTTATGAAATCTTAATTGCTTTTGTAATACAATATTAATGACCAGGGTTCCCAATAAAACCGCAGAGACAGAGGCGAGCAATATGGCGATCTTGGCCAGATCAACATATTCCGTACCGCCGAAAGCGAGGTTGGCAATGAAAATCGACATGGTGAAACCGACGCCCCCCAAACATGCCACACCGAACAACAAACCCCATGTTCCTCTTGCGGGCATTACTGCCAGTCCGAGCTTGATCGCCGCCAAACAGGTAAGAAATATCCCGAGCGGCTTCCCCAAAACCAGCCCGAGAAATATTCCCTGGCCTTGAGCCTTCCCGAGCACATGTACATCGGCAATATCGGTTATCTCCACTCCTGCATTCGCAAGTGCAAAAATGGGCAATATCACGAACGTTACGAACGGGTTCAGCGCATGTTCGAGGCGCTGAGCAGGACTTATCGCCGAATTGGCTATGAATTTAACCCTTTCCAGGTCTTCAAATTGATACTGATTCGAAAGCACCTCATGACTTTTACGATCGTGCATTTTAAAATCCTCGAGAAAATAGCGGACCTTATACGAAAAATATTTTTTGGAAAACCTGGGCCGTACCGGCATCATCATGGCTACGAGAACTCCGGCTATGGTGGCATGCACTCCGCTGTTGAGGAACAGGTACCATATGGCTATGGCAGGCACTACATACAGGAATACCGAAGTCACTCCCTGCTTGTTCATTGCGTATAACAATAGCAGCAACAATATGCCGCCGCCAAGCATAAAGAAATTTATGCTCGAAGTGTAGAATATGGCTATTACCAGAATAGTCCCGAGGTCGTCGACGATCGCGAGTGCCGTAAGGAATACCTTGAGCGCTGTGGGGACCCGCTTCCCTAAAAGCGAGAGAATACCTATGGCGAATGCTATATCGGTAGCCATGGGGATTCCCCATCCGGCTTCGAACTCCGTCCCCGCATTTATGGAGAGATAAATCAAGGCAGGAGCCACCATTCCGCCTATTGCGGCAACGATAGGCAGGGATGCTTTCTTCACGTTCGACAATTCGCCGGCTATCAACTCGCGTTTTATTTCGAGTCCCACGACGAAGAAGAACAGCACCATCAGACCATCATCGATCCAGTGTTCAAGCGACATTTCAAAGGCCAGATCATTGAAAACAAAACCAAATTCCGAACTCAAAATGTAATGATACCACTCTTTAGTGGCCCCGAGATTGGCAAGAACAAGTGCTATAACGGCAAATATCACAAGTACTACCCCGCCTGCCCATTGGCTGCCGAAGAAACTGTTGCTACTACGCCTTATCAGGTACCATCTTCTCAACCACCAAAAATGTCTGCCTGGTTTTGTCATTGTTTCATGGTCTTATACAGGTATTGCCTTCCATTTCACCAGAAGGCTACCTTAAATTTACAATACGTAATCTGATTTCATACGATTAACCGCAACCATTTTTCATGCCAATATAGACCGAACTTACATTTTAATCCGTGATTTGAGAGCTACATTACAAAGTTTGTAAAGCATTCTTGCCCCGACGTTCGCATCCCATTCGTTATCTGCCGAGGGAGATACCTCGCAAAGGTCGAATCCGACCACGGTACGTCCCGACTCGGCAACCTTGTTGAGCAACCATGCGGCTTCGCCGAACGACAAACCTCCCGGAACAGGCGTACCGGTATTGGGACAATTATCCGGCGAAAGTCCGTCTATATCGAAACTAATGTATACCTTGTCAGGCAACAGCGAAACAATGCGACTACATTGCCTGTCCCAACTCTCGCCCTCATAACGGCCCTTGTCGAGTTGCCAGTCGGTAAAGATCTCTATTTTTCTGTTAGTTGCAGCGAATTTCATCTCCCTTTCGCTCACATCGCGCAATCCGACCTGCACCAGTTTCCCGACCTGAGGTATCTTCGTAATGACATTGAACATTATCGAAGCGTGCGAATGCACGAAACCCTCATAGCCATCACGCAGATCGGCATGCGCATCTACATGGAGGATGCCAATTTCGCCCTCTTTTTCGGCTACCGCCCTGATCGCCCCGAACGGAGTACTGTGATCGCCGCCCACGACCCCCACTATCTTGCCGGCGGCAAGCCACCTCGACACCTCGGCATATATTTTATCGTTAAGTTTCCCGGATTCCTCGTTCACCTTTTCCGTGCGGCGGCGAAGAAGCATGTCGTCTATAATGTTACCGCCATGTTCGAGCGTTTCGATGACTTTGGCGGCTTCGGGTCTCAGGAATGTACTTTTTTCCTGTATGCCATAATCTATCGGGACAGTAGCTATGCCCTCTTTCCATCCACCCGGATAAACCGGATCATAAAAATCGAGTTGCGAGGATGCATTGATTATAGCATCTGGAGCGAAACTCGATCCATCTCCATACGACGAGGTAACATCCCACGGCACCGACACGAGCACAAGTCGCGACTGTTCCGCCGTAAAAGGAAAACCGAAATAATTACCGTTTGCCTGACCCACGCCATCAGGGTCGAAATCCTTAATATCCATATCAGATGCAAATTCCGCTTTTTCAGAAAATTAGGTGCGCAAATGTAAAGAAAATGCCTTTAAGAACCTCAGTCATATCAGCCTATAAGGGGCATACGTTATAAAATTTACTTATAAATATATCTTAAATCATAAGACCATACAACAAAAATACCATATTATGCGTTATATATGTGACTTCCGGCAAATAATGCTACACGAGTCGGAGGTTATAGTTTTTTTCATAATCAATACATTAAGTTGGGTATCCCCGCTGTGACGTGAGTTACCGCGGGGTTTTTTGTTAAGAAACGCCCAGTTTGGATATTCTTGTCATTAAGTAGTATATTTGACCCGTAAAAACAAGCCATGAAGATAGTTATCGACAGCGATATCCCGTATATCCGTGGCATGCTCGAACCGTATGCCCAAACGGTTTATATCCCCGGCGACCGCATATCGGCAAACGATGCGGCAGATGCCGACGCCCTTGTCATCCGCACACGCACAAAATGCAACGAAGAGTTATTGCATGAATCGTCGGTCAAACTCATAGCCACAGCCACAATAGGATATGACCATATCGACCTCGAATATTGCCGGAAGGCAGGTATCGAGGTGGCAACGGCTGCCGGCTGCAATGCCCGCGGCGTACTTCAGTGGATGGGAGCCACGCTTTCCTACGCATCGAAAGTTCAGGGTTGGAAGCCATGCCAAAAACGAATCGGCGTAGTCGGCGTAGGCAATGTCGGCTCATTGGTAGCGCGCTATGCCAAATTATGGGGATTCGACGTGCTGTGCTGCGACCCCCCACGCCAAAGAGCCATGTCGGCAGAGAGACCGTGCACGTGTAGCGAATCGCTCTACACACCCGAAGAATTCGTTCCGTTCGGACGCATAATATCCGATTGCGACATCATAACTTTCCACACGCCTCTGACCAGAGGAGGTGAAGATGCCACATATCATCTCGCCGACAAGCATTTCTTTGAACAGATAAAGCCAGAAAACCTGATTATCAACTGTGCACGCGGCGGCATCACCGAAACAGAATCCATGCTGGCCGCGGCAGAGTCGGGCAAATGCACCTGCTGCATCGACACGTGGGAAAACGAACCCGATATCAACCTGCGCATGCTCGACACTGCATTCGTATCGACCCCGCACATAGCAGGATACTCGGCCCAGGGCAAGGCTAATGCAACATCAATGGCAGTAAACGCAATCGCACGCAAATTCGGACTGCCTCTTGCCGGATGGTACCCGGCCGAGGAGGTTCCCCGTGTAACACCACGCCCTATCAGCTGGAGCGAAATGACAGGAAGCATAAAAAAATACTGCAACATCCGCAAGGAAACGACAGACCTAAAAAATGCTCCGGAAAATTTCGAGAACATACGGAACAACTACCATTATCGCAGTGAATATTTTTAGTTAAATTTTAACCACAATCTCCAACATCCATTAAAAATTACACTATATTTACGGAATTCATAAAAGGTAACACATCCGGACGCAACCGGCGGACGGTACAGAAATACAAATTACGCTTATGTACAAGTCCATTTTAAGGCCCATATTTTTTTGTTTCTCGGCCGAATCTATCCATCATTTCGTGGCGGCAATGCTGCGTTTCGCAAGGAGGATAGGCATGCTGCCTCTGCTTAGGGCCATGTTCTCATACAAGCACCCCTCTCTCGAAAGGGAAGTTTTCGGAGTTAAGTTTCCGAATCCGGTGGGGCTCGCGGCAGGTTTCGACAAAAACGGAGACCTCTATCGCGAAATGTCAGCCATGGGTTTCGGATTCGTCGAAGTGGGAACGGTGACACCCAAATCCCAACCTGGAAATCCCAAACCGCGCATATTCAGGCTGAAAAAAGATAACGCACTCATCAACCGTATGGGTTTCCCGAACAAAGGCCTCGAAAACATGCTGAAAAACCTGCGCAAACGCAACAACAACGTCGTGATCGGAGTCAACCTCGGCAAAAACTCATTGACCTCAAATGAAGAGGCTCCGTCCGACTATTTGAAACTCTTCCGCAGTCTTTACGAATATGCAGACTATTTCGTGGTCAACGTCAGCTGTCCTAACGTAAAAAATATCACCGATCTGCAAAATCCCGACAACCTCAACGCCATTCTCGAAGGACTGTTCGAGTTCCGCCGAGGCCAAAACTCATACCGTCCCATATTGCTCAAAATATCACCCGACCTCTCTTTCGAGCAGATAGACTCAATCATTCAGATACTCATCGACACCCCGCTCGACGGACTTGTGGCAGTCAACACGACCACTTCGCGTTCGAACCTGACGACAGACAGCAAAACCGTCAAACGAATCGGCAACGGCGGTCTGAGCGGCGCCCCAATAACCGACCGCGCTATAAGTATCATATCACACATCCACAAAAAAACCGAAGGCCATTATCCTATCATAGGCGTTGGCGGAATAATGTCACCGAAAGATGCTCAGCGCATGCTTGACGCCGGAGCCAGCCTCATACAAATATACTCCGGCTTCATATACGAAGGCCCGGCATTCGCAAAAAAAATATGCAAGCACATAAGGCTGGCCGAAGAGACACCGAAACAACAATAAATCAAATAAAATCACCCTGCAGTTCTGGTTTTCCCGGCTTATCGTGCGAGATTAGTGGGATCATGAAACTGGCGGCAGGGACCCGTTTAATGTTCCCTGAATTTCACGACAGACAAAAAAACATGCTGGCACGAATTATCACTATAGGCGACGAGATTCTCATAGGCCAAATCACCGACACCAATTCGGCATGGATGGCCGCCCGACTCAACGAAAACGGCATCAGAATCGAGGGTATGGAGAGCATAGCCGACAACGCAGAAGAGATCAAAAGAGCGCTCGACTACGCAATGGCACATGCCGACATAATACTCATCACAGGCGGGCTCGGACCTACAAAAGACGACATTACGAAAAAAACACTCGCCGACTACTTCGGCTGCGGGATGCGCGAGGATCCGGATACACTTGAGATGATCGCAAACATGCTTGCGGCACGGGGAATAGACTTCAATGAACTGAACCGCTCCCAGGCAATGGTACCGGAATGCTGCACGGTACTGCCCAACCGCAACGGCACCGCCCCCGGAATGTGGTTCGAAAAGAACGGCAAGATAGTGGTATCAATGCCGGGCGTTCCATTCGAGATGAAAGCCCTGCTCGCCGAGGAGGTTCTTCCCCGCCTCAAGAAAAAATTCAAAATGGGGAACATCGTCCACAAAACAATGCTAACCTTCGGTCTGGCCGAATCGGTACTCGCTACACGCATCGCCGGATGGGAAGACTCACTCCCACGCGGATTGAAACTTGCATACCTTCCCAATCCGTCCGGCATAAGGCTCCGACTGTCCGCATACGATCTGGAAAAAGAGACAGCCAGAAAGCTTATCGACGAAAATTTCGCGAAACTGGAAGAAATGATCCCAGAATACATACTTGGATTCGAAGGAGCCTCGGTACACGAATCTCTCGCCCAAACGCTGAAGAGACGTAAACTGACACTCTCCACCGCCGAATCATGTACCGGAGGCAATATCGCACGCCTCATAACGTCTCTGGCAGGATCGAGCGACTATTTTCTCGGTGGCGTAGTAGCCTATACCTACGACCTTAAGGAAAAGGTATTGGGCGTGGACAGAGCATTCCTCGACCAACACGGCGCAGTCAATGCCACGGTAGCAGAGCAGATGGCCCTCGGCATCAGAAACCTCACCGGCAGCGATTATGCCATCTCGACAACCGGTGTGGCCGGCCCTGGTCAAGGCGGCGAATCAGAACCAGTGGGTACCGTATGGATAGGGATAGCACACCCGAAAGGGGTCTTCAGCCGCAAAGTAAGATTCGGCAACCTGCGCGAACAGAATATCGAACGCTCATCGGCATCCGCACTCAACATGCTGCGGCTCTTGATCGAAGGCGCCGACGACACCCCCACGACAGAAGGAATCTTATAAATTTCCCCTATCTTCACAACCGGCAAATTACCCCAAAAATCTTATGAAGACAATATTCCATATCTCCATCGCGTTATTATTCGCCTTTGTCGCCTTGGCGTCATGCAGTAAAGACGATGAAAAATCTCCTGCCAACACCATCACGATAGATGGCGTCGAAAAGAATATAGGCTACGTCAGATATAACATCTATAATTTTTCGAGCGGAGAGAAGGGAGGCTTCAGAATCAGCACCGCATCTTCACGGGATACCTTCGATCCGGAAAAGGATTTCGATCTGTATCTGGAACTGAAAAGCATCTATATTGGCGTCAGTGGCACAGAAGCGGACAACGCCAGCAGAGTAGACCTGAGAAGCAACGGGAAATCATGCTCCACAGAACACGGAGCCATAATTTCCGAGGGGTCAATAATTATTAAAATGGGGAGCAACGACCAGGCCGAAATCAGAATAAACATGTTGATCAAATATCAGGAGACACCCGGTTCCGCCACCACATACCACAGGATACAGTGTAACTTCAAAGGAAAAATGCAATATGCCGAGAGTTTCGGCGGAATTTAATATTTATATATCAGAATTTGGTGATAATCAAAATAATACCTATCTTTATCGGTATAACAAACCAACAACCCATGAAAATCTTTACTTTCCTCAAACCATTTCTACTGCTTCTGCTCATCGGCATTCTGGTGACGGCATGCAACAAAGATAAAGACAAGAGCGCAGCCCCCAATACGTTAACATGGATGTATAATGATGATGAAAGGAAAATACAGGAACCTATCATTTACGCATCCTTCGCACGCGAAGACAATTCCGGGGGCAATATCTACCCTAACGAATATTTTGAAATAAAAACCTCGTCATTCTACCTGAAACTGAAGATACCGCAGCAATACATCGACAATTCAAGACACAAATGGAGCGAGGTACGTTCATACTCTATTGTCTGGAAAGGCTCCAAACCAGAGTTCTTCGAATACGAAGAAATAGACAACAACTCGACTGACCAGGATCCGGCAAGAGTCGTAGGCGGTAACTTCAAGATACTCTCCGTAAGCGGAGACAAATATGAAATCGACATGAATATCAATATCAGCCATTACGAATACGGACAATCGCTGCCGAGCGTAAACGTGCTGAAACTGTATTTCAACGGAGCCATGACCTATGATCCGTCGATCAACGAATGGGTCGAACCCGACGATGAACTGAGCCTCGATCCGAGCATTTCAGGCCCGGAAGATCAAATATATATCGAACAAAACAACCCGGCACTCAAAGCAGACAAATAACGGGGTGCCCCCCGATAATTTGCCGACAAGTATTGGCTTTTCCAAAAAAACACGTATATTTGCACTCCCTTTTATATAAGAGGGAGTGTTTTTTATGCACACTCTTGGAATCAGGGAGGATAAAACAAGGACAAATCAACATGAAAGTTTGCGAAATCACAGGAAAGGGAGCATTGGTAGGCAACAATGTCAGCCACTCCAACCGCAGGACCAAACGCCGCTTCAACCCAAATTTGAAGACTAAACGTTTCTGGTCTGAAGAAGAGGGCCGCTGGGTAACGCTCAAGGTAACGGCAGCCGGAATGAAAACCATTAACAAAAAGGGACTCGCAGCAGCTCTCAAAGACGCAGCCGCCCCAAAGAAAATCTACTAAAAAGGTAACGCACAATGGCAAAGAAAGGTAACCGCGTTCAGGTGATACTCGAATGCACCGAACAAAGAGAGAGTGGCGTTCCGGGAATGTCTCGATACATCACGACAAAAAACAAGAAGAACACACCGGACCGCATGGAGCGTCGCAAGTACAACCCGTACCTCAAGAAAGTGACTCTTCACAGGGAAATTAAGTAATCCAGAGAAAGTTTTAAACCATGGCAAAGAAAGTAGTTGCAACGCTCAAGACCGGAACAGGTAAAAGCGTAACAAAATGCATCAAAATGGTGAAATCTGAAAAGACAGGCGCCTACACCTTCAAAACCGGCGTAGTACCGAACGAACAAATCAAGGATTTCTTCAACAAGAAATAGGTTCGTACTTTCAGATTGCGTTAAGGCCCTCGACGACCTTAACACAAAAGGCATCCGCAGGGATGCCTTTTGTGTTAAGGTCGTCGAATCGTTATTAGCCTTTCTTCTCCTGTCTCTCCTCCAGATTTTTCAGAAAATCTTTTTTCCCGTCCGCCAGCGATTTCTCCAACTGTTCTTGCGACACCTTTTCTCTATTTATCATCTGATTCGCTTCGGCTATGTTTCTCAGCAACATATTGTAATAGTAAAGCGGAATATCGTTTTCGACAAACTCCTTCTCCGAAACTTTTGCCACCAGAACTCCTTTTTTAACCTTCACCTTATTGATTATCAACTCCCCGATCTTATACTTAAGATCTATTTGCTCATCGGTCAACAAACTGTCCGGCAAGAAGATCTGGTCGTATTTTTTCTCCTCGGCGGTTTTCTCAGCGCTTACAGACAATGCGCCGACAACGAACAACAATACAATCGTCAACAGGGCAACTTTTGTTTTCATAATAATAAGCAGATGTTAAGTGCATAAAACATTGTTAATATAGCGAAAGATGGAAACAATCGAAGAAAAACCTTGCTTTCAGAGATTGCCGGGCCGGATCATCCTGTTATTCCGATATAAAAATAAATAAGGAAAACGATAAATACAAAAAAGCAAGGCCGTCCGTGTTAAAGGACGGCCTTGCAGTAATTTATATTGCTATCGGCTACACCAAACGCCCGATAAGTGCTTCGCGGTCGCCGTAGAGGTAATCTATGGGAGCGATCTCGATCATGGTGTATGCTCCCGGCTGCTGTTTCATTGCGGCACGTGCCGACGAAACCAGTATCTGTGCGGTAAGCGCAGGATTGTTTATGTGCATGTTGAACTCGAAAAGCTGGTTCTGCGTCTTGCCGGATACGCCCTTACGCGTAAGATTCACCCCGTGGCCCATGTCGAGCAGATTATCCACGCTTTCGACCGCTATGACATGAGTTTCGTCATGCACGAAGTAAGCGTCCGTTTTTATAGCCTGTGCGACTTCGTCGTATTTGGCTCCCGGTTCCAGTTCGATGTATACCATGCGGCGGTGTATCCCCGTACCCGTTGGGATAGTCATCGAAAGCGCAGCCTTTACACCTTTAATGGCCTTGACCGCTACGGTATGTCCCATGCTCATACCGGGACCGAAATTGGTATATGTAATGCCTTTGGGAGCGCATGCCTCAAGAAGAGCGCGGACTACGGAATCACTTCCCGGATCCCAACCGGCAGCCATAATGGCTACGGCGTTGCCTTTTTTGGCGATCGCGTCAAGATTGGCCCGGACCTTAACAATATCGGTATGAATGTCGAAACTGTCGACCGTATTGATTCCGAGGGCAAGCACCTTTGTAGCCATAGCTTCGGCACTGCGCGAAGGAGTACACAGCACTGCCACATCCACATCTCCCAGTTTCTCGATATCGTCTACCACCGTATATTTGGCGATTTCTGCGGGGACATTGCTGGCGTCGCGCCTTACGATACCGGCGATCTCAAAATCCGGTGCCGCCTCCAAGGCATCGAGTACGTATCTGCCGATGTTGCCGTATCCTACGACGGCTGCTTTGATCTTTTTCATATTCGTATGATTTCTAAATTAAAAACTTACTTTTCCGGGTTACAAATATAAGAAAATCTGAAAAACGACGCATATTTCGGCGAGTCACTTTTATATGCTATATTTGTACGATATATATGACGCCTCGGTTTCATTACGGACTCGGCAGTCTGAGATCATTTTATTTAAAATCCAAAGTAGAAGATGGGATTATTCGATATTTTCAAGAAACAGAAGGCTCAGGAAAAGGAGCAGGCGCCTGCCGAACAGCGTGAAGAGATAGAGAAAGAAGAGAAACAAGAACTCAGTGCAGGACTCGAAAAAACCAAGGAGGGCATATTCGGCAAACTGGCACGCGCCGTAGCCGGCAAATCCAAGGTCGATGCCGACGTGCTCGACGACCTGGAGGAGGTACTGATAACCTCGGACGTGGGCGTGGAAACTACGGTGCGCATCATCGAACGCATCGAGGCCCGGGTGGCAAGAGACAAGTTCATGAACTCCTCCGAACTGCAAAGCATTCTTAGAGAAGAGATTGCCGGACTTCTTCAGGAGACACACGCCGACGACAGCTCGTTCGGCCTCGACGCCAAGCCCGGAGAGCCCTATGTCGTCATGGTAGTCGGAGTAAACGGCGCCGGAAAGACAACCACTATCGGCAAGCTGGCCGCACAACTGGTCAAAGCAGGGAAAAAAGTATATATAGGTGCCGCCGATACTTTCCGTGCGGCAGCAATCGACCAGTTGCAGGTATGGGCCGACCGCGCCGGTGCAACCATGATACACCAGGATATGGGTTCCGATCCCGCATCGGTAGCGTTCGATACGCTCAAGTCGGCGGTCGCCAACCAAGCCGACATAGTCCTGATCGACACTGCAGGCCGTCTGCACAACAAGATAGGCCTTATGAACGAACTCTCGAAAATACGCAACGTTATGGCCAAAGTCATCCCTGACGCGCCACATGAAGTCATGCTGGTGTTAGACGGGAGCACCGGACAGAACGCATTCGAACAGGCAAGGCAATTCACACAGGCCACACAAGTCACATCCCTCGCAATCACGAAACTCGACGGAACAGCCAAAGGCGGCGTCGTGATAGGTATCAGCGACCAGTTCCGCGTTCCGGTGCGTTACATCGGAATCGGCGAGGGCATCGACCAACTCAAAATATTCGACCGCAAGGAATTCGTTGACGCACTGTTCGGATAGGCTGCGATTTCCATAGCGTTGCCGCATTTCAAAAAAACGACGACATAAAACCAAATGCATAACGTTGAATCCAGCAATAACTGCAAACCTATAAAATACGCTCGATATACTCTCTCCGTATACAAGAAATGGAAATAATCACCCCCAAAACACCCAACCGGCAAAGCGACTGGAACAATTTATCTCGCAAATTCCCGTATTATAAAGAAGGGGCCAATCGTCAAACCATGTTAGCCATGCAAGACACGGGACATATCAATACAACTACACCCTCAGCCATACCCATGATCCGTAATTAAAACGCAACACACAGCATGAGAAAAATCACATTACTGCTACTGCTGGCCGTCTACGCAGTACAATCATACGCCCAGGGAGCAAGAGTCGACATCGTTTCGATAAAAGAAGCTGTTGCCGACACACTGTACTACAACGGACTCAAAAATCGTTTCAAAAATTCTGGTCTTTCAAACATGCACGAACTTCTCACCCTCTATTACGGGCAGGCCTTCCAGGACGACTATGCGCCATACGATACTGCATGGCTGAATGAGATTTCCGCACTTCGGGAAGAGGGCAAACTCATGGAAGCCCTCGACAAAGCCGCGGAAATTTACGAACAACGTCCGGCATATCTTCCAGCGTTGCACAGCTTGACAAGTATTGGCCGCGACGCACAGGCTGAGGAAAGCGTGATCTCCTCGATCAACAAGCGGATCGGAAGTCTCTTAGCGGCTATCCTCTACAGCGGGAACGGCAAATCACCGCAAACGGCATTCATCGTAACATCCGTATCCGACGAATACATGCTCATGCAGATGTATCTTGAACTCGAGTACTCGAACAAATCATTACTCGAAAATAACGGCAAATACTACGAAGTATTCACAGTGACCCCAAACGACAACTACTCCTCGGACAAGATATATTTCGACATCACCATACCATTCAGAGAGATACCGGAAATATTGTCTAAAGAGAAATTACACGACAATTGAAAAAACTTAATATCATAACCCTCGGATGCGCCAAAAACGTAGTGGATTCAGAGCGCATACTTGCACAACTGGCCTATGCCGGCTGGAAAGTCGTACATAACAGCGACAAACTCGACGCCGATGTGGTGGTAATAAATACGTGCGGATTCATAGGCGATGCCAAGGAAGAGTCGATCAATATGATTCTCGAATGCGCAGAGGCGCGTGTAAGAGGCGATATCAAGAAACTGTATGTCATAGGATGCCTGAGCCAGCGGTACCGCGACGAACTTCGCGACGAGATCCCAGAAGTGGACGAATTCTTCGGCGTTAGAGACATAAGCGAGGTGGTGAGAGAACTGCTCGGAGAGTGGCGCCACGAACTCGACACGGAACGCGTATTGTCGACTCCGAACCATTACGCTTACCTGAAAATCTCGGAAGGCTGCAACTGGGGCTGCGGATACTGTGCAATACCGTTGATACGCGGACGCCATGTCTCCGTTCCCATGGAACAATTACTGGAAGAGGCGCAGGTACTGGCCCGCAAAGGCGTCAAGGAACTTATCATCATCGCCCAGGATACCACCTATTACGGTATGGACCTATATGGCGAGCGCAAACTTGCAGAACTGCTCAGACAACTGTGCACCATCGACGGCATAGAATGGATACGGTTACACTACGCCTACCCCACCTCCTTCCCGGACGACGTCATCGAGACGATGGCAAACGAACCCAAAATCTGCAAATATCTCGACATCCCTTTCCAGCACATCTCCGACAGCCAACTGCGCTCGATGCACCGCGGCATCGACAAAAAAGGAACCTATGAACTCATACGACGCCTTCGCACGGCCATACCCGACATAGCCATCAGAACGACACTTCTCGTCGGCTATCCGGGCGAAACCGACCAGGATTTTGCAGAACTTCTCGATTTCGTTCGCGAAATGCGCTTCGAACGTCTTGGCGTCTTCCCCTACTCGGAGGAAGAGGGTACCTACTCGGCAGAAAACCTGACAGACGACGTTCCGCCCGAAATCAAAGAATCCCGTGTCGACACCATCATGGAAATCCAAGGCAACATTTCGCTCGAGAACAACGTTAACAGAGTGGGACGTATCGAACGCATCATCATAGATTCCAAAGAGGGAGACTACCATATAGGCAGAACACAGTACGACTCGCCGGAAGTCGACCAGGAAATACTTGTCAAAACGGCTAAGAAGCTGAAAGCAGGAGACTTTGTTACAGTGCGCATTACGGCAGCAGAACAATACGATCTCTATGCCGAACCCATATAAGCTCTAATGATGCCCGAGAGTTTGTTAATCCCAACTTTTTTATATAACTTTGGTGTGTAATACATAAAGAATATTTAACGATATAACCAAATCTGAAAAGATGCCTGAATCGCCTGTCGTCAAGTCCGTAAAGGAGAAGGTCGGCGCTTTGATAGCCGACAACCGCAAACTGCGGCAGGAACTCCTTGATACTACGGAACAGATGGAGAAACTCAAGACCGGCAACAGCAAACTCATGGGCGATATCGCCCGTCTGGAGAAAAGAATAGCGGTTCTTGAACTCAAAGAAGGAATGGCCGGTTCGGGCGACAACAAATTAGCGAGGGCACGCGTCAACCGTCTTATGCGGGAGGTAGACAAATGCATCGCACTTTTGAACAGGGACCGGGCTTGATGCGCTCCAGATAAAAAAGACAACAGAATGAGCGCTGTCCAAGGATTAAGGATCCGATCAAAAGGGAGATAATGATTTACAAATAAATGTTTTACAAATTAAAGGGGAGCTAACGGCTGTGAATTCGAAACTCAACATAAAACTCAATATCGCAGGCAAAAGCTACCCGTTGAGCATCGAGAGGGA
Source organism: uncultured Rikenellaceae bacterium (assembly GCA_944325305.1). Taxonomy (GTDB): domain Bacteria; phylum Bacteroidota; class Bacteroidia; order Bacteroidales; family Rikenellaceae; genus WRDF01. The sequence goes on along the minus strand of CALUZO010000013.1, from coordinate 164,526 downwards.
GAAAGAGGAGAAGTATCGCCGCGCAGAGAAAGAGATAAACGATCTGGTAACCAAATTCCGGAGTCGTTTTCGTGCGGAAAGCGAGGATTATCTTGCTATGGCCGCCCTGCAAATATCGCTGGCCAACGTGGAACTTGAAATGAGCCGCAGCCTCGGCGACGACATAGACGCTTTGGTTGATATCGACAGGGAATTGGACACATACCTTTCGTCGCTCAAATAATACCCAGGCCTAAGAAGGCCTGCACGTCTGCCGACCATGGCCAACAGACACCAACAGCATCGGCAGTAAAAAAACGGAAATACAGGTTCTTTGCAACATACCGGAATTATACCCGCATAGATTCCTCTCAATTTTGCGAAACTAACATTATTACAATTGGAGCTGAACTTGGCTTCTCAAAAACAGGCCTTAACCCCGCAAGGGGTGCATCCTCTGCCATGTATGATGCCGTTGGACGTTTGCGAATAGCCGGAGGCTCCACACATGACGTTTTGGAGATTCGTCAAACAACAGGGAATATCTATGCGGGCTTTTTTTTGTCAACACTCAAACTAACATATTATTCAACCAAACCCATTACAACCAACCATGTATATATTTTTTATCATATTGGCACTGGTCATCGGAGCTGCATTAGGCATAGGGATATACATCCTCATAGTCAGGACGCTCGGCACCAAATCGCTGGAAAAGCGCAAGGAGCAGATACTCAAGGAGGCCGAAACTCAAGGCGAAATGATCAAGAAGGAAAAAATCCTTCAGGCCAAAGAGAAGTTCATACAACTCAAGAGCGAGCACGACCGACAGGTTAACGATCGCAACCAGAAACTCAACCAGCGCGAGCAGGGGATCAAACAGATCGAAAACAACCTGCAGCAGAAACAAAACGAACTGGCCCGCAAAAACAGCGAGACAGACAAGCTCAGAGAGCAGATGGAGAGCCACATCGTCAACCTTGACCGCAAGCGCGAAGAACTCGACAAGAAGCTCAAAGAGCAGAATGCCCGCCTCGAACAGATAAGCGGCATGAGCAGCGAAGAAGCCAAGAACATCCTCATCGAAAACATGAAGGAGGAGGCAAAAGCAGACGCCGCCGCATACATAAACGAGACTATCGAAGAGGCCAAATTGTCGGCTAACAAGGAAGCAAAAAAGATAGTGGTACAAAGCATACAGAGAGTGGCTACGGAGACCGCTATCGAAAATTCAGTAACCGTATTCAACATCGAGAACGACGATGTCAAGGGCCGTATCATAGGCCGTGAAGGTCGCAACATCCGTGCACTCGAAGCCGCAACTGGTGTGGAAATCATCGTGGACGACACCCCGGAAGCCATCATCCTGTCTGGATTCGATCCTGTACGCAGAGAGATAGCCCGTCTTGCCCTTCACCAACTCGTAACCGATGGCCGCATACACCCGGCACGTATCGAAGAGGTCGTATCAAAAGTACAGAAGCAGATCGAAGAGGAAATAATCGAGATCGGCAAACGCACGACAATAGACCTCGGCATACACGGCCTGCATCCGGAACTCATCCGCCTTATAGGTAAAATGAAGTACCGTTCGTCTTACGGACAGAACCTGCTCCAGCACTCACGCGAAACCGCCAATCTGTGCGGTGTGATGGCCGCAGAACTGGGCCTCAATCCGAAGACGGCAAGGCGGGCCGGCCTGCTGCACGACATTGGCAAGGTGCCGGACGATCAACCGGAACTTCCGCACGCAATAATAGGCATGCAACTGGCCGAAAAATACAAGGAAAAACCCGAGGTGGTCAATGCTATCGGTGCCCATCACGACGAAATGGAGATGACCTCTCTTATCGCCCCCATAGTACAGGTTTGCGATGCCATCTCAGGTGCTCGTCCGGGTGCCCGTCGCGAAGTCGTCGAGTCATACATCAAACGTCTCAAAGAGATGGAAGATATCGCACTGGCATACGACGGAGTAATGAAGACATATGCTATTCAGGCAGGCCGCGAACTTCGCGTAATAGTCGGAAGCGAAAAGATCAGCGATCAGGAGGCCGACCAGCTCTCGCACGACATTGCCAAAAAGATTCAGGACGAGATGACATATCCGGGACAGGTAAAGATCACTGTAATACGCGAAACCAGATCAGTGTCTTATGCCAAATAAGAGACTCTGTGCAGGCTCAATACGGAATTTGAATTGCTATAAGTCGGGGCGGATGAGCGAAATCATTTCAATGAGTGGCCATGATGGCCTTGGCAACCATTCCCGACTGCATATCGATAGAAGACGTTTGTTCCGGACCGAGTTTCCATAATGAAAGAAGAGGCCTTGCAGGGCCTCTTCTTTTTCACCCGTAACACGACATCAGAAACAAGGCTCCGAATCAACGGAACGACGCCATCATCGGGTGGCAAAACCAGAAAAGACAGAAACACTTACGACTGCCTTAAGCAATGACAAAAGCAAGAAAGGTGTGGCAGAAGATGGATGTGTCGGAAGCGACGGTCTGACATGAATAAACCGCTATTTGACTATCACTACGTTCACCGCTTTGGTTCCTATTGCCTCGTTCACGGCATCTTTAAGCTGTTCGCGACGCATAAATATCTCGTTTCGTGCGGCAGCCGACTTCATCCTGACATAAAGCACACCTTTTACCACCTCTACCGATTCGGTATATGCAGCCACTGTGGGTCCAACAATCTGGGGCCACAAATCCGGAATCCTCGCAACCGCCATACGGCGTGCCAAACCTGGGTGCGACTCAACAAAGTCGTTCCATAATTCGCCTATCGGCATAGGGGTCGTTTTACGCATCTGACTTATCTTGTTTGGCAACCTGACCGTTATTCACTCCGAAGAGAGAGTACTCTTCTCCGCTCCTATCGAGAATGCTTTGCAGCCTCACCTTATTGCAATCCGTTATGAATATCTGGCCGAAATCCTCTCTGGATACGAGCCCGAGCAATCTTTCCACCCTCGACATATCGAGTTTGTCAAAAAGATCGTCGAGAAGCAATATGGGCTTCTCTCCCCTTTCCCTGGCAACAATCGTATACTGGGCAAGTTTTAGCGCTACGAGAAACGACTTTTGCTGCCCCTGCGAACCATATTTGCGAAGTTGATAGCCACCTATTGTCATTCTTATGTCATCGCGATGCACACCGCTCGTAGTAAACTGACAGACACGGTCCTTCTCTGCGGAAAGCTGCAACAACTCGCCGAAAGACGCATCATTGAGTTCGGAACGGTAAGCGAGTTCCACCTGTTCACGGTCGCCGGAGAGTTCGCGATAATAATCAGCCACCAACGGTGCGAGTCTTTCGACCAACTCTTTACGCGTGGCATGTATCTTCACGCCCTCTTCTATGAGTTGTGCGTCTAATATCTCCATAATATCCGGATTGGCACCCATTTTGAGCAGCTGATTACGCTCCCCAAGCACACGATTGTAGCGCACAATCGAATTGAGATAAGCCTTGTCGAGTTGGGAGATAAAGGCATTGATGTACCTCCTGCGCTCATCAGAAGCATCGGTGATAAGGAAAGAATCGGCCGGAGACACCACCACTATCGGTATAAGTCCGACATGATCCGAGAGTTTTTCATATTCCTTGCCGTTACGTTTCAGCGTTTTCCCCTGTCCTTTGCGAAATACGCATACCACCCCCTCTTTTTTGTCGTCTGACGACGAATACTCGCCATCGAGCATAAAGAAATCCGAACCGTGACGCAAACTCTGCGAATCCGTCATGGCGAAGGCTCCCTTACCCATGGAAAGATAATGAATGGCATCTATCACATTGGTCTTCCCCGCACCATTCTCGCCGACAAAACAATTGACACGGGAATTGAATCCGAGTGTAGCCTGCTCGACGTTCTTAAAATTGATTATAGATAATTTCTTGAGAAACATAACGAGATCAAAGGTATGGAAAATCATACGCAAAAAAAAGCAAGCCTATTCGGGATATATTCTTTTCGGAGGAGATCGGCCTACGTTACGACAAAAGTATTCCCGCAAATCTACATTAGCCGCATTCCCGCATCGGTCGTGGACCAACTGAAACACAGCGTCATGAGCAAAAAACAGTTCACGTTCTTTAGTTTCAAGAAAATAATTTGCCCGCCGATTGAAAGATTGGACAAAAAGTTATATTTTTGCGCATTAATAATTGTAACCAAACTATACCGAATATGGCAGTAGAGAAAAAACCTGCGGAGGTTAACGAAACCCCTAAGAAGGAAAAAGAGGTGAAAAAAGCGCCCCACGTTGCTACCAACGCATCACGCAAACAGCAACACCTCGATGCGGAAGAGAGCATCGAGTCAGTCCTCAACAAAACCGAAGGTTTTCTTTACGAAAACGGCAAATCGCTGCTCATAGCACTTGCGGTCGTTGTATTGCTGATCGGCGGTTTTATGGCGTACAAATACATTTACGTCGCAAACAGGAGCGAAAAAGCTGCAGACATGATGTTCGTAGCGGAACAGCAGTTTGCCCGCGATTCGTTTGAACTCGCTCTCAATGGCGACGGCAACTACGCCGGCTTCCTGGAAGTGATCGAAAACTACGGGTCGACGCCGCAGGGCAATATCGCACGTCACTACGCCGGAATATGCTATCTGAAACTCGGCGATGCAGACAACGCATTGGCCCAACTGGAAGAATACAAGGCTGTCAAAGGCGCTCCGGCAGAGATTCTGAATGCACAGAACTTGGGCCTTATGGGCGACATTTATGCAAACCGTGGCGATTTCACAAAGGCAGCGGAGCTATATGGGAAGGCAGTAGAAGCATCGGATAACAATCTCACAGCACCCATTTTCCTAAAGAAACAAGGTCTTGCCTACAGCAAGCTCGGTAAAAAGGAAGAGGCGCTCGCCGCATTCCAGAAAATAGAAGACTTTTATCCGGCAAGCGTAGAAGGACGCGATATAGACAAACTTATAGGAGCCGAACAACAAAAATAGGATATCGTCACGGTATGTCGGACCAACAAAGTCCGCGACCTGATTAGCTATACGACACCGGGTTGCCGACTCACAAGCAGAGGCAACCCCTTGTTTTTCCAAATTCCATAATCCTGTCAAGCCGACATAACACTTCAGAGCAAACAACAAGAGACCATGTCTACAAAAAATAAAAATCTTTCCGTATTCGAAACCCCGGTACCTTCGGCAACGAACATGCGTTTCGGAATCGTGGTTTCCGAATGGAACTACGATATTACGGGAGCACTCCTCGCGGGAGCCATGAAAACATTGCGGGAAGCAGGATGTCCCGACCAGAACATCCACGTTCATTATGTTCCCGGTTCGTTCGAACTTCCACTCGGCGCCCAATTTTTTGCCGAATACACAGATGTAGACGCTGTTATAGCTCTTGGATGTGTCATACGAGGCGATACGCCGCATTTCGACTATGTGTGCTCGGGCGTTACACAGGGAATTACGCAGTTACAGCTCAACTGGAATATGCCGGTGGCTTTCGGACTTTTGACAGTCGAAAACAAACAGCAGGCACTCGACCGTGCAGGCGGCATTCATGGCAACAAAGGTGACGAAGCAGCGGCAGCAGCCATAAAAATGGTTAATATGCAACAGGAAATGGAGTCCATGTCCGGCACAACCAAAACCAAACGTGACGTGAATTAATCCGGACATACATTCCTTCGACAAGACATATTCATGGACCGTATCACCACGGTCCATTTTTTTATTCTCCGAATTACAAAATAGCGCCTCCGGATTTCGGAACCCACACTATTTTACCTATCTTTATTGCTCATAACAACAGACGAATGGACGTAAAGATATCACCCCATTGGAAAGACGCTCTTGCCGAGGAGTTCGGCAAAAATTATTTCAGCGATCTTGTGAACTTCGTAAAAAAAGAGTATCTGCGGGCAAGAGTTTATCCCCAGGGCAAAAATATTTTCCGTGCATTCGACAAATGTCCATTCGACAATCTCAAAGTAGTCATAATAGGTCAGGATCCGTATCATGGCGAAGGACAAGCCAACGGACTTTGCTTTTCGGTCAACGATGGAGTTCCATTCCCCCCGAGCCTCCAGAACATCTTCCAGGAAGTGCATACCGATACGGGAGCCCCCATTCCTGCAAGCGGCAATCTCGACCGCTGGGCCGAACAGGGAGTTCTGCTGCTCAATGCGGTTTTGACGGTCAGAGCTCACGAAGCCGCCTCGCATGCAGGCATGGGCTGGGAACGATTTACAGACGCCGTCGTGCGCACCATAGCAGAACAAAAGAAAAACATAGTCTACATGCTTTGGGGATCGTACGCCCAGAAAAAAGCATCGTTTGTCGACCCAGCCAACAACTGTATCCTCAAGACAGTCCATCCCTCCCCCCTCTCGGCATACCGCGGATTCTTCGGATGCCGCCATTTCTCACAGGCCAACACCTATCTACAATCCGTAGGCAAAGAGCCGATAAAATGGTAATCACACCACTATGAAAAAACTGTTCCTCATAGATGCCTATGCACTGATATACAGGATGTATTTCGCATTCATGAACCACCCCATGCGTAATGCCGATGGTGTCAATACATCCCCTGTTTTCGGATTTACAAAATTTCTGCGCGACATATTGCGCAAAGAACAACCCCAGTACCTGGGAGTGGCCTTCGATTCGAAAGGACCTACTTTTCGTCACAAAATGTTCCCGGCATACAAAGCCAATCGTGCCGAAACCCCAGAGGATATCCATGCAGCAGTCCCCTACATAAAACGGATACTGAATGCCATGAGAATCCCTATTTGCGAAAAGAGCGGATGGGAAGCAGACGACATAATAGGCACATTGTCCCACAAGGCGTGCTCCATGGACTTCGGCGAAGTCTTCATGGTCACTCCCGACAAAGACTTCGGCCAACTGGTGACCCCATGCGCAAAGATATACAAGCAACGCAAGAACGGCGAGGGAATCGAAATAGTCGACATGTCAAGGATCAAGGAGAATTACGGAGTAGACGATCCTAAACTCATAATCGACATTCTCGCTCTGTGGGGCGACAGCTCCGACAATATTCCCGGAGTTCCCGGAATCGGAGAGAAAAGCGCCATTAAGCTTGTCAACGAGTTCGGCACCGTCGAAAACATCCTGGCCAACACCGACAAATTGAAAGGCAAACAGAAAGAAAATATCCTGGCCAACAGCGAACAATTGCTCCTGTCTAAAAAACTGGCCACGATAGACACTGACGCACCGATAGATTTCGAACCCGAACGCCTGGCCGTAGAAACCCCCAATATCGACGAACTTAGGGAAGTATACCACGAACTCGGATTCAATATGTTCCTGAAGGATATGGAAAGCGGAATTTTCGTTTCCTATCCTCCGAACGACACCACAGCAAAACCGAATGTCATCTCCGAAAAAATCTCGCCCGGCATTTCCGCCACTACGAACAGTGTGCCGCCCCCATCCAAAACAACCGCGAAAGGGATCGAATGGCAGGCTTCGCTTTTCGACAATCCGGCCACAAATTTTCACGACAGGGTACCGTCACAGGGTGATCTCTTCGCCGATGACGGCTACTCGAACATCAACGACGTCGAACATAAATATCATACGGTACGCGATGCCGTCGCATTGCGCGAACTGGCGGCCAAACTCGAAAAGAACGGTTTTTTCGCTTTCGACACGGAGACCACAGGTTTCGATATTTTCAACTGCCGCCTTGTGGGAATGTCGTTCGCCATCGAGGAGTTCGAGGCATGGTACGTACCTTTCGACGAAGAAAAGCAGAAGGAATACCTCGCAATCCTGCGTCCTGTTTTCGAAAACGAAAATATCGAAAAGATAGGCCAGAACATAAAATTCGACATCATGATACTGCGCAACGCAGGCGTAAGAACCCTCGGATTCAAATACGACACCATGCTGCTGCACTATCTGCTCGAACCAGAATCACGCCACGGCATGAACTATCTGTCGCGCACCTATCTGGGTTATGACCCTATCGAAATCGAAACACTTATAGGACGCGGCGCAAAGCAGATAACAATGGACATGGTGCCCGTCGAAAAGGTTGCCGAATACGCTGCGGAAGATGCCGATGTCACCCTCCGTCTGAAAAATGCCCTATGGCCACAGGTCGTGACCCAGGAGCTCGAAAACCTTTACCGCGACATAGAAGAACCCATGATAGATGTGCTGGCTGACATAGAGATGGCCGGAGTGCGTATCGACACGAAGATCTTGTCCGATTACGGGAAAGAGCTGTCAGGACAACTCCTCAATCTCGAAAATAAAATACGCGTAGCATGTTCTGATCCGACACTCAACGTCAATTCAGCAAAACAGCTTGGAGAGGCTCTGTTCGGGAAGATGAAGATCGACCCAAAACCCAAAATGACCAAAACAAAGCAGTATCGCACCGACGAGGAATATCTACAGTCATTGACAGACAGGAATCCTGTAATAAAGATGATTCTCGAATACAGGGGAATCAAGAAGTTGCTTTCGACATACATTGAGGCGCTCCCCCTGCTCGTAAACTCCACGACAGGTCGTGTTCACACATCCTACAACCAAGCCGTGACGGCTACGGGACGCCTCAGTTCGTCGAACCCCAACCTGCAGAACATCCCTATCCGCGACGAACAGGGACGCGAAATACGCAAGGCGTTTGTCCCTGCCGATGACGACCACCTGCTCTTTTCGGCTGACTATTCACAAGTCGAATTGCGCCTCATGGCCCACCTTAGTGACGACAAACACCTGCTTGACGCCTTCCGTGCCGGCGAAGACATCCACGCCGCAACCGCATCACGACTTTTCGGGGTCCCGCTGCCTGAAGTAACACAAGAACAACGCCGAAAGGCAAAAACAGCCAACTTCGGTATCATATACGGCATCTCTGCTTTCGGGTTAGGGCAGCGACTGAACATACCGCGCACCGAAGCAGGCGAAATAATCACCGGTTACTTCCGTTCATACCCCGGGGTAAAGGCCTACATGGAACGCGTCATAGCCGAAGCTCGCGAAAAAGGATATGTGACTACTCTTTTCGGCCGCAAACGTTTCCTGCCGGACATCCGCTCGGCCAACGCCAACGTACGAGGACTCGCCGAACGCAACGCCATAAACGCGCCAATCCAGGGAAGCGCAGCCGACATAATGAAACTCGCAATGATAGCAGTCCACCGGGAGTTTGCACGACTCGGACTCCGATCGAAAGTCATTTTGCAAGTGCATGACGAATTGGTCGTGGATATGTACAAACCCGAACAGGAACAGGTCACAAAAATCGTAGTCAAAGCAATGGAGGAAGCGGTGAAACTTAAAATAGACCTCACAGTCGATTACGGCATCGGCACCAACTGGTTGGAAGCGCATTAAAAACAGCCAGCCTTATTTGAAAACCCCCAGTTCGTTAAGGAATAAAACGGCAATTATAACAGGAATAACAAATTTGATCAGAGGATATATCAACTTGAACAGTTCGACTCCATATCTTCCGTGTGTCGTCATCTCCTTGCGCATGAGGTTCTTGCTGACGACCCATCCCGCAAAAATCACCACCAGCAACCCGCCTATGGGAATCATGTAGAGCGAAGTCGCCTTATCGAAAAAGTTGAGCAGGTCCAATCCTCCGATGCTCAACGACGACCCTGTCATCTGCGACAGGCAACACAATATTGCGAGGCCCAGTGCCCCGGCACCGGCTACAGCCGTAGCCACACGGCGTTTCAGTTTGAATTCTTCGTGTACCCATGCAACAACCACCTCAAGCAGCGAGACAGACGAGGTAATTGCGGCAGCAAACAACAATACGAAAAACATCACGGAAAATATCTGTCCACCGGCCATCTGTGCGAATATGTTTGGCAGCGTCAGAAACACAAGGTCGGGCCCCGAAGTGGGATTGATTCCGAATGAAAACACTGCCGGAAATATAGCCAGTCCGGAAAGTATCGCGATACAAGAATCGGCAATTGTGACAGTGCCGGCTATGCCGAACATATTGCGTCCTTTGCGGATATAAGAACCGTATGTTACCATTATACCCATCCCGAGACTCAGAGAAAAGAACGACTGTCCCATGGCCGTAAGCACGGTGCGTACTGTCACCTTGCTGAAATCGGGTTTCAGAAGAAACGTGGCCCCTTCCTGGAAACCACTTAAAGTCACCGAATTGACCGCCATGATAACAAGAATCAGAAACATCAGCGGCATGGCATATTTGTTAAATCGTTCGATCCCTTTCTCTACGCCCGTGCCGACTATGAAAGCCGTGGCAATCACAAACAGGGTCGTCCACAATATGGGCCTCCATCCGGTAGCTATGAATGCATCGAAATTAGCTTTGATCTGCCCCGAATCCATAGACATGAATTCGCCTATGACCGACTCTTTGATGAATTCGAGTCCCCAGCCGGCAATGACGCTGTAAAACGATAATATGGTGAATGCCGTTGCTATACCGAGGTAGCCTATCCCCTGCCAGCGGCGGCGTCCCGACACCTTCTGATAAGCCCTCATGGAATTGACCTGAGCCGCCCTCCCTATTGTAAATTCCGTCAACATAATCGGAACGGATATCAGAAGTGCGACGCATATATAGATAAGTATGAAAGCGGCACCTCCATTCTCACCAGCGATATACGGAAATCTCCATATATTTCCAAGCCCGATGACTGAACCGCCGACAACGGCCACTGTACCGAAAGTACTGCCGAAAGTACTGCGTTTCTTCATAACCAAAAACGTTTTGCATGTAAAAATATATATTTCTGACCAAACCCGATGCAAAACCGGGGCAAAATAGATCTACTCCGCGTTCAGGACATTGCATTCGGTAAATTCCGGACCGCTTGACACGCACGGCCCCTTTCCCGTATAGAAAAATGCAAGGGTCACGAAATATTCTTATATTTGCACATTCGCACCATCCAAAACAACAGGTCTTTATGACGATTAAAGAAGCTCAAGAACTCGTAGAAGTTTGGAACTCAAAACACGCTGTACGCAACAGCGCCCTTGCGGGAATCGCAATACTAACGGAAAAAGTCGGGGAACTCGCCAAAGCTGTCGCCCAAAAACAAATGGATCCTTTCAAAAGCAGCTCCGAACATAATTTCGCCGACGAGTTGGCCGAGATATTTTGGGAAACTCTGGCTTTTGCCGCCCATTCCGGAATAGACCTGAGCGACGCCCTGATCGACAAACTCGAAGAAAAAAACGGAGTAAGGTAGAGTGCCGAAAATAAAAATCTCCGCCATGTTACGTGGCATCCGGACCGTTGTTGTCGCCCGGAAAACTCCGAACCGCCCGTTTCATCACACAACCGGCAACCGGCTCCGAAATACCCTATTCGCATAGTCTCACAAAATGTACCGTGGCAATTATTTCTGCAGCCCGGATACTATTACCGCCTTTTTTTATACCTTTGCAATGATTTACGGCCCCACCTTTGCTTCATGCAAAGATTAACGGTCTTTTGTTCAACTAATTGACAGTAGTATATGGATGATGTACCTGGGGAGAGTCGCTGCGGTTTCATACCTGAACACCGTACCGTTCATATACGGTATCGAGCACGCACATTCGTTGCGCGCCGATCTGTTATTGTCCCCACCAAGCGCTAACGTCGAGGCTTTCGTCAACGGATTGGCCGACATCGCTCTCGTACCATCCGCGGCCGTTCCCCTGTTGACAGACGCCCATATAGTCACCCGATATTGCCTCGGCGCACACAATCCGGTACGCTCGGTCGTAATCCTTTCCAATTCGCCGATAACAAACACAAAACGACTTTATCTCGATTCGCATTCGAGAACCTCGGTTTTGTTATCCAAAATACTATGCGACGAACTTTGGCACATACAACCTGACTTCGTACATATGAACGGCTATTCGGCAGTAGATACCCCTGCCGGTGACGATGCATTTCTTCTTATAGGCGACAAGGTTTTCGACTATGAGAACAGGTTCGCATACAAATACGATCTCGCCGAGGCATGGGAAAATATGACCTCTCTCCCATTCGTATTCGCCGTATGGATCGCACGGCACAATATCCCCGATACCCACATCGCCGCACTCGAAGAGGCCCTTGCATACGGTGTGGCACACATACCGGAATCAATAGCATGGTACGGTCACAGCGGAAAACCATACAGTCTCGACTACCTGACAAACAATATCGACTTCATATTCGACGAACAGAAACACAAGGCTCTTTCGCTCTATTGGGAAAAGGGCATGAAATTCTCTCCCCGGATCAATCCCGGCTGAACTCCCACCTTCCGCTGACGTGTGGAGGGGTTACCAGTTACGAAACCGAGTATTAACGGGCCTGGACGGCCGATACGGCGCCCCGGGACAAAACAGAGAGAAGCATGATCACAATCTACCTGAAACAATACAACAAGATCGTCCGTAATGCCGACGTCAAGCTATTCGACGAATTGGGTTATGACGACATACTCTGGATAGACCTGCTTTCGCCCACCGTCAAGGAACAGAAAGCAGTAGAGGACTTCATGGAGATAAACCTCCAGACACGCCAGCAGATAGAAGAGATCGAAAGTACATCGAAATACTCCGAGACAGAGAATTCCATCATCAGCAACTCCAACTTTTTCGTAACCAAAGGGGATTCGTTTTCAATAGAACCCGTCTCGTTCATCGTATCGGAAGGAGTTCTGGTTTCGTTGAGGGATACGGAATCGCGCACCTTCAACGAAGCGGCCAAAAGGCTCCAGATGAACTCCCGCAACTACCCTACCGGCTACCACCTGCTGATCTCGATACTCGAAGTACGAATCGACTTCGACGCCGACCTTGTGGAGTCGATGGCAAAACAGATCGCCGTACTCAGCAAGGATATCACGGCCTCCGAACGCATAGACTCGGATATGCTGAAACGCATCAACCTGCTTCAGGAAAACACCATGCTCATCAGAGAAAACATATTCGACCGCCAGCGGGTTCTGTCGGGCATCCAGCGCAGCGACCGTTTCCCAAACGATATATATCCCAAACTGTCGCTCATGCTCAAAGACGTCAACTCGCTTATCAACCATGCCGACTTCGCGTCCGAACGACTCGACTATCTTATGGATGCCGCACTCGGTCTTATCAATATCGACCAGACCAAAGTAACTAAGATCTTTACGGTAGTCTCGATGTTCTTCATGCCGCCGACCATGATCGCGAGCATATACGGCATGAACTTCGAAGACAGTTTCCCGGCGTTCGACACCAAAGGCGGTTTCTGGATAGCCATAATCATTATGGCATTAATCATGGGAGTCACCTACTGGTTCTTCCGGCGCAGAAAATGGCTTTAGAGCAAAGCAGGCCCACGACAAATAAAAGCAGCGGAAAATTCCGCTGCTTTTATTATACAGTCACATCGTTCCAGGAGACACTTAAGAAGACGACATCCATAATACGAAAACTTATTTTGCGGTCTTCTTCCTGTTTCTGTGCACATTATAATATATAATTCCGACAACGACAACGGCTATGATCCATAAAGGCCATACGTAGAACAACAGCACTATAAAACTCACAAAACCGTTCCATCCCGAAGAGAGTGCATTCTTCAGTCTGTACCAGAAACTGTCGCTCGGGCCTGCCGCCAACTCCTTGTCCTGGGTGATATTGAGTCTGAGTGTGCTGTAATCAACCTGGTTCGAAAGCAGACGCAATCTACCTTCGGTGCTTTCGATCTCCTCTTCGAGGCCGCGGATATATGTCTCTATCTCGAGTATATCCTTTACCGTATTTGCACGTTTCAGCAACTCTCTGTAACGCGCAAGGTAACTCCGTTTGTTTTCCAGGCGTGTTTCGAGGTCATAAAACTGTTCTGTGACATCGCGGGTGTCGATATTCTTATATACCACCTCGCCATCACCGGCTTCTATGTCGGCTATAAAGTTTTCGTAATCTTTCGAAGGGATTCTTACAGTCAGGTCGAAGGCCACACTGCTCTTGTAATCATTATACGACTCGTTGCCATAGTACGCATTGTATTGAGCCACCAAAGCATCGATAGCACTCTTACCCTCCCTGATGTCGCGCACCTTAATGCCCATGCTGCCATCCTTGATTATCTTTTTAGCAGTCGCTTCTTCAGGAATCTCGGCCGTATTTTTTACCGAACGTGCACTTTTAAGGGCCATAGGAGCCGACTCGGCGGCAACCATAACACCACCCGAGGCAGTCAAATCAGAGGCTGAATCTTTGGAGGGAGCCCCGCACGAAATTACAGACAAAACCGGAATGAGGATTAAAAGAATCTTTTTCATGATACGTTAAGTTTTGGGATTATATCTCGAGTTCCCCGATTATTCCCGAGCTTTAGAATCAATGACGATCGTCACCGGACCGTCATTGGTGAGGGCGACTTTCATGTCGGCGCCGAAAACACCCGCAAAAACCTCCTTACCCATGGCAGCTGCCATCTGTCGCAGAAACTCTTCGTATAGAGGGACGGCTACTTCTTCTCCCGCCGCCTTGATATACGACGGACGGTTGCCCTTTTTTGTCATCGCCATCAGGGTAAACTGACTCACGACCAATACGTCGCCTCCGGTTTGCCTGACATCGAGATTCATAACGCCGTCCGGATCGTCGAATATGCGCAGTGCCGCTATTTTCCTGACGAGCCACTGCACATCTTCCTCTTGGTCGTCATGGGTTATACCCAGCAAGACAAGCAATCCGCGCCCTATCGACGAGTGCATCCTGCCGTCTATTGTGACCGAAGCGTCGAGTACACGCTGTATGACGACCCTCATTTTGTCCGTGCTTATTCGTTACGTCGCCCAAGAGCGAACGAGAGATAGTATATCAATGTCGCTATTGCGCTCAAAGCAGCCACCAGATAGGTTCTCGCAGCCCATTTAAGAGGAACGCGTGCCTCGTCTACCTGCTGCGATGTCAGTGTACGGCTGCTCTCCAACCAAACCAACGCCCTGTACGAAGCATTATACTCCACCGGCAAGGTAACAAGAGCAAACAACGCCGCCATGGCGATCAGTCCGATGCCGATCCAGAACAACACCCATGAACCACCGGTGCTGGCAATGATTATACCGAGTATGATTACCCATGTCGACCATTGGGAAGAAATCGTGACGACAGGCACCAGTGCCGAACGCATTTTGAGCGGAGCATACTGTGTGGCGTGCTGCACCGCGTGACCGCACTCATGGGCCGCTACCGCCGCCGCTGCAATGGAATTGCTGTTATAGACGCTCTCGCTGAGATTGACCGTCTTTGTTTTTGGATTGAAATGATCTGTCAACTGACCTTGCGTGGCAACAACCCGAACATCATGTATGCCGTTGTCCCTGAGCATCTTCTCTGCCACATCCTTCCCTGTGAGCCCGCCGGGGAACATCACCTTGGAATATTTCTTGAACACACTTTGCAGTTTCGCCTGCACTATCATACCCAGAACGGCAACACCTATTATGAGAAACAAGGCTGTTGTCTGGTCTATGGTTACCCCTTCCATATAATAAATATTTTTTTTACACTCTTCGTATGTGAGAACGGACTCTATGACCTTTTATTGTTTCTCGTTCTGATCCGTATCCTTTCTGGTCACACAATAAACGTTTGCCTGCTGTTGCGGAGTCATGACTATCTCGCTGATATTTACATGAGCCGGTTGTTCGACAGCCCACAGCACCGCCTCCGCTATATCATCGCCCGTAAGCGGGATCATTCCGCTGTATACATCGTCTGCGGCCTCCTTGTCGCCGTGGAACCGCACAAGCGAAAATTCGGTCTCGGCCATTCCGGGTCTTATTTCGGTCACTTTAATCCCGAATTCGAGAAAATCCATTCTCATAGCCTGACTCAATGCGTGAACGGCATGTTTGGTGCCGCTGTAGACACCGCCCTTGGAATATGGCTGCGTACCTGCTATCGAACCGATATTGACGATGTGGCCCACCCCGCGCTGTATCATCTTATCTGATATGACACGCGTCACATAAAGAAGTCCCTTGATATTGGTATCTATCATGGCATTCCAATCCATAGGGTCTCCTTCGTCGATGCGTTCCAATCCGGCAGCGAGTCCGGCATTGTTTACCAATATATCTATATCTGCAAAATCTTCGGGCATAGACTCGATGGCAGCCTCGCACTGGAAACGGTCTCGTATGTCGAACGAAAGTACAAGAACCTCGGCAGCAAAATCGGCCTCGAGTTCACGTTTGAGAACCTTGAGACGTTCGTGCCTGCGTCCGGTTATAACCAGCCTGTAACCTTCTTCAGCAAAAGCGCGTGCCGTTGCCTCCCCTATGCCAGAGCTTGCGCCCGTAATGAAAACCGTTCTTGCCATATAGTCTCTATTTTTCGTAAAAATACCAAGATTTACGCTAACTTTTACACTCCTAAGCTATTTTTATGCCACTCTACACGATATTTATTTTTTTGTCGATGAGCATACAACGCGAAGACACTACGCCCTACTTGTCTGAAAATCAAACAGCAACACATATCTCACCTCGACACACATTCCAATTATCTGCTCAATATTCTTGCCGACGAATACAAAATAAATCACTTGCAGGCCGTCCAAATGTAGTATTGGAATATTATTTTTCCTATATTTAGGGAACCTAACCTTTAGTTGGAACAAGAATGGCAACATACTTGAGCAACTGATTACCCACCTAAAAACCCAACACCTATGAAACAAAAACTTTACTTTCGGATCGGTGTCATTGCCGTTATGGCTGCATTGCTTGCGGCATGTAACAAGGATGACACCAAGCCACCAACGCCTCCAGTAACCGTAAACGTCAAGGCTCTCAGCTCTCCCGCTGACGCTTCCACCATCGAACTCGAAGCCATCGAAAATGTGGTATTCGAATGGGAAGAGGCTACCGCAGTATCGCGCGCTGACGAAATTACCTACGAATTGCTGTTCGATTATGCAGACAGTGATTTTTCCAATCCGTTATACACAATTACGTCAGATGAGAATGGAACGCTCACAAAAGCTACCGTCTCCAAAAACGTATTGATAGACATAGCCAGGGAATGGGGTGCCGAAGCAGGCGAAACCGCAACACTGATCTGGAGCGTAAGAACGACTCAAGGCAACAAGGCTCTCATTTCCGAGCAAACGAGAAGCATCACACTGGTCCGTCCAGATGCAGTGGAACCGGCAGGCCCTCCGATAGTGACCGAACTCTTAAGTCCAGAAGACCAAAAAGAAATAGAACTCGCCTCAACACCGACACTCTCCTTCAAATGGGCAGAAGCCGAATCGAACGGCGAAACGGCAGTACGTTATAGCCTGTTGTTCGATGTCGATGGCGGCGATTTTTCCGAACCGCTCTTCTCGACCGTATCGGCAAGCAACGGTCTCGATCCACGTGTGGCGCTGACGGCAAAACAACTTGACGCAATAGCCAAAGCCGCAGGCATAGAACCCGAAACGCAAGGTACTATCATATGGACCGTTATGAGCACGATGGGCGAAGAGACATACATGTCGGAAGAAAAATCGGCACTCAAGGTCACCCGACTTGCAGAAATATCGGCAATAGTGACCACTCTGAAGAGCCCGGCCAACTGGGCAGAGATAGACATTTTGTCTACCACGGAAGGCATAACCTTCGAGTGGGAACCGGCAGCGACAACCGAGGAAAATGTCACCTACGAATTGTTGTTCGACAAAGTTACGGGCAACTTTTCACAGCCTCTAAAAACTTATACATCGGCCAATAACGGTACCGACCCCAACCTTACCCTCAGCCAGACCGAACTCAGTGAACTGGCCGCAATAGCCGGTGCCGATTTCATGACTCCGGCAACAATCAAGTGGAAAGTCCTCACCAAAACTGGCGAAGAACTCAACCTGTCTGAGACACTTCGCAACATCACGCTAATCGGAGGATCGCTGTTCAACGTCGGTGACGACCTTTACATGGGAGGCGCCGGCTCAGAGGCAGGCCATAAATTCAGATATGTCGACAACGGCCAATCGAAGTACTACGAAATATATACCGAAATACAGGGTGGCCAACCGTTCTACTTCTACACAGGCGAAAACGACGGCGACGGCGCACGCCTCATCAAGAATTCCAACGACGACGGCATCAAGGAGGTAGACGCATCCGGTTCCGAAAGCTCCTCGCTCTCCCAAACAGGCATCTATCACATAACGTTCGACTGCGACGCAATGACGGTTAAATTCGAAACAGTGGAAAGAGTAAGACTCCGCTATCCTATCAACGGATCGGAAACGACTCTCAATTATGCCGGCAAAGGAGTATGGAAACGCGATCACCATCTCATAGCACTTGAAAACAGGGATTGGGGAATAGAAAGACGCTACAAATTCCGCATGACTGTAGATGGCGTCAACGTTGACTACGGGAAAAGTTCGATATCTTCTACCGACAATACAAGATACATGCAGTCTGTCAAGGTAGATAACTGGACATCAACATGGGACTTCCCATCCGACCTGTTCGACGCGAGCCTTCGTCAGAACCAGGCCCGCTATTACACCACTGTCATGTTCGACATGAGCTACAATATCAACCCAAATTACCCGATTCACTGGTTCGAAGGCAAGGAAGACAGCTATGCCTACTACAACGGCGACCTGAACGTCCCGGGACGCTCAGTCTGGGAAGCTGCAGCCGACAGTTGTACGTTCATACTGATCGACCAGTTCCTGGACAAGAACAGAGGAACTTTCTGGGCATCTGCGGAGAATGTACTGAACAACAGCAGTGTTCTCTACTGGCAACAGGCATACCCAATGCATACCATGCTCTACTCTTACCAGAGAATCAAGGATTCCGACCCGGGCCTTGCGGCAGAATATAAGAACTATGCCGACCTTTGGGTACGCAACAACGGCAACAACTGGTACGGCAACAAGAAAAACGGATTCTACAACGAATACACCGACGATATGGCATGGATGTCTTTAGTATTCCTGCACATGTACGAGATATTCGGCGAAGAGCAGTACCTCACCAAAGCCAAGGAAATTTACGGTTACATGACCGAATCGCAGAGGATTGTCGACGACTCCAAAGGCTGGGGCCTTATCTGGAAAATCAACGGCGGTGGCGGACGCAACGCCTGCACCAACACCCCCGCTATCATTACCGCAGCCAAACTCTACCAGATAACAGGTACTCAACAATATCTCGACGAAGCCATCAAACTCTACGAATTCATGAGTACGTACACAAGCGACATCCTTACGAACGGCCGCGTCGAAGAACCCGCACTGACATATACACAAGGATGCTGGATCGAAGGCTGCCGTCTGCTCTACCACATTACGGGCAAACAAAAATACAGGGATAACGCAACAGTAGCTGTCAACTACACCATGAACTCCGGACGCTGCACCAACAGTATCGTAGGCATCCTGCGCGACGAAGGTACAAGCGCCGACCAAAGCAACTTCAAAGGTGGTCTGATGCCATACATGATCAACTACATCAACGACACCGACATGCCTGCCGACAAACGCCAGGAAGCACGGACATTCATGATCAGAAACGCAAGATACATGTGGTTCCACAACATGGACAAGACCCTCTATCCAAAGACCTTCGCCAACTACAGCTTCAGCAGCTACTATAACGAAGAAGGCAACCCGGGTTCACTCGGCGCACATAACAGTGCCGCCGCACTCCTCGAAGGAATAACAAGACTTACAGACTTGTAAACATTCTTCTTGACACATCATAAAATAAGCGACCTCGTGAGGTCGCTTATTTTTTACAGTCTGAATACCAGCCCGCATGCCGCAATGGTAGGCTATTACATGTCATTCGTGCCCTCCGTTCCACCCGGTCCGAAATATCCCGACCCGAACGAATAGATGTAAATTATAGGACAACACACATAGATTGACAAAATATATCGGGTTATTTTTGTTACTTTGCATGTCAAATCCACCCAACCGGGAAATATGAGCCGCGTAAATACAGAATTTTTCCTTGCCCGAAGGCTTGCCGGGAAAAGCGGAGGCCGCAGAAATGTCATGGTTACGATAGCGACCGTGACAGTAGCCATAAGCATAGCCGTAATGGTAATCTCCATGGCAGTCATTATGGGTTTCAAAAGGGAAATATCGGATAAACTGGTAGGATTCGGCGGACATGTCCAGATAACGGCCGTAAGCGGAGGCAATTCTCTCGAAACAAAACCAATTCTTCGTAATAACGAACTGGAAAGTGCTCTCACACAAGTCCAAGGATTCAAAAGCCTGAACGCTTTCGCCACAAAGGGAGGTATAATCAAAACACGTGACGCCATGCAGGGCGTAATGCTAAAGGGCGTTGACAGCGATTACGACTGGTCGTTCTTCGCCGACAATCTCGAAGAAGGCGAACTCCCGGCAGTCGGAGATTCGGTGGTGAAGCGCGAAATCATAATCTCACGCTCGTTATCCCGACTCCTTCAAATAGATGTCGGCGACAAAATAGAGATGATGTTCATCCAACCCGATGCATCGCCCCGCAGATCACAATTCAAAATAACCGGAATATACAACTCCGGCTTCGAAGAACTCGACATGATGGTTGTCCCGACCGATATACGAAACGTGCAACGAATAGCCGGATGGGACGACAACCATATCTCCGGATACGAAGTAGACACATACGACCTCGACGATCTTGCCGAATTCTCGGAAGATACGTATCAGATTGTTTTCGAGAACCAGAAGCCAGACGACGAAAATCTGATGGTCGTGAATATCAAACAGCGCTTCCCGCAAATGTTCGACTGGCTGAACGCACACGATGTCAACGCAGCGGTTATAATCATCATAATGCTACTGGTGTCGCTGCTGAACATGATCTCGGCACTACTTATCATACTTCTCGAACGCACTCGCATGATAGGCGTGCTCAAAGCGCTTGGGATGAACAACACATCGCTCCAGAAAATGTTTCTCATACGATCGGCCTACCTCATCGTTAAAGGCATGATATGGGGCAATATAATCGGTATCGCATTGTGTCTAATTCAAAAATACACAGGACTCGTCACACTCGACCAAACGGGCTACTTCCTCTCCGAAGTTCCTATCAGTCTCGGATTGACATGGCTCCTGTGGCTCAATGCAGGATCGTTTCTGCTCATCGTGACGCTGCTCACAGTGCCCACCCTCGTAATTTCACGCATAAAACCAGATACCACAATACGTTACCAATGAAGCCATACGACCAGCATCGTCCAAAAGGGGAACAGATCCGCGAAATGTTCGACCATATCGCGCCGGCTTATGACCGCCTCAACGACATAATGTCTTTCAGAATAGCACGTTTATGGCGGAAAAAAATGGCAGGAATAGTTGCCCGGATGTATCCGAAACGTATCCTCGACCTCGCGACAGGTACGGGCGATATGGCGATAGTGCTTGCCAGACGCATCCACGAAGCGCAGATAACCGGTGCCGATCCGTCGGAAGGAATGCTGGAAGTCGCCAAACGCAAGATATCGAAAAAACGACTCGGCAACCGCATTAAACTCGAAGTCGCCCAAGCGGAAAGTTTACCGTACGAGAATGGCACGTTTGATGCAGTAACAGTGGTGTTCGGAGTTCGCAACTTCCACGACATCGCAGCAGGATTAAAAGAGATGCACCGTGTGCTGAGACGCAAAGGAATGGTCTTCATTATGGAATTTTCGATGCCGCGAGGCAAAATATTCGGTACAGTCTACCGTTTCTATTTCCGTAAGTGGCTTCCTTTCGTGGGAGGCAAGGTCTCGGGCGACAAGAGCGCCTACACATACCTGCCCGAATCGGTTGTCGAATTCCCGGATTGGGAAACCTTCACCCAACTGCTGTGGGAGTGCGGGTACGCTAACGTCAAATCCAAGGCGCTGTTCTTCGGCATCGCCAGAATATATAAAGGAGAAAAAAGATGAAACGATACATATTCGGCTTATTGGTTCTGTGCTTATGCCTGGGCTCTTGTGCTGGTCCGAGGAAAATAGCGCGACAAGTAGACATCAAGGGTTTCACAGGATTGGAAACCAACGGATACTCGGAAGCCACGTTGTCCTTCGACGTAGATAACGGCTCGCGAAAGGACATTCACCTCAACGACGGCTATCTCATCATCAAAGATGGGTCCAAAACCCTGGCTAAAATAAAAGCTCAGGACGTAACCATTCGAAAACGCACTTCGGAAATAGTTGACATTCCGCTAAAAATATCGCTCAACCAGATGCAACTTCTGGCCTCGATGAGCAAACTGGCCCAAAAGCCGGGCGAACTGACCGTAACGGGAGAAATAACAATCAAAAGCGGTATTTTTAGCAAAAAGTTTAACTTTGCAGACAAGCCTATCACCGAGTTTCTTAAAGATATTGGGCTCGATGACAATGCAATTGAAAAAATGTTGGAATAAATGCGATATACACTATTAACCCTGATTTTTCTCTTCCCCATGTGGCTGTGCGCACAGGGGACCAGATCCGTGACCTACAAGTTGGCACAACCAGACTCGGTGTACGGCGTGCGCTCCACGGTAACCGAAGACGGAGATGCCAGGTCATTCATAGAAAAAATGGAGACTATCCCGACAAGCCAAACCGTCAAAGGACACAGGGTGTGCATTTTCATGGAGAAAAACCAATCGGCACGAAACGATGCTTTCGAAGCCGAAGCAACATTCAAGCAAAATTATCCGGATATCCCCACTTATGTAATTTATGACAGGACGTCGTATTGGAAGGTACTCGTAGGCAACTGCCTCACGATCGACGAGGTCACCATGCTCAAGGCCAAGGCTGAAAAGCTGTTCCCATCGAAACCGTTCATAGTCCAGGAAGACATCCAGTTGTCAGAGTTAGGCAAACCGGGAAAAGAAATAGGATCGAGCCAATATCTGGCTAACCAGGAAAAATCTGAAATAGCGCCGGCTACAGACACACCTGAGACAGAAGAGACCACCCCAGTACAACCTCAGGAAGACAGCAATGAAAACGGCGCCTGGGTATTCTAATGAGAACATTCCCTCTGCACTGACATTTTATGCGTGCTGTATGAATTCGGTGGAACTCTCGGCAACAAACACATAATAACAAGGCCCCTCGAAAGGGGCCTTGTTATGGTACGGGATCGTATCCGCTTCCCCCCCACGGATTACATGAAAGTATGCGCTTGACAGCAAGGTAGCCGCCTTTGAGCAATCCATGTTTACGTAATGCCTCCACCGCATATACCGAACACGAAGGCTCGTAACGGCATACTTTCGGCACGAAAGGAGATATGCAGTACTGGTAAAAACGTATCAATACTACAAACGGGAAAATAACGATTGTCCTAAATATTCTCGGCGATTTGTGCGAGGATTTTTCCGACCGCATTATCTATAGTCTTATATTCTTCGACCTCTTTTGAGACATATATCAGCGCAAGATCTACCTGCTTCCCCATACTTACAACCTTGTCCGACAAACGTCTCTTCCCAAGACGGTAGGATTCGCGTGTACGGCGACGCAACTTGTTACGTCTAACAGCCCTTTTATGGTATTTCTTAGGGACAGATACAAGGATACTTACTTTACCCTCACCGCTGCCGCCATCGGACAACGCAAACACATAACGGAACGGATAAACAAACCCCGTGCTGCCTTCAGAAAAAAGTGTTCCGATGCGTTTGCGCCCCGAAAGCCGTTCCTGTTTTGGCAGTTTGTTATTATCCACGGCGTTACATTCTTTTGTTTGTCCGACAAAAACATGCCGGTAAAAGACAGGTATTACCTTCGCGATTTACGCTTTGGCCTTAGTAGGAGAGGAAAGCGTTCCGGTCTTGGCTGAAACTTTTACGCGTGTTCCGGAAAGTTTTTCAGGTTGTTGTGCCGAACCGTTCAAGGATGTACGCTGCTTGCTTTTTCTGGCAGATTTCGAGTCCTGAGCTTTTATAAATTCATCGGCCTGCCTGCTTTCCTGGAATTCAACCGGAGCAACCTCCTTGCCCGAATTGATCTTGCCTATAAATATGTCTATCGCTTTAGCCATAGAGGGAGCCTCGGGGGTTGGCGCTTTGACATTTACCCTAAGGCCTGCGTTGATGGCAGCACGTGTAGTTCCGTCTCCAAAGGTTGCAATCATAGGCAGGTCGTCATGACCGAAATTGGCAGTGAGCGACACTATCTCAGAGGGACTGAAGAAAACGAACATATCGTATTTCGAGCGGTCCACATCACTCAAATCAGCACTTACAGTCCGCGAAAGTATGACCTTGTCGAAATTCATATTGAGTTTCTCCATAGTTTCCGCGATCTCGGGCTTATAGGGTTCCGACAGGACAAGCAGCATCTTCTCGTCCTTGTATTTCATGATAAGTTCCATGAAACTGGTGAAGGAGCCATCGGCAAACGATATCTTGCGTTTGCGGTAGACTATATATTTTTGCAGATAGAGAGCTACGGCCTCGGTGTTGCAGATATACTTCATCGTTTCAGGAACGCTTATACGTGCCTCTTCGCATATTCTGAAAAAATTGTCGACTGTCGTACGACTTGTGAATATGACTGCCGTATGCTCGAGTATTTCGACCCTCTGGCTTCTGAATTCCTTGAGACTTACACCTTCGACCCTTATAAAGGAGCGATAGTCAACACGTGTGCCGTATTTCTTGACGATCTCATAGTAGGGAGACTTCTCTGCCACTGCGGGGGTTGGCTGAGACACTAAAATGTTCTTTATCTTCAAAACTTTAAACATTTTAAATTCCCGTCCATTATCAGGACAATAATTTCCGCATCGAAATCAGCAGAAACGTAAAGGGAAAAATTTCAACGCCGCAAAGGTACAAAAACCAATACAATTTTGAAATTTTTTCATCAACAAACAGCATGCAGGTGCGTGCTACATAGAAAACTACCATAACCGAAACCAAAATCGTAATGATAGCGAAAAGAATCGTCGCTCCGTTGCCTGCGGCCGCCATCGAGAACATGAGAAAAAACGGAGTCAACAATACTGCAAAAACCGAAAAACATATCTTTCGCAAATAGCGGAGCTGAACTATGAATTTATGGCTGTATGTCAGCGTCCCGGCAGCTTTGAGAAGCAGATTCTGGCAAAAGAATACAACCCCGAAAAGAGTCCACACGAGCGGCGCAAGCAAAGAAACAGCCAAACCCGGCAGCATGTCGGGAATGTCCGTTCCGATCATTATGTCGGCTGTTTTGACAACTGCAAGACTCAGTGTCAAAACACCGATTACAACCATTGAATTCAGAAAATTATCGAATGTGTAATTACGCTCACCGAGCATGTTGTCCACATAGAGTTTACTCCGGAATACTCCCAACAGCAAATAAGATTGTTGACGATACAAATAGAGCGTTATGCAGTATCCGACAAAGCACAGCAGGACTGCAAGCTTAAAAACAAGGCTGTCTGTCAGCAGGTGGTCAGCGAAAAGAGTTAACGGCAGATTGTCTGGTCCAGAGCCGACGAGATTCTGCGGAATGTACGAAAATTCTCCGAACATTTGTCCGGCTGTCACGGTCAGTGTGTCTGGGATCTGACTCGCGACAACCGTATCTACGGCAGGCAGGCTGTCGCCCAACGGAGACAAACCCGAAAGGCTGTCGGGCAATATATTCTGCACGGTGCCAAGACTATCGAAAGTACCCGCGACATCTCCATCAACGGCAGGCGGCAGAATAACGGAAGTCTGGCCTGAGGCACTCCCCGACAGGCCAGAAGTCATAAAAAGAGCGTTGTTATTCGCCGAGTCGTTGCCGATAATCAGAGCAGACATTGTCTAATAACTTCGTTTCAGTGTTATACGTATTGTAGATCCTTTGCCGGGTTCCGACTCCAGTACAGCTATCTTGCCGTGATGATAGCTTTCTATTATCCTTTTGCTGAGCGACAGGCCAAGGCCCCAACCGCGTGTCTTGGTAGTGAATCCTGGTTCGAAGATTCTCTTAAAATTGGCTTTGGCGATACCTTTGCCCGTATCGGAGACATCTACATAAACGTTATTTTCGTCCGTCGATATTTTAACGTCTATATTGCCTTTCCCTTGCAGTGCGTCCAGTGCGTTCTTGAGCAGATTCTCCACCACCCACTCGAAGAGTGCCGCATTCACCATCGACTGAACCGGAGACATGGCCAGTCCGTTATAAGACAGGGTAACATTGCGCGGAATACGCGAACGGAAATACAGAACGCTGTCGCCCACCAACTCGTTTATATTCGCCGGAGAGAGAATGGTTTCTGACCCGATTTTCGAGAAACGGTCGACCACTTTCATGAGGCGTGTAAGATCCTTTCCCATCTCGTCCACTGCACTTTGGTCGACAGGCTGGTTTTTCAGATATTCGACCCACCCGAGCAACGAAGATGTAGGCGTACCCAATTGATGTGCAGTCTCCTTGGCCAAACCTATCCACACCCGGTTCTGTTCATCCTGTTTAGTCGAACTGAAAGTTATGAAACCGAACACGATGAATATTATGATCACGAGAATCTGCACCACGGGAAACCATACGAGCATTTTAAGCAGTAAAGATTCGCCGTAATAGATATGCAGCGTACGACCGTCGAAGAACCTGACCTCGAGAGGTTCGTTGACCGATTCCATTTTCTTTATCTCTTTGCGCAGCAGTCGTGGATCGTCCAATATTTTGGAAGGTATCAGTTTCGATCGGTCGACCCTGATCTCGTCTCCCCAATACTCCACTATCAGAAAAGGAATGCTGTTGTTATTGTAAGTGATGAACTGCCATATCGGGTCGTTGCTTATATCGAAAGTGCGTTCGAGGGCGAGTTTCCACAATTCCACCTCGTTTTGCTCCTTGATCCTGAGCTGACGGGCCATGTTGCTGGTGAGAAGAAGCGAAGTCATACCGATCGCCAACCCAAGGACGATGATGACAACACGACGGCCGAAGGACATCTTCGAAAATCTCCTCGACACCGCTTTGTACCATCTGGTATCGTGTCCACTTTTGCCAGTGCCCATGATCTTGCCTATTTGCGTTCGGTATCCTGCGAAGTGACGATCCTGTTATATTCGGTCGGATCG
This sequence comes from uncultured Rikenellaceae bacterium, assembly GCA_944325305.1. Classification (GTDB taxonomy): domain Bacteria; phylum Bacteroidota; class Bacteroidia; order Bacteroidales; family Rikenellaceae; genus WRDF01. The sequence goes on along the minus strand of CALUZO010000013.1, from coordinate 137,493 downwards.
GAAAGAATCCGGATGGCCTCTTTCACCTCCTTGTCATCAGATATGTCGCGACGTATCAACCCTTTTCTATAGTGCTGCCGCAAAATTATATCGTCCTCAATAAGGTCTGTAAGTTGCGGTTTGTAGAGTTTCAGGTCTCTTTCCTTGTCATCCTTCAGTTCTGTTTCGATCTGCGCCACGGCATCCTTTATCTTATCGTAATAGAGTTCCTGTTCCGACTTTTCTTTCAGCGTATTCAATGTCTTGAGAGTTTCGGACTTGTACTCCATATCCTTATCCTTCATGAACCTGACGAACTCCTCGTATGCTTCGTCACTGAGCGAGAAGGTTTGGGCATCCACCACATCCGGATTTGCGCGCAGGTAGGTATCCACAAATTCCTCAATATACCCATTGGCATAGGTCAGCACGGTAAAGGTACTCAGATAATCCGCCGACATCCTAACATCGGGCATCACTCCGCCGCCGTCGTAAACTTTCCGCCCGCCTGCAGTAGCGAACTCCTTAACCAGCGAGTCGGGGACGCTCCGCACACTGCCATCCTCTGCCCTGTGAGCATAATCCACTGCCTGTATGCATCGTCCGCTTGGGATATAATATTTCGCCGTAGTCACTTTGAGGTATGAGTTATACCCCACCGGTTTTGTAGTTTGCACCAAACCCTTGCCGAAAGTCCGCTGTCCTACGAGTACTCCGCGGTCGAGGTCCTGTATGGCGCCTGCGACTATCTCTGCCGCCGAAGCGGATCCGCTGTTAACCAAAACGACTATCGGAAGTTCGACATCAACGGGAGAGGTCTCGGTTTCATAAACTTTGGATAATTCCGACGTACGTCCCTTCATGCTTACCACCTCCGTTCCGCGCGGAACGAACATCGAAAGTATCTTTACAGCCTCGTCCATGATTCCGCCTCCGTTATTGCGGTAATCGAGTACCAAACCTTTCAGTTTGCCGCTTTTTTTCATCTCCATCAGCGCATAGAGCATCTCTTTACTGCAATCCTCGCTAAAATCGGTATGCTTGATATAACCGATGCTGTCGGAAATAAACCCGTAATACGGCACAGGCTGCATGGATATGCGTTCGCGACGGATATCCAACTGTTCCTCCTTTCCCGTATAGAACTTCTCAACCTTGATCTTCACATCCGTTCCGGGATCGCCCTTGAGTTTCGAACTGACGGCCTCTGTTGTAAGACCCTTTGCGTCTTCACCGTTTATGGAGAGTATCTTGTCTCCGGCCTGTAACCCGGCCTTGTCCGCCGGAGAATCTTCATAGGGCTCGGCTATCAGAACATAATCGTCTCCCTTGCGTATTACCGCACCTATGCCACCGTATTTACCGCTGGTAATAGCAGCAAAATCTTCCATATCCTTGGCCGACAGATATTCCGTATATGGATCGAGATGCGACGTCATTCCTGTGGCGGCATCCTCCAGTAATTTGTCTGGATCCGTCTCGTCCACATAATACATACTTATATCACGGAAAAGGTTAACCAATATCTCGAGATTCTTCCCGAAAGCAAAATCGTCCTTTGCGGCACCTGTCACCAATATACATCCGGCAAGTAGTGCGGCTCCGAGCAACGCATATTTAAATCTCTTAAACATAGCTATTCGTTATTTAGCCTGTATTGGGTAAACAGACTTTCTATCCTCATTACTTCTTTTTTAAGACCTGAAACCGTTATGTAGCTTCCGTTGCGACTGACCACGATGCGGTCATCGAACTGATTGAACAATCTCTTCAGAATGCTCTTGACCCGGTACTCCGAACGGTCGTTATCTTCATAAACCTGTCGGTAGCCTATCCGGGTGAGTACATAGTCCATGTCTTTCCTGTCGTCATCGAAGTTCCCTCTGATATACGCGGTCGAAAAACTCAGAACAGGATATATTGCAGATATGAGTACGATAGCCGACATCACGATCCAACCTTTCGGCGTATCGAACATCATATGCCAAAATTGCCCCTGCTCAACATCGAGCCATCCCATTAAATACATCACACCGAAGGCCAGCGATATAACAACGACGATTTTAATCAAAAAGTGCAGAGCACGACCAAGATATTTCATAATTCCGTCAATTATTTTTAATCTCAACTATATTTTCCCTGACACGCTCCATAAGCCAGCGTGGCGTAGAAGTAGCTCCGCACACACCGACGCTACGTGCATTCTCGAACCATTCGCGATTCAACTCGCCTTCATGCTCGATCATATGGCTGCACGAATTTGCCTGTAAGCAAACATCGAAAAGCGCCCGTCCGTTAGAACTGTTCCGCCCGCTCACAAAAATCACCACATCATAAGAACGTGCAAATTCAGCCATATGCTCTTCTCTTCCGGCAACTTCGCGGCAAATGGTATTCCGCACCGTAATGCCGGCATGTGCACGACTCCGGATTTCATCTACAATCCCATCAAACAATACCGGGCTTTGTGTCGTCTGTGACAAAACGTAAAGAGGCCTGGAGAAATCTATCTGTCGGACATCATCCACATTTTCCACCACAATTGCGTTGCCTTCGGCATGCCCGAGCAAACCTTCGACCTCGGCATGTCCCTTTTTACCTATGATGACGACCTGTCCGTTGACAGCCTGCATCTCTTCGTATGCCTTACTCACCGATTTTTGCAACCGGGCCACGACCGGACATGTCGCATCTACGATTTCGACACCATTGTCTCTTGCCGCTTCATATGTCGCGGGAGGCTCGCCGTGTGCGCGTATAAGTACCTTGCCGCATCGCATATTTCTCAACGAAGTATGATCTATGGACCGCAACCCAAGCTTTCCCAAACGCCCCATCTCTATCGGATTATGGACAATATCGCCCAAAGAAACGATACTTCCCTGTTTCAACGCCTCCTCTGCCGCAGTGATAGCCCGCACCACACCGAAGCAAAAACCAGATCTCTCGTCTATTTCGACTCTCATTGCCGGCTGATTTTTTCTTCGACCCTTTGCATCACCCACTCCATCTGCTCGTCGAGAGTCATATGGCTATTGTCGAGAACAACCGCATCGGCCGCCTTGCGAAGCGGAGAGATCTCTCTGGTTTCGTCGGCCCGGTCACGATCACGCACATTACGCTCTATCTCTTCATACGATACTCTCTCTCCTTTCGCAGACAGTTCGTCGTAACGCCGCTTTGCCCTCACCGCAGGATCGGCCGTGAGGAATATCTTGAGCTCCGCATCAGGAAAAACCACAGTCCCTATATCGCGACCGTCCATAACCACACCCCGGTCACGACCGAGCTCCTGTTGTATTGCAACGAGTTTCTCCCGCACCTCCGGAATCGAACTGACCTTGCTGACAAGGTTGCTGACAGCTATCGACCTTATTCTCCCCTCCACATTCTCGCCGTTGACATACACATCGCTCGCACCGCGTTCAGAATTGAATCTGAAAGTTATCTTTATGTCGTCAAGCATACCTATAAGACGATCCTTGTCGACCGTACCGTCGGCATCAACGGCATTGTTTTCCAGTGCATAGAGCGTAACAGCCCGGTACATTGCCCCGGTATCTATGAAGATATAACCGAGCCGGGCTGCTATACGACGCGCGAACGTACTCTTCCCGCTCGACGAATAGCCATCTATGGCGATTATTATTTTATTGTTGCAACAATCCATCTACAGGAATATTTATGAACATTGTAAGTACGGCTGCGGCTCCGAGACCTACGATAACCGCACCTGCTATACGGTTCATCCACAACAAGTGCCGCGGGCGGAACCTCTTGCGGAACAGACTGACGAGAAACGTCAAAAGAAACCACCAGGCCGAAGCTCCTGCAAAAACACCGGTGATTATTACCCCGCCATTGAATTCGCCAATTATATCATGACTTATGCCGAAAGTGGCGAAGAGAGTTATCAGAACGAGTATGAAAGCCGGATTGGCGAGCGTCAGGAGAAAAACGGAAAGATAGTCCTGCCAAAGACTTGTCTTACCCGCCCGGTTGCGGCGTATCTGGACCACCGGATTTGACAAAAATATTTTGACCCCCACTATCATTACACACATCCCACCTATCACTTTCACCAACATTATATGGTTCTGAATGAAGCCCATGACTACGGCAAGCGAAAAAAAGGCTACCGTAGCGAATATCGTATCAGCCGTAGCGGCACCGACTCCCGAAACAAATCCCGATTTCTGACTCTTGCTGAGTGTACGCTGGATACACAGCACACCTATCGGTCCCAAAGGAATCGAAGCAAGCAATCCGATGATAAAGCCCCGTAAAAATAGGGTTGCCAGCATAAATTACAACGATTTTACATCTTTATTATATAAATTACAAATTTAGTAATAATTCGACACACTTTCCCTATCTTTGCCCACAAAACAGGCCAAATGACAGTAAAGCTGATTTTATCGCTAATCTCCGCCGCAATGCTCAGCATGGGCTGGATAGGTGCCAGCGGCATCACTACGCTTGTAGGATTTGTACCGCTTCTGATGATCGGTGCTATGTACGGCGACGGACGTCGTCAGTTCTGGGGAATGTTCGGCTGGGTTGCACTCGCGCTGGGTCTGTGGAGCGGAATTACAACCGGATGGCTTTGGTTCGCAGCACCTTTCATCCCATTCCTGTCGGTGGGCATAACCATCGTCCTCTTCGGGGGTATTTTCATGGTTTATCATTACGTAAGCAAGCGGGCACCAAAAGCATTGGCTTATACCATACTGGTAACCGGCTGGATCGCATGCGAATATCTTTACACGCTCGGAGAGATCTCTTTCCCGTGGCTGACGCTCGGCAACGGTTTTGCAAACGACATAAAACTCGTACAATGGTACGACACTACCGGAGTATTCGGCGGTTCGCTATGGGTGTTGATCGTAAACATACTCATCTACGAGGCGATAACCTCTCGCACCGCGAGCAAGTGGATCGCCTCTGCATTCTTCATCGCGGCACCCATAACAGTTTCCCTCATAAGATACTACACATACACGGACGAGGGTAAGAAGATTACGGCAACCGTAGTACAGCCCAACATCAATCCGTATATGAAATGGATGATGCAGGAGAAATACGAAACGGAACTCATGCTCGGTCTCGCTTCACGTGCGCCGTCAGATGTGGACTTCATCGTGCTGCCAGAGACGGCCATAACAGGCGGCATAGTGGAAAATAACATAAGGCATAACGGCACATTGCGGCAATACCGCGATTTCATGCGTGAGAACTATCCCGGTGCGCAAATGATCACAGGTGCCGAAACCAGTTACTACTACCGCCCTGGAGAAAGGGTTCCGGGCTCGGCACGCTATGCAGGCTACGGCGACACGTGGTACGATGTGTACAATACCGCCCTTACGATAGACACCACAGGCATATCCCAGATACACCATAAATCCATCCTCGTGGTCGGTGTCGAGAAGATGCCTTATTACGCTGTCACCAAACATTTAGAGTGGCTCATCGTCGATCTGGGCGGCACCACCGGACAACACGGAACAGATCCACAACCTATCGTATTCACCGGACCCGACAGCGTACGGGTCGGAGTTCCGATATGCTGGGAAGCGGTATTCGGCTACTATTGCGGCGAATTCGTCCGCATGGGAGCACAGGCATTATTCGTTATCAGCAACGACGGCTGGTGGGATGACACCCGGGGACACAAGCAACTCTTCCTCTATTCGCGTCTTAGGGCCGTCGAAACCAGACGCAGCATAGGCCGCAGTGCAAACACGGGGACTTCGGGCTTCATCAACCAGCGCGGCGACATACAACAAAAGGTGGGCTGGAATGTCCAGACTGCAATCACAGACCAACTGACACTCAACGATCACATAACATTCTACTCCCGGTACGGTGACTACATCGCCCGCATCTGCTCGTACGTACTCGCACTGGGAATCTTATATTTCATCGCCTACCGCTACAAGAGGCGCAACAAACTAGTCGAATAGCCGTGAACTACAAAGAAACACTCGACACACTCTACAACATGCTGCCCGACTTCCAGAAGATCGGAGCAGACGCTTACAAACCCGGACTCGAAAGAGCTCAGGAATTTAACCGCTATCTCGGCAACCCGGACAGATCGTTCGTCTCAATTCACGTCGCAGGGACAAACGGGAAAGGTTCCGTATCGCACATGATAGCATCGATACTTCAGCAGGCTGGATACCGAACGGGCCTGTACACATCACCGCATATGACCGACTTCCGTGAGCGCATAAAGGTCGATGGAGAGATGATAACAGAGAAGTATGTCGTCGACTTTACGGCAAACCACCTCGAGAAAATGGAGTCGCTGCGAATGTCGTTCTTCGAGGCGACAATGGCTATGGCATTCCGCTACTTCGCCGACAGCGAAGTGGAAGTAGCAGTCATAGAGACCGGAATGGGTGGCAGACTCGATTCGACCAATATCATAACCCCTGTCCTCAGCATAATCACCAATATCGGCATGGACCACATGGCATTCCTTGGCGATACCCCACAGAAAATAGCTGCTGAGAAAGCCGGCATCATAAAACGCGGAGTTCCTGTCGTGATAGGCGAGACGGATTCGGCCAGTGCACCGGTTTTCGAAAGTGCTGCTAAGGCAGCAGGTTCGGAAATAGTTTTTGCCGACAAACTCCTTCAATGCAAAGGCAGCCGTATGGGCAAAGACGGAATACGCTATTTCTCATTCGCGCACCCCGGAACAGCCGAAACTTTCGAAATCGGAACCGATCTTATGGGCGACTATCAGTGCAAAAATATTATAACCACGCTTGCGTCTATCGATATGCTGAATATCTGCTCTCATCTCAGCATAAGCAGCCGTGCAACTATGGTCGGTTGCTCGACTGCCGCCCGTTCGACCGGGCTCAGAGGACGCTGGCAAATAGCAGGACGAGAACCGCTGATAATACTCGACTCCGGGCACAATCCGCACGGCCTCAAAGAGACAACCCGTCAGATAGCGTCGCTCGACTACGACAAACTGTATTTTATTCTCGGCATAGCTTCTGACAAGGATGTCCAAACAATGCTCGGACTTTTACCACGCGATGCCTGCTACATATTCACACAGGCCTCAGTAGACAGGGCAATGGAAGCAGGCAAACTGGCTGCCATGGCTGAAAAATCCGGACTTACGGGAGAAATCGTCCCTTCTGTTGCAACAGCATTACGCCATGCAATGGAGCTGGCTGACAGGAAGGATGTGATTTTCGTTGGCGGCAGCAGTTTCGTTGTCGCTGACGCACTCAAGGAATTATCGCCCAAGTAACCTGCATATTGCGCATCCATGCAGATCTGCCAATCCTTTATGAATCTAATCGATGCAACATTCCCTGTTGAGGGAAAGAGAGAGGGGGGGGGGAGAAAAAAAGAGAGAAAAAAGAGTAAAAATCCAGTCATGCGACAATGGACTTTCTTATCCTAATGCAGGGCAGGCAGTGCAAGTAAATGCACAAACTATCTGAAAACTCAGCTGCAAAAGTCGATTGCAGACCCGTCTAAACTAAACAACCCGGAGAATTGAATTCTCCGGGTTGTTTAGTTTAGACGGGTCTCAGCACTTCTTATTCGAGAACTTCCACCTTGATATTGCGGAACCATACGTCATCTCCATGATCCTGAAGACCGATGTAACCGCCTTCGATATTTCCTTCGTCGTCTTTACCGAGTTTGCTGGTAAGCAATTCGAAAGAGTTGCTCCAGTTGGGATTGCCCTGGGCGAATTTGCTCTTGTTGATCATTGCTTCCCATTCCGGAGTCCAGAGGTGATATTCAACCACGGGTTCACCATTCTGATAGTGTACGACAGTACCTTTGTACACCATGATTTCACCTGTATTCCATTCGCCGGCAGGTTTTGCATTCTGCGGTTTTGCAGGAAGCATGTCGTAAAGAGATGCCGACATACGATTGCCGTCAACGCCGAGTTTTGCGTCAGGATGCCTTTCGTTGTCAAGCACCTGGTATTCCGGTGCTGAAATGTAAATCGGCTGTCCGGGGATTTCTTTGGCATAGAAGAATACGCCAGAGTTAGAACCGTTGCCAACCTTGTATTCAAATGTGAGTTTGAAGTTTTTGAATTTCCTGTCGGCAAAAATGATATCGCCACCGTCTTTACCCTGGGCTTCACCGCCGCCACTGCCGATGATCTTCAGTGCACCGTCTTCGATAACCCATCTTCCAGGAAGGCTATCTTGGTTGTAGCCTCTCCAGCCAGCGGTCGAGGTGCCGTCGAACAGCACGACAACTTCATTCTGGTTTTCCTGTACCTGTTCGGTAGCTGCTGCATTTTCTTCGGCTGCCTGATTTTCGGCATTTTGGGTGCTGCAACCGTTACCGCCGCATGCCATAAGACTCATGCCGGCCACAGCCGCGCACAGAGTAGTGATTGATAGTTTCATAATTAAAAGATATGTTTAAAATGTTAGCATTCAGTCTACAACGGCATAGCCGGCAGATTCCATCCTTCTCTGTAATTGTGTTTAATGAGTTCGCGTGCGAATTCCTGTGCATTGAACTCGGGAGTCATTTCCTTGTTGAATGTCGGGTGTCCGTCCTTGATGCTGAAACCGTCGTGAATCATCATTCTCAGTGTTTCGTTAGGTCCGATATTGGTGAACTGCATGTTCTCGCCGTCCCAATTGAGGACTTTGTTAAGACCCTGGAGGCGAACTCCAAGAACACCCATTACCACCATTTCGTTGAAAGGACCTGCTTCCGAGAAAGGAGATGCTGTTTCGACACGGTTTTCGGGGCTCTCTTTGGCTGCGCGAACGAAGTCCATCTGATGGTCGTTGCCCGGAACTTCACGGGTCATCGAAGGAACTTTCGGGTCGCGACCGGAGAGAAGGTATGGTTGTTCGCCATAGCATCCGCAAATAAGAGTATCTTTCGTACCGTGGAAGATTACGCCGCCACCACTGATGTTGAGGCTTTTACCCTCTGGCATACCTTCCGGACGCGGAGGTTGGAGACCACCGTCATACCATGTAACTTCGACTTCGGGAAGTTTTACCTTATGGAATTTCTTGCGTTCCGGGAAAATGAATTTAACTATCTGAGCATTCGGGGCGCAGTCCACCATGAGAGGAGTAGAGCTTCCCTGAACACTTATCGGGTATCCCAACCGGAGGCCTTTGAACACCGGGTGCAGGATATGGCAAGCCATATCGCCGAGTGCGCCTGTACCGTAATCCCACCATCCACGCCAGTTCCACGGCGTATAGGCCGAATTATAAGGTCTCATTTTGGCCGGACCTATAAACAAATCCCAGTTAAGGGTATTGGGCACGGGATCTACGACAGTGGGAGTCGGAAGACCCTGTGGCCAGATAGGCCTGTCGGTGAAGGCTTCGACCTTTCTGACTTCGCCAATCTCTCCATTCCATATCCAATCGCATATCTTGCGTACGCCTTCGCCGGAAGCGCCTTGGTTACCCATCTGCGTAGCCACTTTGTTTTTGGCTGCGAGTTTGGTCAGAAGGCGCGATTCGTATACAGAATGCGTAAGGGGTTTTTCGCAATAAACGTGTTTGCCCATCTCCATGGCGGTAGCGGCAATGATAGCGTGAGTATGGTCTGCCGTACCTACTACAACTGCGTCGATAGAGTCCCCCATCTGATCGAACATCCGTCTGAAATCCCAGAATCTTTCGGCCTTGGGGTACTGATCGAATTTATTTTTAGCATATTTCCAGTCGACGTCGCAAAGGGCTACGATGTTTTGGCTCTTCATGCCGTCTATAACTGCGCCGCCGCGGCCGCCTATACCGACCCCGGCAATGTTAAGTTTATCCGAAGGAGCGGTTTTGCCTACCGTAGAACCGAGTACCGAACTTGGCACCACCGTGAAAGCTGCGGCACCCAGAGCACCAGTTTTCAGGAACTCTCTACGTGTCATTTTTACTGCCATTGTTTTTAAGTTTTAAGGTTGCGTTATATTGATGAAGTTATTTCACAAATGAGGAGTGGTAGAGATAATCGTAACTTTTTTCCACGTCCTTAATTGGCGATATCTGGTATTTTTCCACCTCTACATAATAATCCTTCATACCCTGGGCGTAGGCTGCTTCGAAGATGGCTTTGAAATCGAGTTCGCCGCCAGCACCTATAATATCCTCATCCTTGATGTGCAGGAGGGGGAAACGTCCCGCATATTTCTTGAGATAGTCGACCGGATCCTGGCCCCCTTTTTCAAGCCAGTAAACATCCATCTCATAGACAACGTTTTCGGGTGAAGTATTTTTTATCATATAATCGAAAACGATATTACCGTCGATCACCTTGAACTCTCCCGAGTGGTTGTGGAAGCCGAACTTCAGACCACGAGTCTTGGCCATTTCGCCGACTTTATTGAAATAGTCGCAATAGAGTTGTATATCTTCGATTTTGTCGCCTATGTGCATCGATGGCTGTATGGCATAACGGCATCCTACTTCAGCCTGGGCATCGAGAGCCTTATCCCACCAGTCATAAGCTTCCTGCTCTTTACCCTTTTGGATATTCCATCCCAGATGGGAGCTGGAAACCTTCATTCCAATATCTTCAACAAGCCTGCGGAAGTCCTGCGGGGACATTCCGTAAATCTTGCCGTTATTATAAGATGCGGTTTCAAGTTCCTTGTAACCAATCGCAGCTACCTGTTTGAGTGTATCCGGAACATCTTTATCCATCATACCTCGTACGGAATAGAGTTGCAGGCCTATCTTTTTGACAGAATTCGGCGCTGCAGAAAGATCATCTTCAAGAAATTTAGAAATAACGCTTGCGCCTATGGCAACCTTCGCGGTAGCCATCACACTTTTCTTCAGGAAATCTCTTCTATCCATATGGGTCCGTTAGTTTTACGAGCAATCCGAAAATATGCTCTAAATAATGACCATAAAATTACATTTTTTTTTTCATATCCAATATTTCTGTTCGGTTTTTTTCAAAAATTATGATACCGCATATCATAATGATTTTCAAAGATTATTGCATGAAACTCCTCTATAGGCACAGTACACTAATCTCCGAGACCATCGATCCGCAATCAGTGTAAAATATTTTCAATGGTACAATCTGTTCATTTCCGTTTTTAATGCTAATTTTGTCGGACAGCTGCATGTAATAACGTCGCAGTTGTTTAATCCGTAAAGATTTTGGACAGAAATTCCATACGAAACCAACTGACAGACTCGGAGTTCGAGAATAAGATCCGCCCGCAGGAGCTCGAAAGTTTCAGCGGACAGGACAAGATCGTCGACAATCTGCGCGTTTTCATAAAGGCAGCGTTGATGCGGAAGGAATCGCTCGACCACGTTTTATTGCATGGACCTCCCGGATTGGGCAAAACCACCCTCGCCAATATTATCAGCAACGAAATGGGAAGCACCCTGAAGGTGTCTTCAGGACCCGTACTCGACAAACCAGGAGACCTGGCAGGTCTGCTCACAAACCTGAATGCCGGCGACGTACTGTTCATCGACGAGATACACCGCCTCAGTCCGATAGTGGAAGAATACCTCTACTCGGCAATGGAGGACTACAAAATCGACATCGTCCTCGACAAGGGGCCTTCGGCACGCTCGATACAAATCGAACTGAATCCATTCACACTGATAGGAGCCACCACACGCAGCGGTCTGCTCACCAGTCCCTTACGGGCTCGGTTCGGCATTCAGTGCCACCTCGAATATTACGATTCCAAGACATTGGCCGGCATAGTCCGTCGATCAGCCGGAATACTCGGCATAGGAATCGACAACGATGCTACGTTGGAAATAGCCATGCGCAGCCGGGGCACTCCGCGTATCGCCAATTCTCTCCTGCGACGCGTAAGGGACTTTGCCATGGTTAAGGGCGAAGGACACATAGACCTGAAGATAACCAAAGTGGCGCTTTCGGCCCTCAACATAGATGCACGCGGCCTCGACCAGATGGACAACCGAATCCTCACCACTATTATCGAGAAATTCGGCGGCGGACCTGTAGGGATAAACACAATAGCGACTGCTGTCGGAGAGGACAGCGGAACAATCGAGGAGGTCTACGAACCATTCCTTATCAAGGAGGGATTCCTCAAACGGACACCACGGGGACGTGAGGCCACTTCTCTTGCATATTCCCATCTCGGAATCACGCCTCCGACAGCAGAAGGTACGCTTTTCGACGAATTTTAACATCCGGGATATTGGATCCGAAACATGCAAATGGATTTTTTATGATTCCCGGCCAAACCGGAAAATCACGACAATCCGCCCCCCCTAAAATTCAAACATGTAATTACCTGAATATTTCAAACGGCTGACGGTCCAGCGTACCGTCAGCCGTTTGAAATGACACAATACGGTTCTGATGCCGACTATTGGCCGCCTTATCGATATCTGATACACAGATCGTACATAGCGCCGTTCGCAAAACCGACACACGATAATGCATCGTTCTACTCATCGACCCTGATGATTTCGGCACCTAAGGCATTAAGACGGCCGTCGATATTCTGATAACCTCTGTCTATCTGTTCTATGTTCTGTATCACGCTGCGTCCTTCGGCGCTCATTGCCGCAATCAACAGGGCCACTCCGGCTCGTATGTCAGGCGATGTCATGCACATACCGCGCAGTCTCATTTGGTGGTTATGGCCTATGACAGTGGCACGATGCGGATCGCACAGGATGATCTGCGCCCCCATGTCGATCAGTTTATCTACGAAGAACAGACGGCTCTCGAACATCTTCTGGTGTATCAGCACGGCTCCTTTTGCCTGGGTCGCCACCACAAGGAATACCGAAAGCAAATCCGGCGTGAGTCCCGGCCACGGAGCATCGGCTATGGTCATTATGGATCCGTCGATAAAACTCTCTATCTCATAATGTTCCTGCCGCGGAATATAAATGTCGTCGCCGCGCTGCTCGAAGCATATTCCCATTCGGGCAAATTGAGCAGGTATTATCCCCAAGTCACGATACGAGACATCCTTGATCGTGATCTCCGACTGGGTCATGGCAGCCAGGCCGATAAAACTCCCAACCTCTATCATATCGGGCAAAAGACAATGCTCCGTTCCGCCAAGCGTGTCGACACCCTCTATCGTCAGCAGGTTCGACGCTATTCCCGAGATTTTCGCTCCCATGCGGTTGAGCATCCTGCATAGCTGCTGCACGTAAGGTTCGCACGCGGCATTATATATCGTAGTGAAACCAGGAGTCAGCACTGCCGCCATGACGATATTGGCGGTTCCGGTTACTGATGCCTCGTCGAGCAGCATGTATGTCCCGCGAAGATTCTTCCCGCGTACCTCGAAAAAATTCTCGCCGGCGTCGAAATCGAATTCAGCCCCCAGCTTCTGGAAACCGATGAAATGCGTATCGAGGCGCCTGCGTCCGATCTTGTCTCCTCCTGGTTTTGGCAGGTATCCCACCCCGAACCTCGCCAAGAGCGGACCGAGCAACATGACCGAACCGCGCAGGCGTGTAGCACGTCTGCGGTAGTCGTCGGTTTTCATGTAATCAAGATCGATATCTGCAGCACGGAAAGAGTATTTTCCTTGTCCAAGTTTTTCTACTTCAACGCCCAGATTAATGAGCAATTCTATAAGCTGCATGACATCTACGATCTCGGGGACGTTGCATACAGTGACCTTTTCCTTTGTCAGCAATACTGCACACAGTATCTGCAAAGCTTCGTTTTTCGCTCCCTGCGGTACGATCTCTCCCTTAAGCCGGCGACCACCGAACACTTCGAATACAGCCATATTGATATATCGTTTTATTTGAGCATAAAAATAACTATTTTACGACAAACCGACAAGGATATTATCCGGGACCTGCACAAAAAAGAGTAGGTATATTTTTTGCCATCCGCATTCGGTTGCTTACGCATAAATGTGCAACCATACGGCCGGGAAAGGCACAGCACATCTCCCACATTCAATTGCAATTCAAACCCGACTAAATTCCGGAAAACCGTACAAATGAGTGCGTAAAGGCGGAATTCGGGCCTGACAAACACCCTCCTCGACGGAATTGGACACACGACCCGGAATCCGGAGGACTCATATTACATTACGCGCCCCTGCGTTTCACCTGAAGATTACTGGCGCACTACCGAACTGGCGTAAGCCCTGACATCATCCCGCGTTATTTCGTCTCCGCTCAGGATGATAAGACGCTCCATCACGTTGCGCAATTCACGAATATTGCCTGTCCATGCAAAGGATTGCAGTTCGGCAATGGCATCCGGTTTGACTGGTTTCGGATTTATGCCGTACTCTTCCGAGATTTTCCCCACAAAATGATCGACCAGCAAAGGGATATCGTCTATACGGTCTACAAGAGCAGGGACCCTGATAACTATCACACTCAGGCGATGGTAAAGGTCTTCGCGGAAGTTCCCTTTCTGTATCTCTTCCCTAAGGTTCTTGTTCGTTGCCGAAACCACCCTTACGTTCACATTTATATCCACATCGCTGCCGACACGCGTTATTTTGTTTTCCTGCAAAGCCCTGAGCACCTTTGACTGAGCCGAAAGACTCATATCGCCGATCTCATCCAGAAACAATGTCCCCCCATGAGCCTGTTCGAATTTACCCTTGCGCATTTTGATAGCCGACGTAAACGCACCTTTTTCATGGCCGAACAATTCGCTTTCGATAAGCTCTGATGGGATAGCTGCACAGTTTACCTCAACAAAGGGGCCGCCTGCACGCAGGCTCTTTTCATGCAGCCATTTGGCCACGAGTTCTTTTCCGGTACCATTGGGACCCGTGATAAGGACACGGGCTTCGGATGGAGCGACCTTTTCGATAAGTTTCTTGACGAACATTATTTCGTTAGACTCCCCTACTATTTCCTGGACTCCGCATTTAGGCTGGCTCTTGGGTTTCCTGAACACTACCGAAGCCGCCACCTGAGAACGATTACCGTTTCCATCTGCTTTCTTTTCCGAACACACCTCCTTGATGGAGGTCAAGAGCAGATTCATGTCCATAGGTTTTCCCATATAGTCGTAGGCTCCATTCCTAATCGCAAATACGGCCTCTCTGATTTGCGGATCGCCGGATGAAACTATGATAGGAGTTCGTCCGGTAAAACGCCCTCCGTTTTCGAGGAATTCATACATAAACACATTTTCGACGATAACCAGACTGCATCCCTTTTTATCATAGATGGCGAGGCCCTCCTGCAGGTTTTCCGCTGTTTCAACAGAGTGTCCTTCGAATTCAAGCCTTTCACGAAGGATGTTGCGGATGCTGCGTTGCGTGTCGACTATTAAAATCTTAGTCATTCCAATAATAAGATTTTATGTAACGAATATACAATAAAATATTTAACTATTTGCTTTTTTTATAAAATCCATATACTTTTGGAACAAAGTTAGTAATTACCTGACACATTATCTAATTTTGTCTCTTTAGATGTGTCGTCTGCCGGTCGGCTAACTATCAACAAATCTACTTTTTCATATTGATCAAATATGCCCGGACACACAATCCAATGGCATTTTTCTGGTTTTGAACAACTTACACATGAAGAAAAACTATAATTACGAGCGCAAGAAGCTCCAGCTGCCCGAATACGGCCGCCATATACACGAAATGGTGGACTATTTGTCCTCCATAGAGGATCGCGAAGAGCGCAACAAACAGGCACGCGCCGTGATAAGCGTTATGGGCAATCTAAATCCGCTGCTCAGGGACACTGCGGACTTCAATCATAAACTTTGGGATCACATGTTCATCATGTCAGGTTTTTCACTCGACGTAGACTCCCCATACCCCATTCCAACCGCCGCCACACTCGCTCCAATGCCGGAAAAGTTGAAATATCCGGACAAGAAGATAACCATAAAACACTATGGTAAGAATGTTGAAAACATAATCAAGTCTCTTAAGGATAAGGATGACTCCCAGGCAGTGGAAGAGGTTCTGGCTAACGTTGCCCGCTATATGAGGGTCAAAAGTTACGAGTACAACCAGGAGCATCCAAACAACGAAGTCATAATAAAAGACATCAAGAGGTTGTCCGATAATGCTATTTTTGTAGACGAGGATGCAATAAACAATATCAAAAGCGATTACAAACAAAATGCTTCGGCGCACTACAAAAAAACCGGATTTGCCAATTCCCGCCAAAACAAGTCCAAAAACGCCAAGAACAATCAGTCAAACAGCAAATCCAAACAACACCGCAACAGGGCAAAATAGAGATACCCGTCACGCCTCTCGGGTCTCATCGCGGGACACGTGATACCCCCCCCACCGCAGCCGGCAAATCGCTCAATTCGGATCGGATCGATAAAGAAAATCATATCTCAACCTGATATATCTTGCAACATAAGACATGACAGGCGTGAGTGTCATCTGCCATGGCTATCGGCTCCCGGTCGCACTGTTGCGAATCCGCATCTTCCCGATTTTCCCAAAATTTCGGCCCAACCATTTCGGGAATACGACTGCACCGATTGCAAGATAAGGGTAATATGTCACACCCCTCCAAAGAAAAGCTATAAGAGTCGCGGCACCGGCCTGCAATGCAACAGGAACCTCTATAAGATCGGCACAATATTTAGTAAAGAAAAGTTCTGCAAAACCGCTGCCGCCGGGTGTCGGCATAACAAGCATCATAACCCACAACACAAGTTGTCTTGCAAAGAGCAGCAGCTGATCGCTCACTGCAAAAAATGCCAATACAAGGGCATTGGCAACAAGATACCGTGAACTCCACGACAAGAAAGTTGCCAACCCGGACTTGAACCAGAATCTCCAACTCTTTCGGCGTATCTCGTTCGAGCTGTTTATTATGTCGGTACCCACTATGTTCACGTCGCGGTACCAACGCCTGAGAAAACGCAGTTTGAATATCTTCATCAAAAGCCATTTCAAACCGCGCGGATTGATAAACAGACCGTAGGAAAGAACAATGACCCAGATCAGTTTCAAACCATAGCCGATCATGGCGAAAGTCATCAGCGATTTGGTCAGAAGGCCGCTCTGCATGGAGATATCGAAAAGATTGTCGAAACCCACAACGGCAATTACCAGCGGGAACATCACTATGAAATACAACTCGTCGAGAAACGATGTCAGCATCACTATGGCCGAACTACGACCCAATCCTATTCCCTCTTTGTGGACGTATATTATGGCTACGCTCGTACCTCCCACAGCCGAAGGCGTGACTGCCGAGGTAAACTCCCACAACATTATCACCCTTAGTGCCTGACGCCACGAAAGTTGACCTCCACTCAATACCCTGAGTCTGATAATATATCCCAGATCGCGGCCGAACATGCACAGAAATGCCACCAGCAACCAGAATATCGAGATCCACGAAAAAGCTATATCATCGAAGACCTCCGGATCGAAATCTCTCCAGAACATGTACCCGACAACGGCAAGACCTATAATTATCGGATAGACGGCCTTGCGAAGTTTGATCTTGCCAAGAGCAGCTCCCTCCTCCATCCCTTCAGCCGAATCACGTTCCGGAACGACATGCTCTGACACGTCACACCGCCCGTGAGTCGGTTCACAGGTGGAATTGTCCGTTTCATCTTTTTTTGGGCAAATTAGCACGGGAAATGAATAATTTTGAGTGACAGCAAATATAGCTCTTTAAACATGTATACGAAAATATAACAGCATCACATGTTTCATAATATTGTCAAAACCTCTATTCGAAACCATTTTTATCACTTTTGTAAATAAAAAAGACATGAAAATCAAAATCCTAATTATCTCAGCAATTATTTTGCCTTTCATGGGGTTAGCCCAGGTTGCCGACACGAACATCATAGAGCTACCGATTACCCAACATAAGGGAAACGGACCGTTTCAGAATATAGCCGAATATCTTCCGATGCCAGTCAAAGGGGCCGAAGGTTCGGATATCCCCGAATCTGCATACCCGGAGATAACAGGTATATCCCCTCGGTGGGGCGAAGAGTATGTCTCGGGAATAATAGTTTTCGACGAAGCCCAGCTATACTACCAATTATTCAACGAAGGCAAGATCGACGAAAATATGCTCCAGAGCAAACTGGAATCTCTCGGCGTAAACCAGGAGACATTGTCGAAAGAGCCTGTAAAATGCTATGTCTCTTTTGCTTACCGTCTCAATCCTACCGGATGCGTTGTCGTCGTCGATTGCAACAACAACTCCGACATGAGCGATGACGGCATAATGAATATAATGAGACCCTCATATACGATGGTCATCGATAACGGAAATGGAGAAAAGATGCAGCCTGACTATATGGTTTGGGTGCAATACGAACGCATGTATAACGATAAGATCGTAGCCGACAGTCTGCCCGTTTCGATGTTCATGCCCGACGAGGGAGACGATCTTTTATACAATATCGGAGTATATGCCACAACCGAACTCGACGGTACGCAAATAGGCATCGCTCAGGAAAACTCAACTGACGCCGATTTCTCGGATGTTGTTATCGCCACCGGATTCGACGAGAACAAGCCTCTGGGAGACAGCCTCTACGACGAAGGAGAAATATTCAGTACGGGTGAAAAAAATTACAAACTCCTTGGAGTAGATGCACGCAAGGATGTCCTGCTGCTCGAGTTGATTGCAAAATAGAGCGCAACAAAATTAACGGAGCTCCGAGAAAGCGCAATTTCAATTCAACGGGGGAGAGAATCAATGATGTCTCTCCCCCGTTGAATTGAATATCTAAACCCGACACCCGCTATGGGATGTGCAACAAACGCTCTCTATCAACTTTCCCGAATACCACTACTGTTTCTTTTTCGGGTTCTCATTAACTTTTTTAAGAGGCTTGGGATTAACGTATTTGAAACGTCTGATCTTTTGCGTCGGAGTCTTCTCGAACCCGTTTTCCTGCTCCTCTATTTCGGCTATTTGAGACGACTTGCTCACCTTGGAATTGACATACGCCTTCAACTCCGACCGAATCTCAGCCATGCGTGAGTTGATACTGTCTTTCAGATCGTGGTAACGTCGTTCCAACTCAAACCTGTTGAAATGCACATGGGCAATCAGTTTCCCGTTATTCTCCTTGACAATGGAGTCCGTAACGAGAAAATGGCTGTTTATAACCGACTCTATCTCTTCCGGATAGATATTTTCCCCGTTCGGTCCGACTATCATGTTTCCCACTCTTCCGAGAATATAGAGATTCCCCTCGCTATCGAAACGTCCTATGTCCTTGGTACGGAACCATCCGTCTTCGGTGAAGACATCTTTCGTGGCCGAAGGATTCTCATAATACCCCTTCATCGTACTTGGACTGAGCACCACTATTTCACCCTCTCCGGTCTCCACGTTAAGGTTTTCGAGTCTCGCTTCGATACGGCTGAGAATCTTGCCCGTAGAACGGAACCTGATATTCCCCGGAACGCCACCCGCCAGCAATGGAGCCGTTTCCGTAAGTCCATATCCGATGCCGTATGGAGCTTTCGATTCGACGAGAAACTGTTCGGTATCGAAATCGAGTTTCGCCCCGCCTATACCGAAGAAACGCAGTCTGCCCCCGAATATCGCACGCAACTTCTTTCCTGCCATGCGATGTACCAGTTTGCGGAACCAGGGCCAGCCATACATCTTCTTGAGCGTTTCGTTCTTCATGAACTTCGCCCTAACCTGACTTTTGTATATTTTTTCTATGATCAGCGGCACACTGAGCATTATGGTCGGACGCACATCTCGCATGGCCGGCATAAGGGTGGATGCGGTGGGAAGTTTGTCGAGGTAAACGACCGACGCACCGGAATAGAAAGGCAGCAACATTCCCAGCGAACACTCGTAAGTATGCGACAGAGGCAGTATCGACAGAAATACATCCGACTGAAAAACATTGAACAGATCATAGTCCATCTCTATCTGCGCTACGAGGTTGGCATGTGTGAGCATCACACCCTTAGGTTTCGAGGTCGTTCCCGAGGTATAGATAATGGCAGCGACGTCATCCGGCTTGGGCGGAGTGAATTTACCGGGCTCCACACCCTCTTTCATGTAGGTGATTCCGCAGTTTTTTGTTCTGAGCACTACATTGAGACCGTCGATGGTCTCTTTCGACACCTTCGTATAGAGTTTATCGGAACAACACAGGGCTTTAGCGCCGCAGTGTTTGATTATCATGTCCAGTTCGGGCGTGGAAAAATCTGGCAATATAGGCACTATGATCAACCCCGAGGTAACAGCCGCAAAATAGGAAACAGCCCAGTTCGGCATATTATTGCTCAGCAGAGCGACCTTGTCTCCTGACGAAAGTCCTGCCAGGCGGAATAGTTCGGCTGTGGCTTCGACTTTATCGGAGAATCCGGCATAAGTCTGAGACTCGCCACCGTACATCGAAGACATGCAGCGCGAGGCATAGCTGCCGACGCTTTGAATATAAAGGTCGCGGAGTGTGTATATTGCCATAGTCAGATTATCTTTTTGGCCCCAACGCAAATGTAACGCCAATTATTTTTAAAATCGTATTTTTGAACATTTAAATTGCAGTCGGAATTGATAAGCTCTCAAAAAATAAAACGATTCGTGGCAGAGGCCGGATTCGATCTGTGCGGTATCGCTCGCGCAAGACACCTTGGCGAACAGGCGACGCGACTATCGGAATGGCTGGACAAGGGATACGATTCAGGGCTGAGCTACATGCACAGGAATGTGGATAAAAGGCTCGACCCCGCCTTGCTGTACGAAGGCGCGGAAAGCGTTATCGTGTGCGCGGCCAACTATAAGAACGAATCGTGGGACCAGCAGTCAAGCATCAACCCAAGAATATCGTCATATGCAATCACGCAGGACTATCACACCTCGCTTAAGGACGGTCTAAACATCGTACTTGCACGTTTGAAAGAGGAATATCCCGACCTGCGAGGACGTTGTTTCACAGACTCGGCTCCTGTTCTCGAAAAAAGTTGGGCCATAGAAACCGGACTCGGTTGGCGGGGGAAGAATTCGCTGATCGTAACTCCCCGTTACGGGAGTTTCATATTCCTCGGGGAAATCATCATAGACGCCGAAGCCGACATATATGACCATCCGTTTACCGACGACTTTTGCGGGACCTGTACCGCCTGTATGGATGCCTGCCCCAACAAAGCAATCGTACGGCCATATGTCATAGATACCTCTCGCTGTATTTCGCGCCTTACTACGGAGAGGTTACCCGAAGGAGAAACGACAGCGACCGGAACGCACGGTTGGATATTCGGGTGCGACATATGCCAGAGCGTATGTCCTCATAACCGTCGCACCCCTCATACAGACAACCCGGTGTTCAAACCATTCCTCAAACCAGCGGACTGCGGAAAAGAATTCTGGGATAACCTGGACAGAATCGAGTTTGACAATCTCTGCGGCACGACCCCGATGGCACGCACGGGATTCGAAAATATAAAGAAGAGGGCTGCAAACTTTTTTGCCGACACCGCAAGTCAAGATGAGGATTAAAAATCGCAAAATGATCTGCCTGTCCAGGAGCCGCCGAATACTGACGACATCCAATCTCTCATGATAAGACTGCCTGTCGCTGCCAGTGAGAACGATATGCTGGAGCGATCATAAAAGTTTGAACAAATTACTTGAATGGCCTATCCTCGAACTATCTTCCCCAACTTTCGCGGTCGAGGCTGCGGTAATTGATCGCCTCGGCCAAATGGGCAGGCAATATATCCATGGTCCCATTCATATCGGCTATCGTACGGGCCACTTTCACGATACGGTCATAAGCCCTTGCCGAAAGGTCGAGCCTTGTCATGGCGCGTTCGAGAAGGGCAGAGCATTCAGGCGAAAGCCGACAATATTCGCGAATCATTTTAGAGTTCATCATCGCATTCGTATATACGCCTTCGACATCTGAAAAACGTCTGTGTTGTATTTCGCGGGCCTGCTGCACACGCTCCCTCACAATCTCGCTGGATTCTTCGGCACGACCGGCATTCATCTGCGAAAACTCGACGGGCGTCACCTCGATATGCATGTCTATTCGATCGAGCAGAGGTCCCGATATCCGGTTCATATATTTCTTGACCATGCCAGGCGTGCATGAGCACTCCTTCCCCGGATGATTATAGTAACCGCACGGACACGGGTTCATAGAGGCTATCAGAATAAAATTGGCCGGATACTCGACACTGTATTTTGCCCTTGAAACGGTTATTTTCTTGTCCTCGAGCGGTTGCCGTAGTACTTCCAGTATGCTCCGTCCGAATTCGGGAAGTTCGTCGAGGAACAGTATGCCGTTGTGGGCGAGCGAAACCTCGCCGGGCTGAGGCGAACTGCCTCCGCCAACCAGCGCAACCTGCGACGTGAGGTGATGCGGCGCCCTGAAAGGCCTGCGTGTAAGCAACCCCGTCTCGGCACCGAGCTTCCCCGCCACCGAATGTATCTTGGTAGTTTCCAATGCCTCCTCAACCGACAGTGGAGGCATTATGGTAGGCATCCTGCGCGCAAGCATCGTCTTTCCAGATCCGGGTGGCCCTATCATTATGACATTGTGTCCGCCGGCTGCCGCGATCTCGAGCGCACGCTTCACATGTGCCTGCCCACGCACATCGCTGAAATCCTCTTCGTAGCGTCCCCTTACGGCCAACAACTCCTCAAATCCTGTTGAAACAGCCGCCTCTATCTTCAATTCTCCCGAGAGAAATTCCACCGTCTGCCTCAGGGTTCTCACTCCTATCACCTCCACTCCACTTACGACAGCAGCCTCACGTACGTTGTCCATGGGGAGGACAATACCTCTGAATCCTTCCTCCCGTGCCTTTATTGCGATGGGCAGCGCACCTTTTATCGGTTTCAGCGTACCGTCGAGAGACAGTTCGCCCATAATGATATAATTATCGAGGACTTCCGAGGTCATTTGTCCGCTGGCCGCGAGAATCGAAACCGCTATCGGAAGATCATAACCGGAGCCCTCCTTACGCAGGTCGGCCGGGGCGAGGTTAACGACAAGACGTTTGCCTGTCATGCGGTACCCGCTGTTTTCGAATGCAGAGCGTATCCGTTCCTGGCTCTCTTTTACGGCGTTATCGGGCAGACCGACTATATACATACCTAAACCCGCCGAAATATTGGCCTCCACCGTAATTGTCACGGCATCTATGCCGAGTATGGTACTCGAATATGTTTTTACGAACATAAAACCAGATTAACATAACCGTGCCGCAAAGAGCGGAAGGATATCGCAAGATAACAAAAAGTCGTGAGAATATCTCACATGACAGCAGCAATATGCTCCATCCGCTTTCAATGCATGACGCATTATAATACAGACAAATCCAATCTTTCAGAATCTCCAGGCGAGAGACCATTCATGCGCAGGTTCGTAACGATCTTACCTCTGCTTTTCGCTTTATGACGATCATCCGGATTTCGGCATGTCTCTAAAAAACAACGACAAATACAGACTGCCTGACGAGCAATCGTTAAAACGTGCCGGATGCTAAAATGGGGCATCTTCATTCGGGTTGAAACCTCCTCCGAAACCTCCTCCCGACGTCGGCTCGAAATCGCTGCCTGGCGTAAACTTCGGTGTAGGCAGGTCGTCATCCGAACCCAGACTGCTATCGAACGAGGAGTAGTTGCCTCCATCCATTTCATCGTCGTCGAAATCCATAAATCTTGCCTGCTCCTTACGGAAACGCAGATTCACCGTATCCGTAGCTCCGTTACGATGTTTTGCCACTATTATTTCGGCCATACCTGCCGTCGGCATGCCGTTCTCGTCTACATTCATTCCGTAATATTCCGGCCGGTGGATGAAAGCCACAATGTCGGCGTCCTGTTCGATGGCGCCCGACTCGCGAAGGTCGCTAAGCTGGGGACGCTTGCTGCCCGTACGCGATTCTACCGAACGGTTCAACTGCGAAAGGGCGATAATCGGGATATTCAGCTCCTTGGCTATCGATTTGAGCGATCGCGAAATGGAAGCTACCTCCTGTTCTCGATTGCCACGCGTATCGGAGCTGCCCGTCATCAACTGGAGATAGTCGATGATTATCAACTGTATGTCGAACTGTTTCTTGAGCCTGCGGGCCTTCGAACGGAATTCGAAAATAGACAACGCAGGAGTATCGTCTATGAATAACGGCGCCGTCTGGAACGGAACCACCGCCGTTTCGAGATGACGCCACTGTTCGTCGTTAAGATTGCCGTTACGGACATCGCGCGAATCCAGTCCGGATTCCGCCACTATAAGACGCATCATAAGTTGCGTCGAACTCATTTCGAGAGAAAAGAACGCCACACCCTTCTCATAGTCGATGGCTATGTTTCGCGCCATGGAGAGCACGAATGCCGTTTTACCCATGGAGGGACGTGCGGCTATGATTATAAGGTCGCTCGGCTGCCATCCCAGTGTCAAACGGTCGAGACGAGTAAAACCCGTCGGAACACCGCTGAAATCACCTTTGCGCTTATATGCCTCCTCTATGGCTTCCATTGCTTTGGCCAATATATCCTTCGATTTCTGCACATCGCGCTTGATATGTCCCTCGGCGACCTTGAATATCTCGCTCTCGGCCGAGTCTATCAGGTCGTTGACGTCTATCGACTCGTCGTACGAGCGTTTCTGTATCTCGATCGAGGCACGGATAAGCTCCCTCTGCACATATTTCTGCGTGATGATCTTGGCATGGAAATCGACATGTGCCGCAGAGCCGACTTTCTGGGTCAACTCGGCAAGATAAGATGCGCCCCCGACAGCCGCAAGCTGTTTTTTCTGCTTGAGCTTTTCCGTCACCGTATAGAGGTCGATGGGTTTGAGTTCCATCGAAAGTTCGGATATGGCACGATATATCACCTGATGGGCCTCTTTATAGAAAACTTCCGGAGTGAGCACGTCCTGCACGGCAAGCACACTCTCTTTTTCGAGCATCAATGCCCCCAATACAGCCTCTTCGAGTTCTATTGCCTGCGGAGGCAGATGTCCGCCTTCGCTGGTCAGGGCGTCGTATGCTTCTTTGTTCCTCTCAGAGGGTGTGTAATTCTTTGCCATCGGTGTATGATAAAAACGGAATTGTAAAGGTATAAAAAATTGAGTTTATTCTCTCCGCATATCCGAGACGAAAAATATTTTCGCCATCTCCGGTGTTCCGACTGCAGAGGCAGCACAGCCATAGGGATCTTCAATCTTTTCGTCCTGTTATGCAAGAGCAATTATCTGCTGAAAAAACAAGTAAGGCAGCGATACGGTCTGTTTGACAAAGCGATGTATGAGTAATAAATAGCGGGACGCGGCAAAATGAAGGCACATCGCATGAATCCGACCTATGCCGCTCTTCTATTTGTCGTGTTTGCCGCCTTTCGATCCTTTGCCACTGTTTTTCTTCGAACGGTCTTGCCCTCGCCGGCGATCCTGTACGGGATAGTCCCTACCGCGAGTTTGCTGCTTATGCGAAGCATCATGCTTTCCAATGCCACTCTTTTCCCCAGTCCGATTCCGGTTGCGGGAATTGAAATTTTCCTCCTGTTCCTCTCTGCCGTCTGCGAAGAACCAGCTTTTCTGCCGGCGCTTATCATCCTGCGAACAGGCGACATAAAGCCTTTCGCCGGTATAAGGATCCATCCCGGTGTAAAACATCACCGACGAAAGTGTCATCGGGGTAGGCGTAAGATCCTGCACCTGTTCGAGATGCATCCCGAGACGACGTGTCTTATGCGACAGCCTTTTCATATCATCCTCCGTACAGCCTGGATGGCTCGATATGAAATATGGCACCAACTGATATTTCAGGTTCTCGCACATGCACACTTTGTCGAAATCCTCTTTCAACCGCTCGAACTTTTCGAAAGAAGGTTTACGCATAAGCCTGAGGACATGCTCCTCCGTGTGTTCCGGAGCTACCTTGAGCCGTCCCGAGGTATGGTTTACTATTACTTCCCGGAGGTATTTCGGGCCATATTCCTCATCGAACAGATCGTAACGGATGCCGCTCCCAATGAAAGCCTTCTTGATACCCGGTCGGGCCGAAATGCGCCGATAAAGTTCGAGCAGACGTTTGTGACAGTTGTCGAGGTTGCGGCACACCGAAGGCCAAAGACACGACGGACGGGAACATTTGGCACACAACTCCCTGTTACGGCCGCCCATACCGTACATGTTGGCCGAAGGACCGCCGACATCGCTGACATATCCCTTGAACCCTGGCATTGCCGCCACCTTGTCGATCTCGGCGAGAATCGACCTTTCAGAACGACTCGACACGAATTTCCCCTGATGAGCCGATATGGTACAGAAACTGCACCCCCCGAAACACCCGCGGTGCATGTTGACCGAGAATTTTATCATCTCCCAGGCCGGAATGTCGCCCTTGCCGTTGTAACGCGGATGCGGAAGACGCGTATAAGGCAACTCGAACCCACGGTCAATCTCTGCCTCGTTCAACTGCGGATGCGGCGGATTTACAACCACGTATTCCCCCGGGGTCTGTCTCTCGACAAGCGTCATACGCTGCACGAGTCGGTTAGATTCGGTCTCTATGCAGACAAAGTTCTCGGCAAATTTTGCCGGGTCAGCGACACAATCGTCATATGAATTGAGCACGATTGTCGTCTCCTTGTCGAGCTTCTCCACATATCTCTCGTCCGCCACGAAGGCTATCTGACGCAATCGTCTCAGGAGTTTGGCATTGAAGCCGTTTTTAAGTGTTCTGGCTATCTCGGGCATCACCTTGTCGCCCATTCCGTAAGCGAGTATGTCCGCCCCGCTGTCGATCAGCACAGACCTTTTCAGCGAATCGCTCCAATAATCGTAATGGGTCAGCCGGCGAAGCGAAGCCTCTATGCCGCCTATAACGACCGGAACGTGCGGGAAAAGCCCTTTCAGGATTCGAGAATATACCGTCACTGCATAGTCGGGGCGGAAACCGGCCTTACCTCCCGGCGTATATGCGTCGTTGCTGCGAAGCCGTTTGTTGGCAGTGTAATGGTTCACCATCGAGTCCATGCTTCCGCCCGAGACACCGAAAAAGAGGCGCGGAATCCCCAGTTTCTTGAAGTCGCGCAGATCGTCCCGCCAGTTGGGCTGAGGTACTATGGCTACCCTGAGACCCTCGGCTTCGAGCAGACGTCCCACGACCGCCGCACCGAACGACGGATGATCGACATAGGCATCGCCCGTGAACAGGATCACGTCGATATAGTCCCAGCCGAGCGCCCGGACCTCCTTAACCGTCGTTGGCAACCAAGAATTACTCATATCCACAAAGATAGAGTTATTTCATGCAATTTATTACCCTTCACTTTTGAAAAAGAGAATAAGAAAACTTTTCCGGAATACCCTCGCATTTCTCTGGATCTCCCGCCACGAGGAAAAAACTCCTCACGCAGAGCACATACTTCCGACTCCGACAAAGTGCCGGCAAACGAAGCTACCGAAAAACTCCGTCATACCCTTTTTATGGAAGAACGGCCGGCAACTGCATCGGAATACCTACTTTTTCGGGCAGGGAATTAGCAGATTGCTGTCGCCGTAACTCAAGAAACGGAACCCGTTGGCCAACGCGTATTCGTAGATTTCGCGCCAGTGCTCCCCGACAAATGCCGATACGAGAAGCAACAGCGTACTTTTGGGCTGATGGAAGTTCGTGACGATCATGTCCACCACCCGGAAACGGAATCCAGGCATTATCATTATCTGGGTCGATGTCTTCAATTTTCCCCCGTTTTCTCGAAGATATGAAGCCAGCGTTTTCAAAAGATATTCGCCAGTCAGTTCATCGGGAATATCGTAAAGCTCCCACTGCCCTATTGGAACCGTCACATCGGGATCGCCGTTACGCAGAATACGGTATCCGAGTGCGGGAAGGCTCTCCAGTGTACGCACCGTGGTGGTTCCCACGGCCGTCACACGACCTTTGTGAGCCAACAGGTTTTCTACGGTTTCGAGCCTTATGTCGAAATGTTCGGTGTGCATCTCATGCTCCTTTACCGACTCGCTCTTTACCGGCAGAAACGTACCCGCTCCCACATGGAGCGTCACCTCATCGAAAGCCACCCCTTCAGCACGCAAAGCTTTTATAAGTTCCTCGCTGAAATGCAGCCCCGCAGTCGGCGCAGCAACAGAACCCTCGAAACGCGAGTAAACTGTCTGATAACGGCTATTGTCTATCTCCTCGCTGTCACGCCCGAGATACGGAGGAATAGGAATACGCCCCAGATGTTCGAGCAGCTGTCCGAACGTAAGATCGGCATCCCATTCGAAACGCACGACCTGTGTCCCTTCGCCCGGGACACGATACGCCCGCAAATATGACTCCACCCCAGAACAGGTAAAATTTATCACGAGCGCACCTTCCTTCCACTTTTTCGAATTTCCTATGATACATCGCCACTCGCATGCGCCTTTAACCGCAAAAGCCCTTTCGTAATCCGCCGGATCGTAGGGTTCCAGACAGAACACCTCGATCCGCGCACCGCTCGGCTTGTGCATTATGATGCGGGCACGGATAACCTTCGTATTATTGAAAACCATCAACGTCCCCTGCGGCAGTTCACGACCTATCTCGCTGAAAACCCGTTCCGACAACTTTCCGCACCGGCTCACAAGCAATTTCGACGCATCGCGCCTTTCCAATGGAAATTTGGCAATCCGCTCTTCCGGCAAGTCGTAATCGTAATCCGATATTTTTATATCCTCGGGTATCATAGCAATCAAATTAATCGTGATGATCATGCGGAATGTTACGCGAACACCACACTTCGTACAAACA
Organism: uncultured Rikenellaceae bacterium; assembly: GCA_944325305.1. Classification (GTDB taxonomy): domain Bacteria; phylum Bacteroidota; class Bacteroidia; order Bacteroidales; family Rikenellaceae; genus WRDF01. The sequence goes on along the minus strand of CALUZO010000013.1, from coordinate 108,827 downwards.
GAAAAAAACAAAACCGCACGAAAAGCAATCCTTCTTATGTCAGCGGCTCCGATAAAAAGACGCCCAAACCGCCATGCGACATCATAAAAAGAGAGAAAAGCGGAGGTATAAGCCGGGTTTTGTAACCGAAGCGGTTCGCACCGCAACGGTCCTTCGCCATTTATCTACGCCCGAGCTCACGCTCGAGGCTCCAGCGACCTACCCCCCGGCAGCGGACGGGCAATCCTTGAATGCCGGTATACATGGTCTTGCAACCCGCCGGTAGTACAGCCGCATGCATCACTGCACACGCTGGTGGGCTTTTACCCCGCCTTTTCACCCTTGCCCCGGAAATTTCAAAAGCCTGAGCCAAAGCAGACAATAAGAAAAAAACACAACCTGCTAACCGTAGGCAAGCATTTTTCTGTCGCAGTCCGACAATGGACCAGCCTTTTAAAAAATCCGGGGCGGTTATTTTCTGTTACCTTAACCACGCCCTCGCGGACGTCTTCCCGTTAGGAAGTGCGGCGCCCTGTGTTGCCCGGACTTTCCTCCCCCGTTTCCCGGTTGCCCGGCAAACGGCAGCGGCGAAGCCCTCCGCTTTTCTCAACCGCAAAGGTATAAAATTTGGCGGCAATTATTTTTTCGTAACTTTATAATATAACCTTCAATCCTTATATATTATGAAGACCATCTACACTCTCGCCATCGCCATCGTGCTTGCGACACAAGGCGCATTTTCACAGACCGAACTGCCGGCAGCCTTTACAGACGGACTCAAAAGAGCCAAGATGGAGTTCAGAATGCCGGAAGGCTTTTCTCCTACCTCGATTATCGAAAATCCGCACATGAATTATGAATATGCGATAAAAAACGATACGGTGGATCTGGAGATACGTTATGCCATCCGTCCTCTCGACTACTTAATACAACGTTATGAAAAAAACCAGCAAGACACCAGCAAAAATATAGTCTCGGTAAATCCGGATCAGGTCAATTTTTACACAAGCATATCCACCGCAACGGCATACAACATCGCCCAAACGATAAACAACAACCAGATTTTCAGTTACGAATTTATAAACGAAATATTCAATGCCAACAACGGGATGTCTTTTTACATACAACCACGAAGTGAATTCAGCGGCGGCTATAAATATTGCATGATGATAAGTGTTTACAAGAAGACTCTTGGGACGGCCTTTTACTTCTTCATGGGCAATGATCGTAACAAAATCCTTGACATGGCTGCCAAATTGATCGGAACACTAAAATTCAAGTGATAGATACCACTTCGATCTTCATATTCTCCGAGATTAATAAAACGATGACCGGCGATAAGGCAGGGGCTCCCGCACGGGTTCATCTCTTTCGGGCCGCAATCAGAATAGGGTTATACGTAAGGGTTACACCGCCCTCTACGGAATGCGTTTTTCTGTATTTATCGTCGAAAGCGGCGAGTTGTCGCGGTCCCCAATGCGTGCGGACGAGAGAATTGACTCCGGTGGCCTTGATATGGCGAAGCACATCCACGGGGGTATCGAAACGAAGCGTACGTGTATATTCAACGCCGGAAACAATTTCGTAACCAGCAGTCTTGAAAATACCGCACAATTCTGAAAAAGAGTGATAATGGAGCCCTTCGCCGGTCGTTTCGCGTATCTCGCGGAAATTGTCCGTCCCGAAGGTGGACATTACGAGCCATCCGCCCCGGTTCGTCGCCCCGGCAGCCTTCAAGGCGAATCCAGGCATGTCATAAAACCACTGTACGGTAGATGCCGAAGCTATCAGATCGAGATGCCGAGGAAATTCCATGTTCTCCGCATCGCCGCAAAGAAATGTAGAGTGCGAAGGCATGTTGTCTCTCAAAAAATCAAGAGACAATGACGAGATATCGTTCAGGTACCACTCCGCATCCGGAAACAACCGTACAAGATGCGAAGTAAGAAATCCTGTCCCTACACCGATTTCCATAGCCCGCGAAACATTACCGCGTACGCACAGTCCGGCGGCTATCTTTCCCAACTCTGCACATATGTCCCTCTGCACCAGAGCAAGCCGGTGATAACGGCTGAAACTGGCTTCGAACCTTTTACGGATAAGATGCTTATCTGTTCCCAATTTCTTTTTCGATTAGCCCGCCGTCGGCCAGCGGATAGTGGGGCAAAGGTAGTATCTCGGAACGTGAACCCCAAAAACGAACCATGTTTTCAGGCGGAAAAATAAGATCGGCACTACCTATTATGCCCTTCCCCCACCCTATCGAGGGGGTGTACTCCTCAACAGAAGCAGAAGCGAGATATTCGAGTTCGGCGATATTCTTTTCCAACGGTCTCGGTGCAAGCAGATGCGACATACTGTCGAAGTATTCGCCGTACGCCCTGCGATTGAATGTCTCCATTCCACTCTTTTTGATACCGCGTATAGTGACCGCCATCCTCTTGGGTTCGATGCCGTATATTTCGTTCACCGGATACGGCGTACCGTTCAGGGCCACGGCCGTAGTGAATGAAACGCCTTCCAAAATCCGCTCTGCAACCCATACCCCGAAACTCCATGCGAAAAGATGTATACGGGAATATTCTGACAATAAGTTTTTCAGACATGCGCTCCCGCCTATCCCCTCGCTGTAATCGTACACCGCGAGCACATCGCACCTCTCAGGCCGGATATGCTCCACGATACGGTGGTCGGCAGCCCACCCAAGCACGAACAATACCAATTCGTCATTGTTTTCCCTTATCAACCATTGGAGTTGCATAACATCCGAAAATTTTCTATATCAGCTCTGTCCATGGATGCCGTGAGCGACACCCTAACCCTCGCCTTACCCTTCGGCACCGTGGGCCAGCGGATCGGAGTAGTCCAGAATCCGCCTTCCCTGAACTTCTCAGACATGGCTACGGCTGCGGCATTGGTGCCGGCCGAGAGCGGAATGATCTGGGTTGCCAGCGGATTCGCGGGAGCCAGCATGCCGACAAGTTCGCGAAGACGGAGACGACGCGGTTCGAAATCGGCCATGCGATCGAGCAGGAATCTCGTCCACGACATTACCACGGGCGGAAGACCGGTGGAAAATATGAGGGTACGCATCCGGTTGACGAGTACATCGCGCATAACGGCCGGGAGCGCCACAAAAGTTCCGTAGGAAGCCAGCGCCTTGCCGAAAGTTCCAACTATAATGTCTATCTCTCCATCGAGCCCTTCAGACGCTGCGCAGCCGGCACCCAACGGTCCGAATACCCCGAAAGCATGTGCCTCGTCGATGTATAGTTTCAAATCGTAACGCTGCTTGAGGGACACGAGATCGGCAATGGGTGCCCTGTCTCCGTCCATACTGAAAACCGATTCGGTTACGACCCACACATTCTCGTAATCGCCACGTTTTTTATACAACAGGCTCTCGAGGTGGTTCATGTCGTTATGGTTGAACCTCGACCAGTCGCACGGACACAACCGCAGGCCGTCTATGATGCTCGCGTGTACGAGTTTGTCGGCAAGCACAAGGTCGCGTTCGCCGACCAAAGCCGGAAGACAACCGCTGTTTACCATATATCCGTTGCCCAACACCAAGGTCGATTTGCCCGGATATAGTTCGGCGAGAGCCCTTTCGAGAGCCTCATTCTCGGAACCGTTGCCGGTCATCAGACGCGATGCGGAACTGCTCATTAAAAAAGACTCATTCTCCGCTGCAGCAAGCAGAAATTCCTGTTGCAGCGACACATCTCCGGCAAGCCCAAGGTAATCGTTCGACGACATGTTGACATATCGCCGGCCATCATATTCTATGTACTTCCCGTTCGGGATTCCACAGCTGAGGGAGCGCAGATTATCCTCCGACGCCAGCCTCCGCAATATTTCCGAATATCTCTCCACTATACGAATATCTTATTGTCCAACCCCGTCAGCGACATTACGGCCGCACGCCCCTCATCTCCGAGCGACAGGGAATAATCGTTCACGAACATATAGATATGGTTCTTCAGAACCTCCTCGGAGAGTTCCTGCGCATGGGAACGGACAAAGCCTGCCCCCTCGTCTGGGTTGGCAAAAGCATATTCGATACTTTTTTGCAGCAGGCGTTCCACCTTTTTCCGCATCTCCTCCGGCAGTTCGCGCGAAACGACTATGGCTCCCAACGGCAACGGCAGACCCGTAAGCCGATCCCATTCCACACCGAGGTCGGCTTCCAGGCTCAAACCCTTTTCGGCGTAGGTAAAGCGTCCTTCGTGTATCAAAACGCCAGCATCGTAACGCCCGGCAGCAATGGCAGACGCTATCTCGGAAAACAACAGCGGAATCTTGTTCTTCAAATGCGGGAATACCCTATCCATAAGCAGGTTGGCCGTAGTATGCTTGCCGGGGACCGCAATCTTCAGCGATGGATCGGAAATATCGACACCACCCATGCTTACCAGCAACGGACCGTTGCCTCGTCCCAGAGCACTCCCTGAATCTAGTACCGCATACCTGTCTGCTATCAGCGGAAGCACGGCACAACTTATTTTTGAGATCGCCGCACCTCCTTCGACAACGCCTTTGTTAAGTTGCTCGATGTCCGCAAAGGAGAGATTGAATTCCAATCCTTCGGTGTCGATGCGGCCGTTCACCAGCGCGTCGAACATGAAGGTATCGTTCGGACATGGAGAAATACTAAGATCTAATTTCATCTATCACTCTTTTTACACCATCGGCCAGTGCTCTGCAAGCTTCATCCAGTCTCCATTGATCGCGGAGGTCGGTGGTAATGTTCGATATGGCACGTATTTCGAGAAAAGGCACCTCCATACTCTCGCATACAGCAAAGAAAGCCGCCCCTTCCATGTTTTCTATATCGCCGGCCGCAGGAAAGAATGATCCGGCCGCAGCGTTAACCGTACATCCGACCACACTCCGCAGAGTCTCGACATCCGCTGCATAACAGCATTCAAAATCTCTCGCATACAACGGAGCAAAACCTTCTGGGCGAAATGCTCCCTGATCCGCCACCCGTTCGCGGGCCACAAGCACACAATCGCCTGTCGCGACGCCGCTGCCAGGATAGGCCCCCGCAATGCCGGCAAGTATCACCATGTCGGGTTTGTCGACAGCAATACGGGCTGTCGCCGCAGCCACGGCAGCCATCCCCACACCACTCGTACGGACCGACACATCGTCTGGAAGATACTCCCGGAAATACTTCTGTTCTCCCTCGGTAGGCACCAGCACCACGACCCTCAGACGCCTCGGTTTTGTCCTGATATGCAACAGATGCACCGTGACGCCGCCGGCTATGGCGAAAAGCATAACCTTGACCCAAAGTACATCTACAACCCACAAAGCCGAATAGGTGATTGTCCCCCACAACAGAGCCAATATATATACTTTGCTAAGCAACGGTATTCCACGGCCGCTTTTATAATCACGCAGATATTTACCGAAAACCTTGTTGGTGAGAAGCCAGTGGCGTAAACGTTCGGAACTCTTGGTAAAGAACCAAAGCGCCAGCAGCAGAAAAGGAGTCGTTGGGAGCACAGGCAATATGGCCCCGAGAACGGCCAATCCGACAAAAAACAACCCGAGGCCCGAAAAGAGCCGCTTCATCCACTTCTTCATCCTCAGTTATTTACCCGGTAGGCCTTTTGGACACCCTTTATGCGCATGATATTGTATATCACCATATCTACAATCTGTGTACCGGTAACCTCGATATTTATCAGCCCGGTCAGTTCGCCTTTCGCGTTCGGGCTAAGACTCATCGAGCGGATATTTATCTTCAGTTCATGGCTTATGACTTCGGTAATACGGTTCAGTATACCTGTGGTATTATCCGCCACTACTCTTATGGTCGCCTGGAAGGCCGAACCCGCCGTTTTGCTGTCACGCCAACGCGCCGGCTGCACACGGTAAGGATACAGCTCTCTGAGCCTCGCAGCATTGGGACAGTCGTTGCGGTGGATGGTCACTCCCGAATTCACCGTCACGAAACCGAATACCTCGTCTCCTCGTATCGGATTGCAGCATTTGGCCAGCTTATAGTCGAGGTTCTTTATGGTATCGTCGATCACAAGAGCGTCCTCCGACGCCGCACTGGCGACCTTCATTCTTTCAGGTCCGCGTGCCTTGACCTCTGTGAGTGGTTCGCCGGCCAAATGACGTGTCAGAATATCCTTTATATCGGCAATATCGACCCTCCCGTCGGCTATGCGACCGTAAAGTTCGGTCCCCGTCTTTACCTTGTAGTATTTGCAGACAACCGAAACCGCATCCTCCATTGATATCGGCAGTTTCCAGTTTTTGATCTTGCGCTCGAGTTCCTCACGACCGAGACTTGCCGCCTTGGCCTGCTCTTCGCGCAGGTAAGCCTTGATCTTGTTGCGGGCTTTACCCGTCTTAACTATCTGGAGCCAGTCCGATTTAGGTTTCTGTGTCTTGGAGGTCGTGATCTCGACTATATCCCCGTTATGCAGCACTTCACGCATCTGGACGTTGCGATGATTCACCTTACCCCCTATCGTAGTGGCTCCCAGATTGCTGTGTATATCGAAGGCGAAATCGAGCAGCGTAGCCCCTTTGGGAAGTTTGCGCAGGTCGCCCTTGGGAGTAAATACGAATATCTCGTCGGACGATCCCGAATTCTCGAAACGGTCGGCAAGTCCATGGGTATCTCCTTCCATGAGTTCGCGCAGTTTGGACAGCCACTGTTCGCTGCCCAGACCTCCCTGCTGCACGCCTTTATAACGCCAGTGGGCGGCAATCCCCCTTTCGGCGACCTCGTCCATACGCTCCGAACGTATCTGTATCTCGACCCATTTACCCTGTTTGGTCACGACCGTCGTATGCAGCGACTCGTAACCGTTGGATTTCGGTATCGATATCCAGTCGCGCATGCGATCGGGATTCGGAATATAAAAATCGGTGACTATCGAATATATCTGCCAGGCCACAGGCTTTTCCTGGTCCTGAGGCGTATCGAATATGATCCGTATTGCAAAAATATCGTATATGTCCTCGAAACGGATCTTCATGCGCCGCATCTTGCTCCATATCGAGTAAATCGACTTGGTACGGCTTTTGATCTTGTATTTTATGCCCAACAGATCCAGCTTCGCCCTGATAGGCTTGAGAAATTCTTCGATAAACCTGTTGCGTTCTTCGGCCGACTCTTCCAGTTTTGTCTGTATATCGACATAAGCCTCGGGCTCAAGAAATTTCAAAGATATATCCTCGAGTTCGCTTTTGATAGAATACAAACCCAATTTGTGCGCTATCTGAGAATACAGGTTAAGACTCTCCCAACTCTTTTTAAGTCGTTTTGCATCCGGGAACATTTCGAGCGAACGCATAACTTCCAGCCTGTCGGCCAGTTTTATGAGTATAACCCTCGGATCGGTAGAATAAGACACTATCAAGTCCCTAAAATTCTCGGCCTGCTCCTTCGACTGTTTCATCTTCACATCCGATATATTCGTGAGCCCCTTGATGATCTCTACACACTGTTCGCCGAACAATGATCCGGCCTCTTCCGCCGTAAACTTACCTATACGTACGACATCGTGCAGAAGTGTCGATATGACAGAATTCCGCCCGAGACCTATTTCAGAGAAAACTATCTCGGCGGTACGTGTCGAATGGAAAACCATAGGTGTCCCGTCGTAACGGGATATGCCAGCCAGAGATTCCTCGGCAATGGCCAGTGCCCTGCGTATCAGTCCCATACTATGCTCGCTGAAATATCCGTCGGCATGTCTCAAAAAATCCCCGAATTTCAACTCGAGAGCTTCAACACCCATCAGTTCTTTATTATCTTCCATCTTCCGTATAACTTTTTTAAAAAATATATCGTATCCGCTATGTTCCGTCAAAAACAAACATTCCGGTTGCTGCATCCACCCATACCGTTTGCCAGATAATTAACGGCGCAAACGATATGACCATTTTACTGAAAACATAACATGACTTTATATCAATATTGCAAATGCAGCGAAAGGCGAGTGCAATCGCAGAAAGCATCCGCTTTCGGAGAGTGCCGAGCCGAATCCTGCATTCTTCAAATATACTAAATTTATCCCTCGGCCAAAACGTAAGCGGCGGCAATTATGGCAACAATCCAGAAAAAATGTCTAACTTTAGGCAAAATATTAATTATAAGTTTCATGAGAACGAAATTATTTTGCCTTGCAGCATTGCTAACCGCCGCATTCGTATCAGTATCGTGTTCAGATGACAAACACAATAACCCTCCCCTGGTGAGCTATTTCCAAATCAACAACGCCAATAAATACGCTCTGAAGTGGGCCGCCGTCAACACTCTCGACCCTGCCAGCAACGAAGGCTACGACATAGCACTGTCCGTAGGCCAACCCATCGACAATGAAGGACAACCTCAGCCCCTCGAAAATCAGACCGACGTATTTACCTTCAGAATTCCGATGGAATATATGGACCGCAACATACAACTCGTCCCGACCGGCAACGACAATCCTGACGGATGGCAATGGAGAGCTGAAATAAAATTCCGGGACGAATATTACGCAACAGGAGAGGATTTCACCGCAGAACAGGCCACTATCCGCGGAGGTTATGTCAAAATGTCACGCTCCGGCACCCAAAACCAGTTCAAAATAGCCTTCTTCCTCACCCTCCCCGACGGCAATGTCGTAAGAGGACAACACGAAGGCCGGCTGATCGAATCGGACAACGTTTACTTATAATAACGGTTTTTTACGATCGGACAAATAAAAAAGAGCTCTTTTGTTTAACTTTGTTCCCCGGATCGGAAGGATACCCAAACTTGCTATTCTATTCCTTGCAACATATAACCAACCATATAAGTAACAGCATCAATAATTTTTGCACGTTATGAAAATGTTCGACGTATATCCCATCAACGATGTCACCATCGTCAAGGGCGAAGGTTCGTGGGTGTGGGACGACAAAGGAAATAAATATCTCGACATGTACGGCGGCCATGCCGTCATATCAATCGGACATTCGCATCCCGCTTATGTGAATGCCATAACCGACCAGATACACAAACTCGGCTTCTATTCCAATTCGGTCGTGATAGAGCTGCAGGCAACACTCGCCGAAAAACTCGGCAAACTGTCCAGCAAAAACGACTATCAGCTATTCATGTGCAATTCCGGAGCCGAAGCAAACGAAAACGCCCTCAAACTCGCCTCTTTCCATAACGGACGCAAAAAGGTAGTCGCTTTCAAAGGCGCGTTCCACGGCCGCACATCGCTGGCAGTGGCATGCACGGACAATCCGGCAATAGTTGCGCCCGTTAACGAAACTCCAAACGTGACATTCCTGCCCTACAACGACATAGAGGCATTGGAGGCACATTTCGCCAAGGAAGGCAATGAAATTTCTTCGGTAATCGTCGAAGGAATACAAGGCGTAGGCGGAATCAGGGTGGCAAGCCGCGAGTTTCTGCGCGCCATACGCAAACAATGCGACAAATACGGTGCGGTATACATAGCAGACTCCGTACAGTGCGGCTGCGGACGTACAGGATACTACTATTCACACGACTACGCCGGTGTAAGCGCCGACATATATTCCATGGCAAAAGGCATTGCCAACGGATTCCCTATCGGTGCAATAGCCATCTGCCCGAAAATAGCCCCGAAATACGGCATGCTCGGAACGACATTCGGCGGCAACCACCTCGCATGCGCCGGAGCGATAGCCGTAGCCGAAGTTATCGAAAAAGACAAACTCATGGGCAACGCCGCAGTCATGGGCGACTACATAATGTCTGAACTTAAAACCATCAAAGGCATATCAGATGTGCGCGGCCGCGGCCTCATGATAGGGATCGAATTCCCGTTCGAAACCGCAGAACTCCGCAAAAAGTTGTTGTTCGAAAAGAAAATATTCGTAGGGGCGTCCGGCAAAAACATCATACGACTGCTGCCAGCACTCAACATAACCAAAGAAAACGCCGATATTTTCCTCGAAGCGCTGCGCGAACTGATGGCAACAAACAATTAACAACAGCTTGTCGATAAAATGTTGAACAACTGTTGAAAAAACAAATATAGAATGCTGAAGGTTATAAAAATAGGCGGCAACGTTGTAGACAATCCGGATAAACTGACTGAATTTCTCTCGGCCTTTGCCGGACTGAATGGCCCAAAAATCCTTGTACATGGCGGCGGAAAGATAGCTACAGCCATCTCCAAAGCGCTCGGCATCGAAACAACCATGATAAAGGGACGCAGAGTTACGGACGCCGAAACCATAAAAGTAGTCACAATGGTCTATGCGGGACTTATCAACAAAGATATTGTTAACAAGTTGAATGCCCGCAGGTGCAATGCCATAGGACTGTGCGGTGCGGACGGCAAGCTTATCGTATCACAAAGACGCTCTCCGATACCGGTGGACTACGGTTTCGTGGGCGACCCGCAAGATGTCAATTCGCAATTGCTGGCGTCACTGATCGAACAGGGTTTTACTCCTGTAATAGCACCAATAACAACAGACGGCAACGGAACACTACTTAACACAAATGCCGATACGGTAGCACAGACAATCGCCACCGCGATGGCAAAACATATGGATACGGAACTGGTATTCTGTTTCGAAAAGAAAGGGGTCCTGTCAGATGTCGAGGATGAAAACTCGGTCATATCGGCCATCGACAAAAATGACTTCGAACGGCTAAAGGCGGACGGAACGATCAGCGACGGCATGTTGCCTAAGATTGAGAACGCTTTCAATGCTATCGCCGGCGGAGTAAAAAAGGTCGTTATATGCAGTTCGGACTGTGTGGGCGAACCTGGATACGGAGGAACATCCATAACGGCTTAACCGGAAACTGTCGTCTTCACGGATGCAGATAGTTCCATACCACAGCACTCCAATCGCAAAACAAGGGGGAAGAGATTCATCTCTTCCCCCTTGTTTTGCGATATAAATTCCTAAAGATTCAGCGCTATAAATACATCCATGACAAAACAGGCATGGCCACCCGCTCCCCTGCACAAACATCTCCATCCTTCCATGCTTGGACCCTCCGTAGCGACAAGGCAACTCGCACTGACAGAAAAAAGACGCGTCAGAATGCCGATGCCTTCAGTTTGAGCCCTGCCGTGCGGTCGAGACCGAACATGATATTCATATTTTCCACAGCCTGTCCGCTCGCCCCTTTGAGCAGATTGTCGATAGTACTGTAAACAAGGACCTTATTCCCGTGTTTCTCTACGTGAAGCAGGCACTTGTTCGTATTCACAACCTGTTTCATGTTGATATTCTCGTCGCTCACAATAGTAAAGGGCGAATCCTTGTAATACTTTTTATAAAGTTCCACCGCCTCTTCCTGCGAAAGGTCGCACTCCGTGTATATGGATGCAAATATTCCGCGAGGAAAATCACCACGATACGGTATAAAATTGATTTCGCTGCTGAATGAAGGCATCAGGCCATGTACGCTTTCGCCTATCTCCAATAGGTGCTGATGGCCGAAAGGCTTGTATACCGACAGGTTATTTGCTCTCCAACTGAAATGTGTGGTGGAAGACGGCTTCTGTCCTGCACCGGTCGAACCCGTTGTTGCACTGATATGTACATCGCCTTTCAGCAATCCCGCAGCGGCCAACGGCAAAATACCGAGCTGTATGCATGTAGCGAAACAGCCAGGATTGGCTATATTAGATGCTTTTGCGATCTTATCGGCATTCATGTCAGTAAGGCCGTAAACGAATTCGCGGGACCCGATCCTGGCATTGGCTGCAAGCCGGAAATCCTGACTCAGGTCAATAATCTTCACCCGAGAAGGAATCTCGTTAGCTTCCAGAAACTTGCGCGCCTCACCATGACCCGAGCATATGAACATGACATCTACATCGCTGTTCCAGTCAGCCGAAAAAAGCATATCGGTTTCGCCCATCAGGTCGGTATGGACATGCCATAACGGATTGCCGGCGTTACTCGTACTCTGCACATACGCCAGTTCCGCGTCAGGGTGATTCAGCAATATTCTGACAGCTTCACCGCCTGTATATCCGGCGCCGCCTATTATACCAACTTTTATCATATCTCTCAATTAATTTAAGCTGTTTTGTAGGTGTGTGGGGGTAGCGTTGACAACGACAATGCCGCAATCTATCAGAGTCATGTCGGCCATCGCCGGTGGGTTAGACTATATCCTAACGACAATGCCGCAATCACAGCTAATCACAAATATACTGATCCCTCTTCGGAACAAAGCTGTCCTCAGCAGCATGTAACAAAATGCCAGGCTCCGGGGAAGCATGTCTTTACGCAGGCCGCGAGAGTCGTCCCGGACATAAAGATCCGCAAACCGTAAGAGTTTCGTATAAGTTTAAAGCGCTGTGGTCGTTCGATACAAGACGGCAATGGCTGTTCTCAGTGAATAGCCCTCTGGATTACTCCTGCCCGTTGTTAACCTTGTAATATATCTTGTTCTGGTTACCGAATATACGTCCGAATCCCTCCACATCCTGCGCGCTCCAATCGTTCATTGTTTCTCCGTATGCGCCGAACTTGGTATTCATCAGGTCGTGATCGCTCTTTATGCCCACCACCTCGAAACGGTATGGCATCAGGTCTACATAAACCTCTCCGGTCACATTGCGCTGGCTTTTTTCCAACATGGCCTCGATATCGCGCATAACCGGATCGTAGTACTGACCTTCGTGCAGGTAGTTACCGTAGAACTGCGAAATCTGGTCTTTCCAGAAGAGCTGCCATTTCGTCAAAACATGCTTTTCGAGCATGTGGTGCGATTTTATGATGATCATCGGAGCGGCAGCTTCGAATCCTACGCGACCCTTAATTCCGATTATCGTATCGCCGACGTGCATCCCGCGTCCGACCGCATAGGGTGCGGCAATATGCTGGAGCGCCTGGATAGCTTCGATCCTGTCATCATACATTTTACCTTCCACGCCGACGAGTTCGCCTTTTTCGAATTTAAGCGTGATTCGCTTGGGATCCGTAGCCTTGAGCTGCGAAGGGTATGCACTTTCGGGAAGTGTTTCGTGCGAAGTAAGGGTCTCCTTTCCTCCCACAGATGTTCCCCAGATGCCTTGATTGATGGAATATTCGGCCTTCTTGAAATCGAAATCCACACCATGTTCGCGCAGATAGGCAATCTCTTCTTCACGGCTCAGACGTTTCTCGCGGATGAGTGCGATAACCTTGATATCCGGCGCTACGATATTGAATATCATATCGAAACGCACCTGGTCGTTACCAGCGCCTGTCGAACCGTGGCACAGATAGTCGGCACCTATTTCTTTAGCATATTTAGCTATGGCTGTTGCCTGCGAGATACGTTCAGAACTTACCGAAATAGGATATGTCCCGTTCTTGAGGACGTTCCCGAAGATCATGTATTTTATCTGATGCTGGTAGTAGTCCTGCGCAACATCTAGCGTAACATAGCTCGTCACACCCAATGCCAATGCGCGTCGTCGGATATCTTCCAGCTCTTTGGGCGAGAAACCTCCCGTATTAGCCAATGCCGCGTGTACTTCCAGTCCCATCTCTTTAGATAGGTAGATCGCGCAGTACGAAGTATCCAATCCTCCGCTGAATGCCAAAACTACTTTTTTCATCGTTATAAATCCGTTTATCGTTTCCGGGGATTCCGTTGTATCTTTTCGCCGTTCTCCTTCATCCCCTTCAGGAAACGACGCCGGTCGGCACATGCCGATCCGCATTATATCTTTTTTTCCACGATCCTTCCCGGATCATGATCCTAAAAACCTATGTCTTCAGGTTTTTCCACTCTCGGCTTGTCAATCGCCGGATCGAACAACATTGCCGTACACAAACAATTCTTGTATCCCTTGCTTTGCAGGATAGGGTAATTGACGCAACTGGCACATCCTTTCCAGAACTGTTCATCGTCAGTGAGTTCCGAATATGGCACCGGTCTGTAACCCAACTCGTTGTTGATCTTCATCACAGCCAGTCCCGTAGTGATGCCGAACAGTTTGGCACCCGGGAATTTCTTCAAAGACAGGAAGAAGGTCATGGTCTTTATCGCCTTGGCCAGACCGTTCTTTCGGAACTTCGGGTTTACGATAAGTCCGGAGTTAGCTACATAAAGACCGTGTCCCCATGTTTCGATATAGCTGAAACCGGCCCATGTGCCGTCGTCGTGAAAAGCTATCACGGCTTTCCCTGCACGCATCTTCGATGCGACATACTCTGCCGAACGCCGAGCGATACCTGTGCCGCGCGCTTTAGCCGATTCTGCCATCTCGTCACATATCTCCTGTGCGAATCCGGTATCCGCCTCGTTGGCGATCCTCACCGTGAAATCATTGACTCTCATTGCCTTTAAATAGGATAAATCAACCTAAATAAGAAAAATCGTACAAAGTTAGTTAAAAAATAGCTGGATTATCTATAACAAGGCTTTATTTTAATATTAACGAACAGTTTTTGACTGTTTCTACATCCGTTTCCCGGCGAAATGGAGAATAAAACGGATCAATCTCGCCAATACGGCAGGAGCGGGCGAAGCGAAAGAGGGAAAGAACGCTTTCCGTACATGTCCCGAAATGTAGCAGAAAACCATCCATCGGCTCCAGACATAGGCTCTGAACATTGCTTTCGGATAGCGGCCGACACTATTGTTAGCGTCAACAAGTTTTTCAAACCATGCTTCGAGTTCTTTCGGCTCGATCTTTTTGGCGCTCTCATCCTTTGCATACAGTCCGGCCAGGAATGCCGCCTGATGCAGGTCGAGTTCCCTTTCAGACGGTTCGATGCCGAGTTTTAATATCTGCCGGCGGTTGACCTCTCGTTTGAGAAGATTCTGGGGATTCGCACTCGTTATCGAAATATTCGTATAATGCCAACGATAATCGACAAGATACTCCGGGATATTGGCGAGCAGAGTCAGGTCGGCCAGACGGCACCAAAGTTCGTAATCCTGAGACTGTCTGAACTCCGGATCGTAGGGATTAGACTTCATCAGGTCGGCCCGCGCCATCACAGACGAATGGATGAACGGTACTGAAAAAAGCAGATTTATGCGCAGTTCTTTGGGATTTGTAAGATTCTTTAGGCGACCTCTACGCTCTCCATCATGACCGATCACATTGACCCAACTGCCACACAAACCTATCTCGGGATTTCTTTCCAGAAAATCCACCTGTCTGGCGAGTCTGTCCGGTTCGGCCGTATCGTCTGCATCGAGGACTGCCACGTACTCTCCCGAGGCATGTTCGATCAGTCTGTTCCGGGTAGCCGCATTGCCGAGATTCTCCCTATTAGTCAGCAATGTCATGCGAGTATCATCAAAAGAACGCACAATTTCGAGCGAGCCGTCGGTCGAAGCATCGTCGCATATCAGCAGTTCGAAATCGCCGTACGTCTGGGCCAGGATACTGCCGATAGAGGCCGCAAGATATTTCTCGGCGTTATACACTGGCATCAGGACCGAAACGAGAGGCTTCATACTTTATAATGGTTATGCATCTGCAAAGATACTCTTTTTAATCGGTTAACATAAGATCCGGTCGTTTCGGCACCAATTATAGGAAAGACTTATGACGCAATCGGAAAATATAATGAAGCTCGTATATGTTATAACGATACCTTTATGTATTTTTGATACCGGATAGGAACGGTACAGTATTTGTTCGTTCTACATCCGTCGCGAGATGCTGAACCAATTACGGCACAGGCGGACATCATATCAGACAGTATATGCAAAAATGTCCAGTCCAGTTCCATGCAAAACAAAACATATTGATTATGGGAAAGTTCGAATTACCAAAACTGCCTTATGAATTAGGCGACCTCGCTCCGCAGATCAGCCAGGAGACGATGGAATACCATTACGGCAAACACCACAAAGCCTATGTAGACAAACTGAACGAATTGATTCCAGGGACCAAATATGAAAATATGAGCCTCGACGAAATCGTCAAATCATCGGACGGTGCCATCTTCAATCAAGCGGCCCAGGTTTGGAATCATACCTTCTTTTTCCTTGCGCTCTCGCCGAACCCCAAAAAGAAGCCCGAAGGCAAACTTGCCGAAGCTATCGACAATGCTTTCGGATCGTTCGACAAGTTCAGGGAAGAATTTACGAAAGCTGCCGTAGGACAGTTCGGATCGGGTTGGGCATGGTTGGTTGCCGACAAGGACGGAAAGCTCTCTATCGAAACTACATCAAATGCCAAAAACCCTCTTTCCGAAGGTAAAAAGGCAATCATGACGGCAGACGTATGGGAACATGCCTATTACATCGATTACCGTAATGCCCGTGCCGACGGAGTGAAAGCCGCACTCGACAGGACAGATTGGAAAATAGTCGAAGAGAGGTACGCCAAATAAGGTTACGAGCAGCCGAACTGGCCCGTAAAAAAACAGAACCGTGGCATTGTGCCGAGGAATCTATATCGCCGCAAGCCTCTTCTTGAAGCGTTTATATCTGCAAAGATAGCGCATACGGGAGCCTATCCCTTTTTTACGGGCCAGTTTTACTATTCCCCTGTACATATACAGGAGATACGCGACCAGAGCTTGCTGGTCGAAAATCAGTTTATTTCTGTTGGCCATCGCAATTCTGACCGCTAAATTCTCGAAATCGTCCGACAGTTCCATAGGGATCCGCCCACCCGTAACGGCAACTCTCAACACATCTTTGTCTTTTTCGCTCAGCTCCACACCCAGCAGATCGTATTGATAGTAAAGATGCTCCATAGCCATCTCCCGTTGACATGCAGCATCCGTACTCATCTGCGACGACCATACCCGGTACTTTACCAAAGGAATGCCGAGGTTTTCGAACTTCATCTTATGAAGAGCATGTTTAAAAAGTCCCATATCGTTGGCAGGCCCGTCCACATAGCACAATCCAGCATCTAGAAACTCCCGACGCCGAAACATAAGAGTGGTCTGAGCAACCGCACAATGGAACAATATCTTGACCTTCAGAAGATCATGGCTGGCCGCCTTTTTGTACCACACGCGTCCCCTCTGTTCGCTGCCATCGCCATCAATAATCTGAACTGCCCCTGCACAGGCACCTATGTCCGGATGAGTATCGAGGAAAGCGACTTGCTTTTCCAATCGCCAGGGCAGAGCTATGTCATCGCTATCAAGAAGTGCGCAATATTCGCCGGAGGCATGGCTTATCAGGCGGTTGCGCGTAGCCGAACTGCCCAGATTCCGGTCGTTGCGCAGCAGCGTTATGCGCGGATCGTCGAACGACAAGACAATCCCGACACTGCCGTCTGTCGAACAGTCGTCGCAAACCAACAGTTCGAAATCCGAAAAAGTCTGACCGAGCACCGATGCAATCGTTTCGGCAATGACCTTCTCCCGATTATACATCGGGATCAGCACACTTACGCGGGGGGAGGCCCCGCCTACAATATTTCCACTTCCCGCGACCATCGGCAACGACCTATTGCAAAGCCGACAGACGTGCCTCTATCGACGCTATGCGAGCTTCGGCATCCGCCTTCTTGGCCTTCTCGTTCTCAACCACCTTGGCAGGAGCACCGTTCATGAAACGTTCGTTCGAAAGTTTGCCCATAACCGAACGAAGGAAGCCCTGCTGATAAGCCAGCTCCTCCTTGAGTTTGGCTATTTCGGCCTCCTTGTCTATATTATCCTCGAGCGGAATGAAATACTGTGTGGTCTTCACGATGAACGCTGCCGCCGCCGGATCTTTTTCGCTCACGGTCTCAACAGACTCAAGGTTACCCATCTTCACGAGCACATCGTTATATTCGGGATGGAAGTTCTCGTCTGCGATTACTTTCAGAGCAAGTTTCTCCTTATTAGGTATATTGCGTTGTTTGCGCACGCCACGTATTTGGGATACGGCCTCCTGTACCTTGGCAAATTCGGCAAGCATCTTTTCATCAGGTGCCGTAACCTCCGGCCAAAGCGTCAACATAATGCTTTCGCCATCCTTGCGGGGTGCTATATGCTGCCATATCTCTTCCGTTATGAACGGCATGAACGGGTGAAGCAGCTGCAGCAACTTTTCGAAAATATCCTTGGTCTGAGCAAGCGTTTTGGAGTCGATGCACTGGCCGTAAGGGGGTTTGACCATTTCGAGGAACCACCCCGAGAAATCGTCCCAGAACAACTTGTAGAGTTGCATCAATGCTTCCGAAATGCGGTAATCCACGAAATCGTCCTCCATAGCATTGCGTGTCTGGGCCATAGCATTGCGGAACCACTCTACCGCAATGCGGCATGCTTCGTTCTGGGGAAGGGTTTCGTCGACCTTCCACGAATCGACCAGGCGGTAAGCATTCCATATCTTGTTGCCGAAATTGCGGCCCTGTTCGCACAAACTTTCGTCGAACATGAGGTCGTTGCCGGCCGACGTACACAACAGCATTGCCGTACGGACACTGTCGGCCCCGAATTTTTCGATAAGTTCGAGCGGTTCCGGCGAGTTACCGAGCGATTTGCTCATTTTGCGGCGCAGTTTGTCGCGCACGATACCGGTGAAATATACATTGCCGAACGGCTTGTCTCCGCGGTACTGGTAACCCGACATGATCATGCGGGCGACCCAGAAGAAAATAATGTCCGGACCCGTCACAAGGTCGTTCGTCGGATAGTAATAATTTATATCCCTGTTGTCCGGGTTACGGATGCCGTCGAATACCGAAATAGGCCACAGCCATGAGCTGAACCACGTATCAAGCACATCTTCGTCCTGACGCAGATCGGCGAGTGTCAGATTCGGGTTGCCGCACTTTTCACGGGCAGCCGCAAGCGCCTTCTCTTCGGTTTCGGCCACCACATATCCGCCTCCAGGCATGTACCACGCTGGGATGCGCTGCCCCCACCACAACTGACGCGAGATACACCAGTCCTTGATGTTCTCCATCCAGTGCCGGTAGGTATTCTTGAACTTGGCCGGAAAGAAACGTATGTCGTCATTCATGACAGCTTCGAGAGCCGGACGAGCGAGATCCTCCATCTTGAGCCACCACTGCATCGACAGTTTCGGTTCGATGGGCACCCCGGTACGTTCCGAGCAACCGACATTGTTGGTATACGACTCCACCTTTTCGAGCAGTCCTGCGGCAGCGAGGTCGCCCTCGATCTTGTCGCGCAATTCGAAACGGTCCATCCCTTCGTACATGCCGACCTTGCCGTTGACGGTCCCGTTGTCGTTGAATATGTCTATGACCTCGAGTCCGAACTTCTCACCTATGACATAGTCGTTCACGTCATGCGCCGGCGTAACCTTCAGCGCTCCCGTACCGAACTCGACATCCACATAGTCGTCGAACACAACCGGTATGGCGCGACCCACCAACGGAACGATGACATTCTTCCCCTTGAGCGAGACATAACGCGGATCGTTGGGGTTAACGGCAAGTCCCGTATCGCCCAGAATAGTTTCCGGACGGGTCGTGGCTACGATTACATAGTCGGAAGAGCCCTCTATCATGTAACGCAGGTAATACAATTTACCCACCGACTCTTTGTATATCACCTCTTCGTCCGAGAGAGCCGTCTGTGCAGCCGGATCCCAGTTCACCATGCGCACCCCGCGGTATATCATACCCTTGTTATACAGGTCGACAAACACCTTGATAACGCTTTCGTAGCGGGGTTCGTCGAGCGTGAAGACCGTACGGTCCCAATCACACGATGCGCCAAGATGCCTGAGCTGCTTGAGGATAAGTCCGCCATGTTCTTCGGTCCACTCCCACGCGTATTTAAGGAATTCCTCGCGCGAAAGCGACGTTTTTTCAATTCCCTGCGCCCTGAGCTTTGCGACAACCTTCGCTTCGGTGGCTATCGAGGCATGGTCGGTCCCTGGAACCCAGCACGCATTCTTGCCGAGCATGCGCGCGCGGCGGGTCAACACGTCCTGAATCGTATTGTTGAGTATATGCCCCATGTGCAGGACGCCCGTCACATTGGGTGGCGGAATAACTATGGTATACGGCTCGCGTTCGTCCGGTTCCGAATGGAACATTCGGTGTTGTATCCAGTAGTCGTACCATTTGCTCTCTATCTCCTGCGGAGCATATTTGTCTGATAATTTCATAGTGAAGATATAAAATATTGTCTGTTCGGGACTGCCATGCGAGTGCTCGTCGGACAAAATCCGGCCATTTTACTGACATATTGTCATAAATGACACTTCGGGTAAAATTTGCATTCTATTTGCAGAATATAAATCAAGCCCTGTTAGCTGAGCGGCACTCTGCCAATTAAATATTTTGCAAAGATACAATTTAGGTGCGTAACTGATACATGGCACAGTTACAATTTTACCTCTCTGCAAAACGTTTTTAAATATGCAAGGCCGTCTGATGAAGTGCGCAAATATACGAAACAGAAGCCAACCGGGCCAAATATTTACATGAACAAGATATATCCGTAAGGCAAAAAGCCGATGCATATATCAGATATAATTATGAACAAGAGGGTAAAAGCCCTATCTTTGCAATCCTTGAAGCACAGAATATGAGTAAGAAACAAAAAATAGAGATCGAAGATTTATCAGGAATCACGGACATGTTAGAAGGTCGTCATCAGGTTATCCCCATCGTAACGGGTGACGAAGATGACATTATGCCTGAAGTATCAATCCCGGAAGTACTCCCCATACTCACGCTGCGCAGTTCCGTGTTATTTCCCGGGGCTATCACACCCATAACGGTAGGCAGGGAAAAAAGCATGAAACTTGTACGCGAAGTGGAAAGCGGAAACGGGATACTCGGTGCAGTACTCCAGAAAGAGGCCGACGTCGAAAATCCCGGAGCCGACGATATCTACCGCATAGGTACCGCGGCACGCATCTTGAAAGTGCTCGAAATGCCCAACGGTAACCTCACCGTAATTTTGCACGGAATAGAAAAAATCGAGATCCAGGGTATCATATCGGCAGAACCTTTTTTCACCGCATCGGTGGTATCGCTAAAGGATTCCGCACCCGAAAAGAACAACATCGAGTTCGATGCTCTCGTGGATTCAATCCGCGACGTGGCACTCAACATTATAAATATTTCACCGAACATGCCAAAAGAGGCAACGTTTCCTATCAAGAACATCGACAGTAAACGTGGTCTCATAAATTTCGTATGCTCGAATCTCGAACTCGACGACACCGACCGCCAGCACCTGCTGGAGGCACCGGGACTCCTGTCTCGCGCACGCAGACTGCTCGAAATACTGATAAAGGAGCAACAGCTCGTGGAACTCAAATCCGAAATACAGGCAAAAGTTAAACGCGACCTCGACCAACAGCAGCGCGAATATTATCTGCAACAGCAGATTCGCACGATACAGGACGAACTCGGAGGCGACCCCAACGAAAGCGACATTGCAGACCTTCGCGCACGGGCAAAAGATAAGAAATGGAAAAAAGAGGTGGCCGAAACATTCGAAAAAGAGGTCGGCAAACTGGAACGCCTCAATCCGGCAATCGCAGAGTATTCGGTACAGATGACATACCTCAACCTGATGCTCGATCTGCCATGGGACGAAACCACGAAAGACAATCTCGATCTCAATAACGCACGCAAGCAACTCGACCACGACCACTACGGACTGGAAGAGGTGAAGGAGCGTATACTTGAGCATCTGGCCATCATAAAACTCAAAGGCGACCTCAAATCTCCGATATTATGTCTCTACGGCCCTCCAGGAGTCGGGAAGACATCCTTGGGTAAATCGGTGGCCGAAGCGCTGAAACGCAAGTTCGGACGTATCTCGTTAGGCGGTCTCCATGACGAAGCCGAAATCAGGGGCCACAGACGTACCTATATCGGTGCCATGCCCGGACGTATACTCCAGACTATAAAACGAGCCGGTTCATCGAATCCGGTCATCATTCTCGACGAGATCGACAAGGTGGGAGCAAGCAACCACGGCGACCCGGCATCGGCTCTGCTCGAAGTGCTCGACCCGGAACAGAATACCACATTCCACGACAACTACCTCGACATCGAGTACGACCTGTCGAAAGTACTGTTCATCGCCACGGCCAACAATATCAACAACATACATCCCGCCCTGCGCGACCGTATGGAAATGATAAACATTCCGGGGTATATTCTTGAAGAAAAAATACACATAGGCGAAGAGCATCTTCTGCCGAAACAGCGCGAAGCACACGGTGTCCCGGAAAAAGATCTTACGATCTCACCGCAGGTAATGGAGAAGATCATCGGAGAATACACCCGCGAATCGGGTGTGCGTTCGCTTGACAAGAACCTCGCGAAAATAGCACGCTACCGTGCAAAGAATATCGGGTTCGAGGAGGAATTTTCGCCAGCCATCTCGGCCGAAGACGTGGAACGTATTCTTGGGCTGCCAAAATTCCGAAACGACATGTACGAAGTCGGCGGAATCATCGGCGTAGTTACAGGCCTCGCATGGACAGAAGTAGGCGGCGAGATACTTTATGTCGAATCGGTACTGACTCCCGGCAATGGAAAGCTTAACCTGACAGGCAACCTCGGCGACGTGATGAAAGAATCGGCCACGATAGCCCTCGAATGGGTTAAGGCCAATTACGAAAAACTCGGCATAGATCCGGAAAAGTTCGAGAAATTCGACATCAACATCCACGTTCCGGAAGGAGCAATTCCAAAGGATGGCCCGAGTGCCGGCATCACCATGGTGACTTCGATAGTATCATCGTATACGGGCAGGAAAATCCGCGAACGCATCGCAATGACAGGTGAAACGACACTACGCGGACGCGTAATGCCGGTAGGCGGCGTCAAGGAGAAGATCCTTGCCGCTAAACGGGCAGGCATAAACGACATCATCATGAGCGAGGACAACCGTAAAGATATAGCCGACATAAAACCCGAATATCTCGAAGGTCTGACATTCCATTACGTGCGCACGAACAACGACGTACTGGAACTTGCGCTCGAGAAACTTTTTTGACGATGCAGGGACGACATCCCTCACGGAACGTAATGCCATAGACGACAAAACCGAAATCATATTCGGAAACAAGGCGCTCGCGGAAACAGTTTCCGCGAGCGCCTTCTCTTTTGCGACGGCCCATCAAAGCATGCAATTAAAGGAAAATGTCGGCACCAATATCAAACATATGCATAAGGAGACATCGGTTACGTTTCAATCGACCTGAACAAACCTATCGCTTACGCCTCTCGATATATATCCGGCTCCGATATCTGCGCAATCTGACTTCCCCGAATGTTCAAACCGCAGCGTTGTCGCAACGCCACATCCGCACAATAGCATTCGGTACCTGGTTTCTGTTTCCGACCGTGCTGGCAAATACGAAATAACGATGATCTCATAAGACGATATGACTATTTCTACCCGTATCCGGACTTTGTCAGCAAAGAGATTCAAATCGGGGATTGACGCAACAACACCTTATCGTCTATTCCAGGTCGAGGTCAAGACTCTTGCGCAGCATATCGAGCAAAGGATTGCGTTCAAGAAGGAATTTCGCCTTATCCTCGGCCTTTATAGGTTTGCGCGTACCTTCATCTTGACGTATCTCGACATGCAGCTCTATAATTCCGTCTATCTGTGCCATGTCCGCAAGCATATAGAGCATATCGCTGCGATTCCGCATAATCTCCTCGTACAGGGGCCTGGTCGGCACCACTACCGACAACTTGTTTCCACTGACATTCATGGCACTAAGGGCGACAGCTATACGAGGCCACTTGCCGTCTATTTTTTCTATGAACTTCTCACGCACAGCCTTTATTTTGGCCTCGCTGTCCGGATCGACCTTAACCTGCGGATGCTCTATTTTCGTTTCGTCCGATACAGCGTCATGTATGTTCTTGGGGGTATTCAGCAAAGAGCCTATCGAAGTTCCTGAAATAGTACGTGGCACCGCAACCGTTCTCCGCACACCGTTCCCGGCAGAGTGAGTGTTTGCAGTACTTTCGCGTTCCGATTTTCCGTTTGCGGCATGTATTTTTTGGGAAACGGTTTCCCCCTTCATGCCGTCAGTCTCACTAAATACCGATTCTCCTGAGACAGACGCGATGCCGCAACCGGTTCCGGAAACTTCCGGCGAATTCGTATTCCCATCGCTTCCCGTACGACGAGACACGGTGTCTTTCCCATTTGTCGCGTTTCCCGCATTGGAACCTGCGAATGATCCACCGGCATGGGGCGAGACATTCGCTGCTCCGCCGGCATCCGACAGACGCGAATACGTTACGTCCGATTTTGTACCTGTAGCCTGCGTCTCTCTTTTCAATTCCGGAAGCGGCGCCTCTCCCGCCGATGCGGCGACTCCGGCAAATACGGATGCCGGCGATACGGAACCGCCATCCGATCGTCTTTCAGGAAATGCCCCGTTAGCTATGGCCTGCTGATTTTTTTTTTGACCGAGGCCGCAAAGTTTCATCAGTCCCAGCTCAACGTTAAGCCTTTGGTTAGTCGCAGTTCTCAGAGTACCGTCGACCGAGGTCAGGACCGCAATCGCCTCGAACAGGAATCCGACATCACAAACCTCGCCCTGTTTTTTATACCTTTCGAGCAGTTCGCCCGTAACCTCGAGCAGGTCTAACGTCTGCGGGCTTTTGCTCATCAGCAGATCGCGGAAATGAGCATTGAGACCGCCCGCGAATGTCTGTGGGGTAAATCCGTTACGCAACACCCGGTCGAACGCCGTAAGTACCGCAGGGTAGTCGCCCGAAAGAATAAGCGATGTAACATTAAAGTATGTGTCGTAATCGAGGACATTCAAAGTACGGGCAACCTCCTTGAAACGCAGGTCGCTGCCGCAAAAAGAGACGGCCTTGTCAAACATCGACAGTGCATCGCGCATACCTCCGTCGGCCTTCTGTGCAATGAGATGCAGCGATTCGTCATCAAACGTCACTCCCTCTTTACCGGCGATGTATTTGAGATAGCGCACAACATCCTCGACCCTGATGCGGTTAAAATCGTATATCTGACACCGGGAAAGAATGGTCGGGATAATCTTGTGTTTTTCTGTGGTGGCGAGGATAAATACGGCATGAGCCGGCGGCTCTTCGAGCGTCTTGAGAAACGCGTTGAAAGCCGAAGTCGAAAGCATGTGGACCTCGTCGATAATATAGACGCTGTACCGGCCGATCTGCGGCGGTATGCGCACCTGTTCGGTCAGGGAACGTATGTCGTCCACCGAGTTGTTCGAAGCGGCATCGAGTTCATGTATGTTGAAACTGCGTCCCTCGTTGAAACTGCGGCACGATTCGCATTTGCCGCAAGCCTCGCTGTCCACAGGCGAAAGACAATTGATCGCCTTGGCAAAAATGCGGGCGCATGTGGTCTTGCCCACCCCTCTCGGCCCGCAAAACAGGTATGCATGCGCCAACTGGCCGCGACTGATCGCATTTTTAAGTGTGGCTGTTATATGTCCCTGCCCTACTACCGATTCGAATGTGGCCGGTCTGTACTTACGTGCGGAAACTATAAAATTGTCCATATGAATCCTTTCGAAAAACAAAGATAGTGAAAGCCGGGCGAAAAACGTCGAGTTTGTTCGGATAGTTTATCCGGGACGCATCACGTATTTTACAAATATAAGCAACATCAGGCGCAGAGACAAATCCATTCAACTATGGCACGCCCTGAACATATAAGACAAAAATCAAAAATAGGATCAATCACCAAATTCATTACACCTTACATATCCAAATAGGATATACACAAGAAGTACAGGAATCTAAACTATAGTTTTAGAATGCTTATATTTCCAGAAACGAGATTTATTGATAAATTTATCAAAAAAATTATAACATAATTACCAACCTACTTATATATGAAGAAACTGCTTTTAGGAATTATATCCTGTGCCTTGGCTCTCCCCTGTTATGCCTACAAATCAGATAAAACCGGAAAGATAGACCGCAAGGCTGTCGTCACAAGAAATAATCCCCATATCACTAAAATAGATTCATTGTCCTCTCTATCCGTCGGCAACGGGAATTTTGCATTTACAGTCGATGTCACGGGTCTTCAGACATTCCCGGAACGATATAGAAAAGGTGTTCCGTTGGGCACTCAATCTCAGTGGGGATGGCACTCCTCGCCAAACCCGAACGGCTATACGCTCGACGAAACAATGGAGACATACGATCTCGGACACGGACATGAAGAATCATACCCCGTACAATCCGGCGAAAAGGGCCGCCGTCAGGAAGCCGTCAATTACTTGAGGGCAAACCCGCACAAGATACATCTGGGTATAGTAGGCTTCGAGATAACCGACAACGATGGAAATCAGGTCGGATCCGAAAGCATATCCTCCATACGGCAATCGCTCGATCTGTGGCAGGGGATCATTTACAGTCGGTTCTCGGTTGACGACTCCCAGACCGAGGTGAAAACAGTCTGCCATCCCTACCAGGACATGATAGCAGCCGAGATCAATTCAGAACTGTTCGCAAAGAATTTGTTGAAAATAAAGTTCCGATTCCCCTATCCGACATCGCAGCACAGCGACGATGCCTGCGACTGGAATTCGCCGGACAAACACTCGACAAAAATAATTTCGCAGGGTGACCGTCATGTCGTATTCGAACGAGAGCTCGACTCCACCACATATTACGTTACGGTGAACTGGAAAGGCAAAGCTTCCGTAAAGAAAAAGGATGAACACTACTTCCTGTTATCCCCCGAAGACAAGGAGTTCAGTTTTACGGTATCGTTCGATCGACAAAACACCCGGAACACAAAAGACTCATTCAGAGCCACAGCCAAAAAAAGCAAAGAGTACTGGAAAGGATACTGGTCGAAAGGCGGATTCGTAGATTTCGGCGACTGTAAAGACCCAAGAGCAAGGGAATTGGAACGCAGAGTAATACTGTCGCAACAGTTGATGGCGATACAATGTTCCGGAACGATCCCACCGCAGGAAACCGGCTTGACATATAACAGCTGGCACGGTAAGTTCCACCTCGAGATGCACTGGTGGCATGCCGTACATTTCGCCCTGTGGAACAGGATCGACATGATGGAGAGAAGCCTCGACTGGTATGCTCAGGCAGAACCGATGGCGAGGGAAACAGCGCGACGACAAGGATTCGACGGTATCCGTTGGATGAAGATGACCGACCCTTCCGGAATGGAATCTCCGTCCAACATAGGTCCTTTCCTGATATGGCAACAACCCCACTTTATCTACATGACAGAATTGATCTATCGCCAGAAACGATCGCCGAAAGTCATAGAAAAATACAAAGACCTTGTCTTCAAGACAGCCGAATTCATGGCCTCCTTCGTCACGTACGACGAGGCGAACGACCGTTATGTATTAAAAGGGCTGATTCCCGCCCAGGAAACCTTGGGAGCAAAAGAGACAGTCAATCCTCCATTCGAATTATCGTATTGGCATTATGCCCTGAATATCGCCCAACTCTGGCGTGAAAGAGCAGGTTTGCAAAGAGACCCGCAATGGGACGACATAATAGAAAAACTGTCGCCGCTGGCTGAAAAAGAGGGCCTCTACCTCGCAGCGGAAACAGCCCCCGACACATATCACAACGGCAGGTTCACATCCGACCACATGGCTGTACTGGGTGCTTTCGGGATACTGCCGGAAAACCGTCTTTTCGAAAAAGAGACCATGAAACGTACACTCGAATGGGTATTGGCCAACTGGAACTGGAACCATACATGGGGTTGGGATTATCCCATGACCGCCATGTGCGCCGCCCGTCTCGGAGAGGCAGATAAAGCGGTCGGTACCCTGCTGATGGACAAGCGCACCAACACCTATCTCGCCAACGGACACAATTACCAGAACAACCAGTTACGCATATACCTTCCCGGCAATGGAGGCCTGCTCACGACTATCGCAATGATGTGCGCGGGATGGGATGGCTCGACAGAAGAGACTCCCGGATTCCCGAAGGACGGCAACTGGAACGTCAAATGGGAAGATCTGGTTCCGATGCCTTGATCCGGCCCGAAAACGACTCAATATTTTCCACCCAGACTCATCACCCGCTCATGCCATGCAATGACCAAACTGCAATCTCCATAAATTTGTTCGTGTTCATTGCAAGGCAATTATGGGAAAAATCCCGAAATCCTTTTTATATTTGTGGTTCAAAAAAGTAAAATATGAGCGATCATAAAATAAAACTGGGTATCACGCTTGGCGACATCAACGGTATCGGACCCGAGGTTGTCATCAAGATGCTTGCAGACAACCGCATTTGCGAGCTTTTCACTCCGGTTGTCTACGGCGCAGCGAGCGTCATTACCCATTATAGAAAAATCATCGAGGGTGCCGAAAACATGCAGTTCACGACGATAAAGAATGCTGGTGAGGCACGCGGCAAAAGGATCAATCTCGTATCTTGCATAGACGAAGAGATAATTCTCGAACCGGGAAAGTCGACACAGACCGCAGGCCAAGCAGCCGTGAAGATGCTTCGTGCGGCGGCTCATGACCTAAAATCAGGAGCAATCCATGCTGTCGTTACCGCCCCTATCAATAAGGAGAACGTCCAGGCGGATAATTTCCATTTTACCGGGCATACGGAATTCTTTGCCAGCGAATTCGGCGGACAGCCTCTCATGATGATGTGCAGCGAACTTCTCAAAGTGGGTCTCGTCACAATCCATATGCCTGTGGCGGAAGTCAGCGGAAACATCACTTACGAAAAGATAGTAGACACGCTCGAACTGCTTCGCCATTCGCTCATATCCGATTTCGGCATTGTCGAACCCAAAATAGCCGTTTTCGCACTCAATCCCCACGCCGGCGACGGAGGCCTGCTCGGAACGGAGGAAGAAAACATCATCAAACCTGCAATACTCGAAGCCAGTCAAAAAGGAGTCCTTGCATTCGGACCTTTCCCGGCAGACGGTTTTTTTGCTGCAGCCACATACGAAAAATACGACGCCGTACTGGCCATGTACCATGATCAGGGACTCATACCATTCAAAACACTCACTCCCGACGGGGTTAATTTCACGGCCGGACTGCCGATCGTACGCACCAGCCCGGATCACGGAGTCGCATACGACATAGCCGGCCAGGACAAGGCCGACCCATCTTCAATGCGCAAAGCTGCATATATGGCTATCGACATACTCCGTTGCCGCGCCAATTATGCCGAAATGACGAAGAACCCTCTCAAACATTACGAACGCGAGCGCGGCGGACGTGACCTCTCGGTCAAGGATCTGCTGCCCGAACAACCCGAAAACGAAGATTAACCCACAGAAACGCAATACACATGGGAAACATCCGGGATAAAATAATCGGACTCGGGGAGGCCTTCCTCGAAAAACGGACCGCAAACGACTCCGACGGCTATCTCGATCCGCATGTCAAAAGGCTCTCGCATTTCAATCCCATACAAGAGCCCTGCATCGGTAAACCAGACAAAGCTACGGCTTGCTACGGAATGGCCAATGTAAACAGTACCCTACACTGTTACGAAATGAGCACTACTTGCGTGCATGCCGATTCCGGAGTATTGAGCCACAACCTCCACAGACGGAACCCGAGTCCAGGTATCCTCAGCATTGTGCGCAGACATACGGAATAAACAGAGACAAGAACGGTACGCAGATTCGGACCACTTGTCAATCAGAACGATATCAGAATATATAAAACATAGTCGGCCGGGGGTTTGTATCCCCGAAAAAGGGCGACACAAAAAAACAAGAAAATGATAAAGATCACTTTCCCCGACGGCGGCGTTCGTGAGTACGCCGAGGGAACAACACCGCTCCAAATAGCGGAAAGCCTGAGCCAACGGCTTGCACAGGAAGTAATCGTTGCGACGGTCAACGGCGAAACATGGGACATACAGAAACCCATCAAAGAAGATGCCTCGATCAAGCTCCTCAAGTGGGATGACAACGAAGGCAAACGAACCTTCTGGCACACGAGTTCGCACCTCATGGCCGAAGCATTGCAGGAACTCTATCCGGGTATCAAGTTCGGTATAGGACCGAGCATCGAGAACGGATTTTACTACGACGTGGACTCACCTACCCCCATCACGGAAGCCGACCTGCCAAAGATAGAAGAAAAGATGCGCCAACTCGCTGCAAACAAAAGCCCGCTTGTGCGCAGAGAGATACCCAAAGCAGAAGCCCTCGAAACATTTACCAAAAAGGGCGATCAATATAAATGCGAACTCATACGGGACCTCGAGGACGGTACGATCACCTTCTACACCAACGGTTCATTCACCGACCTCTGCCGCGGACCGCACCTCCCCAACACAAGCCCCATCAAGGCAATCAAACTGATGTCGGTTGCCGGAGCATACTGGCGCGGAGACGAAAAGAACAAGATGCTCACACGCATCTACGGCATCACATTCCCTAAAAAGTCGATGCTCGACGAATACCTCGCCATGCTCGAAGAGGCAAAAAAACGCGACCACCGCAAGTTGGGCAAAGAACTCGAACTGTTCGCATTCAGCCAGCGCGTAGGACAAGGCCTTCCGTTGTGGCTGCCAAAGGGAGCAGCTCTGCGCGAAAGACTCGAACAATTCCTGCGCGCGGTACAGAAAGATTACGGTTATGAACAAGTCATCACCCCGCATATCGGGATGAAAGACCTCTACGTAACGAGCGGTCACTACGCCAAATACGGCAAGGATTCGTTCCAGCCCATCCATACCCCCATCGAAGGCGAGGAATACCTGCTCAAACCCATGAACTGCCCGCACCACTGCGAGATATACCGCACAAAACCCCGTTCGTACAAAGACCTTCCCATACGCTTTGCAGAATTCGGCACGGTCTACCGCTATGAACAAAGCGGCGAGTTGCACGGACTTACGCGTGTACGCGGATTCACGCAGGACGATGCCCACATGTTCGTACGCCCCGACCAGCTCCTCGACGAATTCAAAAAGGTGATAGACATCGTGCTATATATCTTTAAGACGCTGAATTTCGACAACTTCGACGCCCAGATATCTCTGCGCGACCCCAATAACAAGGATAAATACATAGGCAGCGACGAAAACTGGGAAAAAGCGGAAAACGCCATCATGCAGGCCACCAAGGAAAAAGGATTGAATGCAGTCGTGGAATATGGCGAAGCCGCCTTCTACGGGCCGAAACTCGACTTCATGGTTCGCGACGCCATCGGCCGCAAATGGCAGTTGGGCACGATTCAAGTCGACTACAACCTGCCCGAACGTTTCGATCTGACCTACACGGGCGCCGACGACAAACAACATCGCCCCATAATGATCCACCGCGCACCTTTCGGTTCGATGGAACGTTTCGTGGCCGTGCTGCTCGAACATACCGCCGGGAAATTCCCGTTGTGGCTCGCACCCGATCAGGTTGTCGTCATGCCTATCTCGGAAAAATTCAACGAATATGCCCAGGAGGTAGTAAAATACCTGAACTCCCGTGACATACGCGCCAATATCGACGACCGCAACGAAAAGATCGGCCGCAAGATTCGCGACAACGAACTCAAACGTATACCGTTTCTCTTGATCGTAGGCGAGAAAGAACAAGAAAGCGGCGAAGTATCGGTGCGTGTCCAGGGCGAAGGCGACAAGGGCACTATGTCCAAAGAGGCATTCGCAGACATGATCAAAACACTCATAGAAAAAGAGATAAACAAGGCCAAAGAGATCAGATAGTTAGGATGCCTCCACGATGTTTTTTTGAGGTTATGCTGCTTTTTGAAGATTTTATTGCATACCTTTGAAAACTCTATAAAGCAAACAATCGAAAAAAATGGAGAACAGTCTCCATTTTTTTGCCAGGCATGCATTATATTTACGCCGAAAATAATTAACGTTTAACAAACCAATTAGGAGGACAAAGCCATAGCCGGACCAAAACCTTACCATCCGAAGCCTAAGAAAAATGACGCGAGAGGCGGCAAGCGCCTGCCCGAAAAAGAGGCTTTACACAAGATCAACGAACTCATCACGGCACCGCAGGTAAGAATCGTTGGAGACAATATCGAGAAATCCGAAGTCATGTCGATTCGTGATGCACTCAAACTGGCAGACGAAATGGGACTCGATCTGATCGAGATTTCACCGAATGCCGATCCACCGGTAGTACGCATCGCCGATTACCAGAAGTTCCTTTACCAGCAAAAGAAAAAAGCCAAAGAACTGAAGGCCAAGTCTGTCAAGGTCGTTGTGAAAGAGATTCGCTTCGGCCCTCAGACCGATGACCATGACTATAACTTCAAACTCAAGCATGCCCAGAACTTCCTGAAAGAAGGCGCAAAGGTCAAAGCTTACGTCTTTTTCCGCGGACGTTCGATAGTATTCAAGGAACAGGGCGAGATATTGCTGCTGCGTTTCGCAACCGACCTCGAAGATCTGGCAAAAGTCGAAATGATGCCTAAACTCGAAGGCAAACGCATGACTATCATGCTGGCTCCGAAACCTAAGAAATAAATTTTTCTTTAAGACCAAGAGCAACGGCTATCGTGTTCAACAACCACAGCTCTTGCCGTACCCACTCAGGACAAGAACATAATCAATTTATCGACATTGTTCACGCGTGTGTACAGTCATAAAATAACAAAGCGGGAATCTCGGATTCCCGCTTTGTTATTTTATGACTTTTTATCCGCTATTTGACCGGGTAGTAATACCTCTGATTGGAATTCGACGGATTGAGAGCACTCTCCCAGTTACCTGTCTTGAACGTCACTGAATAATCCGTAGGAGAACTAAGAGTGTTAAGATCTACCCAAAGCTTATAAGGTCCGGTCTTGTCACCATGATCCTGCTCGCTGAGGTTGCCACTTACAAATGTGAACGCCGGGTCGCCATCATACTGTGAAGCGACACCTCCCGTAATGTTTACACCACCCAACTTGTTGCTTTCCGTAGTGAGTTTGGTCGCCGTAACTGTCGAAGAACTTATGATAACACCAGCCTTGTCAGTACCTATTACTTTCACATTATCGAGAACCACGTTCTTAGAACGGTATATCGAAATCCCATTATTACCCTCACTGAGAGTGGTTCCGCTTACAACGGCATTATAAGCCGCGGATTTCTCATTTGCATTCTGATGTATGGTGAGATCCTTCACCACTACGCTGTTGGCGCACACGAGAAGCACACTATTCAGACCGGCGCCACCGATAGTGTGACCGTTGCCATCGAAAATGTAACCGTCGAAACTTGTAGCGTTGAATGCCGTAGCCGGATTGGTCCTGGAAGACTCGAGACCGATAACATACGGAGCGTTGACATTCGTACTTATAACATCGTGGATATCGGCAGTCAGAACGACACCATTATTATAAGAGGCATTCTGAGCAAGCATGTTTACCAACTGCTGGCCGCTGCTGACCGCGCGTACGATCTTCGACCCGGAAGCGATAGTGCCGTAGTTCGACACCGTACCGAACACATATACGTTACCCTTCTGGACCGCGAGAGTATCAACCGTACCTTCTTCCTTGATGGTCAGCGTATTGGGGCCAGTTGTCGAGGTCAAGGTGCCATTCACGTTACCGGAAAAATAGACAGACATGTCCGGCGTATTGATAGTCAAATCGTCAGCATTCTGTGTGTCGAGGTTAAGCACAGGAAGCGAACCCGTAAAACCGGAACCCTGATTTATGGTAATGCTGTGGCTTGCGGCAGGCAAGTTCAATATCAAGTGTTGGTTAGGCGCATAAGAGTTAGGGATGGTCAAAGTAGTGTCTGCCGTAAGAGCCTGAGTAAGAGTAATATTTGGCACTCCAAGATAGAGGGCATCCTGCACTTCCGTAACTGAAACGGCATTTACTTTGGAAGGTGGATTAAGCGAGCCTGTCGCGCAATCGTCACAATCTTCACAGGCTGTAAAGAGACAAGCCATTGCAACCGTAGCTGCAAAAAAAAGAGTTTTTTTCATAGTTTGAATAATATTAAATAAAATTTAGTAATAGGTATATTCTTACATGTGTGTTTTGATCATATTGCAAATAGCGAACCAAACTACGATGGCAATCTCATATTTAACCCTCATACCGCGTGTGCACACCGCATTTCACATGTTGCAGAATCGGGCCGACACTACAATCAAACACACATAAACATCTAATCAGAAACACATTGGAACAATCCGCAAAAAAACAGAACATCCGTCCTCCGATGCATACGGAGAGGACGGATGTTCCGGGTTACGGGGAATAACTAATCCCAACAGTTACCGGGATCTGTAAATCTAAAGGCGTTTGCGTATCTCTGCCGATTCTTTTTCATAGCCCGGCTTGTCGAGAAGAGCAAACATGTTCTTCTTATAGGCCTCAACGCCAGGTTGGTCGAAAGGATTGACACCGAGAATGTAGCCGCTGATACCGCATGCCTTTTCAAAGAAATAGAGCAGCGCCCCTATGTAGTATTCGTTTATTTCCGGTATCTCGACGCGGATGTTGGGCACTCCGCCGTCTACATGGGCTATGGTCACACCCAACTCGGCCATATGGTTAATATCTCCGATACGCTTGCCTGCGAGGAAGTTGAGACCGTCGAGATTGTCGGCATCTTTTTCCACAACCACCTTGTGCTTCGGTTTTGCGACACTGATCACAGTCTCGAAGAGTGTACGTTCGCCTTGCTGTATATATTGACCCATCGAATGAAGATCAGCGGTAAGGGTGACGCTTGCCGGGAAGATACCTTTTCCTTCCTTGCCTTCGCTTTCGCCGTATAGCTGTTTCCACCATTCTGCGACATACTGCAACTTAGGTTCGTAGCTGGCCAGGATCTCTGTTTTGTAGCCCTTGTTATACAGCGCATTGCGGGCAGCGGCATATTGCATCGAAGGATTCTTTTCGAAGGGCACTCCCTGTGCCGTAGCTCTCTCCATGTCCTGCGCTCCTCTGACGAGTTCGGCAATGTCGACCCCCGCAACGGCGAGCGGAAGAAGTCCAACCGGAGTCAGTACCGAGAAACGTCCGCCCACATCGTCCGGGATCACGAAAGTATCGTATCCTTCGTCCGTAGCCAGTTTCTTGAGGGCACCGCGCTTGGCATCGGTTATGGCCACTATACGCTGAGCCGCCTCTTTTTTCCCATAGCGTTTTTCGATTTCGGCACGCAATATACGGAAAGCGATAGCCGGCTCGGTCGTGGTCCCCGATTTCGAGATCACAATGACTGCGAATTCGTAATTCTTCAGCGCTTCGAGCAATTCATAAGTATAATCTTCGCTGAGGTTTTCGCCTGCGAAAACCACGATCGGATCTTTGTCGCTTTTGACCAACTGCGGGAAACTGGTGTTCATGGCCTCCAGAACGGCTTTCGCTCCGAGGTACGAGCCCCCGATACCTACCGCTACCACAACCTGGGCCTTGTCGCGGAGCGACTTAGCGACACGACCTATCCTGGCTAGCTCTTCTTCCGTAATTGAAGATGGCAGGTTTACCCAACCCAGAAAGTCGTTACCCTTGCCCTGTTTATTGTAAAGCAGTTCGTTTGCGGCCTCTGCTGCCGGTGCAAGAGACTGAATGTCCGACGCAGGAATCGCTTCAGACGTTTTCGACAAATCAATCTTTATGATTTCCATTTCTATTATAAATTAATTAGTTAAATCTTTATGTCACGACACTCGCGATGCCTCCGACAATATTTCACGCAGTTAAAAACAACATTTCCGCCCTGAGGTCACATTGCAAATTCACGACCAGAAAAAACTCGCCATCCAATCAGACTCCAGAACTCAAGACGCTAAATAAGTCTTTTTATAATTTTGCGTATTTCCTCATCGGCGGGCAGGCCTTCGTAGAGAATACGATGTACGCACTCGGATATTGGCATTTCAATGCCGAACCGTTTGTTTACCTGCATTATGCATTCAGCCGCATAATAACCTTCAGCCACCATCTCCATCTCTCCCTGTGCCTGAGCGACACTACAACCGCGACCTATCATCATGCCGAATTCACGATTACGGCTGAATCTCGAATAGGCCGTCACAAGCAGATCGCCAAGATAGGCCGAAGCGCTCGTATTCCGTTCCGAAGGATAACTCTCGTTGAGGAAACGGTTCATCTCGATAGCGGCGTTGGAAATGAGTACGGCAAGAAAATTATCGCCGTAACCCAGCCCTATCGCGATGCCAGCGCAAATTGCATATATGTTCTTAAGTACGGCGGCATATTCCGTGCCGTAAATGTCCGTAGAGGGGTGAGCTATGATATACGGGGTCGTAAATTTATCGCAAAGAACCGTAGCGTTTTCGATATTCTTGCAAACCAATGTTAGGTAAGAAAGCCTCTCCTGCGACACCTCCTCGGAATGGCTCGGACCGGATATTATACCTATCTGGTCGTAAGGGAGATCGTAATGTTCGTTTATGTATTCGCCAATAGTCACGTATCCCTCCGGGATTATGCCCTTGATTGCAGACACCACGAACTTGTCTTCGAGAGAGACGGTAAGTGGCTCAAGAGTCATCTGCAAGAATGCAGAAGGGACGGCAAGTATAACTATATCGGCCTCCGAAACCACCTTGTCGATGTTGTCCGACATGTCGAGACGCGAGGTTTCGATCTTCACACCTGGTATATAACGGGGATTATGTCCTGTACGCGAGATATGCTCTATCACGTCGGCACGGCGGATATACCATCCGACACGCTGCTCATTTTCGAGCAGAACCTTAACAATTGCCGTCGCCCAGCTTCCGTAACCGACTACGGCACATCGCGCGTCTTTATCTATCCTG
The DNA here is from genome assembly GCA_944325305.1 of uncultured Rikenellaceae bacterium. Classification (GTDB taxonomy): domain Bacteria; phylum Bacteroidota; class Bacteroidia; order Bacteroidales; family Rikenellaceae; genus WRDF01. The sequence continues at coordinate 72,245 of CALUZO010000013.1, read as the reverse complement.
TACTTTATTCCCATAGGGTTTTCCCCGTATAAAAGTTAAGTATCGGCAAAAATAGATAAATATCCTCAATTATTTGGGTCAAAACAGTAGAATTTTTAACTTTGTACGATTCAATAAACCCGAATAATAATTGATATTTTGAAAAAGATAAAAAGCGCCCTCATATCCGTATTCTACAAGGATGGGCTCGACGAAATCGTAAAAACACTGGCTGCAAACGGAGTGAAACTCTACTCCACCGGCGGCACACTGAAATTCATTGAAGGACTGGGTCTTGAAGCCACAGCCGTTGAAAGTCTCACAGGTTATCCGTCAATATTGGGCGGACGCGTAAAGACACTGCATCCGGCCGTTTTCGGCGGAATCCTCGCGCGCCGCGACAACCCGCAGGACATCGAACAGATGACCCAATACAAGATCCCGGAGATAGATCTCGTAATCGTTGACCTCTATCCGTTCGAACAGACGGTGGCCTCCGGTGCCGAACACCAGGCAATTATCGAAAAGATCGACATAGGCGGCATTTCGCTTATCCGCGCCGGAGCAAAGAACTATAAGGATACCGTCATCATACCTTCCGTAGACCAGTACGGCGAACTTCTCGAACTGCTCAAGACGCAGGATTGCTCCACAACCCTGGAACAACGCCGCAATTTCGCAGCAAAGGCGTTCATGGTCAGCTCAGGCTACGACACCGCTATTTTCAACTATTTCAACCGTGAAGAAAACATCCCGGCATTCAGGGCGAGCTACAACAAGGGAACGGCTCTGCGCTACGGCGAAAACCCGCACCAGAAAGCAATGTTCTTCGGCGACCTTGAGAAAATGTTCGACAAGCTTCACGGCAAAGAGATATCGTACAACAACATGCTCGACATAGATGCGGCGCTCAGTCTGATCCAGGAGTTCGGAGACGACGAGCCAGCATTCGCAATACTGAAACACAACAATGCCTGCGGCGTTGCTGTCCGTCCGACACTCAAAGAAGCATACAAGGTCGCCTTCGAATGCGATTCCGTTTCTGCTTTCGGCGGCGTGCTGATCTGCAACAGACCTATCGACCCGGCCACTGCAGAAGAGATGAACTCTCTGTTCATGGAGGTAATCATCGCCCCCGGTTACGACCCCAAAGCACTCGAAATCCTTCAGAGCAAAAAGAACCGCATTATCCTCGTACTCAAAGATGCCTCGCGCGGCAAACAACAATACCGCAGCCTCCTGAACGGCGTGGCAGTCATGGACCGCGACCTGCAACTCGGCGGACGCGACACCGAAATGAAAACGGTTACGAAGAAAGACATTACCGAAGCGCAGAAACAAGACCTGCTCTTTGCCAACATCATAGTCAAACAGTCGAAAAGCAACGCCATCGTGTTGGCTAAGGACAGAAGACTCCTGGCAAGCGGCATCGGTCAGACATCGCGCGTGGATGCCCTGAAACAGGCTATCGAAAAGGCCAAGAGTTTCGGGTTCGACCTCAAAGGCGCTGTTATGGCATCCGACGCATTCTTCCCATTTGCTGACTGTGTCGAGATCGCCCACGGCGAAGGCATAGACGCCGTAATCGCTCCCGGCGGCTCGATACGCGACCAGGAAAGCATAGACTACTGCAATGCCAACGACATGGCAATGGTATTCACCGGAATGCGCCATTTCAAACATTAGTGCCCCGAGCACACGGACAAGGCAGGAAATACATTCCCCCGAGATTGTCCCCGAGTGAGTTAAATATAAAAGATAAAAATAAATAAGTAACGGCCCCTTAATAATTCAACACGATGGGACTTTTCTCTTTGACTCAAGAGTTGGCCATAGACTTAGGCACAGCCAACACGATCATAATAAGCGACGGCAAAATCATGGTCGACGAACCGTCTATCGTGGCACTCGATTACCATACCGGCAAGGTTGTCGCCATAGGCAACCAAGCCCGCCAGATGCACGGCAAAACGCACCAGAACATCAAAACGATACGTCCGCTCAAGGATGGCGTCATTGCCGATTTCAACGCAACCGAGATGATGCTTCGCGGACTTATCAAGAAGGTACGCTCGCGCAGCCACCTTTTCAGCCCGACCCTGAAAATGGTCATATGTATTCCCTCGGGCTCTACCAATGTCGAGATACGCGCCGTACGCGACTCGGCCGAACATGCAGGCGGACGCGAAGTCTACATGATATACGAACCGATGGCAGCAGCACTCGGTGCAGGCCTCGACGTAGAAGCCCCCGAAGGACACATGATAATCGACATAGGCGGTGGGACCACCGAGATAGCCTGCATTTCGCTCGGCGGGATAGTATGCAGCGAGAGCATCAACGTTGCAGGCGACGTCTTTACAGAAGACATACAGAGCTACGTACGCCAACAACACAACATCCGCATAGGAGAACGTACGGCTGAAGATATCAAGATAGCAGTCGGATCTGCCGTTTCGGAACTCGAGAACGAACCGGATGACTTCGTGGTCACAGGTCCGAATGTACTCACTTCTCTTCCTTCGACCCTGACGCTTTCGTACAGCGAAATCGCCTATGCCCTCGAAAAATCGCTGGTAAAAATCGACGCCACCATTATGAAGGTGCTCGAAATGGTGCCTCCCGAACTCTATGCCGACATCGTCAAGAACGGCATATACCTTGCAGGCGGCGGCGCCCTCCTCAAAGGACTCGACCGCAGGCTTTCAGAGAAGACAAATATCCCGTTCGTAATAGCCGAGGATCCGTTGAGGGCAGTGGCCCGCGGTACGGGTGTTGCGCTCAAGAACATACACAAGTTCTCGTTCCTGATGAAATAAGGCGGCCACGGTCGCCAGAACCGATAACCGGGGAAACGGCAAAAGCTTTACCCCAGTATCATTACATAATAGGATGCGCCATACAATCACGCTGTTTGCGTCCGACCATCGCTATATACAATATATGTTGACGCCCCGGCATATTTCAGAGCAGGCTCGACGCCTTGGCCACGGTCTTCACCATAGTTGTATAATTGCAGGATATCTCCGGATATGTTTATTGACATATGTTATCAATAGATGTTTCTCGGTTTGCACTGTATTTGATCGACAGCACACGATTTTACACCAACCCCGGCATGAACAGGCTGTTTCTATTTTTTAAACAAATATATGTCCCCCTGCTTTTTATCATTCTCGAAGTAGTGGCTATTAATTACTACGCCCAGAGCACAAGCTACACCAGGGCAAAAATATTAAGTTCCACCAATTCATTTATGGGTAACGTATATACGACATTCTCTGATGTAAAGCACTATTTCAGTCTCAAAAAAGAGAATGATTCTCTCGTAAACGAACTTGTCGAGTTGCACAACGAATTCGAGAAATACAAAGCGGCGAATCCTCAGCCCGAGGAAACACTCGAGCTACCCGAAAGCGAAGCAGCCAAATACTATTACACGACAGCAAACGTTATCAACAACACCATCGCATTCAGAGAAAACTTTCTCACCCTTGACAAAGGAATCCTCGACGGTATAGAGGCCAACATGGCGGTTATAACCCCCGAAGGCACAATGGTCGGCATAGTACAGACGTGCAGCGAGAAATATTCCGTTTGCATGTCGGTACTCAATGAGAAGTTCCGCACAGCAGGCCGTATCAAGGGGAGCGACCATTTCGGTTCCATATTCTGGAACGGAGCAAAGGAAGATATCGTCCAGCTAACCGAAGTCTCGAAATATGCCGACATATCGGTTGGCGATACGATAGTAACAGACTACTCGTCGATATTTCCGTCGGGCATCGTCATAGGGACCGTGCAAAGTTGGGAAATGGTGGCCGATTCATATTTTGACCTCGAAGTGAAACTCACCACCCCTCTCACTTCGGTACACAAGGTTCTTTTGGTCAGATATGCCGACCAGGTGGAACAAATGATGTTGGAAGCCGAAGCATTAAACGAAGAAGACAACAAATAACCGCACATGACAAGCTATATCTTGAATTCACAGTATGCATAGGACGTTGGCATATACGATATTTTTCATTGTTCTGGTTTTGTTGCAGGCTTTTCTGTTCGACAACCTCAACCTGAGCATCTATATCTATCCGCTGGTATATACAGCGTTCATAATTCTTTTGCCGATACAAACACCGCGCATAGCGGTATTGCTTCTCGGTTTCGCCATCGGTGTTGCTGTCGACGCCGTATCCGGCACCGCCGGATTGCATACCATAGCTTCACTGGCCTCAGCCTTCTGCCGTCCCATGATGCTTAGGCTCTCCATCGGCAAGGAAGAGGCTAACGAAGGAGGCATTCCCAACTCCGTCAAACTCGGCACGGGAGCATTCCTGCGTTATAGCAGTGTATTCATATTCATACACTGTTTGGTCTTCTTTTCATTCGAAGCCTTGAGCTGGAGCTATTTTCACCTTACTCTTGTGAGGATATTATTCAGCAGCGCAGTCACCGTTGCTTTGGTTTACTGTACTCAATTGCTCTTCACCCCCGGCCAACTACAAAAAACACGCAAGACGCAATGAGACCCTCCAGAAGCGTTATACTCCAGATTTTCGTAATTACGTTATTCGCGGTTATAATCGTTCGGCTGTTCTATTTGCAGTTGATAGACAACTCATATAAACAGAACGCAAACAATAACGTCCTGCGTTACGAGGTACAGAATCCACCTCGAGGAGAGATATTCGACCGCAACGGCGAATACATCGTACAAAGCAAGGAGGTTTACGATCTCATGATGGTTCCCAAAGATGTCAAACAGTTCGACACCCTGTTGCTGTGCAGCATAGTCGGCGAACCCATCGAAGGAATGAGAGAAAAGATACAAAAAGCGAAACGGTACTCGTGGAGGCAAGGGCAAGTCATATTGGAACAACTCCCCAAAGAGGTCAAGATAAAACTCGATGAACGCGGATTCCCAGGATTCTACACCGTTTTCAGGACACTGCGCTCATATCCCCGCAAGATAGCAGGCAATCTGCTGGGCTACATCGGAAAGGTTAACGAAAGGGAACTTGAACGCGACCCATATTACAAGGGTGGCGACTATATCGGCAAAACCGGCATAGAGTTGGCCTTCGAAGACATTTTACGAGGAGAGAAAGGAGTGCGTATCAATATGGTGGACGTACACGGCGTCGTTAAAGGCTCGTATGCAGAAGGGATGTACGATACTGTTGCCCGTCCCGGGACAGCCATAACCTGCACCATAGATGCCGAATTGCAGGAATTCGCCGAGGAACTTCTGGCAGGCAAGGTCGGCAGTGTAGTGGCCATCGAACCATCGACCGGAGAAATACTCGCACTTGCGAGCAGCCCCACATACGACCCGGACGAAATGGTAGGCCGCGAAGTGAATAAGAATTTTCCACGGCTCAACAGCGATCCACGCAAACCTTTTTTCAACCGTGCCGTAATGTCGGTATACCCTCCCGGTTCTGTTTTCAAGATCGTAAACGGTCTCATCGGACTTCAGGAAGGGGTGCTTAAACCCGAATACAAATATTACTGCGCAGGCAAGGCGGGATACACCGGCGGCCGCGGAGTCGCCTGCCACGGTCACACCTCTCCACTGAACATGATAGACGCGATAAAGTGTTCGTGCAATGCCTACTTCTGCTATGTATTGAAAGATATCCTTGAAAACAGGAAATACGGCGGAGTAAAGAACGGTTTCGATGTCTGGGAAAAATATGTCCGCAGTTTCGGATTCGGCCGCAAACTCGACTCGGACTTCATAGACGAACGGAACGGCTTTGTCCCATCACGCGAAACCTACGACCAGAAATACCGCGGAAGTTGGAATGCCTTCACCGTCATATCCCTCTCGATCGGGCAGGGCGAACTCGGTGTTTCACCACTCCAAATGGCCAACCTCGCAGCCACGGTAGCCAACCGCGGACATTACTACATCCCTCATGTGGTCAAAAAGATAGACGGCCGCGACTCGATAGACGCACGCTTCTATGAACCCCACTACACGATGGTAGAATCCAAATACTTCGAACCTATGGTCGAGGGAATGTGGCGCGCGGTACATCGTCCGGAAGGAACGGCACGAATAGCCCAGGTGCCGGGACTCGACATATGCGGAAAAACAGGAACGGCACAGAACCCGCACGGAGCCGACCACTCGACATTCCTCAGCTTTGCCCCACGCGACAATCCCAAGATCGCAATCTCGGTATATGTTGAACATGGCAGGTTCGGTGGGACCTCGGCCGCCCCTATAGCATCGCTTCTGATAGAAAAATACCTCACAGGCGAAGTCAAGCGCCCGGAACTGGTGGAATATGTAAAAAACATGCAAATAGCTTACCCGTATTATGACAGGCAGCGGTCAAAGTAATATCAAAAGCCCCAATATCGACTGGGTAGCCATATTGATCTATCTCGCCCTCGTGGTCATAGGGTGGGTGAACATATACGCTGCCGTACACGAAGACTCGGCACTCTCTAACTTCAGCATGAACAGCCGCTACGGGATGCAACTCATATGGATCGGCATAACCATGTGCGTTGCCGTGGTGCTGTTGCTGCTCGACGAAAGATTCTATCACATGCTGGCATATCCCGCCTATATTGTCGGGATAGCGGTTCTATTGCTGGTACTCGTGGCAGGCAAAGAGGTTAATGGCGCCAAAGCATGGATAAACATCGGTTCAATATCGCTGCAACCCGGAGAATTTGCCAAATTCACAACTGCGCTGGCAGTAGCCCGCTACATGAGCCGTTACAATTTCTCGATAACGAGCCTCCGCGAACTTATCCCCCTCGCCATACTGATCGGCATCCCCCCGATAATCATTATCATGCAAAAGGATGCAGGATCTGCTCTTGTCTACACCTCGTTTTTATTCATGCTTTATCGCGAAGGTCTGAACGGATGGATACATGTCTTCTTTTTCGCATTCATCGCACTGTTTTTCATGTCGATAGTGATGGAACCGCTTACCGTTCTCATCATCATTATCGTAGCATGCGTGATATTCGAGAGCCTCCGAAACGGACACTGGAAACAAAAGATAATCTACCTCGCCGGATTAGCTCTGGCAACCATCATACTCTGCTCGACAATAACATTCCTCGGCGGCAACATATCGGTTTACACTACACTGCTCATATGCTCGGTCTTGTCGCTTCCAGCCGTTATCGTCTATGCCTACCGCCACCGGCTGCGCAATGTCTACATGTTCATAGCTCTATTTCTCACGTCGATAATCTTTGCACCGTCGGTCGACTACGTTTTCGACAACATAGTGCAACCGCACCAGCGAGACCGCATACTCGTAGTCATAAGCGATGAAGTCGATCTAAAAAAAGAAGGATACAATTACAACCAGTCGCTCATCGCCATCGGATCGGGAGGCATTGCCGGCAAAGGTTTTCTGCAAGGGACCCAGACACAGTTCAATTTCGTGCCGGAACAAAGTACCGATTTTATCTTTTGCACCGTCGGCGAAGAATGGGGATTCCTGGGCTCTACCGTCGTAGTAACACTGTTCTGCCTGTTGATACTGCGTCTTATGCAGATGGGCGAACGACAAAGGGACCCATTCGGCAGAGTCTACTGCTACAGCGTCGCAGGCATATTTTTCCTCCACGCCGTCATCAACATCGGCATGACTATTGGTCTGGTGCCGGTGATCGGGATACCCTTGCCGTTCTTCAGTTACGGTGGCTCGTCATTCCTTGCCTTCTCGATCCTATTCTTCGTGGCAGTAAGGCTCGATGCAGGCAAAAGAGAACTTTTAAGGACATAAATTTGCAATCGTAAAAACCAATCGAAAAATTATATGCAAGAGAAAGAGATCAAGGGTCTGACCCCGGAAGAGGTCATCAAAAGCCGCGAAGAGTACGGCGAAAACATCCTAACACCTCCAAAAAAAGAGTCGGTATGGATGATGTTCATAGAGAAATTCAACGATCCAATCATCAAAGTGTTGTTGGTAGCAGCACTGCTGTCGCTTATTGTCGGCTTCATAGATGGGGAATTCGCCGAAACGATAGGTATATTCGGTGCGATACTTCTGGCGACAGGCGTATCGTTCTGGTTCGAATACGACGCCAAGAAACGCTTCGAGGTACTCAACAAGGTAAACGACGACACCCCGGTAAAAGTAATACGCAGCGAAGGGGTAACGGAAATCCCCAAACGCGATGTTGTGGTTGGCGACATCGTAGTTGTGGGCAGCGGCGACGAAATTCCGGCCGACGGCAAACTCATTGAGGCAATATCGCTCAAGGTCAACGAATCGACACTCACGGGTGAACCGCAGACTTCGAAAACCACAGACCCGGAACATTTTGACAAAGAGGCCACCTATCCGTCAAACATACTCCTGAGAGGGACAACCGTATCCGAAGGTCACGCAATCATAAGAGTTTACGCCATCGGCGACGCCACGGAATACGGCAAAGTGGCGGAACAGGCTACAACAGTAAGCGAAGAAGCAACCCCGTTAAACAAGCAACTCACAAAGTTATCCGCCATCATCAGTAAGATCGGAGGCAGCCTTGCGGTAGTTATATTCATCATCCTGTTGCTCAAGGGAATGTTCATTACACATGAACTCTCTTCAGGAGACTGGCTGCATGTGGTCAACTGCCTGCTCAGCTACTTCATGGTATCTGTCGCAATCATGGTAATGGCCATTCCGGAAGGGCTGCCGATGAGTATTACGCTCAGCCTCGCAATGAACATGCGCCGGATGCTCAAGACCAACAACCTCGTACGTAAAATGCACGCCAGCGAAACCATGGGCGCCGTGACAGTCATCTGTACCGACAAAACAGGTACACTGACACGCAACGAAATGCGTGTCCACGAGATGATAAGATACGACCAGGGAAGCGACAGTCTGCTCGACGAATCCATAGCCATGAATTCAACAGCTTTCATCGGAACCGACGGTAAAGTCATAGGCAATCCGACCGAAGGCGCCCTGCTGCTTTGGATGAAAGACAGAGGAGTGGACTATTCCGCTCTGCGTGACGAAAATCGCCTGCTCGACCAGATCACATTCTCTACCGAGCGCAAATATATGGCAACACTCGTCAAAGCGGCTGACGGCAAAAGTAATGTGCTATACGTGAAAGGTGCGCCAGAGATAGTCAAAGCCATGTGCTCCGTGAATGCAGAGTTGAACGACACTATCGACCGTCAACTGCGCGCATTCCAGGACAAGGCCATGCGTACGCTGGCATTCGCATATCTCGAAACCGGTCTCGGAGATGCGAAAGATGCAATCGAAAGCGAAAAACTCCATCTGATAGGAATAGTCGGAATCTCCGACCCGGTGCGCAAGGACGTCCCCGATGCTGTCAAGGAGTGCCTCAATGCCGGGATACAAGTCAAAATCGTAACAGGCGACACTACGGCAACGGCACGCGAAATCGCACGCCAGATAGGTCTCTGGAACGATGCCGTCGACACCGCCCGGAATATTATTACGGGGGTTGAATTTGCCGAAATGACGGATGAGGAGCTGCTCGACCGTGTACAGGATATTAAGATAATGGCACGTGCACGTCCGCTCGACAAACAACGGCTCGTACGCCTTCTCCAGCAGAAAGGCGAAGTAGTTGCCGTGACCGGCGACGGGACAAACGATGCACCGGCACTCAATTTCGCCCAGGTCGGACTATCTATGGGAACCGGCACATCTGTAGCTAAAGAGGCCAGCGACATCACTCTCCTGGACGACTCCTTCAAAAGCATCGCAACCGCAGTGATGTGGGGACGCTCACTCTATAAGAACATTCAGCGATTCGTTCTATTCCAGCTTACGGTCAATTTCGTAGCCCTCATCGTGGTGTTCTTCGGTTCAATATTCGGCGGCGAACTCCCGCTGACCGTGACTCAGATCCTTTGGGTAAATCTCATTATGGACACTTTCGCAGCAATGGCCCTTGCATCGCTGCCGCCAAATCCCGAAGTCATGAAAGAAAAACCGAGGCACGAAAACGACTTCATCATAAACAAACCCATGATAAGGTCGATCTTCATCGTAGGATTCATCATGGTGGTTACCCTACTCGGACTCCTCTTACATTGGGGCCACAATCCGACACTCTACCAGCTCTCGTCATTCTTCACACTATTCGTAATGATGCAGTTCTGGAACCTGTTTAACGCCAAAGCATTCGGAAGCCATTGCAGCGCGTTCTTCAAACTCGGAAAGAGCAAACTGTTCCTGCTGGTGACAATGATAATATTCGTGGGACAAATACTTATCACGACATTCGGAGATGGAGTATTCCGTACCACTCCTTTATCCTTCAAGGACTGGATTCTCATAATAGTCAGCACGGCATTGATCCTAATCACCGGAGAGATTATATGTTCATACAATAACCGCAGAAAGCGTAAAGCAGTGCAAAAGGCTTAAAGACGGATATCTCTAAAATCAAAAGACCGCATCATTTTACTGATGCGGTCTTTTGATTTATGCTCTTTCGCCGACTTACCGCGCGGCAAGAGTACAATACGAACTGTAACGACCCATGACACTTTCAACAAAGCCGAGTGTCTGGCTGCTTCCTCGGAAAACCCCGTTTCTTACCACCTCATCGCCATAATATTCTGGTTCCGATTTCTTGACAAGGAAATATGCTACGTCGTCCCATGAATTGGGATCCATCCCATATTTAACGGCAAGCCTGCGTGCATCGGCCACGTGCCCTACCCCACAGTTATAGCTCGCCAGGACCAGCGACATTCTGTCATTAAAAGGCACGTTTGCAGGAATATTCATCGAGGTCTCGATCTTGTTTAGCAACTTGACGGCCAACGTCAGATTCACCTCCGGATTCATCACCTCGTCATCCGAAACCCCGAACTGACGTGCCACTACAGGCATGATCTGCATAAGGCCTTTTGCCCCTTTATTAGACACGACATTAGGTTTGAAACGCGATTCGCTGTAGGCTATTGCAGCCATGAGGCGCCAGTCGGCCCCCTCGCGTTCACCGACCTCGCGCATAACGTGATCATAAGGAGATATGACTCCGGCAGAATGCCCGGAAATACGCTCGGTCGCACCCATATCGAAATACTGGTAAGTGAGCGTCGTATATTCGTTGGTCCGGCGATAGTCGGCCAACCACCCTGCAAAATCGGTATCGAGATCAGAAATATGCTGACCGAAAAAGGCATATACCTTTACATCCTCTGGAAACTCATGAATCTTGCGCAGATTCCAGTTCAAGGCACATATAAGTTGAGCTTCGCTCTTCTCGCAAATGTAGTAATCGTAATTCGACTCTGTTAGATCACGGGCTGACTGCGCAAAATCCGAAGACGCAATGAAGATATCGCTTCCCTTAAGAGAATCCAACAGAATGTCATAAGTTCTCGAAGACCTAAATCCCTGTGACAGAAGTATCTTCTTTTCGCGGAGTCGGTCAAACAATGTACCGGTCCGTTCCTGCAGCGAAGACAAGGCATCTGTGCGGCGACCTATTATCACAAAGGATGTGGAATACACTACCATCCCGTCATTGACATTGGGTAAGTTGCGCGATACTGTCAAGGCAATATCCGCTTTACCGGAAGCGAGATTCTTCAGTGTCGCGTTGCCGTCCGAAACCGTAACCACGCGCAAAGGCACTCCTGACGCATCGGCATAAGACCGTAGAAGATCGTACTGATAGCCGAACATTCCACCATCTTCGACGAACAGGCCCGGCATATCTTCAGGCATGACAACCACCAGCTCTTTCCTCGCATCAAACGAGGTAACGGCCATGGAATCGCTCCGTGAACCGGTAGTGTAAAGGATTATCGAAACTACAAAGATCGTTACCGCTGCTGCGGCGCCTAAAAAAAACTTTTTATCGTTCATAAAATGATTTCTGCGGGCTGCTGACCTGCATCAATCGGAGCTTAATCGTAGAAACTCCACGAGAATCCGTACTTGAAGATCCTCCTGTTCAGCGGATAATCAGGCACCGTGAAATAGTGCCGCGAACCGAACATGTCCTCGTTGGCGTGCTCGAGCTTAAGGAAGATCCTCATCCTTTTCCATTTGGCATTAAGAAAGAGGTCGGCCTTAATGTAGTCTCCTATCTGTTTCTCCCTCTGATTGTAAAACTGTGCCGTTGCAGGATTCCAGCCCTGGGCATAATACTCGGTAGTGTACCTGCCATCTACACCGAGCTGACACCTGAGCACGTTCTTGACAATATTGAATTCGAAATAATAGGAAAGATAAGCTGCTGCCTGTGGGACAGGAATAACTTTCTGCGAGGTACTCCATTGAAGCAATACCCTGTGGTCTAACCGGAGTTCGCTGTTCCTCACGGGTATGCGAAATCCTTTGTAAGCATACACTCCCGAAACATTCACATTGCTGTCATGCTGCGCAGGCATTGCGTTTTCGTCGTAATAGACCTTGTCGGTCACAACGCTGCTCATGGCTTTCACCTCGAAGCAGATAGCTGGAATGTCGAGTTTTACCTCGAAACGGGTTTCATTCTCCTTGTCAAAGGAGTTCCTCCACACGTAGTGGTTGGAGAAGTATCGCTGGCTCCAGTAATCGGGCGACACTCGGTCGATCGACAAATTACCGGACAGCGTGACGGGCCTGCCTTTTATATAGGCACTCAAAGAGGCGTTCGCCCCGAATTGCAGATCGCCGCTTTTATATCCTGCCGGATGGAACATGATGTCACCTCCCCAGTTGAAATAGCGGCTGACCTTTCCGTCTATCGATCCGTAAACGTAATAACTGGTCTCTTTCTGTTCATGCCTGTTCCCGGAAATGAAGTAGTTCGGGTCAAACATGTAGAATTTGTGCATATCAACTCCCGCACCCGCATCGATCGTTCCGATAACGCCGTTACGGTCCCAGGGTTGCAACTGTACGAATACTCTGTTGGTCAGACGCGATTCGAATACGGAATCGGCAGTAATGGTCGGATTTATGTACCAGTTCTCATAAAAATCGCCGCTCTCTGCCTTGGTGTCGTTATATTTACGGAACCATCTGTCATATTCGAAGACATGTCCGACAAATACCGATGAGCGATCGGCTATCGAAAAATCCTCGTCTGTAAGCCTACGCAGCGGAATCCCATACGATTGCACGACATAATAGGTATTGTTCTTGATAGTATTCTCGGCATCCATAAGCCTTACCGGAATAGCCTTTGTAAGGTCGATGACCGTATCAGTAATGAGACGGTCGTCTGTGACGCCACCGTTCTCCTGATTCAGAACCGCATTGTAGATATATCCTGCATGTATGGTATATTTCTTACCCGTATGCGAGAACCCGACCGAAAGATTCTTGTCGCGCATTTTCTGCCATTCATACTGTCCTCTCGTACCCCTGCTCTTATAGTCGAAATTAAATCCGGACGAGGGTGATATGTTTTGCGCATGCCTGATTTCGAAGTTCTCCTCGGCCATTATCTTCTGTCCGGCAGTATAGTACTGGAACTGGGTGAACGGAGACTTGACATTATAGTAGGGTGCATTATCGGGAGTCCAGTAATATGAATAATAACCGCGGGCGAAGCTGAAATCCTGGAACTGCGGCCTGTCGAAATAGCTGTACGGTACGGAAGCCCCGCCCAAAGGCCCCTGATAAGCATCGCCTACACCGTTGCGTTCGAACGGGAAGTCAAGTTGCAGGTTGTTCAGCAACGTGTCTATATTAGACATCTTCACACGGTTGCGGTATGTATCCACCGACCATTTGAAATTGTGGTACTGTCTCACCGAATCATCGAAAAAATATGATTCGAGGGGTTTGCGCACTTTAGGCTTTTTTGTCGTGGTGTCCTCTTGAATCTCGTCATCGGGGTTTTCAAAAGGGTTTCCTCCGTAATCATCCACATCGTAGCCGTCGTAAACGTTGTCATAATCGTACGTATCGTCGAACGTGCTTTGCGAATAGGAACGGGCAGGCAAAAACAGGCCGAATACAACTCCTGCCGCAATGATGAATATTATTCGCAATATGGCCCTACGCATAAGCCGATTTTTTGAGATACAACGGACAGAAAACAGATTTCGTATTTTCCCAGCCCGTAGTTATTTCCGCGGCAAAGATAATAAAAAATATTATAAATGGTCTGCCGGGATGTCATACACGCTGACATTCAGCTTTTTGGACTGAACAGATCACGTACAAGCGACACAATTATATACATCGTCATAACCACTGGCACCGCAGCGACCCCGAACAGAGCCAACGACGCAAAGGCAAAAGCAAGAAAAATATACCTGAGCGCATTATCGCGAAAGGAGAAATTCTTGAACTTCAGCGAGAACATCCTGACCGGGACTATCAGCATAACGGCAAGAACAACAGCTCCTGCAATCAGCCACTCGGGACTTACAGGCAGAATCCCGTCTGAATAAATATATGCGAACGATGTGATAAGCAGCGTATTGGCAGGAGTATTAAGTCCTATGAACTCTTCTGTCTGGTTTTCGTCGATATTGAACTTGGCAAGACGGAGTGCCGAGAACAGTGTCACTATAAATATTATAAACCCGAAAGGCTGCGTTCCGTCCGCAAGAACATAGAGCCGAAAAAGTGACGCCGCCGGAACCAATCCAAAACTGACCATATCGGCAAGCGAATCGAGTTCCTTGCCTATCGGAGAAAAAGAGTTGAGCATGCGAGCGGCAAAACCGTCGAAAAAATCTAAAACGGCTGCAATCACCACCAGCCAAAACACCGTTCTCAGATCGCCGACCGCAAAAGCATAATATGCAGCCAGAGATCCACACAAAAGATTACCGAGAGTCAATAAGTTCGGGATAGTAAAATACCGGGGTTTCATCACATATTTTCTTTATACATTTCGATTCTCGCACATCATCGGCACGTTTCAAAGCTCCAATTCCGTACAAAGGTAACAGAAAGAGTTTATCATCGGGTAGCTGAAAGCAAATATTACGCCGTTTTGGCCCGAATATTGTCAGTATCACAGACAAATCCCATAAGGTATTTTACCATTATTTCAATATCTTTGCATCGTAAAAAAACAGTTGTGGGAGCCTCCCATTCCAAACTTACGAAACAAAGGGCATAATGTATAAAAAAACTTATTGCGTAATAATGGCAGGCGGCATAGGTAGCCGCTTCTGGCCCATGAGCCGTGCATCGAAGCCGAAGCAATTTCTCGACATCCTCGGAACAGGCAAAACCTTTCTCAGAGCTACATACGAAAGGTTCAATGCAATCGTGCCTGCAGAGAATTTTCTTGTGGTAACCAATGCGGCATATAAAGATACCGTACTCGAACAGTTGCCAGAGCTCAATCCCGACCAGGTACTGAGCGAACCCATAGGACGCAATACCGCTCCATGCGTGGCTTACGCTGCTTTCCGCCTTAACGCAATCGATCCCGACTCAATGATGATAGTGACCCCCAGCGACCACTACATAGCCGACGAAAAAAGATTCAGGAATGTAATCGGCGAGTGCGTGGATTTCATAGGCGACGGCGACGCAATGATGACAATCGGAATAAGACCCGACCACCCAAACACAGGCTACGGCTACATACAGGTCGACGGAGCGTGCAAAGATCCGGAAGGAATATGCAAGGTCAAGACATTCACCGAAAAACCGGACCTCGAAATGGCAAAAGTATTCCTGAGCAGCGGCGAATTTTTCTGGAACTCGGGAATATTCATCTGGAACACCAGAACCATACGTACGGCAATACGCGAACTGCTGCCAGAAATGTACGGTCTGTTCAACTCTGTCGCCCAGGATTACAATACACCTTACGAAACAGCGAGCATAAAGAAAATCTACCCGGAATGCAAAAGCGTTTCGATAGACATAGGCGTAATGGAAAAAGCCGATAACGTATGGGTCAACTGCACCGAATTCGGCTGGTCCGATATCGGAACCTGGAACGCCCTGTACGAACACTCGCACAAAGACGGGAACGGCAATGTCTCATCGGGAGACAACGTACTCGTAAATACCAGCAACTGCATAATAAAGACATCGGCAGACAAACTCGTCATGATAGACGGACTGGAAAACTACATAGTGGTAGAAAACGGAAATGTCTTGATGATATGTCCGCGTTCGAACGAGCAAACTATCAAGGCGTATATCGACGAAGTCAGATTCAAATATGGAGACAAATTTATATAGACTCTTTGCCGAATATCCGCGCGTCACTACCGACAGCCGGAACATTCCGGAAGGTTCGTTGTTTTTTGCATTGCGCGGTGCCAGATTCGACGGAAATGTGTATGCCAAACAGGCCCTTTACAGTGGTGCGGCATATGCCATCGTGGATGATCCAGCAGTAGTTGCCGACCATCGCTATATCCTTGTTCCGGATGTCCTCGCGGCATTACAGCAACTCGCATCCGAGCATCGTCAGGCACTCGGCCTCCCCATCCTCGCCATAACAGGCTCGAACGGAAAGACCACAACCAAAGAACTGATAACCAAGGTCCTTGAGCGCAATTTCAATGTCGGATCGACCAAAGGCAACTTCAACAACCATATCGGGGTCCCGCTCACACTGCTGTCGTTCGACACGGGAACCGAACTGGGCGTAGTCGAAATGGGCGCCAACAATCCGGGCGAAATCGCGGCGCTTTGCGACATAGCGCAACCGAACTACGGACTGATAACGAATGTAGGACTGGCGCACCTCGAAGGATTCGGCAGTCCCGAGGGCGTCCAAAGAGCGAAAGGTGAACTGTATGATTATCTGTCGGAAACCGGAGGCAAAGCTTTTGTGAGAGCAGAAGACCAAACACTCGACCGTATGGTGCATGAACGCGGCGGACTCGAAGTAATAGGTTATTCGGTTCACGCAGCGGAAGGCATCGAGAACAATCTTGTCGGAGATTACAACCTCCAGAATATCGCCGCTGCCGTAGCCGTAGGACGATACTTCGGCATAGCGGAAGGCAATATAAAAGAAGCCATAGCCGATTACAAACCAGACAACATGCGATCGCAACGGGTAGAAACCGACAAGAATACCGTTATCCTCGACTGCTACAACGCCAATCCCACCAGCATGCGTTCCGCTATCGAAAATCTGTGCAACGAGACGGCAGAACTACCCGTAGCAGTCATATTGGGTGACATGGGAGAACTCGGAGATTACTCCAAAAGCGGACATATCGACATACTCGAATTGCTCGCCGCAAATAATATCGAAGAGCAATACCTGGTAGGGCCAAAGCTTGCAAAAGCGGCCTCAAAGGTTCCGACAACAGGTCAACGAAAGCTATTCCGAGATACCGATGCTCTGGTTGAGTTCCTAAAAGACCACCCTATAACAGGACGTCTGATTCTGGTCAAGGGATCGAGAGCGACAGGACTCGAAAAAATAGCCCATTTGCTTTGACAGACATAATATCGTTGGCAGGATTTATGCCGTTCCGGTTCGGTTCATGACAATATTCCTGCCGACCGGAACCATACAGGCATAGAGCGACCGAGATCGCCCATATCCATGCACCGAAAAATAGAAAGAATATACGGAACAAATCGTAAACTACCCGAAAAGGCCTCCTTTACGCCGCAGTCGGAATCGAGCCAAGATCAATCCCGGCAGTACATGAGACAATCGGCACGCTGTATCACAATTCGTCGGCGCTGATTATTTTATAGAGTTTGTCGCCGCGACGCACGGGTTCCGGAGTCTTTATCGAGCAATATTTCCTCTGCAATGCCACTTCGGCAGGCTTTTCATCCACGAATATTTCGTTTGCCGTCATTTCGACAATACCTGTTGTTTCGCCCGTGAAGATGATCTCACGGTCCCGTTCCAACGGCACAGCCTCTATCATAATCTCGGCCACGCCTACCTTCTTGAAATAATTGGTAACCTTGCCCACATAGATCCTCCGTTTTGTCGCGGAGGAACCGTAGGCCTTGGTTATTTCCGGCACCGGCGAACCAAGATAATAACCGCCCCAGAAACCGCGGTTGAATACCTCGGAAACCCCAGCTGTCAACTCTGCTATCTTTTCTGGAGTGTAACAGCCTGATTCTATGGCCCGTAAAGCCTCGTTATATGTTTCGCAGACCCGCTTTACGTAGTCGGCCGAACGTGCGCGGCCCTCTATCTTCAAGACCCTGACACCCGCATCTATGAATTTATCGAGAAACTCGAGCGTACACAAATCCTTCGGAGAAAGCAGATATTTTCCTTCGACAGCTATCTCTTCGCCTGTTTCACGATCGGTGAGTACGAACGATCGACGGCATATCTGCCTGCATGCACCCCTGTTGGCCGAGTGGCCGTTATCGTGCAGGCTCAGGTAACATTTACCCGACACGGCCATACACAACGCTCCGTGTGCAAACATCTCTATCTTGACAAGTTCACCGCGGGGCCCTCTTATATCGTCACGTATAATCCCTTCGTTGATGGCTTTTATCCGCGCCAGATCCAATTCACGTGCCAGCACCATCACATCCGCCCATCTGGAGAAGAAGCTTACCGCCTCGAGATTGGAAACGTTGAGCTGTGTCGATATATGCACCTCCATTCCGGCCTGCGCCGCATAGAGTATCGCCGCCTGGTCGGATGCTATGACAGCATCGACACCTTCGGCAACGGCTCGATCGACGATCGAACGCATTGCAGCCATCTCGTCATCGTAAATAATCGTATTCAGTGTGAGGTAGGCCTTCAGGTTGTTTTCGTGAGCCGTTTCCACTATCCGGCCGAGGTCGTCGAGCGTGAAATTAACCGTCGACCGCGCCCGCATGTTGAGTTGTCCGACACCAAAATATACAGAATCGGCTCCGCCCTTTATTGCGGCATGCAACGACTCCCATGATCCCACCGGAGCCATTATTTCAATATCTGTTCTGCGCATTCCCAGATCAGAAATGTTATTTATTTCGGTTTGCAAGGGCATCGACCATCTCGCGCAACAATGTCACATCCCGACCTCCGGCTTCGAGTTTCCCGAGCGCTGCCGTAGCGCTGTCGAGATATTTCTTCACCTCCCTACGGGTGATCTCAGGCACGTCCAGGGAATTGTAGATGGTCTTGATACGCCCCATTTTGTGACCCAGCGGCAACTTCTTTTCGTTGAAAGTAGCGAGCATGGCACGCCTCGTCGCAGCCCCGGCCTCGTTGAGTGCCGTTATGGTCAGGAATGTCTTTTTACCTTCCCCGATATCGCCTCCTATATTCTTGCCGAGCACATCCGCAGTTCCATATGTATCCAGATAATCGTCCTGCAGCTGGAATGCCATCCCGAGTTCGAGTCCGAAAGCATAGAGAAGCTCGCATTCCTCTGGAGAAGCTCCTGCCACCAGGCCTCCTATCTTTGCCGAACCGGCAAAAAGCACGGCCGTCTTGAGACGAATCATGTTCATATACTCGTCTAAAGAAACATCCTCGCGCGATTCGAAATCCAGATCGAATTGCTGTCCCTCACACACTTCGAGGGCCATTTTGTTGAATTCAGCCATAACGGCGGGCAACACCCCTGCCGGAGCCTGCTGGAGAAGTTTGTAGGAACATATCACCATTGCATCTCCGGAAAGTATCGCCACGTTACTCCCCCACTTGGCATGTACCGACGATTTGCCGCGTCTGACCGCGGCGTTATCCATAATGTCGTCGTGCAGCAACGTAAAATTGTGAAACATCTCAACGGCACCGGCACACGGCATGGCATCTTCCGGTCTGGCCCCGAATATGTCGGCCGCAATCAAGAGCAAGGCAGGTCTCACACGTTTACCCCCGTCAAGAAGCGAATACGATATCGGTTCGTACAATTTGGACGGTTGCTGCGGAAACTCTATCGAAGAGAGGTATTCTTCGAACATTCCTAAAAGTTTTTCTCTCGTATTCATAGTCCTCGGGGTTACAGTTAATTTTACAAAGATAGCGTTATTACTAAGAATTATTACTATTTTTATCTCAAGAATAAATTTTAACTCAACAACACGAAAATGCTAAAACTCGCCGCAGGTATAGACATAGGGGGAACCAATACAAAATTAGGTCTCATCGACATAGAGGGAAACATATACGGTGAAATGAAATTCCCAACCACCGATTATCCGAATTTCGACGATTTCGTATATACGCTGCACAACAGCATACAGAATATCTTATCGGCCATACCGCATGAAACAGAGCTGGTTGGGATAGGTATCGGCGCACCGTGCGCAAGTTATTTTACCGGCAAAATATCAAACGCAGCCAACCTCCCATGGAAAGGCGAGATCGCCGTAGTGGATACGGTCAAGAAATATTATCAGGACATCCCCGTGATCGTAACCAACGACGCCAACGCCGCGGCTGTCGGCGAAATGATATACGGCGGTGCCAAAGGAATGAGCGATTTCATAGTGGTAACGCTTGGGACAGGGGTCGGAAGCGGTTTCGTCGCCAACGGGAAACTGATCTACGGCCATGACGGTTTTGCCGGAGAGTTGGGACATATCACCGTAAAAAAAGGCGGAAGGGAATGCGCATGCGGACACAGGGGATGTCTCGAAGCATACGCCTCGGCCAACGGCATCAAACGTTCGGTATTCAAGCTCATGGCCGACTGTATTGCCCCGAACCCTTTCAGGGATATAACCTTCAACCAACTGACATGCGAAATGGTGACTCAAGCGGCGCTCAATGGCAATGAACTGGCTATTGCGGCCTACGAATATACTGGGAAAGCCTTGGGTAAGGCTCTGGCCGATGCAGTGGCTATCGCATCACCGCAAGCGGTGTTCCTGTTCGGGGGACTCACTCAGGCCGGCACATACCTGCTCGAACCCACACAAAAATATATGGAAGAGTCGCTATTCCCAATTTTCAGGGGAAAAGTGAAAGTAATGCTCTCGGAACTGCACACAAAAAACGCAGCCATATTGGGAGCCTCTGCGCTCATCTGGGCAGAAATGATGCCTCAAAATTAAAAACTCCGACATCTCGAACCTACGGTTCGGCCGACACGTCCGACACGACAAGATCAGAAAGACTAATCATGTCGAATATCGACATGAACCTGTGGTTCGGCAAAGCAGGCGCGCATTCATCCTTCAGCCCCATTAGGAGATGCAGACAATTAATTCAACGGCGGCAAGACTTGCGATGCTTGACTCCGACATCAAACGGCCAATCACGAACTTAGCTACATGACACTCTCACCAAACAGACAGTTTAGCCCCCCGGACACAAACCGCATAAACGTATTGCCCCACACCAAGACTAAATCCACAGACGCCCAACTACTCCTCGCACCCACGGAAAGCAAAATATTTCTGCATAAGATAACTGTACACCAATATGATAATGGTGGCAAGCATTTGCGATGGGGTTATCCAGAAATGACATACCTCGACAAACAGCTTGAGCAGCACATAATTTATGGCAACAGATCCCGCCCACGACAACAGATAACGCATAAGCTGCGTGTGCGTACGGAGCGGTGAGCGCGTAAACGCCACGTTGCGGTTTAGATAGAAACCCAATGCGAAGGTGAATGGGATAACGGTACAAAGGGTAGCTGTCTGAGGAGCCAGTACCGTCAACCCCAAATCCACGAATCTGCCGCGTATGACGAATCTGTTGGAAAGATAGATAAGTACCAGCCCTAAAACTACATTCAAAGCACCGGCTACGCCATATCTGAATGTCTGACGTGGCATTATCCCGGCTATTGGTTTGATGTAGAACCAGTCTATAACCCGAGTGACAAATCCTGAAAACTTATCCATCAATTATTATATCCTTTATTCTTGAATCAATCGCACCCGCATAAAGATGCATCCATGTAAAGAAAAGACCTCAACTATATCTGCCAAACGATACTATTTTTTCAATGGCAGATATATACAAAGTTACACTAAATAAATGAAAGATTATGGACAAAATAATTGAACAACTTGTAAAAGAAATTGCGGTACAGAATAAACTGACAGCACTGTTAATATCCCGACATAATGTCGACACTTTTGATAAAAGCGACGAAGAAGTTATTGAAGAAATGAAGCAAGTGTCACATTCGGTACTTGAATGGGCTTATAACTATCCCAATAATCCTTATCCGCTAAAGACAGATAGTAGACAGAAGTGGGGTGTTTAAACTATATTAATAATTTACCGATGTTAAACTTCATCACATAAGAACAATTAGGACATTCAAATTCAATGTAGTCAGCCTTAGGTATTTGTACTGTTTCAAACGGCTCTGCCTTACCTTCCTTATTGAAAAGGCTTACCCTATTGAAGTCGCAATAAATAACCTGCTGTCGGCATATTGGGCATTTGCGAATACCTAACTTCTTTTTAAGTTTGATGTATTGACTTTCATCCATAAATATAGTTTCTAATAAAATGACAATCAATATAAATAAAGGCAGCGGGAAATCCCGCTGGGAGTCCACATCAGGCTAATCTTTTCCTAATGTGCTTCACATGACCCGGACGCATTTTAATCCAGATATGAAGATAATCTCCAATGATTTGAGTACGAATAATGTTTTGCATAAACAAAAAATTAAGGATTTTGAGTCCTCTACTATCAAGAGAACCCTTGTCATTATTCGTCTTGATAGTAACTCGCAATCAAATCATTCCTTTATTTTTACAAAGATATAAATCTATTTAATCTGATAACCAGAACACTCGAAAAAACATCAAGAAATGCACTTTACAGGTTTTACTTAATTAGCTAACTTTAACTATTTTAACTCTTTGGATATGAAACAAAAATCAGGATTCCTTCAGTTCTCGGAGACATTTCCGGATGAGGATAGTTGTATAAAATACTTCGAACGGATAAGATGGAAGGATGGATTGGTTTCTCCGTTTGACCCTACATCAAAGGTTTACAAGTGCAAGGGAAACAAATACAAATGCAGGAATACAGGAAAGTATTTTGATGTCAAGACAGGAACTGCATTTGCTAATACAAAACTACCTTTGAGATACTGGTTCTATGCTATGTTCCTTTTTATTTCACACAAAAGAGGCGTTTCTTCTTGTCAACTTGCGCGAGACTTAGGTGTTACACAGAAAACAGCGTGGAATATGTTGAGCAAATTGAGAAAGTATATAGATGTACTTAATCAAGGTCAGCTAAAGAATGAAGTTGAGATTGATGAGACATTTGTGGGTGGCAGGAATCGGAATAGACACAAAGACAAGCGGGTCGAAAAGTGTCAGGGGCGAAGTTTTAAGGATAAAGTTCCTATATTTGGAATGCTGCAAAGGGATGGTAGATTAATAGCAAAAGCCGTCACAAATACGCAAGCAAAGACATTAGCACTGGTCATACTTAACCATATACATAAAGGCAGTGTGATATATACTGACGGATGGGACTATGGTGGGCTAAATACGGTATACGAACAAAGATCTGTTGATCACAGCCGCCATTTCTACGGCGGGATACTGATGACAGATAGCGGAGAGGTCGCAAGCGTCAATACCAATAGTATCGAAAATGCTTGGTCTCATTTTAAACGGACTATCTTCGGAACTTATTACCATGTGAGCAAGAAGCACATGCAGAAATATGTTGATGAGTTTACATTCAGATTTAACACAAAAGATTATACGGATAACGAAAGATTTGAATTATATTTACAGAGTATTGCATAGCTTTATTATGGCAAAGAAAAAGAAAGAAAAGACGAAATTAGACGATAATGTCATAATTACTGGAATCGCACTTGAGATTTCGGAGGAGGAGTTCAACAATTTATTAAAAACCATGGGAAACAAATCTGAAAAGAAGACAAAGCCCCGGCGGAAATAAAAGTCCTCTAAGTCATAAAAATTTTTCTTTGTTAAAATATTTTTTGTACGTTTGTGAAGCATACTTTAAAGTATGCTTTTATTGTATCGAATAGCTCAATCGCCTCTGAATCACCACCTCGGAAATGAACGAGCTATATAACACACGTTGAGGAGTCCGTATATGGCGCAGACTTCTTGCTTAGTGTGTTATGGCTTGTGGTGAGCCAAGAGGCGTAGGCAGTTGTCTGCGTCTTTCTTTTTGTAGTTAAACGTATGACTCTGTCTATGGAGATAAGGCAATATTGCAACAAAATATGTTTAACACCAAAGGTATGAAAACAAAATCTTCAAAACTAATTTATGTATTAATTGCGAGCTTCTTTTTTAATAATGTTATTTGCATAGCGCAAGAATGCAAGGTTCAAGGCATTGTTCGATATAAGTTTAATGATTACGTTGGCTATAAATCGGATAATGGAGCGCAAGTTTACTTTGTGGAAAAGGAAGCCATAGATAGTTCAAATGTTGAAATATGGAAAGAGTATGAAGCATTAGCAGATAAACAAGCATTTCATTTGCTATTAATGAATGAAAGCGATGGCGTTGTTGGCGAAGAGACCGTTCGAGAATTCTCAAAATTTAGTGTAGCAGATGAAAAACGATTAAATGAGATAGATAGCCAATGTTTAGTTTATTACATAAAATGGGTGGGAAACGCTTCTTATGTTGCGTTAGTAGACGATTCTGGGAAGTATGAAGTTGAAATACCTTTTGGCGAATACTATGTTATAGCAAAGTCAGCAAATAGAGAACGCTTAACAATCACTGAACTAACAGGAAGAGCATTATTACAAGAAACTAACATTAATAAAAATGTTAAAATAATCAGTTTCGACTTCAAATATTAAGAATATAGTATTTACAAGTTAAAATACTATATTTGCAGAGATTAGCCTATTAGGCTAATCTCTTGTGTAAAAAGATATATAATTACCTTTTCAATTTACCCTGTAGAGCATACATCAAATCCCTGTATTTGGCCGCTTCCATGAAATCAAGTTCTTTTGCGGCTTTTTCCATCATTTCACGAGCCTTTGCGATGGCCTCTTCAATATTTTCGCCAGCGGCATACGCTCCTTTAACATCTGCAGCCTTAGCCAACGAACCTGCTGTCGGATAAAGAACCTCTCCTGCCGAAAGTTGCTCGCCCGATATGATACTTCGGGTACTTTTGTGGGCAGCTGTCGGAATCATATTGTTACGCATATTATATGATATCTGTTTCTCCCTGCGCCGATTGCTCTCCATAATCGCCATACCCATCGAATCCGTGCGTTTCTCGGCATACATTATCACATTACCGTTTGCATTTCGAGCGGCACGGCCAGCCGTCTGTGTCAGCGAACGTTCGCTGCGCAAAAAACCCTCCTTGTCAGCATCCATTATTGCAACAAGAGAGACCTCCGGTAGGTCGAGACCTTCACGCAAAAGATTAACTCCTATAAGCACGTCGAACACACCGGCACGCAGATCGTCGAGTATCTGAACACGTTCGAGCGTATCCACATCCGAGTGTATGTAACGGTTTCGTATGCCCACGCGGTCGAAATATTTCGACAATTCTTCAGCCATTCGTTTCGTAAGGGTCGTAACCAATACCTTTTCGTCGACCTTGACCCGCTGCTGGATCTCTTCCATCAGATCATCGATCTGGTTATCGGTTATGCGTACTTTTATCGGAGGATCGACAAGTCCGGTAGGGCGAATCAACTGTTCGACAACAGCACCTTCCGATTTCATAAGTTCGAACTCGGCAGGTGTGGCGCTAACATATATCGTATCGCCCATCAGCGCCTCGAACTCGTCGAACTTCAGCGGACGATTGTCCACGGCAGCAGGCAGACGGAAGCCATACTCGACGAGATTCTCCTTACGGGAACGGTCGCCACCATACATGGCCCTTATCTGAGGAATCGTGACATGACTCTCGTCTATTACAAGCAAGTAATCGCTCGGGAAATAATCGAGCAAACAGAAAGGACGACTACCCGGAGGACGGCCGTCGAAATAGCGCGAATAATTCTCGATACCGGGACAGTAACCCAACTCCTTTATCATCTCGAGGTCGTATTCGACCCTCTGCTTTATCCGTTGGGCTTCAACCGGGCGTCCGGCCTGTTCGAAAAAGGCTATCTGCTTGCCGAGGTCTATCTGTATCTGGGCCAATGCCGTATTGATTCGTTCTCGTGTGGTAACAAACATATTGGCCGGATAGATTATTGCGCGGTCGAGTGTCGAAAGACGCTGACCGGTAACCGGATCTATGGTCGTTATCATCTCTATTTCATCGTCGTAGAACATCAGTCGATAACACGTGTCACCATAGGCCAGGCGGATATCTATCGTATCGCCGTTCACACGGAATGTCCCGTGTTCGAGATCCATCTCGGTACGTGTATAAAGCGCCTCGACAAGCGAGTATAAGAGTTTCTTGCGACTGATGACATCGCCCGTACGCACCTCGACAGATGTGGCATGAAAGTCTTCCGGATTACCGATTCCGTAAAGGCATGACACACTCGAGACCACGATCACGTCGCGTCTGCCCGACAGCAGCGACGATGTAGTTTTGAGTCGCATTTGCTCGATTTCCTCATTTATAGAGAGGTCTTTCTCGATATAGGTATCCGACGATGGCAGGTATGCTTCAGGCTGGTAATAATCGTAATAGGAGACGAAATATTCGACAGCATTTTCCGGAAAAAAGTTGCGGAACTCGCCGTAAAGCTGTGCCGCGAGAGTTTTGTTATGGCTGAGTACGAGAGTCGGACGCTGGAGTTGCTCGATAACGTTTGCGACAGTAAATGTCTTACCCGACCCGGTCACCCCCAGCAAGGTATTGTGCCTGCTGTGATTCCGGATCGAAGATACCAATTCGGCAATAGCCTCGGGTTGATCACCGGTAGGCTTGTATTCGGATACCAGTTTGAAGTCCATATAACAAATATAGTGAAAGGCGAGAGCAATCGCAGAAAGCCTGTGCTTTCGGAGAGTGCCGAGCCGCATCCTATATTCTACAAATGTAGTGAAAGGCGAGAGCAATCGTGCAAATTCATTTGCAAAGATTGCTGAGCCACCTCCTGTATTCTGCAAATGTAGTGAAAAGAAACGGAGAAATGAGAATTATATTTAGACAGTATCTGCGGAGCAATAAAATTCCACTACATAACAGCCAGGACATCCGAACTTACGACACACACATATAACTAACAGTCAGAATATTCTCCCGCAAACAGATCTTCCTGGCTGACCTGTGAAACTATTACATGCGTCAATAACTCCAACAAGTATCCGCTGCGAAATATTGATCAGCCTTTTTCATAAACTCAACCTGCTTGCTTATTCTGCACATTACCATCCACCATTAAATACACAATATAACCACAAAAACAGCACTACATAATCCCTCAAATATCCGATTAAAATATGTGTTTGAATGCAGCAAAACAAACAATTCCATCTATTCTTTCAAAGAACCGCATGCAGGCACCTGTAAATCCTAACAGATTTCGTATCTTTATGGTTTGAATTCACTCATCGCCATATGATAGACAGAAGCACGGTTGACAAGATATATGCCGCGGCGAACATCGTCGAGGTCGTGAGCGATTTCGTCTCGCTCAAGAAAAAAGGCATCAACTACCAGGCATGCTGTCCCTTCCATAACGAGAAAACACCGTCGTTCGTAGTCTCGCCCGCCAAAGGAGTGTTCAAATGCTTCGGATGCGGCAAGGGTGGGAACGCAGTAACCTTCGTAATGGAACACGAAGGTATGAGCTACGTAGAAGCGCTCAAATATGTAGCCAAAAAGTACGGCATCGAGGTGCAGGAACGCGAACTTTCTCCCGAAGAGGTGCGTCGCAACGACGACCGGGAAAGCATGATGATCGTTAACGGTTACGCCACCGACTGGTTCCGCAAGACCCTCACAAACACCGACGAAGGAAGAAACATAGGATTGAGCTATTTCCGCGAGCGCGGCTTCTCGGATGCCACCATCGAGAAATTCCGATTGGGCTACTGTCCCACCTCCGGCGACGCCTTTACTCAGGCGGCCCTCGCGGCCGGTTATAAGGAAGAGTTCCTGATCGGCACCGGTCTGTCTGGCAAACGCGAGAGCGACGGACAATATTACGACCGCTTTTTCGGGCGTGTCATATTCCCGGTCCACTCCGTCAGCGGACGAGTAGTAGCTTTCGGCGGACGCACACTGCGCACAGACAAAAAGGTAGCCAAATATATCAATTCGCCCGAAAGCGAGATATACCACAAAAGCAACGTCCTGTACGGATTGTTCTTCGCCAAGAAAGCCATAGCCCAGGAAGACAACTGCATACTCGTCGAAGGCTACACCGACGTCATATCCATGCACCAATCCGGAGTCGAGAATGTCGTGGCGTCTTCGGGGACTTCGCTCACCACGGAACAGATAAGGCTCATAGGTCGCTTCACGCGGAACGTGACGGTAATTTATGACGGCGACGCTGCCGGAATACATGCCTCTCTGCGCGGTATCGACATGATACTGCGTGAAGGGATGAACGTGCGCGTAGTGCCTCTACCCGACGGCGAAGATCCCGATTCGTTTGCCCGCAGTCACAGTGCGGCACAGGTCCGCGAATACATAAGAACCAACGAAGAGGACTTCATAGCATTCAAGACCCGCTCGCTACTGACCGGTTCGGAGCACGACCCCATAAAACGCGCCGAACTCATCTCGGACATCGTGGCATCGATAGCGGAAGTCCCCGATCCCATTATGCGCTCGCTCTATACCAAAGAGACTGCAGCGAAAATGGGAATGGATTTTCAGTTGCTCACTTCCGAAGTTGCCCGCAAACGCATCTCACACGGCTCCGACGAGCAGACACGAACCTTCATCCGCAATCAGCAGGGACAACAGCGCTACGAACAGCACCGTATCGAAACCCTGACAGACATGCACGGCATCAGCGCCGGCAGCAGCATGGACGAACTGGAAAAGGAATTAGTCAAATATCTTATCAAGTACGGACACCGCAACTTCAAATACAAAGAGGGCAAAACATTTATCGAACTGAATGTCGCCAGTATAATCATCAACGACCTCGAGGCTAACGGCCTGACATTCCGCAACCCTCAATACCGGGCCCTGTATGACACTTACGTCGAACTCTACAACGAACGGATGGAGAGTTCCGAAGACAAGGATCCGACCACTTTCGAGGAGATAGGCCTCCACCATTTCACCAACCATCCCGATCCGGAAGTATGCAACGTCGCAGTCGATATTCTCACCGACAACGACAATTATGTCATGAGCAAGATGTGGCAGAAATTCGACGTGGTCATAGAGAGCGAACTCGACAGACTGGCAGAGGATGTCCCCAGAGCAGTAATACTGTATAAATCCAAAGCCATCGAAAGTATCATAGATTCGCTTCAGGAGCAACTTAAGGACGAGAACCTGCCGGACGAAGAGTTGCTCGACATCACTCACCGCATAGCTGCACTAAACCGCGAACGCATGTCGATAGCCCGCAAACTGTCGAGACTTATCCTATAACGCCGGAAAATAGGTCTCTTACCCGTTTTCATAAATATCTTTGCATAAGATTTGCATACCTTTGACAACGGGCGACATTTCAAACCGCACCCACACTTAAAATGAAGAATATCTTTATTCGCACAATCATCATACTGGCAGGTATAGCCGCCTCTTTCCAGAGCCACGGACAGACAGACCCCATGCCCGGCACGCAAAGAAAAAAAGTAGGCGTCGTGCTCAGCGGCGGCGGAGCAAAAGGTGTCGCACACATCAGCGCACTCAAAGCCATCGAAGAAGCCGGAATCCCGATAGACATAATTACGGGAACCAGTATGGGAGCCATTATCGGCGGCCTCTATGCCATCGGATACAGCACCGAGACCCTCGACTCCATGGTGCGCGCACAAAATTGGCCGGCACTGCTTTCGGACCGTGTATCTCGCCAAAGCCTCTCCTTCATGGAGAAGGAAAATACCGAAAGATATCTCATAACGGTCCCGCTGACAACCCAAAAAGGCATCACGATACCCTCCGGGATAATGGACGGACACAACGTATACAACCTTCTTACCGAACTCACAATTGGCTACCACGACTCGCTGGACTTCAAGCAACTTCCGATACCGTTTGCATGCGTGGCATTCGACATGGTCAAGGGCGAACCGGTTACATTCACAAGCGGCTACCTGCCTTTAGCCATGCGTGCCAGCATGTCCATTCCGGGTGCCTTCACCCCGATCAGAAGTGATGGCATGGTGCTCGTCGACGGCGGCATAGCAAACAACTACCCTGTCGATGTGGCTCGTGAAATGGGAGCGGAAATTATAATCGGCATCGACCTGTCGTCAGGCCTGCGAAAAGAGAATGAGATAAACAGTGTGGCGGACATAATGGATCAGTTGACCAACATCACGGCCTCGGCAGCATTGGAAAAGAACATAGAAGCGACAGACCTTTACATACATCCCAATATCGAAGGATTCAGTGCGGCGAGTTTCTCCGCAGCAGCCATTGACTCTCTCATACAAAGAGGAAAAGAGGCAATGGATGCCAATCACGACGCACTCATCGCCCTGAAAGAAAAAATAGGAATCCCCGAAGACTACAATAGCGAAACAGATCAGAAACTCGAACTTAATCGGCCCATATCCATCAGCGAAATAAGATTCGAGGGACTTGACAATTACGACGAAAAGAACATCCGCAAACTGCTCGAACTGCCAGACAGCGGCATTATTTCAAGCGCCCAACTCCATCGCGCCATGGCAAATCTGCAAGGCAGCGGACTGTTCTCGTCAGTCACCTACCGGCTCGACGGAGAAACGGACTACATCTTGATTTTCACATGCAAAGAAAGTCGTCATAATTCACTCAGCTTCGGATTCCGCTTCGACAGCGAAGAGATGGCTGCCGTACTGTTACACGCCATGGTGACACCCGACAATTTCGGTAGCACATACTTCTTTGCCACGGCAAGACTAAGCAGCAATCCATACATACAGACAGGTATAGCCACAGGCAATGAAATGAGACATAAGTTCTTCCTCTCCTATACCTACCTCCACAACGATATCGATCTATACCAAAACGGGAAAAGAAGCAGCAACATGGACTACCAACAGCATGTAGCCGACCTTCATTTCGCCAACATACAACTCCGCAACTTCAGGATAGAGACCGGCATACGGTACGAATACTTCCATTACGAATCGCAATTGTGGTCCCCGGATCTTGCCCAAAAGAATATCAAGTCGGAAGGATTGGTAAACTACTACATACAAACCCAGTTGGAAACTCTCAACAGTCGCTATTACCCGACCCGCGGGATATATTTCCAAACCGACTACACGCTTTATTCATCTGATTTCGCTACCTATAATAAGCACACCCCGGCAAGCGCTATCACGGGCGACTTTTTCTCTCCGCTCGCAATAAGCAAACGCGTGACCGTTACCCCCGGAATGTTCACCCGCGTACTTATAGGCAACCACAACTACATCCCCTATTCCGCATTGAACTTTGTTGGCGGCACCATCGCAGGACGTTACGTACGCCAACAACTGCCATTCTACGGGATACACAATTTCGAATTGTTCGACAATGCACTGTTAGGTGTGAAACTGGATGTGAGAGTCGGATTGTGGAACCGAATGTACGGCTCCCTGAAATTCAACTACATGAAACACCATGACAATTTCTTCAACATCAATCACGGACAGGACGTTTTCGGAGGTGCAATATGCTATTCATACGATACCGTCATAGGCCCCATCGACCTCATGATCGACTGGTCGAACAGAGACAAAGAGTTCGGATTCTATCTGAATATGGGATACTATTTCTAAAACAATCATCCGAGCCCCTTGTTATGCAGAACCAGGATTTATGTAATATTTATTACATTCCGGCGGGCCGTATGTATCATATCCGATTTGCAACTCAGCTATCATACTGTACGTTTACTATAATCTCAATCGCCAAGTTTTTCATATCTTTGTAGCCTATTATGGCAGACTATCGCAATATATCAATAAAAAACCGCCGCGCAACGTTCGATTACGAGATACTCGAAACTTTCGTTGCCGGAATCGTCCTGACAGGAACCGAGATCAAATCCATCCGTCTCGGGAAAGCGTCGCTAACCGACAGCTATTGCTATTTCGACAGGGGCGAATTATGGATCAAAGGGATGAACATCGCCGAATACCATTGGGGAACATGCAACAACCACCAACCTAAACGCGACCGGAAACTGCTTCTGACCAAACGCGAACTTCACAAACTGGAGCGCGCATTACAGGACACCGGGCTCACGGTCGTCGGATTAAAACTGTTCCTCAACGACCGCGGACTTGCCAAAGTCGAGGTTGGATTGGCTCGCGGACGTAAGCGTTATGACAAACGTGAGTACATCAAGGAAAAAGATGCCAAACGAGAGATGGACCGTTTTATGAAACGTTAGACCCAAACGACTAACACGTGTCGTAAAATCATAAACCCGGAACCACTCGAATATTGAATTTATCCACTCCACACGACATTTAGTCAATCCGGTTACGTCAAACTAACTTTTACGGCACACGTCATACCATTTCATCACTGTCGGCATTTCCCGATTACGGCATCAATATTTGGACTTGCAGAAAAAAAACGTAAATTTGTTTTCAACTGTACATGTGGATGCCAGAACCCACACAAAAAAACGGGGCGATACCGAAAAGCCTGACGAGTAGGAAATCCCAACCATGTTAGATTATGAATTGGTTTCTTGACGTAATGAAAAACAAGTATGCCACTTTCACCGGCCGTGCACGCAGAAAGGAATTTTGGATGTATTTTCTTGTAGTTGCAATAATCGAGATCGCATTAAGCATCATACTCAGTATTCTCGGCCTTATTGGAGGCGTATTCGTAATTATAGGAAGTTTCATCACCGTTCTTTTCGGTTTGGCCATCATCATACCCACACTCGCATTATGGATGCGCCGTCTGCACGACACAGGCAAAAGCGGCTGGTGGTTACTCATAAACATTATCCCCGTTGTCGGGAGTATCGTGCTGCTTATTTTCGCTCTTCTGGACAGCCAGCCGGGCGACAACAAATACGGACCTAATCCCAAAGGAATGTAACAGATAACAAGCAGTTTTACGTATATAAAAACGGCGACCTTCCCGGGTCGTCGTTTTTATATTGGTACGATACATCTAAGAACTTCTTTTAGCTATCGCCTCTTTTCACAAGAATAAATCAAACAATACTATCCAAAGAATAATGATCAATGACGATCGAGAGGCCCTATGCACAAAGGTCCATTCATTTAATAAAAAAAAGTCCGGCCCCACGGGTCGGACTTTTTTTATCATACCTTTCCGATCAGAGTTTCGGGCCGGCAGCTTCGAGTTTCTTACCTGTTTCGTGCGAAGTGAACTTCTTGAAGTTCTTTATGAAACGATCGGCAAGATCCTTGGCTTTTTCTTCCCACTGGCTTGCATCTGCGTAAGTATCACGCGGATCGAGAATATTGGGATCTACGCCAGGAAGAGCAGTCGGCACTTCGAAATTGAAGTACGGAATTCTCTTGGTCGGAGCCTTGTCGATCGAGCCATCGAGGATAGCGTCGATGATACCACGTGTATCTTTGATCGAGATACGCTTGCCTGTACCGTTCCAGCCCGTATTTACAAGATAAGCTTTGGCACCTGATTTTTTCATTCTCTTAACGAGTTCTTCACCGTATTTAGTCGGGTGGAGCGAAAGGAATGCCGCACCGAAGCAAGCCGAGAATGTCGGGGTCGGTTCGGTGATACCGCGTTCGGTACCTGCAAGTTTAGCGGTGAATCCCGACAGGAAGTAGTACTGTGTCTGTTCCGCATCGAGGATCGAAACGGGAGGCAGTACCCCGAAAGCATCGGCAGAAAGGAAGATGACCTGATCTGCAGCCGGGCCTTTCGATACCGGTTTAACGATATTCTTGATAAAGTTGATAGGATACGATACACGGGTGTTTTCGGTCACGCTCTTGTCTGCGAAATCGATCGATCCGTCAGCTTTAACTGTAACGTTTTCGAGAAGCGCATCGCGTTTGATAGCGTTCCAGATGTCCGGTTCGCTCTCTTTATCGAGGTTGATAACCTTGGCATAGCAACCTCCTTCGAAGTTGAACACGCCGTCATCGTCCCAACCGTGTTCGTCGTCACCGATAAGTTTACGTTTCGGGTCTGTCGAGAGAGTGGTTTTTCCTGTGCCCGAGAGACCGAAGAAGATAGCCGTACTGGTCTCTTCCATGTTGGTGTTTGCCGAGCAGTGCATCGAGGCGATACCTTTGAGCGGCAGCAGGTAGTTCATGTAGGAGAACATACCTTTCTTCATTTCGCCGCCATACCATGTATTGAGTATGACCTGAACCTTTTCCTTGAGGTTGAATACTACTGCCGTTTCCGAATTGAGGCCGAGTTCCTTGTAATTTTCTACTTTGGCCTTTGAAGCGTTCATGATAACGAAATCCGGTTCGCCGAAGTTTTCGAGTTCTTCTGCGCTCGGGCGGATGAACATGTTCTTCACGAAGTGAGCCTGCCATGCTACTTCCATAATGAAACGAAGTTTGAGGCGGGTGTTTTCATTTGCACCGCAAAAAGCGTCAACCACGAAAAGACGTTTGTTCGAGAGTTCGTCAGTGGCAATTTTTTTGATGCTTTTCCAAGCCTCTTCGGTTACAGGCTTGTTGTCGTTCTTGTACTCGTCCGAGGTCCACCAAACAGTGTCGCGGGTAACATCGTCCATTACGAAGAACTTGTCTTTGGGCGAACGGCCCGTGTAAACGCCTGTCATTACGTTAACGGCGCCGGTATTGGTCAACTGTCCTTTTTCGTAGCCCTGAAGACCCGGTTTTGTTTCTTCTTCGAAGAGCTGGTCGTACGAAGGATTGTGCAGGATTTCGGTAACGCCCGAAATGCCATACTTGCTAAGATCGATCTTTGCCATTGTCTTGAACTTTATATTTGGTTAATACATCCTACTTCCAAAATGAGCAACAAAGGTAGTAAAACTTTTCTGTTGTTACACAAATAACAGACCGTTTTTTAATATTTTTTAATAATCATTTAACTCTCAACCATAGAAACTATATTTGGGCCACATTATTGTCCGGAACAAAGACATACATGCCATATCTGCCAATTTATCAACTAACTTGGAGAATTGCACCCGAGGTATGAACCGGACGTTATAATCACTATCTTTCGGGACAAACATAACGACATGGCCGGAATCTACATACACATCCCCTTTTGCAAAAGCAAATGTTCATATTGCGATTTTTACAGCTGCACCTCCACTGAGACAATCGGCCGTTTCGTAGAGACGCTTCTATGCGAGATTCGCTGCCGCAAGGATTACCTGTCCGGTGAAACCGTCCGAACAATATATTTCGGCGGAGGCACACCGTCGCTTTTGTCAATCGGGCAGATACGGGCCATTCTTGAGACCATCAACGACGTTTTTGCGCCTCAACCCGAAGAGATAACTTTCGAAGCCAATCCGGACGACCTGTCGCCGGAATACCTCGCCATGCTGGCGCAAACCCCCATCAACCGCCTCAGCATAGGAATCCAGTCATTCGACGACTTCCAGTTGCGATTCATGAACCGCCGCCATACTGCCGCACAAGCCGTGCGTGCAGTAAAGCATGCACAAAAGGCCGGGTTCGACAATATTTCCGCCGACCTTATTTTCGGTATTCCCGGAATGGAAGACAGCACCTGGGAAGCGAACATCGACCGTATGCTCTCCCTCGACATACAGCATATCTCGGCATACCACCTCACTATTGAGGAGGGAACCCGATTCGGCCAAATGGCTGCGGCGGGAGAGATAAGCCCCGTTCCGGACGAAACAAGCGAACGGCAATATGCCATATTGTGCGAGAAACTCGACAAAGCCGGATTCGAACATTACGAAATCTCCAATTTTGCTCTTCCGGGACACAGGGCCCTACACAACAGTTCCTACTGGAGAGGAGAACCGTATCTTGGGATCGGACCTTCCGCCCACTCTTATGACGGCCACCAACGGGATGTCTGCACAGCCGATACGCCAACATACATAAAATCAATACCTTCGCCCGACATATTCGAGACCGAGACACTCACACAGCAGGATGTGCAGAACGAATATATAATGGTCCGTCTGCGCTGCTCCGAAGGTATCGACATCGACGACTTCAGACATAAGTTCGGTGAGAAATCCCTTGAAAAATTGCACTTCGAAGCCCAAAAATTCATTCAATCCGGACTTTTGGAGATTAAATCGGGACATATTTACGTTCCTACAAATAGGTTCCTTCTTTCCGACCGCATTATATGCGAATTATTCGACATATAGACGCTCTTATTTTTTGACTAAGACACACGGAATGATTATCTTTGCAAATTCAGGTTTAACTTAAAAAGCACTTTAGTTATCAAATATATGGCACCAAACAACAATGACAAGTTATTCAAACCCGACTTTCTTTTCGAAGTAAGCTGGGAAGTCTGCAACAAAGTAGGCGGCATACATACCGTTATAGCAACCAAAGCACTCAGCATAACTCGTGAACTAGGAGAAGGATACATACTTATCGGCCCCGACGTCCACAAAGAAAACGGCAACAAGGAATTCGAAGAAGACCCGAACCTGCTCAAGGAGTGGCGTCAGATGGTTTACAATGAAGGTATACGCGTACGGGCGGGATACTGGAACATAAAAGGGCGCCCGACTGTGCTGCTCGTCGATTTCACCACTTTCTTTTCATCGAAAGACGACGTACTCAAATTTCTATGGGAATCCTACCGCGTCGATTCGATAAGCGGTCAATGGGATTACCTCGAACCCGTGCTGTTCGGATACGCGGCAGGCAAGGTCATTGAAAAATACATCGAAACCTTCTGCGGATCGAGCGACAAGGTAGTAGCC
The DNA here is from genome assembly GCA_944325305.1 of uncultured Rikenellaceae bacterium. Classification (GTDB taxonomy): domain Bacteria; phylum Bacteroidota; class Bacteroidia; order Bacteroidales; family Rikenellaceae; genus WRDF01. The sequence goes on along the minus strand of CALUZO010000013.1, from coordinate 35,502 downwards.
CATTTCCACGAATGGATGACCGGCAGCGGCGGACTTTATCTCCAAAAGAATTCTCCCTACACCGCCACCGTATTCACTACCCATGCCACTATCCTGGGACGTTCGCTGGCTGGCAACGGACAACCGCTTTACAGCAACCTGCCACGGTTCAATGCCGACGATTTTGCGCGCCAATACAATATCGTTGCAAAACACTCGATAGAAAAAATCTCGGCAAACAATTTCGACTGCTTCGCCACCGTCAGCGACATCACTGCACGCGAATGCGAGTACCTCCTCGGACATGAGGCAGATATCGTGACACCCAACGGCTTCGAAGACGACTTCGTATGGAAAGGACAGGAATTCGACGACAAGCGACAGAAAGGCCGCGAGATAATGATAAAGGTAGCGGAAGCCTGTCTCAACTATAAGTTTGAGAAGGATCCTCTCATCGTCGGCACCAGCGGACGTTACGAATTCAAGAACAAAGGACTCGACGTACTTATAGAGTCTTTAAAGAGAGTGGCCAAGAACGACAAACTCAAACGCGAAGTCCTGGCATACATCACCGTACCGGCCGGGAACAACGGTCCCCGTCAGGACCTTCAGGCACATCTGGCCGACCCGTCGAATCCTATCGACCCCACTCTCTACCGCCACACTACGCACCACCTGAGCGGTTGGGACCCGATAGTGGAAGCAATGACTGGTTCGGCTCTTACCGACCCCGCTTCGAGAGTCAAGGTGATATTCGTACCGTCCTACCTCAACGGCTACGACGGCATTTTCAACATGCCCTATTACGAACTCCTGGTAGGCATGGACATCACCGTTTTCGCCTCCTATTACGAACCATGGGGTTATACCCCTCTCGAGAGCGTAGCTTTCTCGGTTCCCACTATCACAACGTCGCTGGCCGGCTTCGGGCTCTGGGTAGACAATCATGAAAAGGAACACAAAGGCGTCGAAGTGATAGCCCGCACCGACACCAACGACAACGAGGTCATAGAACATATAGCCGCGTCGATAGTCAAATACAGCCAGATGAGCACGAAAGAATACAATGCGTGCAGGGCCTCGGCACTCGCCATATCGAAAACAACGCTTTGGGACAAATTTATAGAATACTACTCCGAAGCATATTCTATCGCCGTGGAGAATGCAACTGCCCGTACTCACCGTATCATTTACGAAGGCGGCGGGGAACATCACGAACAGATCAATTTCGTTCGCCAGCAATTGGCCAGCAACAAACCATCCTGGACACGCATTATGATCGAAAAAGCGCTGCCCGAAAGATTGCATCCATTAGAAGTTCTTTCGCGCAACCTGTGGTGGTCATGGACCTCTGGAGCTCACGAACTGTTCGAATATATCGACCATGACCTCTGGTCGAGCACGGAACGCAACCCGATAGCTCTGCTCGACCAGGTAGACATCAAACGCATAAGGGAACTCGAAAACGATACCGAGTTTCTCGCCAAGATGGATGCCGTCTACGAGGTGTTCACCGCATACATGGAAGAGAAAAAAGCAGCCAAAGGGCCAAAGATAGCCTATTTCAGTATGGAATACGGTCTGCACAGCTCACTGAAAATATATTCTGGAGGACTCGGTATTCTTGCCGGAGACTACCTCAAGGAGGCCAGCGACAAGAATGTACCGATTGTGGGCGTTGGACTGTTGTACCGTTTCGGCTATTTCACGCAGAAACTTTCGGCCCAGGGCGCGCAGGAAGCAGCCTACGAACCGCAAAATTTCTACAAACTGCCGATATCGCCGGTACGCGACAAGGATGGCAACTGGGCCAGCATACACCTTTCATTCCCCGGACGTACGGTTACCGCCCGAATATGGAAATGCGAAGTAGGTCGCACCGACCTTTATCTTCTCGATACTGACCACGACCTGAACCTTGCCGAGGACCGTTCCATCACCCATTATCTATATGGCGGCGATTGGGAAAATCGACTCAAACAGGAAATTCTGCTTGGCATCGGCGGCATCCGGGCATTGAAGGCTCTCGGCATCAAGCAGGATGTATTCCATTGCAACGAGGGACATGCCGCCTTTATCGGCATCGAACGCATATACGACCTTATCCACACCAACAAGCTCTCGTTCAGCGAAGCCCTCGAGGTAGTACGTTCGTCATCACTGTTCACAACCCATACTCCCGTACCGGCAGGTCACGATGCCTTCCCCGAATCCATGATCCGCCAATACATGTCACACTACCCCTATCGGCTGGATATCACGTGGGACCAGTATATAAATCTCGGGAAGACGAACCCGAACGACCCGAACGAAAAGTTCTCGATGAGCTTCCTTGCATGCAACCTTTCACAGGAGGTCAACGGCGTAAGCTGGCTTCATGGCGAAGTGACCAAAGAGATCCTGGGAGGCATGTGGCCCGGCTACTTCGAAAACGAACTTCATATAGGTTATGTCACCAACGGCGTACATTTCCCTACATGGACGGCGCCCAATCTCAGAAAACTTTATCTGGAATATTTCCCAGAAGGGTTTACAAACAAACAATACGATATCTCCGCATGGCAGAAAGCATACAATATTCCGAACGAGCGACTCTGGGCTGAACGCATCTACCTGAAGGAAAAGCTCATACGGCACATCAAGCAACGTATGGCAGACCCGAATCAGCTTCTGTTCGCATCCCCTCGCCAGGTAGTGAAGATAGTGGATTCCATCAAACCTGATGTTCTCACCATCGGTTTTGCCCGTCGTTTTGCCACCTATAAACGCGCCCACCTTCTGTTCACCAACCTTGAAAGGCTCGACAAGATAGTCAACAACCCCTTGCAACCGGTACAGTTCGTGTTCGCAGGGAAGGCACACCCGAATGACAAACCAGGACAGGACCTCATCAAACGTATCGTAGAAGTATCTGCCATGCCACAATTTGCCGGCAAAATCATCTTCCTGCAAAATTACGACATGGCCCTCGCCCGCAAGATGGTACAGGGTGTAGACGTATGGCTCAATACCCCTACTCGTCCGCAGGAAGCCTCCGGAACAAGCGGCGAAAAAGCCGTGATGAACGGAGTGCTTAACTTCAGCGTACTCGACGGCTGGTGGGTCGAAGGATATAAGGAAGGTGCAGGCTGGATGCTACCGATGGAGAGAGCCTATGAAGACCAGAACTTCCAGAACGAACTCGATGCAGAAATCATATACACGACAATCGAGGAAAATATCGCACCGCTATATTACAAACGCGATGAGAACAATATCCCTTACGGCTGGATCGAAGCCATCAAGAAATGCATAGCCGACATAGCATCCAACTTCACAACCAACCGTATGCTCAACGATTACCAAGAGCGGTTCTATGACAAACTCTACGAGCGCAACAGGAAAATGATTGCAAACGATTTCACGCTTGCTCGCCAGATAGCTGCATGGAAACGCCGCGTAAGCAATGCATGGGACAAAGTGAAGATACTTGACGTAAAGCAATTCGACATAAGCAAAAGCGCCTTTATGATCGACAATGATTACGAGATCGAGGTGTTACTCGACATAGACGGCTTGAAACCAGACGATATAGGGGTCGAGATTGTGATTGCCAAACAAATAGATACCGGAGAGACTATCAAAATAGTCGGAACCCATCAACTGACATGCGAAAAGCTCGAAGGCAGCCAGGCTCTTTACAAACTCTGCAGGACCCCAGAAATGACGGGATCATTCGATACGGCCATCAGGGTATACCCGACCAATCCGCATTTGCCCCACCGTATGGATTTCGCGCTGGTTAAGTGGGTGTAACGAGATCCTCCGACAGAACAAAATCCAAAGTAGACTAAATAAAATATCCCCGGATTTTATCCGGGGATATTTTATTGCTAATACCGAGCAGACTGAAAGTAAAAAAAGATTATTCCTCTATGCCAAACACTCGGCAACTTTTTTCACAGATTTTACGCCTCGTTTGCGGCTCTGCTGTTCATGTTTTTTGTTGAGTTCTATGATAAAATCGCTCAATACGTTCATGTAATTTATGAACGAATCATAGCTCGATTCATATGGGTTGAAGTATTTGTGCACATCTCCGTCCGACAGCCATTTGGTAGCCATATAGTAGAAATGATCGGAGCTTTGCATAAAATTCCATACGTAGTCGAAGTCTTTCGATTTCACCTCCCTTACAAGCGGTCCCAGCGAATAGAGCTTATTGAACGCCTCGTTCTGCAGTTCATTTCCAAGCCATGCTGTGACATCACGCTCTTCGTCGGCCCAAGACATGGGGTGAGGACAAGAAAGCACGGCTACGGGTTGATGAGCGGCAGCGGTTTCACTGCACGTAGCGAACTTTATCTTTTTCGTGGCCAAAGCGACTGCAGGAAGGTGCTCCATAAATTCGAATATTCCCGTAGATGCATCCTGATGCTCGCCGAATGTCTCATAATCCATAAAGAGGTTGATAATCTCGCCGGGTACGTCGTCAGGAGTTATCCAACTGACAAACTTCTCTGCCGTCAAAGGCCATTCGCTCCATCCCTTGTCAGAGAAACGGAACGCTATATCATCGCTCATTTTATAGTTGCGCAAGAGCAGACGCAACTTCTGGTTTAGTGCGTTGGCATAGACGAAGTTGGGGCTTTTCCATCCCAACACATGCTTGGCTCCTTCTGCGAGCATTGTTTTGAAGCCTTGTGCCGCGACTATCTCACCGATGGTATCGGAATATATGAGTTCTGTGTTACGGAAAGTGGTCGGTTTCATCCCGAACTCTTTCTTTATCATCTCCGAGTGTCTCTTGATCTGCGCAACGAACTCGTCTTTATCGATCAGCGATGCGAGCGAGTGGGCATATGTTTCGCCCAGGAACTCCACACAACCGGTGGCCGCAAGTTCGCGGAAGCTTTCCAGAACTTCGGGTGCATATTCACGAAACTGCTCCACGGCAAGTCCCGACATCGAGAAACTAACTCTAAATGCTCCCTTATTTTGCTTTATCAACTTCAATATCAATGCATTCATGGGCAGGTAACACCTGTTTGCCACTTTGCGCATTATGGTGCTGTTGGCTACGTCGTCCAGGTAATTATGGTCCTTGCCCATATTAAAGAACCTGTATGTCTTCAGCCGCAGAGGCTGATGAATCTGAAAATAAAAACAAATCGTTTTCATATGGTCTCTTTTATATAATTTTCATAATCATTTTCTCACAGATTCGTAAACCTCCTTGACCTTCTCTGCCGCATTATCCCATTTGAGGCTCGTAACTTCTTCAAGTCCTTTACGGGCAAACATCTTACCCAGCGCAGGATACTGAATGAGGGCGTAAATGGCATCGGCCATTGCATCCACATCCCAATAATCCACTTTCACAGCATAGTCCAGAACCTCCGCGACACCTGACTGTTTGGATATGATGACCGGGACATTCGATTTCATGGCTTCCAGAGGCGATATTCCGAAAGGTTCGCTCACGGAGGGCATGATATACACATCGCTCATGGCGAACATCTTCTGCACGTCGTCGCCCTTGAGGAAACCCGTGAAATGGAATCGGTCGGCAATGCCCAGTTTGGCGACACGACGCACGACATGATTCATCATATCGCCGCTCCCGGCCATCACGAACCGCACATTAGGCAGTCGTTTCAGCACCTTGGCGGCAGCCTCGACAAAATAATCCGGGCCCTTCTGGTATGTGATACGTCCGAGGAAGGTCACAATCTTGTCATTAACCCCTCTTTCGAAATCTTTCCACGAATCGGTACCGAAAGTTACGGCATTGTGTACAGTAACCACTTTAGACGGATCGATCCCGTACCTGTTTATTACTATATTACGTGTGAGATTGCTGACCGCTATAACCTTGTCGGCCGCATCCATGCCGGCCTTTTCTATGTTGTATACGGCCTGATTGACATTCTCTCCGCTGCGGTCGAATTCTGTTGCGTGGATATGCACTACCAACGGTTTGCCCGATACCTGTTTGGCGGCCATGCCTGCGTAATAGGTGAGCCAGTCGTGGGCATGTATAACATCGAACTGTCCTTCCATCTGGCGGGCAACTTCGGCGGCGACAACGGCATACCTCGCGACCTCTTCCATCAGGTTGGCCCCGTAACGACCCGAAAAGTTATATCGTTCGCGCCACACATCGCCATGCGTAATCTCCCGTCCTTCGCTCTGGCTGGATCTGGCCCGTTCGGTTTCGAACTCTTCCGGAGATATATAGGGCACCATATTGGAGTCTATATGTATAAAGGTCATGCCGGGAATAAGCTCTTTGTCCGTATTGCCGTAAACGGCCTCAATATCGCTGGCATTGACGACTTTGACAAACCGCTGATCCTCATTGCCTGTGGCATGCGGCATCACGAAGATTACCTCGACATTATGTTTGGCCAAGCCTTTGGTGAGGCCATAGCAAGCTGTTCCGAGGCCACCCGCAATATGAGGCGGGAACTCCCATCCAAACATCAGAATTCTCATAATTATCTGTTTTATATTTCTATATTCTTTTTTTAATAACGGTCCTTTGCCAACTTATCTTATAACTCACTCACCAATCTTCAGAATTTGTCTCCTTAATCCTGGAAAACGAATATCCGATATGGTCTCATTTGGCTTTTCTCTGTGATTTGGCGGCAGGCTTTTGAGCCTTAGGTTCTTCGTTTTTCTTTGCGCTCTTCCGGGCTGTAGACTTGCCAGTCGTTTTTTTTGCGTCCGTGTTTTTCACTGCAGCTCTGCCGCTTTTTGAAGCCGTAGCCTTTTTCGCAGTTTTTTCAACGGCTTTGTATTCTTCGATCATTTCATGAATGCGGAGAATGGCTCCTACGCTCCAGGCTTGTGACGGAGATCCTCCGGGGGAATGAGGCGGGTCGCCGTCATATACCTCGGCTACCGAGCCTATGCCATACATTGATATATCCTCATCGAATCCGGCGAGTATATCTTCGGCTGTACCGAGATAGGCCTTGCCGTAAAGTTGAAAACATGCCGACACATAGTGTTCCAACAGCCATGGCCACACGGTTCCTTGATGGTACTGCTGGTCACGTGTGGGTTGGTCTCCGCCATAATGTCCCTTGTAGAGGGGATTGCGCGGCGACAATGTCCTCAGACCACGCGGTGTGAGCAAATGTATCCTGACTATATCGAGTACCTGGGCTATCTTGTCCTGCTCTATCATTTTGTATGGCAATGAGCAGGCCATTACCTGATTCGGACGTATAAATGTGTTCTGTCCCTTATCGTCGACATAGTCGGCCAGATATCCCTCATCGTCATACCAGAATTTAGCGACGAACGATTCTTTTATCTGTTCGGGCATATGTTTCCATTCGCCCACGAATTTGGTGTCTTTAAATTTACCGGCCAGTTCAAGCGTATAGCATACGGCATTATACCATAGGGCATTTATCTCCACCTGATAACCGTCGCGTCCGGTGACAGGTTTTCCGTCCACCACTGCATCCATCCACGTCATCGCCAGCGAGGGATGCGATGCCCATATGAGTCCGTTGGTATGAAGTGCTATATACTGGCCTATGCCACGTCTGTAAGCCTCCAATACGGCCTTCATATTCTTGCCGTACGATTTCCATATCTCTTCGGCACCGACATGTTTTTCCAATTGCTGAAGGACATAAAAGAACCACATCGGAGCGTCGACCGAGTTGTATGCCGAACCCATATTCGGGAAGAGTCCGTCATGCATCTCTCCGACCATCGTATCTATGACATCGCGGCACGCCTGGACGTTACCCTGCGTAAGCGTGATGCCGGGCAGGGCTATGAATGTATCCCGTCCCCAACGGCCGAACCATGGGTAACCGGCCACGACTTCCGTCTTGCTGCCACGCTTCACAACGAACTGACGTGCCGAATGGCGCATGCATGAGAGAAAGTCTATTTTATCGGATCTTCTGGCGAGTTCGTCGTTGAAACATTTTTCGAGGTTTTCCTCATTGCATTCACCGGTATATGCCGAGAAGATAACGCTCTGCCCCTTCTTTATATCCACTTCGAAATAACCCGGTGTCAACAGGTCTTCCTGATACGGATAGCCACGCGCCAACTCTTCCAGATATTCAAAATTATAGTACCAATCCGGAGCTGCGACGAACTCGGCTTCCGGATTGACCTGCATGTTTAGCCACGGGAACCCTTCGTAAAGACGGCATTTGACACCCTTATCGATAGGGTAACTATGTCCGTTAGCATACATATTGGCCTTGCCGACAGTGTGTGAATCGCGAAAAGCAAGGAAAGGTCTCAGACGCAATGTCGTCGGCGATTTGGCCGCAAGCAACGTATAGCGGATCATCAGTTGCATGCGCGAATGTATCCACAACATCTCCTTTTTCAACACCACGCCACCCACTCTGTATGTTATCGTGGGAGTGGGGGTATACTCGAAATCGGTTATATATTTGTGTCCGCGCGGTTCATAAACCCCGGGGAAGCGATGTATGGCAAGATTAAACGATTTATCATGCTGCACCACAGTCTCATCAAGCGTCGAAAGCAATACATAGTTGCGTTCGTCGTCGAAACCTTCCACCGGGCCAACTATCAGACCGTGATATTTTCTGGTATTGCAGCATACGATAGTGGTACTCATATATCCACCTGCGCGATTCGTACTCAGCATTTCGCGCTGGAGAGAATACTCCAGGTTACCCAACTGCCCCTTATCAAATTTAAGCAACGACATTATTATAACTTTTAAATATTACATATGAGTTATGTAGTAAATATAAAACAAATCTACCGATTTTCAAATATGGCCATCAACAAAAAAAAGTTCAGTTTGCAAGCATATTTGTGTTTTTGAGAATTTACACAATATTCATCCTCATTAAACAAGTCCTCAACAGGTTAGATTTGCAAGAGCAAATTTCGGGAAATTTATCAAACGGGCAACCTCTAACTCTCGAATTAGCAAAAAATTAACATCCGATTTTATTAGCCGTTTACAAATCCGCACGCCACAGAGCACATGTTCTTCACAAAACCGAAAATTTGATCAGCCCCGGCTATCTTTCTCAAAAAACAGGCAGCACGGTACAAGGGGAAATACTCATGCAAAATATATACCTTAACAAAGTGTATGAGAATTTAAATTTCGATTGCACCGAAGTCTCTTCCGGATTTAATGATTTTCGTCCAGGCGAGAGATAAATCATCTTCGGGAAACTGCAGACCGGTTTAACCTTTGTCCAATGAATGAGCTTTTCCTTATATTTGCAGAATACAGGAGGCGGCTCGGCAATCTCCGAAAGCGCAGGTTTTCTCCGGTTGCTCTCGTCTTTGCTTATATTTACGTAAATAAAATATTTGTCCATGAAGAATTACATTACGGGGATAGATCATCCCGCCATTGCTTGTGAAGATTCCGTAAAACTCACCGACTGGTATTGCCGCGTACTCGGCTACGAAATCATGGCACAAACCCACAACAACACTTTTATAATCAAGGCAGCTGACGGCACTTACATAGAAATGATGCCCAAAGACGGCTCCGAACGCCAGCAAAGAAATGTATGTACACCGGGGATGTCACATCTCGCTTTAAGGGTATCCGATCTTGAGAAGGCTATCGAGGAGCTCGACCGTGCCGGAGTAAAATGGATGGGTGACGTGACCGGAGCTGTCGGCGGAGGCAAACTGCGCAGTTTTTACGATCCAGAAGGCAACATGCTCCAGATTGTTTTCCGAGGCTGAGTCCTGCATTTACAAAAACGTCAGGCCAATATACGGAGAAAGATCGCGGGAAGAGGACATCGCAACCCCTCGTTCTGCCTTTTGTTGTGTTTGCAACGCACAGTGGCAGTCTCGACAAAGCTTGTAGCAAAACTCGGCGTTCGGCTCTCGCCTTCCGTTATATTTATAGAATAAAGTAGAATATAGAATGCGGCTCGGCAATCTCCGAAAGCACAGGCTTTCTCCGATTGCTCTCGCCTTTCACTATATTTACAGAATACAGGAGGCGGCTCGGCAATCTCCGAAAGCACAGGCTTTCTCCGATTGCTCTCGCCTTTCACTATATTTGCATTTATGGACTGCGACCGCAATTCAACAACACCATAAAAACACTATATTTGCTTCACAAGAAAACGATTATGAGACCGCTGTTTTTTGTTCTGGCTGCATTAGCATTATTCTGTTCGTGTTCGCGCGAGAGAGTCGTCATATCTGGACGTATCGATGGACAACAAAAAGGGATTACGGTTTACCTCGAGAGGGTTTTACCCAATTCCGTTGCGGTGGCAGACTCTGCCTCAACCGACAGAGAAGGACACTTCAGATTCAGGGCAAAAACCGACGGCACTCCAACAATATTCAACATACGTGTCGGAGAAAAGTTCATTACCGTACTTCCTTCGCCTGGCGAACGAGTAGAACTGACGCTTCCGGCCAATCTCACGGGAGAATACACTGTAACCGGATCCGCAGGATCGGAAAGAATGCGGGAGTTACACAGCATAATGTCGAAGGGCAAATACAGGCTGGACTCGCTGAAGTATGCCTTCGACAAAGCGGACCAATCCGAACGCAACACCATATCCGCGGCATACGCAAAACAATACTACGCCTCCAAGCAGGAACAGATCCAATTCATTCTGCGCGACCCGGGTTCAATAGAATCTGTATATGCCCTATACCAGCAACTGCCCAGCGACAGGCTGATGGACAACGACAAAAATACGATATATTTCCAGACGGTGGCAGATTCGGCAGGTAAGCGCTACCCGAGTTCGCCATACGTAAAGGCATTGAATGCCACCATCGCTTCACGCGAAAGCAAAGGCGACATTTCAGCCATGATCAACGAAAAACTCACAGAAGAAAGCACCAATTACCCTGATGTCGAAATGGCCGACATATACGGCACGAAACACAAACTTTCCGATCTGGAAGGCAAAGTGATAATACTCGACTTCTGGTCTTCCGTGCTTCCCGACAACGCCATACGCAACGCAGAGCTGAAAGAACTATACACCCGATATGCCGAACAAGGCCTCGAAATATATCAGGTCTCCATCGACGAAGTAAAACATTCTTGGGTATCTGCCGTGGTGTCGCAACAACTTCCGTGGATAAGCGTCAGCGATCTTCGCGGCGAGTCGAGTCCTGTCTTGGCCCGTTACAATATCAAATCGCTGCCGGCAAATGTTATAATAAGCCGTGATGGAACGATTGCGGCACGAAACCTGTCCGGAGAGCAACTGACAAACAAAATAAAAGAACTAATTTAAGGCAGAATGTATTATTTTGCATCCGATATGCACCTTGGGCTGGACTCGCCTTACGGATCTTCGCGCGAACGGGAAGAGTTGCTTGTCAAGTGGCTCGACGAAGTATCAGCCGACGCCAAGGCTATCTTTCTTGTGGGCGACGTGTTCGACTTCTGGTTCGAATACAAAAGGGTCGTGCCAAAAGGATTCTCGAGACTTCTCGGAAAACTGTCGGAATTAACCGACCGTGGCACAGAGATACATTTTTTCGCAGGCAACCATGACATGTGGGCCTACGATTATCTGCATACCGAATGCGGTCTCGTACTGCACGATAAACCGAAAGTTTTCGACTTGTCCGGGAAAAAAGTCCTGGTGGCACACGGCGACAACATGTACACCGAACATCCACCCGTAATGGAACACATAATGCACAAGATATTCCGGTCACAAGCCATACGCAGGATATTCGCAGTATTAATACATCCGGACCAGGCCATGAGGTTCGGCCACTGGTGGTCGGGCAAAAGCCGCAAAGCCAAAAACCTCACACACCGGTTTGCCGGCGAACAGGAATACCTGGTGAAATACGCCCGGAAATATCTCGAAACTGCCGATGCCGATTATTTCGTATTCGGGCATCTGCATTGCGCCGAAGACTACGATCTCGGAAACGGCAAGCACATGATAGTGCTTGGCGAATGGATCTCGACCCCGTCTTATGCGGTTCTTGACAGTTCCGGGAGCATCAGGTTGAAATATTATAAATAAGACCCCAAATGCGCCCGACACCATACGAAAATACAGGAAATGAGCACGCCAAACACCATTGTCGAGAAAGAAAAAAACAAGCGGAAAAACAACGAAGCGGCCGTTCCATTAAAAATGACTAAATTGACGTCGTTACGAGAAACACGCTACACTTATCTGTCAGTGACGATGCCATGCTATGATCTCTCAAACATGATGATGAATCTATGCGTCTGTCATTATATAAGATTCGGTAAAATCGTAAAATAAAACAACATGCAACAATACCTCGATCTGCTCCGCAAAATCAAAACCGAAGGCATCATCAAAAGCGACCGCACCGGTACCGGAACCAAAAGTATTTTCGGATACCAGATGCGTTTCGACCTCAACCAGGGTTTTCCCGTGCTGACGACGAAGAAACTCCACCTGCGATCCATAATCCACGAACTCCTATGGTTCCTGATGGGAGATACCAATATCAAATACCTGCACGACAACAAGGTAACCATCTGGGACGAATGGGCCGACGAAAACGGCGACCTGGGACCCGTATACGGATACCAGTGGCGCAGTTGGCCGGCTCCCGACGGCCGGCACATCGACCAGATCAAAAACGTGGTAGAATCCATCAAGACCAATCCCGATTCACGGCGCCATATCGTGAGCGCATGGAATGTGGCGGAAATCGATCAAATGGCGCTTCCGCCATGTCATGCGCTGTTCCAGTTCTATGTAGCCGACGGCAAACTATCGTGCCAGCTCTACCAGCGCAGCGCCGACGTATTCCTCGGCGTACCGTTCAACATAGCCTCCTACGCTCTGCTGACCATGATGATGGCACAGGTAACGGGACTCGAACCAGGCGACTTTGTGCATACGTTAGGCGACGCCCACCTTTATCTGAACCACCTGAAACAGGTAGACACACAACTCGAACGTACGCCGCGTCAGCTCCCGACAATGGAGATAAATCCGGATGTAAAGTCAATTTTCGACTTCCGGTTCGAAGACTTCAACCTTACGGGTTACGACCCCTACCCGACCATCAAAGCCCCCATTGCCGTATGATCTCGATAATTGTAGCTGTGGCCCATAACGGCGTGATCGGTGGCAAGAACGCGATGCCATGGCATATCAGCGAAGATCTCAAACGTTTCAAGGCTATTACGTCGGGACATCCGGTGGTCATGGGGCGCAAGACATTCGAATCGCTCGGGAAGCCTCTTCCCAACCGCCGCAACGTGATAATCACCCGCAATCACGACTACCACGTGCCGGGAGCAGAGACCGCCGCTTCTCTCGAGGAGGCGCTTTCGTTGTTCGCCCCATCCGAAGAGGTATTCATAATAGGCGGAGGAGAGATATACAGACAGGCCCTTCCTTTTGCCGATCGCATGTATATAACATGGGTCCTGGCCGATATAGAAGGCGACACGACGTTTCCCGAATTCGAACCATGCGACTGGAAGGCCACATTCTCGGAACGCCACGAACACGGAGAGAAGTTTCCCCACCCATTCGAATTCGTGAACTACGAACGGATCTGAACACACAATAGTCCGCGAGCCTCACAACCGCCGGCCATACACACCACGTGAGCCGCATATCATGAAATGCAACACCTCTCCGGATGACAACGACCCACAGTCAACAGCCTACGCCATATCTGAAACGGGACAGATCATATCGATGACAGCACGAGGCATACCGTTGGCCGTTGCTCAAATAAATTAAATTCCGTGAGGAAGGGCATGAAGGCCACCGAAGCCGTGCGACATACAATAACCGAAGGACGGAGAATCGCATCTGTCAATTTTTAATTACTGGAGTCTCCATCTCAGCTTGCGAGGGACAGCTCCGATCCAAACACAGTACAAAGTCGCACCAACCCAGGAAACCCCAGAAACCCCGGAAACGACACGAAAATCTGCACTCCTCATAATCAGACACTGCGCCGGAAAAACTACGCCCGGAATATTTTTCCGGGCGTATATTGCAGCCATACAAAACTGCGATCGGATATATGACGTTTATCCCCTATACTTATGATATAAACGCATTCAACTGACAATGGGCCTCTATTCCCAAATGGACTCCATCGAATATACTTCGAGATTCTTGATCTCGATATTGTTCCCGTAGAAACGGAAACCCTCTTTGTTGTTGTCACGAGGCCGGCGTTCCATCGAATATGAATACGCACCGTCATCCACGAATACCTCGAACGAAGTCTTATCCATTATAATATCGGCTGAGATTTCCATAGATGTCATATCCTCGGGCGAATAAAATACCCCGTTGACAGTATTGTAATTCAAATCGTAACGCAACACATTCTGTCCATACAGATTCAGTCCCGCATCGGTCGCATGAGACAATTTGAGCGTCATCTTTATGCGAAGGGCTGCAGAATCGCTGTAAGGATGTAAAATTTCATTTCCCTGGGCTGCGGTTATGTTTTTCTTCGATACGAGTTTCTTTTGGAGTTTGTCTATCTCCTTTACTGGATTACTGAAGAGCCTTACCCCGTCTTTTGTATTACGCAGCGTCAGTTCCGTCGGTAGCGTCATCTGGCCGTTGAACGGCATGCCCGGGTGAGATACCTTGCTCCAGCCTATCTGAATGCGCCTGCCGTCAGAAGCAGGTATGTTGGAATAGGTCTGCGCCGCGTATAGGGTTCCGGTCGTATAGTAATGCTTTCCAGATTCCGGCGTGAACTTTTTGCCGTCGAAGGAACCGATCATATATGTTCCCGAGGCTCCGTACATCACCCATTTCCTGTTATTCATATCGCCGTCGACAGGCAACTCGAACAGCTCGGGGCACTCCCAGAAACCGGTAACATGGCTTTCGTATTTCCATTCTTTCAAATCCGACGATGTGTAAATTGAGTGTCCGTCCCGTTCGTTCAGAACCATCACCCATTCGCTATTCGGTTCATACCAGAACAACTTCGGGTCACGTGTATCGGCGGAATTCCATTTCTCTTTCGAGTCGATTACGGGGTTGCCTTCGTATTTCGTGAATGTTCTGCCGTTATCGAGGCTGTATGCTATGCACTGAGTCTGTCTGCCGGGTGCTGCGGCCGTGTAAGCGATGACCATTGCCGGCTTTCCATCCTTGTTCCATCCTGCCGTATTGTCGTAGTCTATTACTGCCGAACCCGAATACATCGTTCCGAGATTGTCGGGGAAGAGGGCCGGCGAGAGTTCCTTCCAATGCACCAGATCTTCGCTCACGGCATGTCCCCATGTCATGTTCTCCCACTCACGTTCATAAGGATTATGCTGGTAATAGAGATGATATTCGCCGTCATGGTAAACGAGGCCGTTCGGATCGTTGATCCATCCTCTGCGCGTAGTAAAATGCAATCGTGGACGGTTTTCCTCTTTATAGATCGTTTCCTGGCCGTTTATTTCGTCCGAAAGGTATATTTTGTCAAGACTCCTGTCCGCAGCTTCATACGAAATTGTCAGATCCTTCCCCATGAATTCGGACATATCGACGAATACATAATAATCCGGTTCCGATGCAGGGATTCTGATAACGAACGAGCGCACCTCCTCGCCATCGACCGACAATGACATCCTCGATCTTCCGACGCTATGTGAAACCGGGAGATTCAGATATTTTTTAGTAACTTTCATAGAGATCTCCTTGCCGACAATCTCTCCTGCCGACAAAGTCAACGCACATGCCACGAAGGCTGCAAAGATAATTTTCATAATTAAATTCGGGTCGTTTTTTCAATGAAATTCAAATATATCATTTTTTACGGTATAAAACACATCCCTGGCAAACAATATGGGCATAAAAAAAGATTGGCGGAAAACGAAATTCGTTTTCCGCCAATTTCATATCGGATCATCTCTTTAGCCAAGATACGACTTAAGGAGTTTGCTTCGCGAACTGTGGCGCAGACGGCGTATAGCCTTTTCCTTTATCTGGCGTACGCGTTCGCGCGTAAGCCCGAACTTCTCGCCTATCTCCTCGAGTGTCATTTCCGAACAACCTATGCCGAAGAAATACTTTATGATATCCTTTTCCCGATCAGTCAGCGTTGCCAGCGCGCGTTCCACCTCGGTTCCGAGCGACTCGTTGATTAATCCCCTGTCGGCATTGGGCGAATCGGCGTTCACCAATACGTCGAGCAGTGAATTGTCTTCGCCATCGGCAAAAGGGGCATCCACAGAGACGTGACGTCCCGAAACACGCAACGTATCCGAAACCTTCTCTTTAGGAAGATCGAGTGCCTGAGCCAACTCTTCGGGTGAAGGGGTACGTTCATGCTCCTGTTCGAAACGAGCAAAAGCCTTGTTGATTTTATTCAGCGAACCGACCTGATTTAGCGGAAGACGCACGATACGAGACTGTTCTGCCAACGCCTGAAGTATCGACTGGCGTATCCACCATACAGCATAGGAGATAAACTTGAAGCCTCGGGTTTCGTCGAACTTTTCGGCGGCCTTGATAAGCCCAAGATTACCTTCATTGATAAGGTCAGGAAGGCTGAGACCCTGATTCTGATATTGTTTCGCAACCGACACCACGAACCTCAGATTTGCTTTGGTCAGCTTCTCGAGAGCTTCCTGATCTCCTTTGCGGATACGTTGGGCCAGTTCAACTTCCTCTTCGACCGTAATAAGATCTTCCTTCCCTATCTCCTGCAAATATTTGTCAAGCGACGCACTCTCACGATTGGTAATGGATTTTGTGATCTTCAGTTGTCTCATTCTAACATATCCTTTCCAAGTTTTTCGCAGGCACCGGACTTACCGCCCGATGCCTGCGTATTATTAATTAATCTATCTTACTCCAACTCTAATAGCTTGCCGAGCGCCCGTCCGGATAAACCCCGTCGATCGTGGAAATCTCGCCGGTAATCTTATCCGCATCATTGAGCGACAGCACCTCTATATCGTTAATATGGGTGATTATATAATTCTTTCTCACCTTCTTATTGCTCAGGAATCCGCCCTCTTTTATGGAGGTAACCTTTATACCGCCCTTGATCTGCAACTCCCTCTTTTCGCGGTCGGTAATATCGGCGAACTTGCCTCCGAGCTCTTCTTCAAGGTTGAACTTCTTCACGAGTTCTGCCTTACCTGCTTTATTACGCAAGGTGACTTCGAATTGTTTCATTTTGCCGTCTCTTTTTACAGAAACCGTAACTTTTTCGTTAGGTCGTTTGGTCCCTACGTATTCGGCCAGCGAACTCGATGTGGTCATCGGAATGCTGTCAACCTCGATTATAATATCGCCTTTCTTGATTCCGGCAGCTTCGGCTGCGCTGTTTTCCTGAACCTCCATCACTTCGAGACCTTTTTCATCGCTCACCTGCTCGCCATTGTCGTCCATTCCCGCGGGCCTGTAACTGATGCCCAGCAAACCGCGCTGTACCACTCCGTACTCTTTGAGGTCTATCACCACTTTCTGCACAATCGAAGATGGAACCGCGAAAGAATAACCTGCAAAACTTCCTGTCGGCGACTTGATGACGGTATTGATGCCTACCAGTTCTCCTGCGACATTGACCAATGCGCCGCCACTGTTCCCGGGATTCACAGCCGCATCGGTCTGGATGAAGGACTCTATACGGAATTCGCTCGGGATAACATTCAAATCACGCGACTTGGCACTGATAATTCCGGCCGTAACCGTCTGACGCAGGTCGAAAGGACTACCGATAGCGAGCACCCATTCGCCCAAGCGAAGGTCGTTCGAGTTGCCGAAAACGAGTGTAGGAAGGTCTTCGGCATCTATCTTTATGAGCGCCACGTCGGTTGTCGGGTCGCTGCCGATTATTTTCGCCTCGAAAACACGGTCGTCATTAAGAGTGACCTTGAGTTTCGATGCGTTTTCTATCACATGATTGTTGGTGACAATATAGCCGTCGGGGCTTATTATAACTCCCGAACCGCCGCTCCTGCGTTCCTGCGACTGAGGTATCTGCTGTTCGTAATAGCCGTCGGGAATACCGAAGAAATCGAAGAACGGGTTGCGTCCCATACTCCTCGAACTGAATGTCACCTCTTCCGTTTTTTCGATATTTACCACGGCTTTCACCGAATTTTCAGCCGCATATGTAAGATCAGGATATTTCTCCCTCTCGTAACTGGTGAAATGATTGCCGGCACCGCTGCCTGCGAATTCGACAACCCTTATTTCTTTGGACGGTTCGGCGTCGGACGACACCAACTGGGTGACTCCCCATGCCGTAATACCCGCCGTAAACACAGATGCCGCAACCACGGCTACCACAAACTGTTTCCTTTTCATAGTTCTGTCATTAATTTGTCTTTAATCGAAAAATATAAAAAGGTCTATTTTACTGCATCGGCAAATAATTATTCTAATAAATCCAAACCGCTTCCCATCAAACCGGTACTACTAAACGCAGCGCCTTGACGATATATTGCGTCGAAACGGAGCTGTTTGTTCAGATTTTATGCGGGAAGCATCCCATTCAAGAATCAAACCCGGCATAATGCCGGGTTTTATCATTTGTTAATATTTTATCGAGAATGTTATGTCTATAATTTGAATGCTTTCTTCAATCTTTCCACCTCGTCAAGTTTTTCCCATCCGAAGAATTCGACCTCTTTCTCTACCTCTTTACCGCGCACGACGAATGTTTCCTTACGGGTAAACGGACGGTTACCGAAATGGCCATAAGAAGCAGTGGCCTCGAAGATCGGGTTTTTCAGTCCGAACCGTGCGACTATCTTGGCCGGACGCAGATCGAACATCCCGGCTATCTTTCGGGCGATCTCCCCATCATTCATAGCTACATGCGATGTACAATATGTATCTACATATACGCTCAGCGGCTCGGCAATGCCGATCGCATAGGACAACTGCACAAGAACCTGGTCCGCAATACCCGCGGCAACCATATTCTTGGCTATGTGACGTGCCGCGTATGCCGCACTGCGGTCCACTTTCGAGCTGTCCTTGCCCGAGAACGCTCCGCCGCCATGAGCACCGCGGCCACCGTAGGTATCCACAATGATCTTGCGTCCCGTCAGGCCGGTATCCCCGTGGGGACCACCGATCACGAATTTCCCTGTCGGATTGACGTGCAGAATGTAATCGTCACCTATAAGATCGGCGAGTTTGTCATGAGCCCTCTCGAGACGTGCTTTCACGCGGGGAATAAGGATATTACGCACATCGTCCTTTATCTTTCTGCCCATATTCTCTTCGGAGTCAAAGTCGTCGTGCTGGGTCGAAACCACTATCGTATGCACCCTCTTCGGGCACCCGTCGTCGCCGTATTCCATCGTGACCTGGCTTTTCGAGTCGGGTCGCAGATATGTCATAACCTTTCCCTCACGGCGGATAGCAGCCAACTCTTTCAGTATGACATGCGAAAGGATGAGCGTCGCCGGCATGTATTCGCGAGTTTCGTTGCATGCATAACCGAACATTATGCCCTGGTCACCTGCACCCTGTTCTGCCGCTTTTTCGCGGACAACTCCCTGATTGATGTCTGCCGACTGCTCGTGTATGGCCGACAAAACCCCGCACGATTCGGCATCGAACTGATACTCGCTTTTCGTGTATCCTATCTTGCGGATTACACGGCGCACTGTCGACTGGATATCGACATAAGCGTTCGAGCGCACCTCTCCGGCAACGACCACAAGCCCGGTCGTGCAGAGAGTTTCGCAGGCGACCTTCGATTCCGGGTCGCGGCGGAGGAATTCATCGAGAATAGCGTCTGAAATCTGGTCTGAAACTTTATCGGGGTGCCCCTCCGACACAGACTCCGATGTAAATAAAAATCCCATTTTAAAAATAGTTTGAATTAAACATTTTAAAATGGAAAGCGGTTGGGAATCAAAAAGCTAAGAGAAAAAAGAATGCTGTTTTAGCAATTTTTTTACGTGGTAGCAATCAACCAAATCTTTCCACATGTTCCAAAAAGAACGGCACAAAGGTAACGTATTTTTCCATTATTATCGTATACGGGCCCTGTTATTTTAATTTTCGAAGGTTTCACAAGAGCAAACCGTCTAAACCAGACGCTCTTAGCCACAACATCCGATTAAAGTTGCACCGTAATGTTCCATCTCCGCATAGCGTCACAATCATTCGCCAAGGCTCGATTGGTGCATGCAGTAAAATATTTACGCTCACGGCACCATAAAGTCCTCCAAGGCTTGACTTTGCTTGCAGCTTGCACTATCTTTGCGGTATGGGACTGAACAATCTGCGACCAGCCACAGGCAATGGACGCAAACTTTATATCGAAACTTACGGCTGCCAGATGAACGTCGGCGATAGCGAAATCGTGGTCTCGCTAATGCAGGCCGACGGCTATTTCTACACTGAAGACATTGGAGAAGCCGACGTAATCCTGATCAACACCTGCTCCATACGCGACAACGCCGAACAACGCATCTGGGGACGGCTCAAGGAATTCAAACGTTACAAGAGAGCCAAACCGGGGCTTCTGATAGGAGTAATCGGCTGTATGGCCGAGCGACTTCGGGAGAGTCTTATGGAACAAGAGCAGATAGTCGACATAGTGGCCGGACCGGATTCGTACCGTGACCTGTCGAAACTCGCAAAAGATGCCGCAAGCGGAACGCGCGGTGTAAACGTGATGCTCTCGACCGAAGAGACATACGCGGATGTGTCGCCCGTACGCCTCGACAAAAACGGCGTCAGCGCGTTCATCGCCATCATGAGAGGATGCAACAACTACTGCACCTATTGCGTGGTTCCCTATACCCGGGGACGCGAACGCAGCCGCGACCCGCAAACCATAGTGCGTGAAGCCCGCGAGCTTTTCGATGCGGGATACCGCGAGGTCACACTCCTGGGTCAGAACGTCAACTCCTACTCATGGAACGGCAAAGGATTCGCCGATCTGCTTGAAATGGTAGCAGACATCAACCCTCTGTTGCGTGTCAGGTTTGCCACGCCACACCCGAAAGATATAAGCGACCGGGTTCTGGAAGTGATGGCTGCCACACCTAATATATGCAAACACATCCACCTGCCGGCACAAAGCGGAAGCACCCGCATGTTAGAACAAATGAACCGCAAATACACACGCGAATGGTATCTCGATCGGGTGGCGGCCATCAGACGCCATATGCCCGAATGCGCCATCACTACCGATCTCATAGCCGGATTCTGCGGAGAGACACCCGAGGATCACGCTGCTACGCTTTCGCTCATGCGCGAGGTCGGATACGATTTTGCATTCATGTTCAAATATTCCGAACGTCCGGGCACGCAGGCCGAACGCACGATGGACGACGACATCCCGGAAGATGTGAAGACGCAGCGCCTCAACGAGATCATAGCGCTCCAGAACGAACTCTCGCTCGAAAGCAACCGTCGCGATGTAGGCAAACGCTTCGAGGTGCTGGTCGAAGGGGAGTCGAAACGCAGCAGCGAACAGTTATTCGGCCGTACGGGTCAGAACAAGGTGGTTGTTTTCGACCGCGGCAGCTACAAACCGGGCGACTACCTGACCATCGAAATAACCGACTGCTCGTCCGCTACATTAATGGGCCGTCCCGTTTAACAAGAAACCAGACCACAGCATAAATTATTACTATTCTTTCTTGTAAGAAAGAACCAAAGAACTTTTTTGGAAACTTCGTTTCCTGCTACTTTACAAGTTGAACGGGAGAGCCCGAAATGGGCTCTCCCGTTCAACTTGTTGAGAAATCAAGAGATACGCAGTATCTCCGAAGATTTCTGGTTCTCTTTTGCAAAAGAGAACGGTACAATTTTGTCGTGGTCTATTTCTTTGCTGCACGGCGGCCTTTTTTGTCTTTCCGGCGGGCATCGGCATTACGGTACTCGGGACGGTATTCCTCAAGTGAAGGTTGCTCCACCGGCACTACCTCTCCTGTCTTAAAGTCGATCGAGGCCGTTATCACGAAATCGAGCTGTTTACGGGAGAGATCGGCACGCAGCACCTTTATCCGCACAGCATCGCCGAGAGTGAAACGCCTGCCGGTACGACTGCCAACAGCAGCGTAGTCTTTTTCATTGAAAGCGTACACATCGTCATGCATGTCGCGCAACGAGGCCATTCCCTCGATATGGGTATCGTTCAGCTCAACATATATTCCCCATTCGGTTATTCCCGATATATGTCCTTCGAACTCCTTCCCCAGCTTGTCGAGCATGAATTCGACCATTTTATACTTGACCGATGCACGTTCGGCCTCCGCCGCCCTAACCTCCATCTCCGACGAATGTTCGCACTTCGCTTCGTATGTCTGCCTGTCGGCCGACTTGCCGCCGGCAAGGTAATTGGCCAGAAGCCTGTGCACCATCATGTCGGGATAACGTCGTATGGGCGATGTAAAATGAGTGTAATACTTGAATGCCAACCCGTAGTGACCTATGTTATCGGTCGAGTAGTAAGCCTTGGCCATGGTGCGTATGGCAAGAGTCGAAACCACGTTTTCCTCGCTTTTCCCCCTTATCTTGACCATAAGGCGGTTCATCTCTTTGGCAATCTGCTTCCCGCCCTCGGCCTTGAAATCATAGCCGAAACGCAGGATGAAACTCTTGAAATCAGCCAGTTTTGCAGGATCCGGATCGTCGTGCACACGATAAACGAACGTACGTTCCGCATTAGCCCCGGCACCACGCTTCTTGCCCACGAATTCCGCAACACGTCTGTTTGCCAACAGCATGAATTCTTCGACCAACTGGTTCGACTCCTTCATCACTTTGAAATAAACACCCAGGGGCTTGCCTTTTTCATCGAGGTCGAACTTGGCCTCTTCGCGCTCGAACGTTATCGCCCCCTCTTTGAAACGACGCGCACGCATCGTTTGTGCAAGACGATTGAGGGTCAATATCTCTTCCTTGAAATCGCCGTCCCCTCCCTCTATTATTTTCTGAGCCTCTTCGTACGTGAACCGACGGTTCGAAAGAGTGACCGTCCGACCAAGCCATTGCTGCTGTATATTCGCCTCGTCGTCCATTTCGAAAACTGCCGAAAATGTGAGTTTCTCCTCATCTGGCCGCAGCGAGCACAGTTCGTTCGAGAGTCTCTCGGGGAGCATCGGCACCGTACGGTCCACCAGATAAACCGACGTTGCACGATCCTCTGCCTCGATGTCGACGACGCTCCCGGGATGGACGTAATGGGTCACATCGGCAATATGGACCCCAACTTCCCATGATCCGTTCGACAGCTTGCGTATCGAGAGCGCATCGTCGAAATCCTTGGCATCGGCCGGGTCTATCGTGAATGTCGTTATGTTGCGCATGTCTCTGCGTTCGGCATAGTCCTGCTTCGTTATCTCGCCAGGAATCTTTTCTGCAGCCTCTTCCACCGACTGATCGAACTGATAAGGAAGATCGTATTCGGCAAGAATCGCATGCATTTCGGCATTGTTGTCGCCCGTCATGCCGAACACGTCAACGATCTCCCCGACCGGACTTTTGCTTCCCTCGGCCCAGTCGATTACCCTAACGAGTACTTTCTCGTTATTGTGGACCGTCTGCCCCTCTTTCAGATGTACGAAAATGTCCATTGGAACCTTACGCGAATCGACCTTCACGAATCCGTAGCTCTTACCCTCCTCGATCTCTATCACGCCCACATAATTTTTCGTGCTGCGCTCCACGATCTCCACGATTTCGCCTTCGGGCGCACCGCCTTTGCCCACACGGTTGATTATGAACTTCACACGGTCGCCGTTCATGGCATGACCGGCATTGCGGGCATTCACGAATATATCCCTCTGCTGGCCGTCGACCTTGATGTATGCCGAGCCGCTGGCAAGCATATCGACAATACCCTCCATTGTTTTACGTTCGGCCGGAGCAAGACGGTATTTGCCGGATCCGACAGACTGTATTACCCCCTGTTCGAGCATCTGCTCCACAATCTGGGCTGTCGCATGACGACCCTCGGTATCTGCTCCGCCACTTGCGGCCGCAAGACCTTTTACAGTATATCGCCTGGTCGGAAACAACCTGAAAAGTTCCGCTATCACGGCACTGCGATCCATAGCCTTGCCGTGTCTGCGCGGCGCCTCGGATGCCTTATTCTTGTTTATCTTTCTCTTCTTTGCCATAGGTCTCTTTTATATTTTATTCAAAGGTAAAGATTACGAACCATATTATGATACACAATTCCGATTTTAACCGATATTTACAGGATATGAGCCTCGGATTCCGACCGGATTCGGCAATATGTTTTTACTCTTACATACGCATCATTCCCGGAACCGAACCTTCGCAATGCTCTCGCAAGGGAATGCATTAACGCCAAAACGGTCGCATAAAAAAACAGACAAGCGTAGACATCTGCAAGAGAACCTATCTGCAACGATTGCGGTTGGGCACGGCCTCATCTGCACAATCCATTCGGAATAATAAGCCACTAAAGCAATCCCGTCTCACGAAACATAGCCGCATAGATTTCCGCCTTTTCGGCAATCGGTTTGGGATAGGCCCGTGAAGAAGACGGCATACGATAATGCCGCACGACACGTCCCGCATACTCGAACTCCTCATAACACCCCACTTTGGGCTGTACGGAGGAGGTGATCGCGGCAAGCGTTTGCGACGCCTTGTCTCCCGTTGTAGCTACCGTGCGGCAATCGGGCATCACGGCAAGCATGGCTGCAATATCGGCCTGTTCGGCTATCTCGAGAAATTTATCCGCTGCATTCCCTCTGTGACGTATAACAGAACGGGCCGTATCGCTCAGAGCTATACCTCTCTGCTCGAGGAATGCCTCTATCCTCGCTCTATCGAACATTTTACCGCCGGAGATCACGAAATGGTCCCTGTCCCCGAAAAACACCAACCCGAATATACGCCACATGTCGTTCTGCAAATTGGGATAAAAAAATTCCATCGACCATCTCGCCCGTGGCGGAGGGAAACTCCCCAACATCAGCAATCGCGCCCTCTCCGGCAAAAAAGGCGCAAGAGGATGCATCTCTATGTCCGAATTTTCCATAACAATCTCTTCAATTAAAATTTACGGTCGCGTGGAAGCCTGAATCATGTCCGGAGCCGATATGGCAGGAACAGACGTAGACATACATCGACAGCACTCCCCCAAAAACATCCGAACCGCCTCTCTGCCCCACGTTCTTGACATAAATCCATACCGCAGTTGGCAAGTTAAATATAATTCAGCGACAAAGTACCATGCGACCACATAATCCTAACTTTATATACACGCATATAATACCGCCATCCGATATGACAACGCTCAAAACCACTCCCATTCATGCCTCCGCTCCGGAACAGACCAGACATGGAGTCATCCGGGAACCGGCTTTCACATACTGCAAAATTATCGTTTTTCCCGTCCCTGTTAAGCACAAGGCCCCATCGTGTCATACATCAAAAATATATTGCCAAAACACTATTTTCAGCGAGCATGAAATATGGAAATCACGAAAAGAAATGCTATCTTTGTATGTTTAATCATTCACCGCAAAATGGATAAAGGAAACGTAATAGAACTGCGCGACGCCTCGATTTATCATATGCCGGCAGGGAGGGACAAACCGGGCCGGGGAAAGAACCGTCTCGCCGGCTGCGAACTCGTACTCTCGGGTGTTAACGTCGAAATAGGAAGCGGTGAATTCGTATACCTTATTGGCAAAGTCGGCTCCGGCAAAAGCACGTTTCTCAAAACACTGTACGGAGAGGTGCCCCTTCTCGAAGGAGAGGGATATGTAGCTGGATACGACCTGCGCTCGCTCAGACAAAAGGACGTGCCGTATCTGCGCCGTCGCCTCGGCGTCGTATTCCAGGACTATAACCTGCTCATGGACCGCACCGTATTTGCCAATTTGCACTACGTAATGAAAGCCACTGGCTGGAAAAACGAAACAGATATCCGCCGCCGCATCGAAGAGGTCATCATCATGGTGGGACTCCTGAACAAGGAGTACAAAATGCCTTTCCAGCTTTCGGGCGGCGAACAGCAGCGCCTCGCCATAGCGCGTGCCATGGTGAACAACCCGGAAGTGATTCTTGCCGATGAACCAACCGGCAACCTCGATCCGGCAGCAGCCGACGGCATAATGGCCCTTTTCACAGAAATAGCCGCCACTGGATGCTCGGTCGTGATGTCCACCCATAATCTGGCCGTCATAGAAGATTATCCTTCACGAGCGCTGAGCTTCATGCAGGGCCGCGTCGAAGAGGTAGACATAAAGTCCATGCTGGGTATAGAATAGATTTACGAGCGGAAACGACTCTTGTCTGCCGTTAACACAGACACATTCATCAGCAACGGAAAACATAAAAACCGAAGATATACCAATGAGTAACGAACAACTTAATCAAAACGTACAGGAAGAATATTCGGCATCGAGCATCCAGGTGCTCGAGGGTCTCGAAGCGGTACGCAAAAGGCCTGCGATGTACATCGGAGATATCGGAGAGAAAGGGCTTCACCACCTTGTCTACGAGGTAGTGGACAACTCCATCGACGAAGCGCTCGCCGGATATTGCACCCACATCGAAGTGACAATAAACGAGGATAATTCAATCTCTGTCGAAGACGATGGCCGTGGCATTCCCGTCGACTACCACGAAAAAGAGGGCAAATCCGCACTCGAAGTGGTCCTTACGGTACTGCATGCAGGTGGTAAGTTCGACAAAGGTTCCTACAAAGTTTCAGGCGGTCTGCACGGTGTTGGCGTATCCTGCGTCAACGCACTGTCGACACTGCTCATGGCCGAGGTACGCAAGGATGGCAAAATATACCAGCAGACCTTCAGCCGTGGCATTCCGCAAAGCGACCTCCAGGTCGTAGGAGAATCGAACGGCAGGGGAACCACCATTACCTTTAAACCGGACAGCGAAATCTTCACTACGACCGAATACAAATACGAAATACTCTCGGCACGTCTGCGCGAACTCGCCTTCCTGAACAAAGGCGTCCACCTCAACATCACAGATAAAAGAGTCAAGAACGAAGACGGTTCATATCTGCGCGAAGAATACTACTCGACAGAAGGACTCAAGGAGTTCATCAGATTCCTCGACGCAACACGCGAACCATTGATCGAAGAGACCATATACCTCGATACCGAAAAAGAGGGGATACCTGTCGAAGCCGCCATACAGTATAACACAAGCTACAGCGAAAACGTCCACTCGTATGTCAACAACATAAATACGATCGAGGGAGGGACGCACCTCACCGGCTTCCGCCGCGCACTCACACGCACTCTGAAAAAATACGCTGACGAGTCCGGCATGCTCGCAAAACTCAAATTCGAAATCAACGGCGAAGATTTCCGCGAAGGACTCACCGCCATTATTTCAGTAAAGGTCGCAGAACCTCAGTTCGAAGGCCAGACAAAGACAAAACTCGGCAACAGCGAGGTGGCAGGTGCCGTAGACCAGGCCATCGCACAGGCACTCACCAACTATCTGGAAGAACACCCCAAAGATGCCAGACAGATCGTCGAGAAAGTGATCCTCGCCGCTACGGCACGCCACGCAGCCCGCAAGGCACGCGAGGCAGTGCAACGCAAGACCGTACTTTCAGGTTCCGGGCTCCCAGGCAAACTGGCCGACTGTTCGACACGCGACCGCGACATAGCAGAAATATTCTTCGTCGAAGGAGACTCCGCAGGCGGTACCGCCAAACAGGGCCGCGACCGCGAATTCCAGGCCATCATGCCTCTGCGCGGTAAAATACTCAACGTCGAGAAGGCTCAAGAACACAAAATGTGGGAAAACGAGGAGATCAAGAACATGTTCCTCGCACTGGGCGTGACCAAAGGAACCGACGAAGACAGCAAGGCACTCAATATGGAAAAACTCCGCTACGGCAAAGCCATAATCATGACCGATGCCGACGTGGACGGAAGCCACATCGCCACACTTATGCTTACGTTCTTCTTCCGCGAGATGAAGTCGCTTATCGAACAGGGACATATATATATAGCTACCCCGCCCCTCTATCTCGTAAAAAAAGGCAAGAACCAAAAATATTGCTGGACGGAAGAGCAGCGCGAAGCGGCTATCGAAGAGTTCGGAGTCAAAGGGGTCTCGGTACAACGCTACAAAGGTCTCGGCGAAATGAATGCAGAACAACTCTGGGAAACAACCATGGACCCGAAGAACCGCATCCTGAGACAAGTTACCATCGAAAGCGCCGCCGAAGCAGACCGCATATTCTCAATGCTCATGGGCGATGACGTCCCGCCACGCAGGGAATTCATAGAAAAGCATGCCACATACGCGAATATAGACGCGTAGTATATACACAAGTCAGACATTCGCAACAGAGTGTCCGTAAAGAAAAAGTGACGATTATAAAATTAATCGTCACTTTTTTGCAATTTTGCACATAAACACAATTCCGCACACAAACATCAACTATATCATGAAAAGAATCGACCCTAAAGAACTCAAGCCCAATGCCATCAAACTCATCAGCGACGGATGGATGCTGATTACGGCCGGCACCCCGGACAACTTCAATACGATGACCGCAAGTTGGGGGGCTTTAGGCGAGCTATGGTCCAAACCCGTGGCATTCGTTTTTATACGCCCTCAAAGGTATACCTATGGCTTCGTGGAGCAGAACGAGATGCTTACCCTGTCGTTTTTCGACGAAAAATACCGCGATGCTCTGAGATTCTGCGGCTCACATTCCGGGCGCGACACCGATAAGATAGCCGAAACAGGTCTTACTCCCTATACGACCGAAATCGGAAATGTGGCTTTTCAGGAAGCTTCGATAGTCCTGGAATGCCACAAGTTGTACAGAGCCGAGATGAAAGCCGATTGCTTCCTCGACCGCACCATAATCGAACGGGCATACCCTGACGGCGATTTCCACACGACATACGTTGTTGAAATCGTAAACGCATGGGTGAAGGAATAACCACTCTACACCAGTGGTCTGGAGGGACATTACGAAAAAGAATGTCGTTTTTCACCGCTTACAACGCACTTTTGCAAAAAATTTGCTCTAAGCATCATGCAAACACATGCAAAACAAGCGACCTTCAAGTATTGATCAAAACAGGAATATTATGTCATTCTTTTCAGAATTCAAGAAATTCGCGATGCGCGGCAATGTACTCGACATGGCCATAGGTATCATAATGGGCGGTGCATTCACACCAATCGTCAATTCGTTGGTGAACGATATAATCATGCCTCCTATCGGGCTGTTGCTAGGCAATGTGGACTTCTCGCAACTGGCCATCACACTCAGAAAGGCAACCGAAACCGATCCCGCCGTGATGATAAATTACGGCATCTTCATCAATACGATCGTCTCTTTCGTCATTGTTGCCTTCGCGGTATTCATCCTCATGAAATCCGTAAACCGCCTCTCGGAGAAGAAAGCCGCGGCACCGGCTACCCCACCGGCACCACCGGCACCTACCGAAGAGCAGAAGCTGCTTATGGAGATCCGGGACCTGCTGAAGAAAAATATCGAAAAGTAGGCGACTCTCCGCACGAGCGGATATAGAACCGGAAAAGGCAAGAATCTTTCGGTTCTATTTTTTTTGAGCCGGCAAACAAGATTACGGCCGGTCTGTCCAATATCCTCACACCGGCCAATCAATGTATTATATCAGAAAAATGATGTTGTTTACTACTTTTTTTTGGCGGAATTAAAATATTTACTACTTTTGTCATGCCTTTTGAAACCCCAAGTTTTCCGGAGGCACAACCATAATGCGTAAGGCGGGATAGCTCAGCTGGTTAGAGCGCATGATTCATAATCATGAGGTCCCGGGTTCAAGTCCCGGTCCCGCTACTTAAAAATCAAGCAGTTACAAACAAAGTAACTGCTTTTCTTTTTTCTCAAGAGTAACAAAAGGAGTAACATTTTACTGCTTCAAGTTAAAATCCGAATCATTCAGAACAGTACAGAACAAATCCCATTTTTTAATGAGCCATATGTTCTTCCATCCATTTCTGAATCTCCGAACGATGATAAATAACTGAACTATTCGGAGACATCTGATAATAAGGAAAATTGTGTTGATCGCGCCATTTTTTATCCTTTACATTATTTTGGGATAACCCAAATTCCATTACTATTTCATCGAGTTTCATGATATTGGAGGCTGTATTTTCTTCATTTTTTTTGTCTCCAGTCTCAGCCCAATATTGATTATCATGTTCTCGTTGTTGTAATACATAATTTGCTACCTCGGATATTTTGTCCAAACCATCAATTAATAAATGTAGGTATTCTGTTCTATTTATGTTTAAGTCTAAACAATACAACGCACTATGAATAGCATCATTAATGCGTTCATTGGTAAATTTATCTTGAAAAGAATGAATAAACTTGAAATAGTTTGTAAACATTAATCTTAAATAACCTTCTTGATTGATCGAAGCATCTGTATTCATTTAAAATATTTATTTCAGCCGCTTATCCTATCCGATTATCTAGGAGTTCACGATTATTTGTTTTTGAGCTTTTAGAGTATTTGGTACTCTAAATCTTCTATTCGCCAGGGGAAACGTAAAACCCTTTAGCTTGATTAAGCCAATATACTTTTGATAGATATTATGGACTCATACATATTATAATGAACCGGGATTGATTTGCCTGTTCAAAACAAATATATATCCTTTTTTTTATTCAGTCGGAAATACTAACCATTCGGAGATTTTTCCACCGATGCAAAAAGAGTCAATAAACACGCCCCGATATATGCAATACCGGGTAATCCTCCCCCTGTCCCCCTTGTGCCCGACTTCCACCCGTCGGCTGTGTGAGGTAGGTGGTAAAATCTTTCTTCCGTAAACCGCTATCCGAACTTAAAAGGCGTAAAACGTCCTATACCGTACCCTGTTGGCGGCGTATATTTTTGCCAATTTTTTCGATTCCCGATTTTTTTAGTGAAGTATTCCGAAATATCCTGAAGTAGGGACTATTTATATTAAAAATAGTTTATGGAAACATTATCTAAATCCAATTATGAGGAATCACAAGTAAACTCTGTCAGTATTGAAGAAGGCGCTTCCCTGTCCACCCTTTATGCGGAGGAAGCCTTGTCCGCCCTGTCTTGTTACAGGATAGACCCGAACAAAAAAATCATCCGTCCTGAACCATTACTTTTGCAAGGTGATATCCCGATATACTCACGGGGCAATATCTCAGTGATGGGCGGAAAAGCCAAGAGCCGAAAGACCTTCAATGTCGCTCTTCAGGCAGCGGCATCCCTGTCGGGGGAATATATGGGTCTGAGGTCTGGTATCACGGACGGCTCCGTCCTGATTGTAGATACGGAACAATCCTCCGACTTCACGCAAAAACTGTATTTTCGTGTCAACAGGATTTGCGGATATGACTTGCACTATACCAATCCCCGCCTGAACATCTATGCGCTGCGGGAACTTTCTTTTATGGATCGGTGTGAAGCCATCGAAAAACTAATCCACTATCACCGCCCCGACCTTGTATTTATCGATGGTATCCGAGACCTGATCGCCGATTTCAATTCCATTCAGGAAAGTTCAGCTATTGTACAACTGATGATGAAGTTATCCAGTATATACAACTGCCATATCGTAAATATTCTCCATACAAATAAGATCGACAGCAATCTGAGAGGGCATCTCGGTACAGAGCTGAACAACAAATGCGAAACCTCCTTAATCGTGGAGAGCGATGGTGAAACGAGTACCGTTCGCCCCGAAAGCACCCGTAACCGCCCCTTTGAAGAATACTCGTTCCGTATCGATGACGATGAAAGCGGATTGGGGATTCCTGTCTCCTGCACCAGTTCCAAAGTTGAGGAAAAGATAGACAACTATTATTATATTTTTTCGAGTCTCCTTCCTAATGCTACCGCCATGACCCATTCGGCATTGAAAGAGGCATTAATGCAGTCCCTTGAAAAAAGCGAGAGTTCTGCCAAAAAGTATATCCGCGAAGCGTCCGAACTAGAGGTGATTACCAAAAGGGAGGACGGCAACTATCAGATGAATCCGCAATGGATCATCAGGGAAATTACGAATGACAGGTTGGGTCAACGGGTTATCCCCTAATATAGGGGAGTAACCCATTAACCCTTCCCTGTTCATGGCTGAAAGACTTATCAAACAAAAAACAACATACATTTTCAGGTAATAAAATCATATAGAAAAAAGTATTATAAAAAGATGGATTTAAGAGATATAACCGTTCCCTATTTTGAGAATTACTATACAGCCTCACCCAAAAAAGAGGTCAATTTGTGGGACTATCTGCACGATGACAGTTTCAGAGACAAAGTAGAAACTATCCGCAAGACAACCGATTTAGAGAAAAGAAAGCAGTTGAAAGCCGCCCTGCCTGCCATTTGTCCTTCGGTGCTGCTGAAGGGCGAACGAAAGATAGCCAATGTGGTCGGTCAGACAGGTTTGCTCCAATTCGACATAGACGGGAAGGAGAATCCCTCCATCCATGACTTCGGAGAACTGCGGAATCAAATCAGCCGCCTGCGTGAGGTTGCCTATTGTGCCCTATCGGTATCGGGACAGGGAGTGTGGGGATTGGTGTGGATCCAGTGTCCCGACCAATTTAAGGAACACTTTGCCGCCCTGTCGAAAGCCTTTCTGAAAGCAAATATAAAGATCGATCAAGCCTGTAAAGACCTGACCCGTTTAAGAGGCTACACATGGGATGATGACGCCTATTTTGCGGCTAATCCAACCGTTTTTACAGCCCTTGAAACACAGTCTTCCTACATATACAAAGAGTTGTTCAAAACGGTCTATTCTGCCCCGAAACCGGCATTTAACAAGACGCCGACAATGAACAAAGAGGAAGTGATGCAACGGGTGATGGCATGTTCGGTCGATATTACGGATGGGTATCAAAAATGGTTTGAAATAGGCTGCTCTCTAGCCAACGCATGGGGCGAGGAGGGTCGGAAAGCCTTTCATCATTTAAGTAGTTTTAATAAAGAGTATGACAAGGAAACGACCGATAAACAATATGACAACTGCCTGAAAAATGACTACCGATATTCAATCGGAACACTAGTGCATTATCTGAATAACCATTAGATGACAGACGGTACAGAAAAGATAAAAATATTTCGGTCTATTTCGGAAAAAAATGGATTAGCGAACTATTTATGTATAAAGATAGAACTATTATGGAACGCAAAAATCGAAGAATGTCAGATGAGACCAAACGCAAGATCAGTCAAGCTTTGATGGGAGTAAAAAATCCCCGCTACGGCAAGCCCGTAACGGATCAGACCCGTGAAAAGATCAGTAAGGCGATGAAAGACTATTGGAGCAAAATTCCTCAATATTAGATCGGATAATTTTCTTATTGAAGGTCGGGATGTATCTAACAAGATGCACCTTTACTTTTTGCGGAATACCAAAAAATAGGCATGATATTTCCGTGCGTGCTGTTGGTTTTGGTGTTTGGGTGAGAGTACCCGTTGTCTGCTATGCAGGATGAAAATATCAATCAATTCAAAACCGATTCTCTGTGCATGGTTTGCCACCCATAAATGGGTGAAAATCTGCCGTCCCGATGAAACGGTGTCCTGTATTTTATAGATCAGAATGCCGTTTTTGTGTAATATGCGCCACGCTTGGGATAGCAGGTAGGCATTTGCCTGCTGCATCTGTTCTTCTGAGTTAAAACAGGAGAAGCGATTGGATATCAGATTGGAGCCAAGCCGCAGGCTTTTTCCTGCTTCGTCGATGGTTTGCCCGATGGATATGACAAAAGGTGGATCGACCATTACAGACGCAACCCTGTCTGTCATTCTCTCCACTTCTGCCAACGGACGGACATTTTCAATTTGGGGATATTTGTCGAACTTCAATGGAGGGCAGGGCAAACCTTTCCACATCTTCCCCGTCGAATAGGTCAGGTCGCAGTCGATTTTTTTACTAGGGATATATAACCGAATGATGTTTTCGATGATCTCTTTTTGTGTATGCGAAACAGACTTGATGACAAAAAAAGAATGTGCATTTTTATGAACCAAATTAGTTCGTATTTTTGACTCTTTATCATACAGGATAGAAAGATATTTTCGGATGGTTGTAGGAGAATAGCCAGTGATCTCCGAGAGTCTCTTTCCGTTCACGGCAATTCCACCCTTCTCCAATTGTTCAATGGCTTTGCGTAAGGTAGCGATACGGTTACGAAAATTGTTCTCTCTCCCCGATATATTGTGCCGTTCCATGTATTTTTGCACGGCTCGGCTCGAAACGCCAGCCTTTTCGGCATTTTCTGGGATGCTAAGATTGGGGGTATAGGTGATGTTCAGTTTGGACATGTACCTCAATTTCTTTCCTTAAAAATAGGAAAGTTTTTATTGATTCGGCGAAAACTGGTGCTTTCCCATTTCCATTGGGACAACTGTGTATGAAGCAAAAAGAAAGGGCACCAATATCGGAGTGCTCTTAAAACTACAGGACAGGAACAATAGGTATAAAATTCACGCCGATCGTGTTTTAGCTACATTGTGCCGGAGATAAGAAAGCGGATCGACCGCATGAAAAGACAAGGTTCGGAAAGAGTTGCGTTACCAAATCGTTACCGCAGCGTCCTCCAAACTTTTCATTTAAAGGTTTGTTTTTCAGTTTTTAGCATCGGTTTTCACAACAACAAATAACTCTGACTAACGTATTAATATTAAATTTTTAGAATTATGGCAAGAAGCACTTTCAAGGTCCTGTTCTATCTGAAACGACATGCCGAGCAGAATGGCAAAGCGCCCATCATGGGACGCATCACCATCAACGGAACGAACTCTCAGTTCAGTTGTAAAATGTCTATCCCACCCAAACATGGGGACACCGAAGCCAATAAAGCGGCAGGTAAAAGTGTCGTTGCCCAACACATCAACGAGAAGATGGAGAATGTCAAGATCAATATCGGCAAGCAATACCAGCGCATCTGTGACCGGTACAGAATCGAATATCGCGACCGTCGTTTTCTGTCGGAATCGGAATTGCGTGCCGTAACGAACGTTTATGTTCCCAATTATAAAACAGCTATTGTCAAAAATATATTCGTGTTCTGTTGCTTCACGGGACTGTCCTACGTAGACGTAAAGAAGCTGAGCCAGACGATATTCACACGGACGAACGGGGCGATATGTGGATCATCGACTATCGACAAAAGACAGTAACGCAGTTTAGGGTAAAGTTATTGCCTGTGGCCAAAGAACTCGTAGAGCATTACAGCCGATTGAAGCTCCCTGAAAATAAAGTATTCTCGGTCAAAGACCGTAATTCGATGAATATATCGCTTCGCTTGGAAACGGTCAGCAAGATGCTCGAACACAAGCATATCTCCACTACGCAGATCTATGCCAAGATCACCAATGATAAGATATGACGGGATATGGATGCGTTGAGCGACAAGATAACAGAGAAATTCAAATATCTATTTCAATAATAATGTTGCAAACGGAGAGAATATAACTCTCCGTTTACGGTCGTGTAAAATAAACTGTGTCACGCATTATTTTTCTCTATAAAACTCATCGGTCGGGGAACGGCCAGCGCCAAGGGGCGGGACCACCCGTCCCGACGAGCGTAAAATTACAATAATTTAAATCGC
>CALUZO010000012.1 GCA_944325305.1 uncultured Rikenellaceae bacterium | reverse complement strand
GTGTGGAAATGATCCTGTAAAAAACAAACATCAATGAGTAAAATATATAACTAAACAGAATCATAACCCTAAAAAAACCATAATCAATGCGACAGGAGACATATATAACTCCTGTCGCTTTTTTATGGGTGTAGATGCGCGTGAACATAATACATAAGGAAAACATTTCCCGTTTTCCTCATGTCTATACCGGCATGAATCGAGGCATGTATCCCTGCCGTAATGTTAATAAGAGTATAATTCTGCTGGGATAGGTTTTCCGGTGAGTTTCTGTATGTCGCGGTACATGTTGTGTTCTTCTTCGGTACAGAAAGAGAGAGCTATTCCTTTATGACCGGCCCTTCCGGTACGTCCTATACGGTGAACGTAAGTTTCTGCCATGTCCGGCATATCATAGTTGATAACCATAGGTAAATTGTTGATGTCGAGTCCGCGTGCGGCGATGTCGGTGGCTATCATTACTCTTGTTTTGCCGCTCTTGAAGTTGGTGAGGGCACGTTGACGTGCACCCTGAGTCTTGTCGCCGTGTATGGCTTCGCTTTCTATTCCCGCTTTTGAGAGTGTTTTGGCTATTCTGTCTGCCCCGTGTTTTGTGCGTGCGAATACGAGTACCGATTTATCACTCTCTTTTTTGAGAAGTTCGATCAGCAGGTTCCGTTTGTCTTTCTGATCGACGAAATACATCATCTGGTCTATGGTCTCGACGATCGGGGCTTCGGGAGCTATCTCTATGCGTACAGGATGATCGAGCATCGAACGCGAGAGCGAAACTATTGCCGGAGGCATGGTGGCCGAAAAAAAAAGTGTCTGACGTTTCTCGGGCAGACGCGAAACGATCCATTTGATGTCGGCTATGAAACCCATATCGAGCATGCGGTCGGCTTCGTCCAAGACTAAGTGCGTAATCGTATCGAGAGTGACGAATCCCTGATTGATCAGATCGTTCAAACGGCCAGGAGTAGCTATGAGTATGTCTACGCCGCGTTGCAGTTTGTCTGTTTGAGGTTTCTGTTTGACGCCGCCGAATATGACGCAGTGTTGCAGATTCGTGTATTTCGAGTAGTCTCTTATGCAGTCACTTATCTGTGCGGCTAATTCGCGTGTCGGGGTTATTATGAGAGCTTTGATCTTGTGTCTTGATGAAGGCTTGTTTTGGCTGTGTGTCCGACTGCTGTTATGCTGTCCGTTCGGGAGTGAATCTCCGGTGCGGGCCTCCTTGTCTGCAGACGCCAAGTTTTCATTCTGGTGTTCGGCGGATATGCATGATGTTTGTTCCCGTACTATTCGGGCTTCTTCTTTCGCAGCGATAATCAGATTGTTTATGATAGGTATTGCGAATGCGGCTGTTTTACCTGTTCCTGTCTGTGCGATGCCGAGGATGTCTTTACCTTGCAGTGCTATCGGGATTGCTTTTTCCTGTATCGGGGTGGGAGTATCGTATCCCTTTTCCCTAATTGCCTTCAGTATTTTTCCGGAGATGCTTAATTCCTTGAATGTCATAATGTCGCATAGCTGCAATGATGCAGCATAATCGTGTTTACCGTCGCCTTTTGCGACAGTGTTGTTTTTAGACACAAAAAATATCTCGCAAAGATACTCTTAAATTATATAAAAAGCAGTATTTTATTTTGCGGATAATGAATCGTTAACATTTTTGAGATTAATGTATTATAACGAAATAAAGTAGCGATGGATTGTTTATGGGATCTTCTGGTGCTGGTTTCGTTGGCGGGATTGGTTATCTTTGCCGTGTATGGCGTGTGTAATACGGCAAACGAACGAATCTCGGGATTGTTTTTTTGTGATGCCGAGAACGTTTGTGGAGATGGTTCTATGTCGGTATGTCATCTCTGTCCAGACAAATGATTTGCTGACTAATTGATGAGAGATGGATTCAGCGACAGCATAGGTGCCGGATATTCGAACGCTAATGCCGCCACGCTTGTCGAGAAACCCGGAATGGAGGGTTGGTGCATGGATGTGGATAGCGCCAGGAAGATCACGTGCATATGCCTGACCGATAATCATGGAAGAATTGTATCGTGAGGCCGGACAACTGTATTCTAAACATGCTTTCTGATGAGATGTCGAGCCTGTAAGTAAGTTGAGCAAAAATGGGAAAGGAAATGAAAACTAATGCGGCAAGGTTGCTTGATAAGGCCGGAGTGAAGTACGGCCTCAATACCTATGTCGTTGATGAGAGCGATCTGTCTGCCGTGCATGTTGCCCAGCAGCTTGGCGTTAGGGCGGGATTATTGTTCAAGACGTTGGTCCTTCACGGCGATCGTAGCGGCTATTTCGTATGCGTTGTGCCGGGGGATGCCGAAGTGGACCTGAAAAAGGTCGCCAAGGTGTCTGGTAACAAGAAAGTCGAGCTGATCCCGGTGAAGAATTTATTGCCACTTACGGGTTATATTCGCGGCGGATGTTCTCCGATAGGTATGAAGAAGCGTTTCCCGACGTATGTAGATTCCCATGCTCTCGACGAAAACGAGATTTTTATCAGTGCCGGTGTCAGGGGGCTTCAGATAAGGATAGCCCCGCTCGATCTGGTCGGATTTCTCGATGCCACGGTAGCAGATATTATTTTATGAATATTCTTTCCGGGGTCGGGTCTGCGGCTTTATGAGTCTTTCTTTTCGGCCCGGATCTGCGAACGTTACGTGATGCGCA
Source organism: uncultured Rikenellaceae bacterium (assembly GCA_944325305.1). Taxonomy (GTDB): domain Bacteria; phylum Bacteroidota; class Bacteroidia; order Bacteroidales; family Rikenellaceae; genus WRDF01. Next base: position 78,490 of record CALUZO010000012.1, on the reverse strand, counting down.
TACGAGAGCACCTTCGGATGGGGGCTAATCTTATGCTATTACATTGTGCGATCGGCTCTTGCGATTGATAATAATACCTCTTTCCCCATCCTGTCTGTGGCTTCGGATTCTAGTTCCGATAGCTTGTGTCATTCGTGAATAACCGGTTCGGTTGATGTTTAACGGAGTTTGTTTGATGTGATCCGTCCTCATTGTCTGAGAAATGGAAACCGTTGGTCAGAATCGGTACGGCGAATGTCGTATTTATAAGCAGAAGCTGATTGTGATGCTTGTTTACAGGAATTGACTGTCCGGTGATCTGACAGCCATGGGCGGCGACATTACCATGGTTTTCGCGGCATCAATATTTGTTCCAACTGCAGATGCTTTCTACGGATTTCCTGATTTTAGGACGTGTTGGCGCATCGGTATACCCCAGGGTTATAATCAACGGGACCCTTTTTTTCTTGTCGACGCCAAGCAATCGTTTTACTTTCTTCTCGTCGAACCAGCCTATGATGCAAGTTCCCAGCCCGAGGTCAGCTGCCTGCAGACATAACTGGTTGGCTGCCATACCCAGGTCGAGTAGCGAAAATTCCTTGTCCTTTATGACACTCGCTATCGATGTTAGCGTACCCATTTTCTCGAGAACCATGGCGATTATAACTGGTGCCGATGGTGCGAACTTGTTCATACCCATGCCGACAGCACATTCGCCGACCTGCGTTCTGAGCTGCGGGTCGTCTATTACGATGAATTTCCACGGTTGGCTGTTGTGGGCCGATGGCGAAACTCTTGCTGTTTCAATACATTGTTCGAGTTTTTCCTTTTCGACGGGTTTGTCGAGATATTTGCGGACGCTCTGCCTCTGCAGAGCCAGTTCTTTGAAGTTCATATTATAAAATATCCATTGGATGAGACATGTCGGACCATAAAAACCAATGTATGCAATATACAACAAATATGCTAAGAGGCATTGTCGAGAACTGCCAAATTTGCGTATCTTTGCACCTTCAATAAATATTTTATTGTTCATTACCGGCAAAGTGCCGTTCGGTATTTGCGTGCGGATTCCGTTACGATCTGCAGTCATGCCGTTTTTTGCGTTCCGTTAGCAACGCACGATTCACAGTTTCATGTTCATCTGATTTGGCTCGGCAAACAAGGTTTATGTCCGTTTGCCACAGTGATTGCATTAGAGAAACGAAATGGGAACCAATAATTGGAGGAAAACCTTCGGTATAATCTGGACAGGACAATTTTTTTCGCTGCTTACAAGCAGTCTCGTAAATTTTGCTATTGTTATCTGGCTCAGCCTCAGAACTGGTTCGGCCGAGATACTGGCATGGGCTACAATCGCCGCATTGTTTCCGCAAACGGTTCTGGGACCTTTCTCCGGAGTGCTCATCGACCGCTGGGACCGTAAACTGGTCATGATGCTTTCCGATTCGTTCATAGCTTTCTGCACATTGATCCTGGCCGTTCTTTTCTGGCTCGATATTGCACAGATCTGGCACATATTTCTTGTTTTGATTGTGCGTTCTGTCGGGTCGGCTTTTCACATGCCCTCCATGCAGGCATCGGTACCTATGCTTGCGCCTGCCGATCAACTCACCAGGATAGCCGGCATAAACCAGATAATATCATCCGTGAGCATGATTGCCGGCCCTGCGCTGGGGGCAATGTTCATTGCCATGTGGGATATAGAGTACGTCCTGATGTTCGATGTCGGCGGAGCTTTGATAGCGGTCGGTTCACTGTTTTTTGTAGATATTCCCAATCCTGAAAAAACCAACGGGAAGGCTGCAAACATACTTGTCGAGATGAGAGACGGTTTCATGGTTATACTCGGGAACAGGGGTCTCGGCTGGGTGTTTCTTTTTGCCGTGCTTGTCTCGATATTTCTTATGCCCGTTAGTGTATTGTTTCCGTTGATGACGTTTCAGTATTTTAATGGGACGGAGTTTCAGGCCGGACTTGTCGAGGCGATATGGAGTGTCGGTGCCTTGTTTGGCGGAATAATCATGGGGGCGAGGGTGTATAAGGTCAACAGGGTAGGATTGGTAAACTGGATGTATGTCGTGTGCGGGGCAACGTTCCTGCTGTCGGGGCTTCTGTCGTCTGACGGATATTTCTGGTTTGCGGTGCTGACCGCTTTGGCCGGTGTTTCGGGTGCCGTACAACAGGCTTCTTTTACGGGCATAATCCAGACAAATGTCGACTCATCCTCTTTGGGAAGGGTATTTTCGATGTACTATACGCTGAGCCTTTTGCCGGCCATGGTTGGGCTTATAGGAATAGGGTTCTTCGCCGACGGACTCGGGCTGACGACATCGTTCATTATGTGCGGTGCGATCATAATGGTCATAGGTTTGATAGCCTTTTTTGTTCCGTCGGCTATGAAACTGGACCGGCAACCGTAAGTGGTTTGTGGCATTGAAGGGATGCATGCCCGCGCTGTGAGTTCAGCGCATGTTAAGGCTATTGTATTCCTATATCGGCGGATGGCTACGGACGATGGCTGTCTCGATTTGTCGGGTAATTGTCGGTGTAATGGAGAAGTGGCCGTTTGGCTGATTGGCTTTGGAACTCTGGCGTGAGGGAAGACGGAATGATTCCGAATATGTTCGGCTTTTGGCCATAAAATACCCCGGAAATCAATTTCCGGGGTATTTTATCGTATTTGATACGGGTTTATCGTCTCTTGCTTTTTCCCTTTTTCTTCATGAGGGAGGCTTTGGAGACAGATTTTTTCGCTTTGTTTTTGATTCTCTTTCTGGCAGCGGCTGAGTTGTCGCCTTTTCTGCCCGGTTTGTCGTCTATGAATTCGTCGAACCAGTCGGCCGGAAGCGAAATCGTTTTGTCGGCTTTCCTTGATAATTTGACTGATGCTTTGTCCGCGGTTCTGGTTTTACGAGTACGTTTGTCTTCGTCTATCTCTTTTTCGGAGTGTTGTTTGCGATCCGATAGGCGAGATCTTCTGGCAGTACCGTTGCCTCTTTCCGAATCTTGTCGGTGTTTTAATCTTACTGAGTGGCCATTCCCGGTCTCTCCCTCAACAGATCTTTCTTTGGCAATCTCGGCTATAGGACAACCTTTTGACAACATGTTCAGGGCATGCACGACCTTGTTGGCTTTGTCGAAAGGCACAGTGGCAAATGAAAAATCTTCGGATACCTTCACGTCGTCTATGTTGTGGTCCGACAGTCCGCACTCACGTTTGAGCAGTTTGACAAGTTTGCGCGGGTCGTAGCCGTCCTTGAATCCCACTGCTATGAAAATGCGTGCTTTCCCTTTCCGGTCGACGTTTATGGAGCGTATCTCGGGATAGCTGTTTTCGTTCAACTCGTCCTTGAATGCCAGGCGGAGCAGAGCGCTCAAGGCCACTTCTGGGGTATATGTTTCGAGCAATTCTGCCGCCATGCTTTCGCATTCGCCGTAATTTTCACTTTCGACGATGGAATATAGCTCCTCCTTGATGCGGTTACGCTTCATGGCGATGACGTCTGCCGGAGTCGGGAGTTTTTCGAGCTTTATGTCGGCCTTGATGTTGCGCTTGAGAAATCCGAACTGCCGCATCTCGGATGGGGATATGAACGTTATGGCCGTTCCCTGGTTGCCGGCGCGGCCGGTTCGCCCTATGCGGTGGACATAGCTCTCGCTGTCCTGCGGGAGCGAGTAGTTTATGACGTGTGTCAGGTTGTTGATGTCTATGCCACGGGCAGCCACATCGGTGGCTATGAGTATGTTGCTGTGCCGATTTCTGAATTTGTTGAGTATCTTTTCGCGCTGGGCCTGCGAAATGTCGCCATGGAGTCCTTCGGCCGAGTATCCGCGCTCGATAAGTCTGTTTGCCAGTTCGTCGACTCCCACTTTGGTGCGGGAGAATACGATCCCGTAAAAGTCGGGTTCTACGTCGATGATTCGCGTAAGGGCGTCCAGTTTGTCCTCTTCGCGCACCTCGAAGTAGATCTGGTTTGTAAGATCGGCGGTTATGTTTCTCGATTCGACCTTAAGTATGTCTGGATCTTTCATGTAGTTTTTCGCCAGCGAGGTTATCCGGTCGGGCATGGTTGCCGAGAAGAGCAACACTCGCTTTGACGACGGCATTTCGTTCATAATACTCTCGATGTCCTCGATGAAGCCCATGTTCAGCATTTCGTCGGCTTCGTCCAGAACCAGATACGATATTTCCGAGAGGTCGAGCGTGTGACGGCGGATGTGATCGAGGATACGGCCGGGGGTTCCGACTACTATGTCGATTCCTTTTTTCAGTCGGCGTAATTGCTCCTCGATAGAGGCTCCGCCGTATATGGGCGCTATCGTCAGTCCTTTCGAATTGAACGACTGCAATTCCTGCGTGACCTGCAGTGCGAGTTCGCGTGTGGGAACCAGCACAAGTGCCTGAGGAATGGATTCTTTGTCGGTTAGAAGCTGTATTATCGGGAGTCCGAAGGCTGCGGTCTTCCCCGTTCCCGTCTGAGCCTGGGCTATTATGTCTTTATGCGTGTTGAGCAGGTGGGGGATTGTCAGTTTCTGGATGGCCGAAGGGGTTTCGAATCCTTTTTTCGAGATGTCGGTAAGTATGTCGTCCGACAGCCCTAAAGCCTTGAATTCTTCTAATTGATTCATCAAATGTCCGGTATATGAGCCGCAAAGGTACTCTAAAAATCCGTTTTTGTGTTTTTTATGTCAAACATTTCGTTCTGAGTATTTGTTCCGGCATTGGCGGTATCGAAAAACGGTCGGCACTGTAATATGATCGTAAGAGTTATTATATTTGCATAAATAGATAAATATTGCAAATATGAAAGCATCGATACTCTCTTTCTTTGCATTTTCGACCTTTTCGATTCTCTGCGCGCAGCCTAAAGCTGCCGAAGCCTCTTTGAAAGATGCTGTAGGCGACCGTTTCCTCGTCGGTGTGGCGCTCAATGCACGGCAGTTTTCAGGTCGGGATACTGCTGCCGTCAGGGTAATCGAGCGGCATTTCAATTCTATCGTGGCGGAGAATTGTATGAAAAACGCCTCACTCCATCCGGCCGAAGATCGTTATGATTTCAGGGAGGCTGATCGGTTCGTCGATTTCGGAGAGAGGAACGGTATGGCCATCATAGGACATTGTCTTATCTGGCACTCGCAGGTACCCGGTTGGTTTTTTGTCGACGAACAGGGTAGGGATGTCTCGGCTGAAGTGTTGAAGAAACGTATGAAAGACCATATCTCCACCGTAGTGGGACGCTACAAAGGCAGAGTGAAGGGGTGGGATGTCGTGAACGAGGCGATTGTCGAAGATGGTTCGTATCGCAAAAGCAAGTTCTATGAGATCTTGGGCGAAGAGTTTATCCCGTTGGCGTTTCAATATGCTCATGAGGCTGACCCGGATGCCGAACTTTATTATAATGATTACGGAATGACTGTTCCCGGACGCCGCGACGCAGTGATAAAAATGGTAAACTCTCTTAAGGAGAGAGGAATACGAATAGATGCGATAGGCATGCAGGGGCATATGGATATGTATTCTCCTTCGGTTGAGCAGTTCGAGGAGAGCATACTCGCTTTTGCCGGTACCGGATGCAAGGTCATGGTTACGGAATGGGACATGAGTGTGCTGCCGTTTGTAAGGCAAGGAGCGGATGTCTCAATCCCGGCGGATGAGTACAGGAAAAAGGCCGACCCTTACACAGAAGGTCTTCCCGATGAGGTGTCGGATGCATGGAACGCCCGGATGAAGGAGTTCTTCGAAATGTTCGAGAAGCATTCAGATGTGATAACCCGGGTGACGGTGTGGGGATTGACAGACGGAGATTCGTGGAAAAATTACTTTCCGGTGCGTGGAAGAACAGACTACCCGTTGTTGTTCGACCGGAATTACGAGCCAAAACCTTTCGTGCGAGAGATAATCTTACGTGGCGGACAGAGGGACTAAGTTGTGATATCTGTTTCATGCGATGCGAGTTGGCGATATGCCCCAGATGATGAAAACAGCCAACCTCTCTTTCCATTTGCATTGATACACGTAATCAGTATAAAGAAAGCCCGCATTGCATCATGGCATACGATGCCGAGCATGTGATGATGAGAAAATGCGCTGCGGTGGAAAACGGAGCACTGCTTGCTTTGCCGATCGTTCAACTGTCGTTAAAACAGTACTCGAGAATGTCGAGCCCGAATATCCGTCATCCGAGACGAATATCCGACAGAAATTACTGAAGGGACCGTGTACCCGGAATTATCCGTATGGATAAAACGATATGGAATTTGCCTATTGCCGATGCTGCCGTATCGTCATCTGATTTTTTCATACGTATTTTGTTTTGTTAAAATATTGATAGCCGTAAAATATATTGAAGATAAAGTGTTATCTTTGGCACACCTATTTTTCGAAAGATAACTAAAATACGATGTCATGATTGCGAGAAAGAGAGGTCCGCTTTCCGCATGTCGACGGGGATTTCATTCGGATTTTGAATCGTACGAACTTAAAAACCATTACAGGATAAGATGAAGAATAAAGTTGTTACCTTCGGGGAGATTATGTTGCGTCTCGCGACCCCCGGTTATTTGCGTTTCAGCCAGGCTAAGGAATTTACGGCTACTTTCGGCGGCGGCGAAGCCAACGTAGCGGTATCGCTGGCAAATTACGGTATTCCGGTCTCGTTCGTAACGAGGCTCCCGGAGAATGACATCGCGCGTTCATGTGTCATGGACCTCAAAAGGTATGGGGTTGATACCTCTGATATCATATATGGTGGCGAGCGTCTCGGTATCTATTTCCTCGAAACTGGAGCCGTAGCACGCGCCAGTAAGGTGGTTTACGACCGTGCCCATTCCTCGATATCGGATATCAAACCCGGGATGGTGAATTGGGAAGAGGTCTTTCAGGGTGCCAGTTTTTTCCACTGGACAGGCATCACGCCGGCTATTTCGCAGGGCGCGGCCGATGTTTGTCTCGAGGCTATCAAAGTGGCCCGCAAGATGGGCGTGAAGGTTTCGTGCGACCTCAACTACCGCAAGAATCTGTGGAAATATGGTAAAAAGGCCTCGGAAGTCATGCCTGCGCTTGTAGAGGGCTGTGACGTCATACTCGGCAACGAAGAGGATGCTGAAATGGTATTCGGCATCAAACCCAAGGGTTTCGATGTGACGGCTACCGAAGGCAAAGTTGAAGCCAAAGCATTCCAGTCGGTTTGCGAACAACTCATGGAGCGTTTCCCGAATGCGAAGAAGGTTATTATTACCCTCCGCGGCTCGATCAACGCCAACCACAACACGTGGGGCGGGGTTCTTTACAACGGAAAGCAACTCTTCGAATCTCCGCGTTACGACATTACACATATAGTAGACCGTGTAGGCGGCGGCGACTCGTTCATGGGCGGACTCCTGTATGGACTGTTGACCTACACCGATGACGACCAGAAGGCTCTCAACTTCGCTGTTGCGGCTTCATGCCTCAAACATACCATTTACGGAGATTTCAACCTGGTTACCGTCAGCGAAGTGGAAAAACTGATGGGCGGCGACGCTTCGGGCAGGGTATCACGTTAACAATATTGACTGAAATTAAGAATCATACACAATGGCAAAGTTTTCAAAATTGCAGGTTCTCAATGCCGTAGCCGCTACGGGTATGGTTCCTGTGTTTTACAATAAGGATATCGAGATAACCAAAAAAGTAGTTAAGGCCTGCTACGATGGCGGCGTTAGAGCTTTTGAATTCACAAACCGCGGCGATTTCGCGCATGAGGTTTTTGCCGAACTGGTGAAATTCGCAGCTAAGGAATGCCCCGAAATGATACTCGGCGCAGGAACCGTTGTAGATGCCGGTACCGCTTCGCTGTATATCCAGCTCGGAGCTAATTTCATCGTGGGCCCTCTCTTTAACCCCGATGTGGCTAAAGTATGCAACCGCAGATTGATTGCCTATATGCCCGGTTGCGGTTCGGTGTCTGAAATCGGTTTTGCTCAGGAAGCAGGTTGCGACTTGTGCAAGGTGTTCCCGGCAGGCAACGTAGGCGGACCGTCGTTCGTAAAGAACGTGTTGGCCCCCATGCCTTGGAGCATGATTATGGTTACCGGCGCAGTCGAACCTACCGAAGAAAACCTCTCCGGTTGGGTCAAGGCCGGCGTTACGGCAGTAGGTATGGGCTCGAAACTTTTCCCTAAGGAAGTTATCGCAGCCGGTAATTGGGAGTCTATCACAAAACTCTGTGAAGAAGCACTGGCTGTCATTGCAAAATATCGCAAATAGTACCGTGTATTTATATTCTAATCGGCGGCGATAAAGGATCCTTTATCGCCGCCGATTTTTGTTGTATATAGTATAAAAAAACCGACAGGTGTTAAAATCGTGTTTTTTTGTTAAAATCGGTGACTGGCCTCTATGACTTGTCGTCATTTTTTTATATATTGCATCAAATTTTTTGAAAAAATAGATACAAGCAACTAATAATCAAATTTAACTAACCACTAACTTAATCATTGATGAACAATTTAGCTCAACCAAAGACACGGATGTCCAATGTTCGTTGGGTTGTCTGTACTTTGTTGTTTTTCGCATTGACGGTCAACTATCTCGATCGTCAGGTACTATCTCTTACTTGGCAGGAATTCATAGCTCCGGAATTCCACTGGACCAATACACATTACGGACTTATCGCCGCACTATTCTCGCTTTTCTATGCAGCCAGCATGCTTTTTGCAGGTAGGTTCATAGACTGGATGGGAACCAAAAAAGGTTATATGTGGGCCATAGGGGTATGGTCGCTGGGTGCCTGCTTGCACGCATTCTGCGGTATAGCAACCTCAGGTATCGCTGCAGGTACCTGGTTCGTTGGCTTCGAAGGTGCAAAAGAAGTGCTTGCAACAGTTTCGGATGTGTCTAAAGTGATCAATGTCAGTGTTGTACTCTTTATTATAGCACGTTTGGTTTTGGCTCTTGGTGAGGGCGGCAGCTTCCCGGCCGCAATCAAGGCTACGGCTGAGTACTTCCCTAAAAAGGACAGGGCATTCGCAACCAGTATATTTAATGCGGGTTCTACCGTAGGTGCTCTGGCGGCTCCTCTCACCATTCCTTTCATAGCTCAGGCATATGGTTGGGAAATGACCTTTATAATTATAGGAGCCCTCGGTTTCGTATGGATGGGATTCTGGGAATTCATCTACAAAAAGCCGGAAAATAACCCGAAGGTTAACAAAGCCGAGCTCGAATATATAACTCAGGACGCTATTCTCGACAAACAACATGAACAGGAAGTGGAAAAAGGCGATGCAGATAAAGGAAAAGAGAAGAAACTCTCGTTCCTGCAATGCTTCAAGTTCAAACAGACCTGGGCTTTCACTATCGGTAAATTCATGACCGATGGAGTGTGGTGGTTCTACCTCTTCTGGGCTCCAGCTTATCTGCAGTCGGTATACAACATGACCTCAACCCAGGTTGCATTCCCGCTCTTCGTTCTCTATATGATTACCTTGTTGGCTATCGTTGGCGGCTGGCTTCCTTCGTATTTCATTACCAAGAAAGGCATGAACCCATACGCAGGCCGTATGAGAGCCATGCTTATCTTCGCCTTCTTCCCGCTGCTTGCAATGTTCGCACAACCTCTGGGCGCATATTCTTACTGGTTCCCGGTGATCATTATCGGTATCGCAGGTGCGGCGCATCAGGCATGGTCGGCAAATATCTTCACTACCGTGGGCGATATGTTCCCAAAATCGGCAGTCGGTACGGTTACCGGTATCGGCGGTGCTGCAGGCGCATTGGCCTCTTTCATTATCAACATGTCTTCGGGCGTATTGTTCGACTACGCTACGGAAACCAACATGAAATTCATGGGCTTCGAGGGTATAGATTCGGGTTATTTCGTGATATTCTGCATCTGCTCGGTAGTTTACCTGCTGGGATGGATCATCATGAAATCACTCGTGCCCAAGTATAAAGTCATTGAAGTTAAATAATTTAAACCATATATAAGTGATGAAAAATTTATTTGATGTAAACGGGAAAGTCGCAATTATTACTGGCGGCGCCGGCGTATTGGGAACATCTATGGCAAAATACCTGGCAGAACAGGGTGTCAAAGTCGCAATCCTCGATCGCGATGAAGCTAAAGGTAAGGCATTGGCCGCAGAAATCAAGGCTGCCGGCAACGAAGCCATGTTCCTTTATACCGATGTGATGAACCGTGAGGTCCTCGAACAGAACTGCAAGGATATACTCGACGCATACGGCAAAATAGACATACTCGTTAACGCTGCCGGTGGCAATATGGGTGGCGCTACCGTTCCGCCCGACAAGACGATTCTCGACATCGCTCTCGAAGACTTCCGTAAAGTGGTCGACCTCAATCTTTTCGGTACCGTTATTCCTACACTCGTGTTTGTGAAGGCCATGATCAAGAATGGCGGCGGTTCTATCGTCAACATGTCGTCGGAATCGGCACTTCGTCCTCTGACACGCGTTGTGGGTTACAGCGCCGCTAAAGCTGCCGTTACCAACTTCACGAAATATATGGCTGGCGAATTGGCTATCAAGTTCGGCAACAATTTCCGCGTGAACGCAATGGCTCCGGGCTTCTTCATTACCGAACAGAACCGTACGCTGATGACAAATCCCGACGGAAGCTACTCGGATAGGGCCAAAACTATACTTGCACATACTCCGTACAAACGTTTTGGAGAAGCAGATGAACTCCTCGGGTCGCTGCATTACCTCGTGAGTGATGCATCGAAATTCGTTTCGGGTACGGTACTCGTAATCGACGGCGGTTTCGACGCATTCTCGATCTAAGCCTTTTGGCATACGAACAGAGCAGTATCACCCCCTCCCTGCATTTATCCGCAGGGGGGAATTGCTCTCCTCCCTATGTAGAAATTAAATTGAACCTAACTAACCGAAAAATATGTATTTAGGAGAACAGACATGGCGCTGGTACGGGCCGAATGACCCCGTATCTCTGGCCGATATCCGCCAGGCTGGCGCTACCGGTATCGTGACCGCGCTCCATCACATCCCGAACGGGGAAGTATGGACCGTGGACGAGATCAAAAAACGTATCAAGATCATCGAAGATGCCGGTTTGAAATGGACGGTAGTCGAAAGTGTGCCGGTACACGAACACGTCAAGACTCGTGAAGGCAATTTCCAACAATATATCGAAAATTACAAGCAGAGTCTGCGTAACCTTGCCGAGTGCGGCGTTATGGTGGTTACGTATAATTTCATGCCGGTTCTCGACTGGACCCGTACCGACCTCGCTTACACGATGCCCGACGGCTCGAAGGCGCTTCGTTTCGAACGCGCAGCCTTCATGGCCTTCGACCTCTATCTGTTGAAACGCCCCGGTGCTGAAAAAGAATACTCCGACAAGGAAAAGGAGATCGCTCGCAAGCGTCTCGAACAGATGACGGAAGAGGATAAAAATACCCTTATAAGGAATATGATCGCTGGCCTTCCCGGCGCGGAAGAGAGTTTCACGCTGGAAGAGTTCCAGGCTCAGCTCGACCGCTATAAGGATATCGACGAAGAGAAACTCCGCAGCAACCTCATAGAGTTCCTCAAAGAGATCACTCCCGTCGCAGACGAAGTTGGCATCAAACTGGCCATCCATGCCGATGACCCTCCTTATGCTATCCTCGGTTTGCCGCGTATCCTCAGTACTGAAGAGGATTTCAAGAAACTGGTGGCTGCCGTACCTAACCCATCTAACGGATTGTGCCTTTGCACCGGCTCTTTCGGCGTGCGTGCAGACAACGACCTTCCCGGAATGATGTGCAGACTTGGAGACAGGGTCAACTTCGCTCATTTCCGTTCCACACAGCGCGACGCCGAAGGCAACTTCTACGAAGCCAACCATCTCGAAGGCGACGTGGATATGTATGGCGTTATGAAAGCCTTCCTCGAAGTTATGGAACGCCGCAAAGTCTCGATACCATACCGTCCTGACCACGGACACCAGATGCTCGACGACCTGAGAAAAAAGACCAATCCGGGTTATTCCGGTATAGGCCGTCTTCGCGGACTGGCCGAACTTCGCGGACTGGAACTCGGAATCGCGAAATCAAGACAGGAATACCGCAAATAAGCCCAAGAGACGAGTACCGACAAGATACTCGTCTCTCGGTATAACACCAGATTAATTAAATATGAGGCCCCCCTGGGGAATAAATATGATAGGAAAAGATTTTTTGCTCGAATCCGATTACGCACAAGAGCTGTATGATAAACATGCAGCTTCGCAGCCAATCATAGATTATCACAACCACCTCAATCCTCAGATGATAGCGGAAGACTATCAGTTCGAGGATATTTCGGAAGTCTGGTTGGGCGGCGACCACTACAAATGGCGGGCTATGCGTGCCAACGGAGTGGAAGAACGTTTCGTTACCGGTGACGGCGACAGTTTCGGCAAGTTCCAGAAATGGGCCGACACTCTCCAACATGCCATGCGTAACCCATTGTACCACTGGACACATCTCGAGTTGGTACGTTATTTCGGCATCTCGGAGGTGCTCAATCCGGCAAGTGCCAAAAGAATCTACGATCAGTGTAACGCCATATTGAAACAAAAAGAGTTCTCGGTGCGAGGTCTGTTGCGTATGATGAATGTAGAGGTTCTGTGCACGACCGATGACCCGATCGACGACTTGCGCTGGCATAAAGCTATCGCCGCCGACAAAAGTTTTGAAATAAAGGTCAACCCATCGTGGAGGCCCGACAAGGTTATGGCTATCGACGACAAGGCTAATTATGTTGCTTATATAGGTCGTCTGGGTGAAGCTGCCGGTATGGAGATAAAGAGTTTCGCCGATTTGCTGACCGCTCTGTCGAAACGTCAGGAGTATTTCGCTGCCCACGGATGTAAGGCTGCAGACCACGGTTTCAACGATTTCCCGGACAGAGACTTTACCGAAAGCGCACTCGAATCAATCTTCGCCAAAGCATTGAAAGGAGATGGCGTAACGTCGGAAGAAGCTGCCGTATTCAAGAGCGGCATGATATTCCATCTCGCCAAGATGAACAACGAAATGGGTTGGGCACAGCAGTTCCACATAGGCGCTATCCGCAATAACAACCGTAAGTTGTTCAAGAAACTCGGCCCTGACGTAGGGTGCGACTCGATGGCTGATGACAAGGTTGCTGCCGGCCTTTCACGCATACTCGGCAAACTGGACGAGGAAAACTGCCTGACACGTACGATACTCTATAACCTGAACCCGAAAGACTCCGAAGTTTTGATGTCGATGGCATATAACTTCAACGACGGGTCGGTTCCCGGAAAGATGCAGTACGGTGCGGCATGGTGGTTCCTGGATCAGATGGAGGGCATGAGACAACAACTCGAAATACTCTCTCACGGCGGTTTGCTGAGCAGGTTCGTAGGAATGTTGACCGATTCGCGCAGTTTCCTCTCTTTCCCAAGACACGAATATTTCCGCAGGATACTTTGCAATGAACTTGGTAACGACCTCAAACGTGGTTTGCTCCCTAAAGAAGAGATGGAATTTATCGGTAAAATGACGGAAGACATATGCTACCGTAATGCCAAAGAATATTTTAAGTTCTAAGTCGGAGGCATTTTTAAGTAAAAAAAGTCATGGCGGGAAAATTTCCCGCCATGACTTTTTTTGATATGTTGTGATCGGAGTATGTTTCTCTCGGTGGATGTTGTTACAGAGCTTTCTCTTTATACTGCAAAAAGCGACTGAGAGAGATTGCTCCAACGATATATTATGATAGCAATTCTTTTACTTTTGCCGAAATGGCTTTGCCTTCCGCCTGCCCGGCCAACTGTTTGGACGCTATGCCCATTACTCGTCCCATATCTTTCATAGAGGTCGCGCCTGTCGAAGATATGATACTCTTGACAGCCTCTGTCAGTTCTGCATCATTCAATTGCTTAGGCAGGTATGATTTTAAGACCTCTACTTGTGCCATCTCATATTCATAAAGATCGTTACGCCCCTGCTGCTTAAATATTTCTGCCGAATCGGTTCCTTGTTTTGCCAGTTTGGTGATGATCTTGAGTACTTCGGCATCGGGAAGCTCGTCGATATTGGGGCCTGCGGTTTTGGCCTCTATTATCATCTTCTTGACGTTGCGCAGCGTATCTCTCTTAACATCGTCCTTGGCCTTCATCGCCTCCATTATGCCGGTGCTGATCTTTTTTTCCAGTTCCATTGTCAATATGATTTATGTGTCAGTAAATGCATCTGTAAAGATACGATTCTTTATGCAAAAAGAGTTAACTTTGCCTATATTGATTAATGTAATTACTACTGACAGAATATGAAAATAGCTATCGTAGGAACAGGGTACGTTGGTCTGGTTACGGGAGTGTGTTTTGCTGAGATGGGTGTAGATGTCGTGTGCGTCGATGTGAATATAGAGAAGATCGAAAAATTGCGTAAAGGCATCTCGCCTATATACGAACCCGGGTTGGACGAACTGCTCGAAAAGAACATCGCCGCCGGTCGACTGACATTTGCTACATCGTTGAAAGAGGTCATAGACGATGCCGAAGTGATATTTTCGGCCGTGGGCACCCCTCCCGGAGAAGACGGAAGCGCCGATCTGAAATATGTTCTTCAGGTTGCCGACGAAGTGGGCCGTAATATGGAATCTTATAAATTGATCGTTACCAAAAGTACGGTCCCTGTGGGAACGGCTAAGAAGGTTAAGAGTCTGATCGAACAACGTTTGGCAGAACGTGGAAAGAATGTCGAGTTCGATGTGGCTTCGAATCCGGAATTCCTGAAAGAGGGGAGTGCCATCAAAGATTTCCTCAGCCCCGACCGTGTAGTGATAGGTGTCGAGAACGAGAGGGCTAAAGATATTCTTACAAAACTTTACAGGCCTTTCCTGCTGAACAATTTTAGGGTGCTGTTTATGGATATTCCTTCGGCCGAGATGACAAAATACGCTGCCAACTCGATGCTTGCGACTCGAATAAGTTTCATAAACGACATAGCCAACCTGTGTGAGTTGGTCGGTGCCGACGTAAATATGGTGCGACGCGGTATAGGAAGCGATACGCGCATAGGTACTAAGTTCCTTTATCCGGGAGCTGGTTATGGTGGGTCGTGTTTCCCGAAGGACGTCAAGGCTCTGATAAAAACGGCTCAGGAGTACGGATACGAGATGCAGGTGCTCAAGGCTGTTGAAAGCGTGAACGAAAAACAAAAAAAGGTTCTTTTCGGTAAATTGTCAAGCTATTTCGGCGGAGACCTTACAGGACGTAAAATAGCGGTGTGGGGCCTCTCGTTCAAGCCGGAAACCGACGATATCCGTGAGGCTACATCCGGAGTTATGGTTAAATTGCTGAACGAGGCCGGGGCTTCGGTTGCTGCGTATGATCCGGTGGCGATGGATGAATTCAGACATATGCATGGAGACGTGGCTGAATATGTTAAGGATAAGTACGAAGCGCTGGACGATGCCGATGCTCTGGTCCTTCTGACAGAATGGAAAGAGTTTAGATTACCATCGTGGACTCTAATAAAAAGGCTGATGAAGAAACCGGTCATATTCGATGGACGCAACATATATGACCGTAAAGAATTGGAGAATGAAGGTATCGAGTATTATGCAATAGGGTCTTGATTGTTATGCTTCGTCGGAACTTGTAAAGTCTTCTCTGGTTGTCGCCCGTCATTTTCAACGGTGCGTGATCGTATAGTGTGGTTTGCAATGGGGTGCAAGATAGATTCAATTGTGTTAAAACTTGTGATTTTTTTAGAGGAAAATTTGGAGCGGAAAGAAATATGCCTTAAATTTGCACCACAAGATTGAGCTATGGTGTAATGGTAACACTGCAGATTCTGGATCTGCCTTTCTTGGTTCGAATCCAGGTAGCTCAACAAAATCAAGGCAATCATCTGATAAGGTGGTTGCCTTGATTTTTTATGGCTTTGTCGGGCGGATGCAAGCATACCGGTTGCTTTGAAAGATTCTGCATCAATCCATCGTGTTTTCCCGGTTATGCAACTTTCTCGAATCCACTCTGCATTTTGTTTCGATAGCCGATCGCATATAGTGACCATTCGTCTCTGTACTTATACGATTTTATCGATTATTTGTATGCTTCTTAACTCTTTTCTGCCTATGCTCATTGTGCCACGATCAATATTTTGAGGATTGGGTTTAAATGGTTAGGACAAGGAATAAAAAAAACACAGAGGCCTAAAAGGCCTCTGTGTCGTGCTGCGGAGTTGTGACCGCTATTATTTTATTTCAGTGTGCCTGCTTCGGCCTGCTTAACCATGTTCTGGTTGGCTGTGAGGTAAATATCCACACGACGGTTCTGTGCTCTGCCGGCTTCTGTCGAGTTGTCAGCTACTGGAGAATCGTATGCCAGACCCTGGACCTTTATGATCTGTTTCGGTGATACGCCATGTCCCAGGAGGAAGTTTTGTACGGCCTGGGCCCTTGCAGTCGAGACCTTTTCGTTTGCGGCACGTGTTCCCACATTGTCGGTATTGCCATAGATTGTGATATCCATATCGGGTTCGCTTGCTACGGTCTTTGCAAAGTTGGCAAGTGCGTTCTGAGCCGAAGTGCTGAGCGTGCTGGAGTTGAATCCAAAGAGAAGGCCATCGTTGAACGTTACCTTGATAGCCTGAAGACCGTTCTGGTCTGTCACTTCCTGTACCTGAGCATCTTTAACCTGCTGTTCTATTTCGGCCTGTTTCTTATCCATCTTGTTGCCTATCAGCACACCTGCGCCGGTACCTACCGCAGCACCTATGGCCGTGCCGATTGCTGCTCCTTTTCCACCGCCAGCCAAAGCGCCTATGCCAGCGCCCAACAATGCTCCGCCACCGCCGCCGTAAGCCGCGCCTTTACCTTTATTGCTCCATGTTGAACAGCCCACCATCATTACTCCGGCCACCAAAAGAGCCGCGATTGAGAATTTTGAACTTTTCATAATCCTTAAGTTTTATTTGTTTTGAGTTTTATCTGCTCTGCTTTCACACAAATTACAGGCCATTTTAAAGCATAACGATAATCTTATGGCCTTATTATCAAAACAAGAAACAAATATGCTGTTTTAGTTTGCTGATCCGGTCATTGTTGCCATTTGGCAGTTGGTATATGCGTGTCGTTGCCAAGAGTGGATTTACCTTAATATCGTTTCTTCGCGGTCCGGGCCTACGGAGATTATCTTGACAGGAACTCCGCACTCGTTTTCTATGAATTCGACGTATTCCTTGAACTCGACCGGGAAATCATCATAATTGCGTATATGGTTGATATCCTGATTCCATCCTTTGAATTCACGGTACACCGGTTTGATTTCGTCGTTTATTTCATATGGGAAGTGAGATACCTGTTCGCCGTTGATGTCGTATGCCGTAGCTACCTTGATGGTTTCGAAAGTGTTGAGAACGTCGCTTTTCATCATGATCAGCGATGTGACACCATTGAGCATCACGGTGTATTTGAGGGCTACCAGATCGAGCCATCCGCAACGGCGTTGGCGTCCTGTGGTAGAACCGAATTCATGACCTATGTTTCTCATTTTCTCGCCGGTTTCGTCTGAAAGTTCCGTCGGGAAAGGTCCGCTGCCAACTCGGGTACAATATGCCTTGAATATGCCGTATACTTCGCCGATGCGGTTCGGTGCTACACCAAGGCCCGTGCAGGCTCCAGCGCAAAGGGTGTTGGATGACGTTACAAACGGGTATGTTCCGAAATCAATGTCAAGAAGAGAACCCTGGGCTCCTTCGGCAAGGATTGCAACGTCACTGTCGATGTACTGGTTCACTGCCTGTTCGCTGTCGACGAATGCGCATTGGCGTATCTTTTCTATGCCGGCAAACCAGTCTTGTTCGTATTTGGTTATATCGTATGTGAAGTCAGGGTATTGCTTCAGCATATTGATATGCTTTTCCTTGAGCGTGTTATAGCGCTTTTTGAATTCCGGCGATAAAATATCTCCTATGCGAAGGCCGTTACGTCCCGTTTTATCCATGTATGTCGGACCTATGCCTTTGAGCGTGGATCCGATCTTGGTCTTGCCTTTGGATGCTTCCGATGCCGCGTCGAGGATACGGTGGGTAGGCAGAATGAGGTGGGCTTTTTTGGAGATAACCAATTTCGATGTAACATCGTTCCCGGCGGTTTCGAGCGCGGCTATTTCGCCGGCAAGGATGGCCGGATCAATAACGACGCCGTTACCTATCAGATTCACAGTGCCGTCTCGGAATATCCCGGATGGAATCGTGTTGAGTACATAACTTTTGTCGTTGAAATGGAGCGAGTGCCCAGCATTGGGGCCGCCTTGGAACCTGGCGATCACTTTATAGTTTGGAGTGAGTACGTCGACTACCTTACCTTTTCCTTCGTCGCCCCACTGGAGGCCAAGTACCACATCGATTTTTTTCATTTTACCGTTTATGGATTAGTACACTTTTTTTAAACGCAATTGCCATCAAAGGTACGATTTTTTTGTCACAGCACCCAATATTAAGACCTGTTTTTTTATGGATTGTGCGAGGTGTATTTTCGGTGGGAAAGATGATGTCTCAAAAATAGGCGGTACATGCGCATTTGCGGAAAATATAATAACTGTTTTTGCGTTAAAAAGTTTAAAACGGTAAATTAGCGCCGGAATAACCTTCTCTGACATATGCGCCAGTTATCCATTGTAATAGTTTTTGTTGTCTCTGTCTTATCGGGGCTGTCATCCTCTGCCCAGATAAATAAGGACTATTTTTATTACATGGGGCACAACTATCTTGTCGACAACAACTACGAGGATGCCATCCGGACACTTAACGCCCTGATAAAAGCAGATCCAGACGCCTACGAAGCCTATTTCATGCGCGGAATAGCAAAATATAACCTTGATGACATGTTTGGGGCCGAACAGGACTTTACGACAACCGTAGAGAAAAATCCGGTTTATACGATGGCCTATTACAACAGAGCCATAACCCGCCTGAAAATCGGAAACAACGACGATGCCCTGAATGATTTCGCCGAGGTAATATCGCTCAGACCCGACTTTTCCGCCGCATTTTTCAGCCGTGGAGTGGCATATCTCCAGTTGAAACGCTATGAGGATGCCATAAAAGATTTCGACGAATTTATCAGCCGCGATGATAAGGTGGTCGATGCATACATAAATCGTGGAACCAGCTATCTGTTTCTCAAAGATACGGTCAGAGCGCAGGCAGATTACGATAAAGCTGTGCGTACGAATATATACGATCAACGGTCGTATAACACGCGAGGTATGTTGTATCTCCAACGTGAAGAGTACGATAAGGCCATGGAGGATTTCGATCATGCCATAAAACTCGATTCGACATATGCACATGCCTATTTTAATAAAGCGCTGACCTATGCCAACACCAGCCATCCGGTTGAGGCCATAGAGAATTTTACGCATGTACTCGAAATCGACTCGACAAATGCCCTTACCTATTTCAACAGAGCCATCACGCGCTCCCAAATCGGTGATTATAACAATGCTTTGGCCGATTATGATCAGGTGTCGAAATATGTGCCCAATAATGTACTGGTTTATTACAATAGGGCCGGAGTGAAAATCAGACTCGGTGATCTGGATGGGGCTTTGAGCGATTATACCAAGGCTATCGGTCTGTATCCCGATTTTGCCAATGCATATATAAACAGATCGATGGTGAGGGCGATGAAAGGCGATCCGGCAGGCGCACGTCAGGATCAGTATACGGCCGATATGAAGATTGCCGAA
This sequence comes from uncultured Rikenellaceae bacterium, assembly GCA_944325305.1. Taxonomy (GTDB): domain Bacteria; phylum Bacteroidota; class Bacteroidia; order Bacteroidales; family Rikenellaceae; genus WRDF01. The sequence continues at coordinate 58,790 of CALUZO010000012.1, read as the reverse complement.
TATCGTTCAAAATTGAATGACAGCACTTTTTCGATTTATGCCGATACGTCGCGTAAGTTCTCGCAGCTTTTGGCGTTCGATTCAAAATTGACCGATGGCAGAGCTGTCGGAACAAGTGACGATAATACGCGTATTAAGATGCTGCCGCAATTCAGGTTCACTCTTTTGCGCGAGGAAACGGGGAATGCCGGGATCAATATAGCACGTCCGTATTTCCATGAGGCATTGACCAAGTTCCTGGCCGATACAGACATCCCATATATAGCACTTTCGACAAAAGGTACCGATATCTCGCCTGATTCGATAATGATGCTCGACAAACAGGTGAGCGAACGATTGGCGGCAACGAAGCCGGATGTAAATGGACTGTTCGAAAAAGGAATAACGCAAGGACTTATAAAACAGTATACTAATTCTGTCAATATCTACGGGGAAGCCATCGAGAAAGATCCGTCGAATCCATTCCTCTATTTTAACAGAGCCGTTATACGGAGCGAGATGATAGATTTCGTATCTTCCATAAGCATGCCTGTGCAACGCTTGTCGGTGGATGGCGATCCGACCGTAGTGGTGAATACGACGCCACGAAGAACATATAATTACGATGAAGCAATCGCCGACCTTAACAAGGCTGCCAAACTGTTGCCCGATTTTGCACACATATATTATAACCGGGGGAATCTTCAGGTTGCTTCAGGCCGCTTGACCGAAGCCTATGATGATTATTCGAAAGCTATCGAATTGTATCCCGATTTTGCCGAGGCTTACTACAACAGAGGATTGGTACAGATATATATGAAGGATGTGCAGAAAGGCAGTCTCGACATCAGTAAGGCGGGAGAACTCGGCATCAAGGAGGCCTACGTTGTACTGCGCCGTTACGCTCCTGAGTAGCAGGTATTTTTTTACTGTTGCAATTATTTGTCGGAATGTGGTGTATATTAATAAGAGTGGTCTAAAGACCACTCTTATTAATTGGAGATATTTGAAGATGAGTCTGGTGTTTGGGCTATTCTCAAATCGAGGTGGTTTATTGTTTAGTATTGATGAGGCTGAAGTATTCGAACCGGGCGGGTTCCTCTGGACTACCGATATGTATGAGTCCAGGGCGGGCAACCCTGTCCCAGCGTACTGTCGCATTTGTATCAAGTGGCGGGATATCTGTTTTTGTCCATATATTCCCGTCGGTGCTGTAAGCGAATTCGAGCATGCGACCTTTGGTGACAGCGATTCGCAGGTAAATGTCGTTACCGTCGTTGCTGGTTTCCCATAGGATTGTCTCTTTACCGTTCAATATTTGTTTGATTAACAGTCTGTTTCCTTCTACTCCCCATACCACCAGGTTCTGGTCGTCTCCGTATAATGTAAGTCCTTTTGTGCTTTGGTTCGTCCCGATGACCTTTGTTTCGTAATAATATTCTGGAGTGACGGGGCGAATGCACAAGGCTGTGCCGTTATGATTGGTCGGCTTGGCAGTTCCGCTCAAAGAGAGTCCTCCTTTTCCTGTTTTCGCCTGGATATCGGAATAAGGGTAGTTCCAGGACCATTCGAGTCCGAGTCTCTTTCCTGTGAACCGGTCATGAAAATCCTTTACCGGCTGTTGGGTTGTTCCAGCAAAAGGCATGGCCTGTCTGGCAACCGCCAGAGTGCCGGTAGGAAATTCTACCCAGGCTTCGTCGTTGACGACCATCTCCTGCAATATGGGTTGGCGTCCGCAATAGAATCCGTCGTCCCAGAGGTAGGCGTGGCACATATAGAACATGCGTCCGTCGGGCGTTTCGACAGCGGTTCCGTGTCCGCATGAGATGTAATCGCCCGTACCTCCGTGCAAAATAGGGTTGCCCGGGTATTTTTCATACGGACCTTTGAAACTTTTGGAGCGTGCGACATAGACATCGTAGCTGCTGCCTGGTCCGCAGCAGTTGTGAGCCGAGTAAACTATGTAGTAGTAATCTCCCTTCTTGAAGTGGTACTGTCCTTCCATGCCTATATTTTCGTCATCCACCAGCAGGGAGAACGGTTCGCCTTCGAGGTGCAGGCCGTCGGCCGAGAGTCTGCTTGCGAGCAGTTCTATCGGGCGCTTGTCGAGTCCGTATGCCTTCCAGCTTATATACAGTTCGCCGTTGTCATCGTAGATGAAGGCATCGATGGCTTCCGTGCCGTATTCTACAATGGGTCCGTGGTCGGTGAACTCATCCAGCGGCGATTTGGCCGAGGCGACACCTATATACGAAACATTGTCGCTTTTGCGGCGGGCGGTATAATAGCACAATACCTTGCCGTCGAGTACGTAAAGTTCTGGGGCCCAGAAAGAGTTCGATGTCCACTCGGGTTTCTTGTCGAAAATATGGCCTCGCAGATTCCAGTTGACGAGATCTTTTGAGGTATATACGGGAAAGAACGGGGCCCATTCCGAAGAGGTCCCGGTTGCGTAATAGGTGTTTTTTATCCTTATTATTGATGGGTCGGCCATCTCACCCCTGATGACTGGATTCTGAAAATAGGTAACCTCCTTAGCGCTCGGCAATCCCGGCACCAAGGAGGTTAACATGATCAGTAAAAAAAGTTTCTTCATTCGAACTGTTATTTTTTCGCTTTAGGATCGTATATGGCTACACTGACGCGCGAGTCGGCACATCCGTAATAGAGGTACCATTTCTTTTTGTGTAGTACCAGACCCTGTATGAAAACAGTGCCGGCCGGATATTGTCCGCTTTTCTCGAATTCAGTTTCCGGAACGAAGAATGGTTTGTCGAGTCTGTCTATGAGTTTGGTCGGGTCTTTGAGATCGAACAAGGCCTGGCCTGCGCAATAGGAATTGAACGTGTAGTTTGGATCTCCTTTTGTTTTGCCGGCGTTTTTGCCATTGTAGAACAGAATAATACCTTTTTTGGTAATTATGGCAGGCGGACCGCATTCCGGGAAATCGCTGTCGAAGTGTCCCGGGCGTGCTTCCATAACCCTGAGCAATTCGCCTTTTTCGTCGAGCATTGGTGTCCAGTCGACAAGGTTGTCAGAGGTAGCTACATTTACGAATCTTTCGCCCCAATACATCCAGTATTTGCCGTCGATCTTGGCTATAACGGTTTTGCCACCTTTGACACGGGTTATGATGGAGGCCGACTTGGTGAAGTTGTCCTTGAATCGTCCGTCATAGGCTTTGGCGAATGCCGGGCCGTGTTTTTCCCATTTTTTGAGGTCGCGCGAGGTTGCAACCGCCAGACGTGCCGTTTTGCGGTTCCATTGCGTGTAAATCATGACATAAAGGCCGTCTTCGGTCATTGCTATTCGAGGGTCTTCCACGCCGCCGGGCCATTCGCGTTCAATCTGGTCGTCGTTGTCGGGGTAGAATACGGGTTCGCTCAGGCGTTCGTAATTTATGCCGTCTTTAGACCATGCGTAACCGAGGCGAGAGGTACGTTTGCCGATGCCTACGCCGCTTTTGTCTTCGCTACGGTAGAGTACTACTATATTGTCGTCGTATACGGTTGCTCCGGGGTTGAATGTGTCGTTCGATTCCCAGGCTACCCATGTCTTGGATACTGGACAGTAGAATTTTGTGGTAGTATCTGGAGAGATGATGGGGTTGATTCCTTCCGGTCGTTTGAAATCGGTCCATGCCCAATCGGGGAATTCCGATGACTCTTGCTTGCTTTGGCATGACAAACTCATTACCGCAGCCATTAACATGATGATCGTGAGTACGTGTCTTTTCATAGAAGAATTTTATTGGGTTATGTTTCTGGGGAGGCAGAAGATATTTCTTACAAGGTTTGAAAAAAAAATGAATTTACAAAGTGTCGCAACCGAAATTTAATCGAATTATGCAGTTTTTTGTGGGGCATGATTTTTTATCGGTTTGTTTTGGGGAATTGGCTGTTTGTCCCGTATGGTGCTGGCTTTGTGATGCGTATGAGGACAATGTTGAAACACAAGATGGATATCCATTTTAACGGATATCCATCTTGTGTTATTACGATACGGTCTGGAACCGTAGTGCGATGATGCAGATCGATGATTTATTTTACTTCCCAGACGTTGCCGCTGTTCAGAAGTTCGTCTACGTTGTGTATTTGGCAGTTGCTCTGTACGTCAGCGACTTGTTGGCATACTCTGTTGTCATATGAGTCGTCTTTGACGTCGCGTATGATGCCGAGTGCAACGGGGAAATCGGGGCCTTCCATATCGGCGAGCATCATGTGGATGCTCGGATTGGGCTCATGGGCGTCGTGTATGAGGACATCTTCTTCGGTAACTCCGTTTTCGCCTATGGTGACAACCTCGAGTTTGAGTCCGTTCAGACGCAGACCCTTGTTCTTTTCCTTGCCGAAAAGCATACGTTCTCCGTGTTTGAGGACGATGGTCTTTTCTTCTCGCAGTTCTTTGGTCGCTGTGAATTTTGCAAAGGTCTTGTCGTTGAATATGACGCAGTTTTGTAAAACTTCTATTACCGACATTCCTTTGTGTTCGGCTCCTGCTTCGCAAAGTTGTTGAGTGAGGCCGACTTCTACGTCAAGGGAACGGGCGAAGAATTTTCCGCGTGCTCCGAGAACCAGTTCTCCGGGTTTGAACGGGTATTCCACCGTGCCGAAAGGAGATGTTTTGGTTATTTTGCCGAATTCGGAGGTCGGGGAGTACTGACCTTTTGTGAGACCGTATATCTGGTTGTTGAAGATTATCAGGTTCAGGTCGATGTTACGCCTTATTGCGTGGATGAAGTGGTTTCCGCCGATGGCGAGCGAGTCGCCGTCGCCGCTCGTAACCCATACCGAAAGGTCGGGGTTTGCAACCTTGAGGCCTGTGGCTATTGCTGCAGCACGACCGTGTATGCTGTGGAAACCGTAAATGTTCACATAATAAGGGAAACGCGAAGAACATCCTATACCTGATACCACAACGAACTTCTCGTGCGGAATGCCGTCTCTCTTGGCTACTTCGGGCATTGCCTTCACGACGGAGTTGAGAATTGCATAGTCGCCACAGCCGGGGCACCATTTCACTTCCTGGTCGCTCTTGAAATCCTGAGGCGTGTATATATATTTATTGTCTGCCATGGTTATCCCAATAATTCGTTAAACTTGTCTTTGAGTTCCACTACCGTGAAGGGCTGTCCCTGAACCTTGTTGAACTGCAGGAATTCGAATTCCTGGAAGTTCATTCTCAGGTAGTTGGCAAACTGACCCATGTTCAGCTCGCATACAACTATCTTTTTGAAGTTCTTGAAAATGTCTCTGACGTTCTTCGGGAGCGGATTGATATAGTTGAATTGGCACAGCGATACCTTTTTGCCTTCGGCGCGCAAGGCCTTTACTGCCGTGAGCAGATGTCCTTTGGTGCCGCCCCAACCTACGACGAGCAGATCGCCGTTTTCGTCGCCTATGACAGTCTGGTCGGGCAGGAAGTCCTGCACTTTGGCGACCTTTGCGGCACGCAGGTTTGTCATGCGCTGGTGGTTTGCCGGGTCGTGCGATACGGATCCTTTGAGGAAGTGTTTTTCAAGACCTCCAATACGGTGTTCCATTCCCGGAGTGCCGGGGTGTGCCCATCCGCGTACCAGGTTTTCGTTACGTTTGTAGGGCATGAAAGGACCGCCGTCTTCCGTTTTGGTCACGATCGGAGGATTGATGCTGGGATAGTCCTTCATCGAAGGTATTTTCCACGGTTCGCTTCCGTTGGCGAGGTACCCGTCGGAGAGAAGCAATACCGGTGTCATGTGTTCCATGGCGAGTTTTCCTGCCATGAATGCGTAGTCGAAACAATCGGATGGTGTGCTGGCGGCCATGACGATCAGTGGGCATTCGCCGTTACGGCCCCAAAGAGCCTGGAGCAGGTCGGCTTGTTCCGTTTTTGTGGGGAGGCCTGTCGAGGGGCCGCCGCGCTGTACGTTGACGATTACGATCGGGAGTTCGGTGATTACTGCGAGACCCAATGCTTCCGATTTAAGCGAAAGCCCAGGACCAGAGGTTGTCGTTACGGCAAAGTTACCTGCATATGACGCGCCGATGGCGGTACAGATGCCGGCGATTTCGTCTTCTGCCTGGAATGTCTTGACTCCGAGGTCCTTGCGTTTTGCGAGTTCTTCGAGAATGACGGTTGCCGGGGTGATCGGGTACGAACCGCAGAAGAGCGGGCGCCCGCTCTTTTCCGAAGCTGCCAGGAATCCCCATGCCACAGCCTGGTTACCGCTGATGTTACGGTAGCGACCTTTGGCGAGGTTTGCCGGAGCTATTTCGTATGTGTTTGCGAACGCGTGGGTGTTCGACGCATAGTTGAAACCGGCCTTGAGAGCGAGTTTGTTGGCTTTGGCCACTTCTGGGTTCTTTTTCAGGAACTTGTCGTCGATATATTTTTCAGTATGCTCTAACGGCCTGCTGAACAGGCAGAAACATATACCGAGCGTAAACATGTTCTTGCATTTCAGTTTCGATTTGAGATCGAGTTCTACGTCGGCGAGAGCGTCCTTTGTCATTGAGGTGATTGGGGCGCGTATTATGTTGTAATCCTGCAGTCCGAGTTCTGTAAATGGATCCGGGGTGTTGAATCCCGCTTTGAGAATCGATTTTTCATCGTATGTGTCGGCGTCGATGATTATTGTTGCCGATTTCTTGAGCCAACATGCGTTGGCTTTGAGCGCTGCTGGATTCATGGCAACCAATACGTCGCAATAGTCGCCTGGAGTGTTCATCTTGGCACTTCCGAAATGTACCTGGAAACCAGACACACCGGCTACGGTGCCCTGTGGGGCGCGGATCTCGGAAGGATAATCCGGGAAAGTGGAGATCCCGTTGCCAATGAACGCCGAAGCGTCTGAGAATAGAGTCCCCGTAAGCTGCATACCGTCGCCGGAGTCACCCGAGAACCGGATAACCACGTCTTCAAGTTCTACTTTGTTGGATTGATCCATAATAAAGTTAAGATTAGTCTGTTTCTCGAGGAAGCTATTACGATTCCTCACTTTTCTGTTCGATACCCCCTTTTAAAGGGGGGTTGAGATTGCAAATATACTATATTTTATTCATTTGTAGTCTGGGAAATGCGAGATTTTGGGTCGTTTAACGCTAACTTAATCTGAGAAGTTTGAACGATGGAAAATTATTCATATTTTTGGAACTTGATTTGTCATCAGAATAATCCAAACACAATAATAAACAGCGATGAACCACACAATCAAATTCGTTTCTGCCGATGAGGCTGTCAAAGTGATAAAGTCGGGCGACCACGTACACTTGAGCAGTGTCGCCAGTGCGCCACAATGCCTTATTAATGCAATGTGCAAGAGAGGAGAGAACGGTGAACTCAAGAATGTACACATACACCACCTCCACACTGAAGGGCCGGCTCCGTATACGGATGCAAAGTTCGAAGGGATCTTCCAGCATGACGCTTTTTTTGTCGGTTCGAATGTACGCAAAGACGTGCAGGCTGGTTTTGCAGACTACATTCCGATCTTTCTTGGCGAAACACAGAGGTTGTATCGTTCGGGCGTATTGCCATGTAATGTGGCGATGATCCAGGTTTGTCCGCCCGACGAACACGGTTACGTGTCGCTCGGAACTTCGGTGGATGCTACTCTGGCTGCTGTGGAATGCGCCGACTATGTTATAGCGGTTATCAATAAATATGTGCCGCGTGCATTCGGCGATGCAATGATACCGTTATCTTATATAGATATATTCGTTGAGAACGATCACCCGCTTATCGAAGGCCATCTTGCCACACCGGGCGAAATAGAGTTCCAGATCGGACGCAACTGTGCCGCCCTTATCGACGACGGCGCTACCTTGCAAATGGGTATCGGTGCAATTCCGAATGCCGTACTCTCGCAGCTCGGCAACCACAAGAATCTCGGTATCCATACCGAAATGTTTGCCGACGGAGTATTGCCGCTTGTGGAAAAAGGCGTAATCAACGGTGAGAACAAAACCATCGACAAGGGCAAGATGGTATCGACATTCCTGTTGGGTTCGCAGAAAGTATACGATTTCATACACAATAACCCTGAGGTTCTGATGAAAGATGTCGGGTATACCAACGACCCGTTCGTGATAGCGCAGAATCCTATGATGACGGCAATCAACTCGGCAATACAGATCGACCTTACAGGACAGGTATGTGCAGACTCCATCGGACGTAAATTCTTCTCGGGCGTAGGAGGTCAGATCGACTTTGTTTACGGAGCTACGCGCTCGAAAGGAGGTAAGGCAATAATAGCCATGCCTTCTGTAACGGCCAAAGGGATAAGCAAGATCTGCGACGTGCTCAATCCTGGTGCCGGCGTCGTAACATCGCGTTTCCACGCTCATTGGATCGTAACAGAATATGGAGCTGTAAATCTTTACGGCCGTACATTGCAGGAGAGGGCAAGACTTCTTACAAGCATAGCGCATCCGGACCACCGCGAAGAGCTCGAAAAAGCAGCTTTCGAACGTTACGGATCGCATTACGCCTATATTCTCAAGACGGCACCACAAGCCTAAATAAAAAGAGTGGGTATGTAGATACGGAAAGCATTTTGCTTTCCGTATCTTGTTTTACAGCCAGTGACGTGTGTAGGCATGTGAATGGCAATTAGGTATGATATGGTGTTGAATTGACTTGGTTTGATATGTCCGAATCATACTGTGTCTCGGACAAACTTTCGAGTGGAGCTCGACGTTCGCCTCACCGCTTCCATTACAATGTTATAAACAAACGATAATCCGCAGGTATATTCTCGCCTTTTTCCTTATATTTGCAGAATACAGGAGGCGGCTCGGCAATCTCCGAAAGCGGAGGCTTTCTGCGGTTGCTCTCGCCTTTCACTACATTTGCAAAATGTTCGGATCTGCAAGAAGAATTTAAACGAACCTTGAGATTCTCCATATTCGCGATGATGTCAGGATTTGTCAATAAAAAGATATTTAGGGTTTTGATGGGAATATGTATGGCCATGCATATTTTGGCTTTGGTCCCACATCATCATCATGGCGATAATGAGATCCCCTGTATCAATATAATGCACTGTATAATGGCTGAATGCAATGAAACAGCAGATGGCGATGCTTATACTGATGCGGATAACAGCAATGCAACCAGACATTCGCATGGGGCAAAAGAGGGCAAATGTTCGATGGATAAAATCGACATGCTCAAGGTAGATCGTGAGGATGTCCGCCCTAATTTGCTGACAGACAGAGATATATTGTTTTATTCCGCTTTTCTCGTCGGAGCTGAGGAGGATCGGTGCGGACATTGTTATCTCGATAATATTCTTAATATAAGCGTGCGGTTGAATACTGGCGTGCCGTCAGTGCATACCGCTTATGTGGCGATTGCATTGCCACCTCGTGCGCCTTCTTTTACGGTTTAATACGACTCCTTGTTCGAAACTCCGGAGATTTTGTGCCGGAGGTAAAGTGTTAACCGTAATTGATTAATAATGAAAAATATATTGTATGTCATCACGGCTTTAGCCGTCATGACCGCATGCGGTGGAAATAGAAATGAAAATGCCGGAACTCAACATGTGGATGTGAAAGAGGTCTCGGCACCGCATGACCATGAGATTGAAAACAGGGCACATGAAAATGAAGATGCCTGCCCCGATGGATATGAAACCCATAGTGGATACGATGAACATGACCACCCGGATGATGCTCAGTATGCAGAAGCTGGTGGTGTTCACTCTCACGACTCGGAAAAAGGTTCGACTATCTCAAATAATCCGAATGAAATAGTTTTTACATCAGCTCAGGCGGCGAGGACTGATTTTGAAGTACAAATAATAAATCCGGGACGTTTTGTCGAGGTTATTCCTGCGAGTGGACAGGTGCTTGCCGCTCCAGGCGATGAAGTAACGTTGATAGCTCCGGTAGCGGGTATCGTGTCGTTTGCAGACAGGCAGATTGCCGATGGTAAAAAAGTCGGAGCCGGGAATACGCTGTTTCACATATCTTCGCAAAATATTGTAGCGGGCGATGCGCTCGCTCGTGACGCTACGGCATACCGAAAGGCTAAGGCCGATCTCGAACGTGCCGAAAAACTGCTGGAGGACAAGATCGTATCGCAAAGCGAATATGACGCCCTTAAAGCGACCTACGAAGATGCCAAAGTCGCTTACGAGGCACTTGCCGGAAGCGCATCGGCAAAAGGAGCTGGCGTGAAGACCCCAATGTCCGGTTATGTGACTTCTGTGGCAGTCAGCGAGGGGGATTATGTCGAAACAGGACAGTTGCTCGCCACCGTGTCGCAGAACCGCAGGTTGATATTGAAAGCCGAAGTGTCGCAACGCTATATGGACCGCCTGTCGAACCTTCGTAGCGCTAATTTCATACTGCCTTATTCGGACAAGGTATGGGTATTGGACGAACTGGGCGGCAAACTGCTTTCTGTCAGCCGCACGGTCGATCCCAAAACGCCGCTCATACCGATAACATTCGAGTTCGATAACAACGGTAAGATCATGCCGGGCTCTTATGCCGATGTACGTCTTGTCGGAGCCGAACAGGATAACATTCTCTCGGTCCCGATAACCGCAATATCCGAACAGCAGGGACTTTATTACGTATATGTACAGTTGGATGAAGAGTGTTATCAGCGTCGTGAGGTCGAACCGGGTGCCGACGACGGTTTGCGCGTCAGGATACTCTCCGGACTGGAACCGGGCGAAAGGGTGGTGACACGCGGAGCCGTGAACCTCAAGATGGCATCGGCATCGGGTGCCATACCGCATGGACACGAACACTGATCACGGTTAAGTATGACGGTAAATTCTGTGAGAAATGCTTAACAGGATCATAAAATTCTCACTGCACAACAGGGTGTTGGTAGTGATACTGGCGGGTCTGCTCGCCGGAACGGGCATCTATATGGCCCGACAGATGGAGGTGGACGTGTTTCCCGATCTGAACGCTCCGACGGTGGTAGTTATGACCGAGGCGCAGGGTATGGCTCCGGAAGAGGTCGAGAAGGTGGTGACATTCGCCGTAGAAACCGCCTTGAACGGAGCTACTGGTGTCCGTCGCGTGCGTTCGTCATCGACCACGGGATTCTCGGTGGTCTGGGTCGAGTTCGATTGGGATACCGATATTTACATTGCACGTCAGATAGTAACGGAAAAACTCGCAACCATAGGCGAGGCTTTACCCCCTAATGTCGGTACGCCTACCATCGGGCCTCAATCTTCGATACTCGGCGAGGTAATGATAATCGGTCTGACCTCTGACGAGACATCGTTGCAGGACCTGCGTACGATAGCGGACTGGACAATACGTCCGCGCCTGCTTTCGACCGGAGGAGTGGCGCAGGTGGCCGTTATAGGAGGCGAAATAAAGGAGTATCAGATATTGCTCTCGCCCACGAAAATGAAAGACTTCGGGGTTACACTGAACGAAGTGCTGGCCGCGACCGCCGATATGAGTCGCAATTCCACGGGCGGCGTACTTTATGAATATGGCAATGAATACATCATCATAGGGATGCTTTCGACAACGGATGCAGAAACATTGGGGAAGTCGCTCGTAAAGATGTCGAATGGCATGCCTGTACGCCTTGAGGATGTAGCCGATGTGAGGATAGGTGACAAGTCTCCTCAGTTAGGTCTTGCATCGGTGCGGGGAAAGCCTTCCGTACTCGTTACAGTCACCAAGCAACCGGCTACGAGTACGCTCGAACTCACCGAAAACCTGGACCGTACGGTCGAAGAGTTGAAACATTCGCTGCCGGATGACATAACGGTTTCGACCGATATTTTCCGTCAGTCGCGTTTCATAGAATCCTCCATAAACAACGTGCAGCATGCTTTGTTCGAGGGGGCATTGTTCGTGGTAATAATACTGTTTTTGTTCCTGATGAACTGGCGCGTGACGGTCATCTCGCTTACGGCTCTTCCGCTATCGGTGCTTATGGCCATCATCGTGTTGGAGGCTTTGGGCCAGACAATCAATACCATGAGCCTCGGCGGAATCGCCATTGCCATCGGATCGTTGGTGGACGATGCCATCATCGACGTGGAGAACGTTTTCAAACGGTTGAGGGAGAACCGTCTCCGTCCCGAAGGTAGACGGGAAAAGAGCCTGACAGTGATATACAACGCTTCGACCGAGATACGTATGTCGATAGTCAATGCGACTATCATTACTATGGTTGCATTTGTACCGTTATTCTTTCTCGGGGGTATGGAGGGGCGTATGCTTATACCGCTCGGAATATCGTTTGTCGTGTCGTTGTTCTGTTCGCTTGTCGTGGCGATGACCCTCACTCCGGTTATGTGCAGCTTTATGCTTACGGGCGAGAAGGCTCAGAAACGCTCAGAAAAGGAACCGCCTGTGTCTGCTTTTTTGAAGAAGATCTACAGACGCGCGCTCGAATGGGCCTTGCGGTGGAAAAAAGTTGTTGTCGGAATAACCGTGGTCTTGTTTATCGGTGCTGTTGCGATATTCTTCGGACTCGGTAGCAGCTTTCTGCCATCTTTCAACGAAGGATCGCTGACCATTAACATCGCTACCTTGCCCGGTATATCTCTCGAGGAGTCGGATAAAATGGGCCGCACGGTCGAGGAGATACTTCTTGAGGTGCCAGAGGTCCTTACGGTCGCCCGCAAGACCGGACGTGCCGAACTCGATGAGCATGCTCTCGGTGTGAACGCTTCGGAAATAGAGGTTCCTTTCCAGTTGACAGATCGTTCTCGCGACGAGTTTCTTGCCGATGTCCGCAACCGTCTCGAGCAACTCAAAGGCCTGAGCGTCGAGATAGGCCAACCTATTTCACACCGTATAGATGCAATGCTCTCCGGAACGAAGGCCAATATCGCAATTAAGCTGTTCGGTGACGACCTGAACCGGATGTTTGCAATAGGCAACCGGATCAAGTCCGAAATAGAGGATATAGAGAACCTGGCTGATGTGAATGTAGAGCAGCAGATAGAACGCTCCCAATTACAGATTGTTCCGCGCCGGGACTTTTTGGCGCGCTATGGAATAACGATGACCGAGTTCTCGGAATTCGTCGAGGTGGCGCTTGCCGGGCGTGTCGTCTCGCAGGTTTACGACGGGGCGAGCTATTTCGACGTGACGGTCAAGATGGACGACAGTGACGGTAAGAGTATCGAAAGCATAGGTAACCTGCTTATAGATGGGGCGGATGGAGTTAAGGTTCCGTTGAGCTATGTGGCGGATATCCGTTCGACGACAGGTCCCAATACGATCAATCGCGAGAATGTCAGACGCAAAATAGTGGTGTCGGCTAATGTGACGGGCGGAGACCTCGGTGGCGCGGTGAGACAGATCCAGGACCGTGTGGCCGAAAATATCGTCCTCCCCGAAGGCTACTGGATCGAGTACGGAGGACAGTTCGAAAGCCAGCAGACCGCTTCGAGAATATTGTTGTTCACATCGCTCGCTGCGCTTATCGTGATCTTCATGTTTCTCTTCATGGAGTTCAAGAAGGTTTCTTTGTCGGCTATGATAATGATAAATCTTCCGCTTGCGCTTATCGGTGGGGTCGTGAGCATCTGGCTCACTTCGGGAATCGTGAGCATTCCCGCCATTATAGGTTTCATCTCGCTGCTCGGGATAGCGGTGCGTAACGGTATACTGCTCGTGTCGCATTACGGACATCTGCGGGCTGAAGGGCTGGGGCTGCACGAGAGCGTAGTGAAAGGATCGCTCGATCGGCTCAATCCGATACTTATGACATCGCTTACATCGGCTCTCGCACTTATACCTCTTGCTCTGGGCGGCGACCTGCCCGGAAACGAGATACAAAGCCCGATGGCGAAAGTAATACTCGGCGGATTGATCAGCTCGACATTGCTGAACGGATTCCTCGTCCCGATTGTTTACACACTTATCAATTCGAAAAAACGAAAAGCATGAAAAAGATAATTTTGATTGCCGCTTTTGCCATAGCTGCTTTTTCGCTTTCTGGCCAGACAGAGATGGAACGGATACTGGCTGATGTCGAGGCCAATAATGCTTCGTTGTCGGCCATGCGGAAATTGCGCGATGCCCAGATTGTCGAGGCCAAAATGGGCAACAGCCTCGGCGATCCCGATGTGGAGTTCAGTTATAAATGGGGTAACCCCTCTTCGCTCGGCAAATCCGGTGAGATTACTGTTTCCCAACCTTTCGATTTTCCTACAGTATATGCCCATCGCAGCAAGCTGGCAAAGCTGCAGGCAGAGAAATACGGGTATCAATACATGGCTGCAAGACAGGAACTGCTGCTTTCGGCCCAGACACTCTACATTCAGGCTGTCGGGCTGAAGCGTAATATTGCGGTACTTGAGTTGTTGGCTCGAAATGCACGGGAGATCGCAATGACATTTGCAAAAAAAATGGAAGTCGGCGACGCAAATGTTTTGGAACTGAACGAGGCGAACTTTACCTCTGTCGGTCAGGATAACGCGTTGAGAATGGCACGCATAGAGTTGGATGCCACACTCGAGAAATTAGCAGGACTGAATGGCGGGAATCCAGTGGAAATAGTGGCATCGGATTTTGGCGAACTCCCAGGTTTGCCAACGTTCGAAGATGTGTACGCAGCATACATGGAACTTTCGCCGGAGCTGAAAGCCTTGCTGGCAGAAAAGAGGGTCGCCGAGCGCGATGTGAAACTCAGCCGCAGCCAATCGCTGCCGAAACTTGCGGCCGGGTATAAACATGAATTTGGCAATGGCGAACGCTTCAATGGACTTGTCGTAGGTATGAGCATACCGATATTCGGCAACAGGTATAATGTGAAGCGTGCCAAAGCCCAGGATGAATATGCTCAGGCTGCCATCGAGAGTGCGACAGTCGACATGAGGACAGACCTCAAAAGCGAATATCTCAAGGCACAGTCGACTTACGAGACTATCGCTGACTACAAAACTATGCTCGACTTCAAACAGGCCATGGATTTGGCCCGTAAGGCGTTGGATGCAGGCCAGATAACCGTTACCGAATACTTTGCACAAGTGCAGCCCATATACGAAGCCAATCTGACCGTACTCGAGTTGCAGCGAGATTACATGCTGGCATATGCCAGGATCAACATGGTCAGACTCTGACATAGAGTGTTTTGGGTCTTTGAAACTGCCGCCTCGGCTGCCGATTTTAGGCAAACGGGGCGGTAGTTTGTGGAAATTTACTACCTTTGGGCCGTCAACAAATTATCTGATTATGTCATACAATCTTCTCAAAGGGAAAAAGGGCCTTATTTTCGGCGCCCTCAATGAACACTCAATAGCATGGAAAGTGGCTGAAAGGGCTGTGGAAGAGGGTGCGGAAATAGTTCTTACGAACACTGCCGTTTCGATCCGAATGGGGACTATCAACGAACTGGCGAAAAAATGCAATGCGATAGTAGTCCCTGCCGATGCTACCAGTGTCGCCGACCTCGAAAACCTTATCGACAAAACGATGGAGCAATTCGGTGGAAAATTCGATTTTATCCTCCACTCGATAGGTATGTCGCCCAACGTACGCAAAGGCCGTACGTATGACGATCTCGATTATGATTTCCTCTCGAAAACGCTCGACATTTCGGCTATCTCTTTCCATAAGGTCATTCAGGTGGCGCGTAAAAAGGATGCCCTGAACGATTGGGGATCTATAGTTGCACTGTCGTACATAGCCGCACAGCGGACACTCTACGGATACAATGACATGGCCGACGCAAAGGCACTTCTGGAGTCGATAGCCCGCAGTTTCGGTTATATCTACGGTCGCGAAAAGAAGATACGTATCAATACCGTCTCGCAGTCGCCGACGCCTACTACTGCCGGCAACGGTGTGTTGGGTCTGAACGATCTGATGGATTTCGCAGAACGCATGTCGCCTCTGGGCAATGCAACGGCAGACGACTGTGCCAATTACGTATTGACGCTCTTTTCCGATTTCACCCGTAAGGTTACGATGCAGAATCTGTTTCACGACGGCGGATTCAGCAGTATGGGGATGTCGTTGCGTGCTATGGGTACGTACGGCAAGGGTCTCGAAGCTGAATTCAAGGATGTCAGCAGCAATAAATTCCCTTTCAGAAAGAACGAAAATGAGTAACCGGTCTCGGCTTGATGATCAGAAAAAGAGGAGTGATCACTCCTCTTTTTCTGATATTATAGTCACTATTTTCTGCAGGAAAACATTGTTTGGAAGAACAATCAATTCGTTGTCTTCCGTGCGGATATGTGTGTAGAATGTCTTTATAGACTCTATTGTTGCCCTTATTGGAATATCCTTGTCGATTATCTTGATCTTGTCGCCGAGGCGGTATGGCGCCGAGAAAAACATTATGATCCCAGCCGTGATGTTGCTCAATACGGACCACTGGGCGAACATGGCTACTCCGAGAAAGGTAACAACCGTAGTCAATCCGACCAAAAGATTCTGGGTTTTTACTCCCCAGATGATGGCTACCGAAAAAATGAATAGAATATTTGTCAGAACAGCCATTATTTGTCTGACCTGGGCCATTCGCCCTTCAGCCTTGCGGGTCAGTTTGCCGTATTTATTGACCAGTTCCTTAGTAACATATTTGATAAGCAGAAAGACTACTATGGCTACTCCTGTGGCTATGAGTTGAATCTTGTTGTCGGCTAAGAATTGAGAGAACTCCATGCGTATGTCTGATTTGTTTTTATTGAAGCAATATTATGCCGCTTTCGGAACAACCTCATATGTGTTGCTTACATATGGATAATCGGACCGATACCGGGAGAGATTTAGCAATTATCCGCCGTTATCGATCGACTGTCGTATAGCTGCGGAACGTTTGTTTCGCAGAGTTCCGGCGCTTTCTCGTTTGGATGGGAAAGAGGCATTGAAACGATGTTTATGAAAAACAAATTATGTTTTTCATAAACATCGTATATGTTTGTATTCTATTCTCTTATGTTCTGAAGAATGCCTTTGAGAAGTTTCCAGAATTTGTCGACGCTTGCTATTTCGAGCCTTTCGTCAGGGGAGTGTACTCCTCGTAGTGTCGGGCCTACGGAGATCATCTCCAGATGAGGATATTTTTGCAGGAACAGTCCGCATTCGAGTCCTGCATGTATTGCGCGTGCGTGTGGTTTGGTGCCGAACAGGTTTTCGTATGTCTGCGTTGCGACTTCCAACAGTTTCGAGTGTGGATTCGGTTCCCATCCCGGGTAGCCTTCGGAATGTTTTACTGTTGCTCCGGCAAGTTCGAAGACGCTGGCAACTGATGCGGCCGCCTCGAAGCGTTCGCTTTCGACAGACGACCTTTGCGACGTACTGACAAGTATGGTATTGTCGTCGTGGAATTTTACCGAAGCAAGATTCGTTGAGGTTTGGACGAGACCTTTCATGGTATTGCTCATTGCAAGTACGCCGTTTGGAACGTTTACGAGTGCCTCCAGAAGGTTGTTTTGGGTCTTTGGGTCCATTACATGGCTTTCGGCTGAGACCTCGCTGACCATTGTATCGAGTTTCGGTTCCCTGGCCGAGTATTCATGCATGAGTGTTTCATCGTATTCCTCGAGCAGGTCGAACAGTCTCAGAACCTTATCCACTGGAACGGCAAAAACTGCCGATGCCTCGCGCGGAATGGCGTTTCGAAGATTCCCTCCGTCTAAATTGACGAGTCGGATGCCACACTTTTGGGATGCCTTCAGCAGAAGTGCGGCCAGTATCTTGTTCGCGTTGCCACGGTTTTTGTCTATGTCCTCGCCGGAATGGCCGCCCTGCAGACCGAGAACGTTTATTTTGTAGAAAACATGTTTTTCCGGTGCTATTTCTGGTGCGTACCGGAATGTGGCGATCGTATCTATGCCTCCGGCGCATCCTATGAATATCTCCCCCTCGTCTTCGGAGTCGAGGTTTATGAGGTACTTTCCTGTAATCATCTTTGCTCCCAGGTTGAGAGCTCCGGTGAGTCCGGTCTCTTCGTCGACCGTAAAGAGAGCCTCGATAGCTGGATATTCGGCAGATGTATCCGTAAGCGCTGCGAGAGCTGCCGCCATGCCGATGCCGTCATCCGCCCCGAGTGTCGTTCCACGAGCTTTGACCCAGCCGTTGTCGACATACGTCTTTATGGGGTCGTTGTCGAAATTGAACGTGGTATCCGAATTTTTCTCGCAAACCATATCGACATGGCTTTGCAGAACAACGGTAGGTCTGTCGCACATGGATGCCGAAGCCGGGCGGCGTATAACTATATTGCCTGTCTTGTCGCTGGCGTGTTCGAGGCCGTTGGCCGTAGCAAAGTTTTTAAGGAACTCGAGAATCCTGCCTTCTTTTTTCGACGGACGCGGAACCTGTGTTATGCGGTCGAAGTTTTCCCATACTATAACTGGGCTGAGTTTGCTTATTTCAGACATAATCTTATGTTTTAACTCATTGTCACAGTCTGTGACCCGATTGTAAAGTTAGGAAAAAAATAGCTAAATTGCAGATCAAAACGCACGTATATGAACGGTTATAGAATAGGGCACGGATACGACGTGCATGTGCTTGCCGAGGGTTTGCCTCTTGTTATAGGTGGGGTACGCATAAATCACGCCAAAGGGTGTGTCGCACATTCCGACGGAGATGTTCTTGCGCATGCCTTGTGCGACGCTCTTCTGGGGGCTGCTGCTCTTGGCGATATAGGATTGCATTTCCCGGACACTTCGGATGAATATAAGGGTGCCGATTCCATGGGATTGCTTGCCCGTGTTGTGGAGATGCTCTCGGAGCACGGGTATGCCATAGTCAACGTCGACTGTACGATAGTCATGCAGGCGCCTAAGTTGCGTCCTTATATCGACGATATGCGGGCTGTTTTGGCACGTGTCATGGGCCTTGGTGTGGACCAGGTATCTGTCAAGGCCACTACGGAAGAGAGGCTCGGCTTTACAGGTCGCGAAGAAGGGGTGGCGGCACATGCCGTGGCCATGATATGTTCGGCAAGAGTGTTTTGACGCTTTTGCGAGGGTGGGGATTGCGTATTATCCGTTATTATAAGAATTGAAAAAAAAGAGAGCGGTTCATATGAACCGCTCTCCTGTTATGAGATTGCCGTTGAATTATTTAACGGTGTTCATGTATTCGATGAGTTCGAGAACCTTGTTCGAATAACCCCATTCGTTGTCGTACCACGATACGACCTTCACGAATTTCGGGCTCAACTGAATACCTGCTTTGGCATCGAAGATCGAAGTACGGGGATCGCCCAGGAAGTCGCTCGAAACGACTGCGTCTTCGGTGTAACCGAGAATACCTTTCAGTTCGCCTTCCGAAGCTTCTTTCATAGCTGCGCAGATTTCGTCGTATGTAGCTTCTTTGGCGAGCGTACAAGTCAGGTCGACTACCGATACGTCGAGCGTAGGAACGCGGAGCGACATACCGGTCAGTTTGCCGTTAAGCGAAGGGATTACCTTACCTACAGCCTTTGCGGCACCGGTCGACGAAGGAATGATGTTGCCGCTGGCAGCACGGCCACCACGCCAGTCTTTCATCGAAGGACCGTCAACGGTTTTCTGTGTAGCGGTAGTAGAGTGTACTGTTGTCATAAGACCTTCTACCATACCGAATTTGTCGTTGATGACTTTTGCGATAGGAGCCAAGCAGTTGGTGGTGCAGGAAGCGTTAGATACGATAGTCTGGCCTGCATATGTTTTGTTGTTTACGCCCATCACGAACATCGGGGTGTCGTCTTTCGAAGGAGCCGACATTACGACACGTTTTGCACCAGCTTTGATGTGAGCTTCTGCTTTTTCTTTGGTCAAGAAGAGACCGGTAGATTCAACTACATATTCGGCACCGACTTCGTTCCATTTCAGGTTTGCAGGATCTTTTTCAGCAGTTACGCGGATTGCATGACCGTTAACGACCAATTTGCCATCTTTAACTTCGATGGTGCCGTTGAACTGGCCGTGCATCGTGTCGTAACGAAGCATGTAAGCCATGTAGTCTACATCTATCAGGTCGTTGATACCTACAACCTCGATTTTGTCCGTTTTTGCCATTGCGGCACGGAACACCAGACGGCCGATACGACCGAATCCGTTGATACCAATCTTAATCTTTGACATAATTCGTTGTAATTATTGAGTTTGAACTGATTGTTCATCAATGTATTGCTTCAAAACCACCCGGCTTTTTCGCGTTGTCCGACAGGAGGCCTGTTGCGAAGCGTTACAAAAATATGAATTTTCCTACGAACTTCAAACGAAACTATATTAAAAAATCTTAAAAATTCGCTGCCGTGAATTTGAATCTACCGAAATTTTCAAGTCAATAGGCTTATGGCGCTAATTGTGAATCGTTTCTTGAGAATTTTTGCCTGTCTGCGATTCATGTTGCAGGTATTGTATTGGCAAGCCGATATTCATTCGTTTGGGACGGAAGCACATATCTGCATTCGCATGTATCATTAGCGGAGTATGCTGTTGTGTGATCGCATATTGTTCGATCGGGACAATGCCTATAAGTTTTTGTTTCCGCACTCTTTTGATCTTTTGGCCATTGCCGAGGCGAATACGAAGGCGTTGAGTTCGGGGTTGTCCGAATCTAAAATGTCGTATTTTGTCCCTTCCCACCACTTGCGTCCTTTGTGGATGAATATGACCTTCTCTCCGATTTCCATAACAGAGTTCATGTCATGGGTGTTGATGATGGTTGTCATGTTATATTCTTCGGTGATCTCTTTGATGAGATTGTCTATTACGACGGAGGTCATCGGGTCGAGACCGGAATTGGGCTCGTCACAGAACAGATATTTGGGATTCAGTACGATTGCTCTGGCTATTGCCACGCGTTTGACCATGCCGCCGCTGAGTTCCGAAGGGTAAAGATCGTTGACATTCTCGAGGTTTACTCTCTTGAGGCAAAAGTTCACGCGTTCTATTTTTTCCTTTTCGCTACGATCGGTGAACATGTCGAGAGGCAGTTTCACATTTTCCCGTACCGTCGATGAGTCGAGCAGAGCACCGCCCTGGAATATCATTCCGACATGGCGACGCATTTGCTGTCTGTCTTTTGCCGATAGGGTGTTGAAACAGACATCATCGTAGAGTATGGCACCCTTGTCTATCGGATGAAGTCCAACGAGGCATTTCAGCAATACTGTCTTTCCCGAGCCGCTTTGTCCGATTATAAGGTTTGTCTTGCCCTGTTCGAACACCACGCTGATGTCGTCTAAAACCTCCTTATTGTCGAACGATTTGTACAGATGTTCAGTCGTTATCATCAGATCAGGATTAATTGAGTGAGTATAAGGTCGAATGCCAATATTGCGATGGAACTTACGACCACGGCTTTGGTGCTCGCCCTGCCGACCTCGAGCGAATTGCCATGGGCATAGTAGCCGTACATGCCTGAGATTGATGTTATGAGGAATGCGAACACGGCTATTTTGACGAGCGAGTAGATTATGGAGGTCGATTTGAAGTCTAACATGAGACCGTCGACGTAATCGACCGGGTTCATGATTCCAGTGACCCATGCGATGAAATATCCACCGAAACAGCCTATTATGGTACTCATAATGGCAAGAAACGGGAAAAACAATACCGTTGCTATTATCTTTGGCAGTATGAGGTAGTTTGCCGAATTGATCCCCATTATTTCCAGTGCGTCTATCTGTTCCGTAATGCGCATGGTCCCGATTTCGGAGGCTATGTTGCTGCCGACCTTGCCGGCAAGTATGAGTGCGACCACCGTCGAGCTGAATTCGAGTATCATGATCTCGCGGGTGGCATATCCTATGAGCATCCGGGGAATAAAAGGCGATTCGAGGTTGATGGCCATTTGCAGGGCGACTACGGCGCCCATAAAGATGGATATGATGGCAGCTATGCCTATCGAGTTGAGTCCCAACGCTTCCATTTCGAACGACACCCGATTGCGGAATATATACCATTTGTCGGGTTTCGACAAAACCCGTCTCATCAAGATGAAATAACGTCCGAAAAAGGTCAGGAATTTAATCATGCCGTCTAACGCTTTTGTTCGTAATTGGTTTCCACTACCTCCTCGTATTCCACATAGTCGCCGACAGTGCGGCTGACTTTTTTCTGCGTGGTTTGAGTTTGTTTTATGTGTACTTCTCCCTCTTTATTTTGTGTATTTTTTGTGCGTGTGCCGGTGCCGTATTTGCTGCTCCACGAGTATGTGAAACCGCCTCCCTGGCCGAATTGGTCGGTGAATTGGCGCTGTTTTCGTGTGAGCCACCATACGAGCAGTTTCTTGCCTATCCAGCCGAGCAGATAGAGCACTATGATTGTTAATAATATGAATTCTATAAACCACATATATTATCTTGTAACGATTCACAAAGATAACGACATTTTCGGGATTTATTGTTTGCTTAACGTTCAATTAATATGCCATGCCGACACCATGGACATATTTGTGGAATTTATGACAGAGGTGTTCATTAATTGTCGATAGAAAGGTGCTCGTAGTTTTGTAATGAACCGTCTAATTGGTAACTTTGCCGTCTAACCCGTTAGATTAAAAGTTTTATGGATCTTAGCAAGATAACAGCCATCAGTCCGGTTGACGGACGTTACAGAAATGCCTCTGAGCCGTTGGACAAATATTTTTCGGAATACGCTCTCATTCGTTACAGGGTACTCGTAGAAATAGAGTATTTCATAGCGCTGTGCGAGATCCCGCTTCCGCAACTCGGCGACGTGAAAAAAGAGAAGTTCGACTCCATTCGCGACATTTACCGCAATTTCTCAATCGTCGATGCCCAAAAGGTCAAGGAGATAGAGAAGACAACGAACCACGATGTCAAAGCCGTGGAGTATTTTATAAAAGAGAAGATGGATGCCCTGGGACTGGGAGGCCATAAGGAGTTCGTTCATTTCGGGCTTACGTCGCAGGACATCAACAATACGGCCATGCCGTACTCGTTGCGCGATGCTGCCCGCGACGTCTATTATCCGCTTTTGGACGAACTTGTTGCACAGCTTGATGCGCTTGCCGACGATTGGAAGGACGTAGCCTTACTTGCCCGTACGCACGGCCAGCCTGCATCGCCGACCAAATTGGGCAAGGAGTTCCGGGTTTACATAGAACGAATAACCAAACAGGTCAGTCTGCTGCGTGCTATTCCGGCGCCGGCTAAATTCGGTGGCGCTACAGGTAACTTCAATGCACATATGGCTGCCTATCCGGAGATAGATTGGGTGGCCTTCGCCAACCATTTCGTTAACGATGTGCTTCACCTCGACCGTTCGCAGACCACAACCCAGATAGAGCATTACGATAATCTGGCTGCTATCTTCGATGCCTTCAAGCGCATCAACACCGTTCTCATAGATATGTGCCGTGATATTTGGACTTATGTCTCGATGGATTACTTCAAACAGAAGATCAAAGCTGGGGAGGTAGGTTCGTCTGCGATGCCGCATAAGGTGAATCCCATAGATTTCGAGAACGCGGAAGGCAACCTCGGTATCGCCAACGCCATTTTCGAACATCTGTCGGCGAAACTTCCAGTATCGAGACTCCAGCGCGACCTTACCGATTCGACCGTATTGCGCAATACAGGGGTGCCGATAGCGCACACCATTATCGCTTTCAGGTCGATAATGAAGGGGCTCGGCAAACTCATTATCAATCCCGAAGCCATAGACCGCGATCTCGAAAGGAACTGGGCCGTCGTTGCGGAAGGTATTCAGACCATCCTTCGCCGTGAAAACTATCCCTCGCCGTATGAGGCGCTAAAGGCACTGACCCGTACAAATAAACCTATTACCAAAGAGACTATACGGGAGTTTATAGATACGCTCGATGTCAAGGATAGCGTAAAGGATGAATTGCGCAAATTAACTCCGCAAACATACACAGGCATATATTAGATTTCAGTAAAAGTCATTCCAGGATACTTTTCCCGTTTGTGCCGGGCAGAACATGAAGCGCTTCCGTCGTATGTCGATGGCAGCGTCACGGATATGTCTGCCAGTATTTATCGATTCCGGATCCGAAAAGAATTCTGACTGTTCCTGCGTCCTCAGGTGTGACGTTACAGTCATCCCGGTGACGAAATATCGGAATACGATGCGACAGTCTTGAGTTCGTATCGGCTGATTTATCTAAAGCCGCCTCTTAACATGATGATTCTGAGACAGGACACTGTCTTTTCGGAACGCAGATTAGATTAGATGTGAGTCGTTTTTTTGTTCTGCCAGTCTGCGTAACAGGCGCGCATGTTGCTCCGGTTATTTGCCGGGTTGACGACACGGACATGACAATCGCAGATCCTCCGCTGTTGATAAACACCGGATGACAACATTACTCAATTACTCACGATTCTTTTGGCCCGTAAATTGAAGTGTAGGGGAGATGATGGGGTGTGACATGACAAAACTGAAAATGACGGTTGTCGCAACGCCGCATTTTGGTGAATGATAATTGCCGTTTTGGTTTAAATATATATCTTTGCGATGTAGTTGCGGTGCTCGGAATTATCACCTCTGATACGAATTAAAATTTTTTTTAATCTAAACGAATATATTGCCGATATGAAAAAGTATGTATGTGACGTTTGCGGGTACGTTTACGACCCCGAAAAGGGAGATCCCGACAGCGGGATAGAACCTGGAACCGCTTTCGAAGATATTCCAGATGATTGGGTATGCCCGCTTTGCGGAGTGGGGAAAGACTCTTTCTCTGAGATGTAAAGTCGTCACTTTATGGTTTAATCCCGTCTCCGTTCCATTCGGGGGCGGGATTGTTTTTTGTGGTTGTCATGGGTCCCTCACAGGAATATGTTTATGACCCTTATCCGATATTTTAAGGCGCGTTTCAAGGTATATGCAGTGCCGCCTTTAGAACCGTTGTAGTAGCATGCCAGTACAGAACAGTTGTCTATGAGGAAGTCGTTCCGACGATGGAAACAGTCTTGTGAGTAGTATGGGCAAATAGTGGTTTGACAGTCGGCTTTGGCAAGAATGTAATCGTATGTATTCCTTGTTTTCTGCGAAAACGAGTCGGCTTGTCCCGGGAACGGTATTATGGCAAAAAGGCGTATTTCGGGAAACTCATCGCGCAATTTCAACACCTCCAGTCCGGCCATAAGGTCGAAGCCTTCGGCCATCCCGCACAAGAATGTGTCATAACCCGATGCATGTAGTTGTCTGATGGTCTGAGATATGCGCATAGCCAAGCCTGCCGCGTCATTATTTGGCGAGAACAGATTATCTCTTGCTGCCATTTTGAACGAGCGGTGCCCCGAGAATGCCACGGTTCTGGTCTTGTCGATCTCCATATTTGCAAATATAAGATTATTATGGGGAATCGCTAATTGTAACCGTTTAAAAGAGGACTGCTAATGCGAAAAGAACAAAAGGACCTGTGAAAGGATAAAATGGACAATGCGATTAATAATCGCATTGGTGCTACATGTGATTGTAGTTCGGGGAACAGGTCGTTATGATTGGTTGAATTGTTTGATGGACGTTTGGTAAAAAAAACTGAGGAAGCCCATTGAAAATGCTCCCTCAGTTTTGATAAAAGTTAAATGTTTGATTTATGGTGGATAGCCGTGTAAATCAATAATCGTTTTGGTCGTATCCTCTCTTGTCCGAGAATATTTTACCGACCGAGATATTGTTTACGGCTGTTTGTTTAGTTTTTGCTGGGCATTTGTCCGCGTCCGGGGCGATTCTTCATGCGCTCTTCCATTTGTTTTTTACGTTCGGCCTGTTTTTCCTCGTATTTTTTGTACTGGTCGGCGGTCATGATTTTTTTAAGTCCGGCGTTGAACTCGTTCTGGCTTTTTTCCATCTGGGCCATGCGTTCTTCCATCGAGGGTCTTTGTCCGTCTTTTGGGCGGTTTGCTTCCTGGTCTTTGCGCTGTTTCTCTATCAGTGCTTTGACTTCGTTTTTCTGTTCGTCGGTGAGTTGATATTCCTGCGCCATCCGGTTTACCTGATTGTCGATCATTTGTTCAGGTGTAGGACGTTCTTTTTGGGTTTGTTCCTGACGTGGGGCGCGACGACCTCCGTCTGCCGGTTGTGCCGATGCCGTAAATACCATTGCTGCCATTGTCATTACCATGGCTGCTCTCATTAGATTTTTCATTTTTAGTACGTTTTTTAATGTTGATATTTCAAGTGTAATTACGAACCTGGGTTCATAACAAATATATGCAGTGCATTGCATATATTGTACTACACTGCATGCCAAACGGAAAAACCGGCTGGCGAAACGACTATACAGTAACTTGAATGACAGCAGGTTAATAGGCCATCGTGAGCCAGCGCTTGAATTCGGGGACACGGGCCTTGCTTATTACGATGCGTTCAGGCGCTTTCATCTTGAGTGTTACGGTGAGTCTACTGCCGAACCATACGGATATGTCGTCTACTGCCGCCCGTGAAATAATGAACTGTCGGTTGGCTCTGAAGAAGTCGCTCTCGGACAGCATCGACATCACTGAATCGAGAGCCTTGTCGTAAGGCAGGGTCCGGCCGTCGAATGTGGTGATAGAGACCCGTTCCTGGGAGGTATAGAAGAATGCTATTTCCGATGGCTTAATCGGGATTATCTTGTCTCTTACATGTATCAGGAAGCCGCCGGCGTTATGCTGGCTTGCCATTTTGGAGATTCTGCCGGTATATGCTTCGAGGTCTGTCTTGGTGAGTCTTGCCAGCTTGTCTATAGCCCGTCGGACATCTTCCGGTTTTATGGGTTTGAGCAGGTAGTCGATGCTGTTGACCCGGAATGCTTCGAGGGCATAATTGTCGTAAGCCGTGGTAAAGATGATCGGGGATGATATCTGTACCTGTTCAAATATACGGAAGGCGTCACCGTCGGCCAGGTGAATATCCATAAACACGAGGTCGGGATGAGGATTGGCCGAGAACCATTTTACGGCATCGGCAACGCTTTCTATCGTAGCTATGATATCGCTGTGAGGACATACCTCGCGAATAATTGCGAGCAGGTTATGCGTAGCGGCGGTTTCGTCCTCTATTACAACTATTTTCATGTGTTTGGACGTATAAGTGGTAATATCACCGTGAACTCTTTGCCATTGTTGACGATGGTTATGTCTTTCCCTGTCAGCAACCGGTAGCGTTCCGACAGATTTTTCAATCCTATGCCAGTGCCTTCTCTCATGTCCATTTTGGGATTAACCGTGTTGGATACCCTTATATTGTTGTTGCCATCGGTATAAATATTCACCTTCAATGGTTGAGAAGTCGTGATGGTGTTGTGTTTGACGGCATTTTCGAGCAGAGGCTGGAGTGTAAGTGAAGGGAGCATCCAGTTGAGATAACTTTCGTCAACGTCGAAATTTATGAACAGTTTGCCTTCGTATCGTATTTCGAGCAGATATTTGTAGGCGTCGGTAAATTTAAGTTCCTCTTCCAGTGTGATGCTGCCAGTGGAGCCGTTCTGGAGGATGTATCGGAACGTGTCCGATAATCTGTCTATATATGTGAGTGCCTGTTTGTTGTGTTGCTCGCGCACGAGCATCGAAAGTGAATTGAGCGAATTGAAGAAGAAATGGGGATTCATCTGGTTGATGAGCGTCCTGTAAGTGGCTTGCAGGTTTTCCGTTTTCAGTTTTTCATTTTCGAGCATTATGTTCTGGCGTTGCGAGATCAGTTCGTATATTTTCCCGTACAGAGCCGCCACCACGAATAGTAGTGAGCATTTCAGCATAAGTGTGGGGTCGTACATGTCATGTGTCGGGAAACGCAGCGTTGGAGTGATCTGGCCGCTCATGGCAACCCTCGGAGCAAGGAAATAGGCTGCTACGGCAACCAACAGACACAGCCACAGTTTCGCCGGGTAGTTCCATGGGCTTTTCCGACGGAAAGAGTAGGTGGCCAATGAGATAAGTATGAATCCTATAATGAAAAAATAGCTCATCTGCATGGCCTGATACGGTGCTGACTGTGACACTGCCCATCTAACGCGAAAATCACGGCGAGAACGGGGACCGCCCTGTTCTTTGAGCCGATCTGGCTTGAGCGAATCTTGCTGGGATACTTGCATGCTGTCGGGTTGTACGAGACTCAAAGCAAGTAGTATCTCTTTAGGAAATGTTTTCTTTATGCTGTCGGAGAGTTGTTCATTTAGGAAACTGTCGAATGTATGTTTTGCCTGTGTCATTATGGAATCGCGCAGATTCCGCATCTCTTTGTTTTGTCCCGGCAGATAATATGTTTTTTTTCCTACGCGGACGGTATCGATCACTATATTGCCCGACTCGGCAATGCGGGCCGCCATGGCGGCGGTTTCGCGCATAACGATAAGAATGTCAGCAATATTGACAATAATACTGATGCCTAAGGCTATCAGCAGGTTGGTAACGATAGTGCGGGCTTTCTTGGACAGTTGCATGATTTATGTGTCGATTCCTTTTCGGGTGGGCTGTGTTTGCGGCTATTTATCTTCGTCGTACCATGAAGCGTACATGATATAATCACGGGCGGTGCGTTCGATAATGTCTCGCCTCTGCTCTTCGGTTACCTCTTTGACTTTACGGGCTGGGATGCCGGCGTAAACGCTGTTGGGTTCGAGTACGGTGCCGGACAATACGAGTGCATTGGCAGCTACGATACAACCGCTTTTTACTATTACGTTGTCTAGCAGGGTGGCTCCCATGCCGATCAGACATTTGTCTTCGATGCAGGCACCGTGAACAATGGCGTTGTGACCTATAGAGACATCGTTGCCGATGCGCACTTCAGATTTGCGATACAGTGTGTGCAGTACGGCGCCGTCCTGGATGTTGACACGGTCGCCGACTACTATGGGGTTCACATCGCCGCGGAGTACGGCATTGAACCATATTGTGCAGTCGTTGCCTATAGTGACGTCTCCCGTGAGGGTGGCGTTCTCAGCTATCCATACATTTTTGCCTATTGAGGGGGCGATTCCCTTGACTTTTTTTATGAGTGCCATGATCTAGATTATATGCATGTCTTGTCGTTGTCTTCGGAAGATTCTCGACGTTATTTTGGGGTGCCGGTGTGGTGTCGTGCGTAGTGTGCTGTCAGGGTTAGTCGTGTGCCTAACGCACTTGGCATTCAGTATTGCATTCCGGGCATTCCTGTGATGTCGGGATTTTCTTGGCTTCCTGCCACCACTCCTCCATTTGGGCCAGCCCAATCTCTTTCAGGGGGATTCCTTTTTCGGCGGCACGTTGTTCGACGTATCCGAACCTGCGGATAAATTTTTTGTTGCAGCGTTCGAGTGCCATTTCCGGATCTATGCCGTAGAGGCGCGATGCGTTGACGATCGAGAACAGCAGGTCGCCGAACTCTTCTTCCAGACGTTGTGCTGCATCGGGTTGTGTAGAGAGGTCGGCTATTTCCTGGCCGACTTCGCCGACCTCTTCCCTTACTTTGGCCCATACGTCCTCTTTTTTCTCCCAGTCGAAACCTGCCGAAGCCGCTTTTTCGCCTATGCGGTAGGCCTTGACCATTGCGGGCAAACTTTTTGGAACTCCGCCGAGTACTCCTCCTTTGCGTTTTTTCTCTTTGAGTTTCAGCTGTTCCCAGTTGTATTTCACTTTCTCCGGATTGTCCGCGTCAACCTCGCCGAAGACATGAGGATGACGGTATACAAGTTTGTTGCACAAGCCGTCGATAACGCTTGTAATATCGAATTTACCCTCTTCGTCGCCCATTTTCGAGTAGAAGACGACATGCAGAAGCAAGTCGCCCAGTTCCTGACGTATGCCGTCGAAATCTTTGTCAGTGATGGCGTCGACGAGTTCGTAAGTCTCTTCGATCGTATTGTTGCGGAGCGATTCGAAGGTTTGCTCTCTGTCCCACGGGCATTCTGCACGGAGTCGGTCCATTATGTCGAGCAATCTTCCGAAAGCCTCTAATTTTTGGTCTTTCATTGCCTTTGGATTTGGTTATTGCAAATTTAGTATAATCCTTTGTAAAAATGTTTCAGATGCTTGTCAAGCGGCAAAATATAGAGGTGAATTGTATGCAAAAGACGCACCTGGAAAGGTGCGTCTTGAAATATTTTCTGTCTGTTACGGGGCACAACTACTGGCTGTGACAGGTGTGAGTCGGCCGGTGTGCCTGAGACCTTGTGGCAACAGCTATTCCCACTCTATCGTTGCTGGCGGTTTGGAGCTGATGTCGTACACTACGCGGTTGATACCCTTGACCTTGTTGATAATGTCGTTCGACATTTTGGCCAGGAACTCATAAGGCAGGTGTACCCAGTCGGCTGTCATGCCGTCGGTCGAGGTTACGGCGCGAAGCGCCACGCAATTTTCATACGTTCGTTCGTCACCCATTACGCCTACGGACTGAACCGGCAGAAGCATCACTCCGGCTTGCCATACTTTGTCGTAAAGACCGAATTCGCGGAGACCGTCGATGAATATTTTGTCTGCGTCTTGAAGGATACGTACCTTTTCGGGAGTTACTTCTCCGAGTATGCGGATGCCGAGTCCCGGTCCCGGGAACGGATGGCGTCCGAGCAACTGGTCGGGCAGTCCTACCTGTCTGCCGACCCTGCGAACTTCGTCCTTGAACAGCAGACGCAGAGGTTCGACGATCTTCAGGTTCATTTTTTCGGGGAGACCGCCTACGTTGTGGTGCGATTTTATGGTTGCCGACGGACCGTTGACCGACATGGATTCGATAACGTCTGGATAGATCGTCCCCTGAGCCAGCCATTTTATGTCTTTGAGTTTTTGGGCCTCTTCGTCGAACACTTCGATAAAGCCGCCGCCTATGATTTTGCGTTTGGCTTCTGGGTCGGTAACACCTTTGAGTCCGGCCATGAATTTGGCCGTTGCGTCTACACCTACAACGTTGAGTCCCATGCCTTTGTAAGATTCGAGGACATCATTGAATTCGTTCTTGCGCAGCAGACCGTTGTTCACAAAGATACAGGTCAGGTTCTTGCCGATGGCCTTGTGAAGCAGCATGGCGGCTACCGACGAGTCTACGCCGCCCGAAAGCCCGAGTACAACCTTGTCGTCGCCAAGTTGGGCCCGGAGCTGCTTTACGGTATCTTCGACGAACGATGCCGGAGTCCACGACTGTGAACAGCCGCATATGTCGACAACGAAATTCCTGAGCAGTTGCGTACCTTCGGTCGAGTGGTAGACTTCTGGGTGGAACTGGATGCCCCAGCTTTGTTCGCCTTCGATATGGTATGCGGCCACCTTGACCTCCTCGGTGCTTGCAATTATCTTGTAATTGTCCGGTATGCGGACAATTGTGTCCCCGTGCGACATCCATACCTGCGTACAGGGTGACATTCCCTTGAGCAGCGGGTCACCGGTTTCGCCGAGCGTAAGCATTGCTCGCCCGTATTCGCGTGTGTTGCTGGGCTTTACCTCGCCGCCGAAATTGTGCGAAAGGTATTGTGCTCCGTAGCATACCCCCAGCAGCGGAAGTTTTCCTTTGATCTTCGAAAGGTCTACCTGGGGTGCCTTTTTGTCCCGCACCGAGAACGGGCTGCCGGAAAGGATGACGCCCTTGACCGACCCGTCTATTTCGGGTATTTTGTTGTATGGATGTATCTCGCAATAAACGTTCAGTTCACGCACCCTGCGCGCAATGAGCTGGGTGTATTGTGAACCGAAATCGAGTATAAGGATCTTTTCCTGCATATGATTTTGTTTGGGTTATTTGTTACGAGCGTATAATGGCACCGAGTTCACGTTCGAAGCGACCGGCAATATTTTTCATTGTCTTTTCGATAACGTTGTCGGTTAGCGTTGCGTTGCGGTCTTCGAGAATGAAGCTGAGTGCGTATGACTTTTTACCTTCCGGAAGTTTGTCTCCTTCATAGACGTCGAATAGCGAAACGCTCTTGAGAAGTTTGCGTTCGGTTTGGAAGGCCAGGTCGCGCAGGCGCGAGAATATTACATCCTTATCGAGCAACAGTGCCAGGTCGCGCCTTACTTCGGGATATTTCGGCAGTTCATTTACTGTGACGCTCAGGTTCTTAGTCGATTTTACGAGTACACCGAAGTTCATCTCCATAAAATACACATCGTTCTTAAGGTCGAACTGTTCGCGAAGTTGCGGAGAAACGACGCCGATTTGCATAAGTTCTTTGCTGCCGAGTTTCATGGTGAGTGCTTCGCCGAACAGGTCCGAGTCGAGTGTTTGGGTGTTGAGCGAATATATGTCGATACCGAATCTCCTTAAAAGTTTTTCTGCAATGGCTCTTAACGTGAAGAAATTGGTCCTGGCATGTTTCACATTCCACGAAGGCTCGTGGTCGAATCCTGTTATGCCGATAGACAAACGCGCTGTTTCATTATATGGGGCCAGACCTCCATCTTCGGATTTCGAGGCATCGTATGTGTAGACATTCCCGAATTCATACAGCTTGAGATCTGGATTACGGAAATTGGTGTTGAGCTGTATGGCTTCGAGCATGCCGAACAGGAGGGTCTGACGCATGACGTTCAGATCGTTGCTCAGCGGATTGAATATTTTAACGCAATTTTCCGCCGGGTACGATTTCAGATTGTCGTAATATGACGATTTGGTCAGCGAAAGACTCATTATTTCGTTGAATCCGTTAGCCGTCAGGAAATCGGCGACAATGTTTGTTATCTTTTCCTTGTTGGGCTTGGGGGTGTAGGAGATGGATGAATGTACCTGTTTCGATACTTCGATCTTGTTGTATCCGTAGATGCGCAAAATGTCCTCGATAAGGTCTGCTTCTCGCTGGACATCGACCCTGTATGGTGGTACGGCAACCGAGAGAACCCCATCTTTTTCGTTTTCTATTGTGACTTCGAGTGCCGAAAGTATTTTCTTGACCGTGTCGGTCGGGATGGTCTTGCCTACGAGTCGGTTCATGAAATCCAATGACAGGTCGAAACGGAATGCGCCTATTTTTTCAGGATAGATGTCGATGATGTCCGAGGAAATGGTCCCTCCTGCATATTCCTTGATAAGTAATGCTGCGCGTTTGAGACCGTACAGGACTTTGTCCGGGTCGATGCCTCGTTCGAAACGGAACGAAGCGTCGGTATTTAATCCGTGACGCCGTGCGGTTTTGCGGATGCGTACCGGATTGAAATATGCGCTTTCGAGGAAGACATTCCTGGTGTTTTCCGTGACTCCCGATCCGAGTCCTCCGAACACCCCGGCGAGACAGAGCGGAGTGGTGGCACTGCATATGGTCAGGTCTTCTGCCGACAGGGTACGTTCGACACCGTCGAGGGTGACAAACTTTGTCCCTTCTGGGCAAGTGCGCACGACTATTTTTCCTCCATCCACCTTGTCCGCATCGAAAGAGTGGAGTGGCTGTCCGATTTCGTGAAGTACAAAGTTGGTTATGTCCACCACATTGTTGTGGGGATTCATGCCGATGGCTCTCAAATAGTTCTGCATCCATTCGGGAGATGGTCCTATTTTCACTCCTGTGATTGTGACTCCGGCATAACGGGGAGCTCCGTCTGCGTCAATCACCTCTATTTGTGTCGTGCGGGAGTCGTTGTCTTTTTTGAATGCTTCCACCGAAGGAAGAACGAGTTCTCCTTTGCGGTCGTTTGCCTTGAGCCATGCTGCTACGTCACGTGCCACTCCGTAGTGCGACATGGCGTCTGCACGGTTGGGGGTCAGACCGATCTCTATATGGTAATCCTCTTTGATCTCGAGGGCTTTCATTGCCGGTGTTCCAGGAACTGCCGATGGGTCCAGAACAAGAATGCCTTCGTGGCTGTCGCCTATGCCGAGTTCGTCTTCTGCGCAGATCATGCCGAGCGATTCGAGCCCTCTGATCTTGCTTTTCTTTATTTTGAATCCTTTCTCTTCGCCCTTTGGGTAGAGTGTGGTGTTTATCGTGGCAACCAGTACTTTCTGTCCTGCGGCGACATTGGGTGCGCCGCATACTATCTGAAGCGGTTCGCCGCTTCCCACATTTACGGTGGTGACGCTGAGTTTGTCGGCGTCCGGATGTTTGCTGCAGGTCAGCACTTCGCCGACCACGACACCTTCGAGTCCGCCTTTGACGGTTTCCGCTTTCGAGAAAGCGTCGACCTCGAGCCCTATATCGGTCAGTACTTTAGAGAGTTCTTCGGTTGTAAGGTCGCTTTTCAGGTAATCGGTAAGCCAGTTGTATGAGATATTCATGTCGGGTGGTTTAAAAAACGTGCGAAAGATACTAAAAAGTTGGCAGGTTTGAAAAAACAAAAATGTTTACGCGCAAGAAACTGATATTTTTTGGACAATCTCGTATGTTCTTTCACATAAGAGTGTATATACTGTTTGTTGTTATTTGGGCGGATAACCGTTATGACTAAGTTTGTGAAGGAAAGAGTGCAACAAGAAGGTCTGCGTTAGATGGTATAATCAGAGAAAATGGCATTCTGAATGAGGGGAATATGTAAAGATTCCTTATGTTGTTTTGGGCCGAAACGAAACATAAGACGGTATGTGAATCGGTTGATGGATTGGAATTAATCTGTTTGCGTTTGATTTCTCGGTATATAACAAAAACGACCGTTCCCGGGGAGAAGGAACGGTCGTTGGGTATGTGCTGTGTTGTCTGTTTACAGGTCGTCGCTGTAAACGGCTTTGGGCAGATCGTGCATGTTGTAGCGCGAAGCCATTGCCGAACCGTATGCTCCGGTCGTTTTTATGGTCAGAATGTCACCGCGCAACGGTGCGGAAAGTTCGATGCCTTTGGCGAATATGTCGGACGATTCGCATACTGTTCCTGCGATAGTGTAGATTCCCTTGTCGCCATTGCGGCTGAGGTTTTCTATTGCGTGGTGTGCCTGGTAGAGGGCCGGACGGATAAGATCCGTCATGCTGCTGTCAACGATAGCTACGTTGCTGCCGGCTGCCGTGACTTTGTTGTATAATACTTTCGTGATAAGTTCTCCGCATTGTCCGACGAGCGAACGCCCCAGTTCGAAATGTATTTCGATAGCGGGATCTATGTCGAGGTTTTCTGCGAATATCGAGAAGTATTTTTTGAAATCGGGTATGGGTTCCGCTTCGGGATTGGTGTAGTTGACTCCAAGACCGCCTCCGACGTTGATATGCGTGAGCCTGAAGCCGCGTCCGGTAAACCACTTGTAGAGCATGTTGACGCGCTGGCACAGGTTGATGAACGGTTCCATGGT
Organism: uncultured Rikenellaceae bacterium; assembly: GCA_944325305.1. Lineage (GTDB taxonomy): Bacteria > Bacteroidota > Bacteroidia > Bacteroidales > Rikenellaceae > WRDF01. The sequence goes on along the minus strand of CALUZO010000012.1, from coordinate 23,786 downwards.
GGTTATCTGCGACCCTATGTGGAAATGGAGACCGGTGATGTTGATGTTCTTCAGTTCGGGGAGTTTGGCTGCAACCTCTTCGATCTCCTTGTACGATATGCCGAACTTGCTGTCGCCGTGTCCGGTGGAGATATTTTTGTGTGTATGAGGATCGACGTCGGGGTTGATGCGCAGGGCTATGTCGGCCACTTTACCCATTTCGCCCGCAATTCTGTTGATGATCTCCATCTCCTGGCGCGATTCGCAGTTGAATGCGAAGATTCCCTGTTCGATTCCGTATCGTATCTCGTCGTCGTTTTTGCCTACCCCGGCATAAACGACCGATGCGGCCGGGAACCCGGACTCTATGGAATAACGCACTTCGTTGCCGCTCACGCAATCGACCCCCATGCCGAATTCGCGGACAGTTTTGAAAATACGTTCGTCGAAATTCGCCTTCAGGGCATAGTGTATTTTGTATCCGTATTTCGAAGACTCGTCGACGGCTGCCTTGAGAGTCTCCCGGAGCAACCCCATGTCGTACAGGTAGAATGGGGTGGAGAGCCCCTGTAATTTGTCTTTTATCTGGCGGCTAAGCATGGTTTTCCTTTCCGAAAAGTTTGTCGTTCATTGATTGCATCATCTCTTTCTTGTACTTGGTATCCACAAGCATGGCTATGCTGCGGTGGCTGGCCCCGTAAGAGATCATCTTGAGCGGAATGCCGTGTATGCTGTTCATGATGGTGGCGGCGAGACCTTTCTGCGAATGTTCGAGGTTGCCGACCAGGCATACTATGGTATTGTCCTGTTCCACTTCGATCTTGCCGAAAGAGGCGAGTTCCTTCTCTATTTCGTCCAGATGCGAGGTGTTGTCGACGGTGAGCGATACCGAAACTTCGGCCGTGGTGATCATGTCGATGGGGGTGCGGTACTTTTCGAAAACCTCGAATACGCGGCGCAGGAATCCGTAGGCCATCAACATTCGTGTGGAATATATGCGGATAACGGTAATGTTGTCTTTTGCCGCCACTGCATGAAAGATGCGTGTCTCGTCATCCTCGTCGGATATTTTCGTTCCTTCGGCTGCCGGATCCATGGTATTCTTGAGAAACACCGGTATGTCTTTGTCCTTACATGGTTGTATGGTCGCCGGGTGAAGTATCTTTGCACCGAAATATGCAAGTTCGGCAGCTTCGTCGAAACTCATTTTGTGGATGGGATAGGTTCCCTCTACCACGCGTGGGTCGTTGTTGTGCATGCCGTCTATGTCGGTCCATACCTGAACCTCGTCTGCATTCAGCGCGCCGCCTATGAGTGCAGCCGAATAGTCGCTGCCGCCTCGTCCGAGGTTGTCTATCTCGCCGCGATGGTTGGTGCAGATAAATCCCTGGGTGATGTAGAATGTCTCTTTGTCGTCGACCAGTTCGTTTATCTTTTTTTCCAACAGTGCCGTGTCTACCTTTTGGTCTTCGTCGGTGCGCATGAAATCAGGTGCATTCAACAGTACTGCCTTGCGTCCGATTTCCTGCATGTACATGGCAAAAATGGCCGACGTCAGCAACTCTCCCTGCGAAAGGATAAGCCTTTCGGAAGTGTACTCCCTGAAATTGTCGGATTCGTTCGATATCAGCTCGAGGACGCTTTCCATCTTGGCCAAAGCCTCTCCCTTGTGAGAATCGAGGAGTTGGTTGATGCATGTGCTGTATTTTTCGCGCAACATGTCTATTGTCTCTGCTATTTCGGATCTTTTGTTTGCCTGAGTTGACAGAGACGATATTCGAACAAGTGAGTCGGTGGTCCCGGACATTGCCGAAAGTACCGTAACAGTAGCTTTTTCGCTGGTTACGATGTCTGCAACCATCTTCATGTTTTTTGCGGAACCGACGGACGTACCGCCGAACTTCAACACTTTGATCATTAAGGAAAATTTAAAACAATAAGTTAAAAAAACACCAAATTTGTTTAGATTGCGCAAAAGTATGATAAAATGTTTGGTTTTTAAAGGCTAAAATGTTTTTTTTGCAATAAGTAAGATGCGAGTATAAATTTTCACAACTTCGCCTGAATCTTAACCAGAAAATGCCATAGCTATGCAGACTATCCCTAATGCCGTCGAGGAGGTAATAAAAAAGAAACCTTTCCTTGAAGGAGCTCTCGTCGAAGGTTTGGTAAATCTTTCGGCGCTTGCCCGTCAGATCAAACCCGATATCGAGAAACGTGTAGGGAAAGAAGTGAACGACAGTGCTGTCATCATGGCGCTCAATCGTCTGGTGCCGCGTCTCGAACTTATGTCGCAGATGAAGTTCAAGAAGGTCGTGCAGAACATAGGAGACATAATAGTGCGGTCGAATCTGGCCGACTATGCCTTCGCCAATTCTCCGACGCTATACGAGCGACAGGCCGAACTTCTGAAGAGCGTCAGTTCGATGAAAGACCTGTTCTGTACCTTCTCGCAGGGGATTTACGAGACTACACTCGTAGTCAGCAATACGATAGTCCCTCTGGTCGACGAAATATTTGCCGTCGAAGGCCGCATAGCACGTACGCTCAATCTGTCGTCGATAACGGTAAAGCTGCCTGAGGAGAATGCGGTCTGCCCCGGCGTGTATTATTACATATTCAAGGAGCTCGCCTGGGACAACATAAATATCTCGGAAGTGATCAGCACGACAAATGAATTTACCGTTGTCGTCAGCGACGAGGATATCCATCGCGCGTTTACCATACTCATGGAAGCCAAACGTCAGGCCGGAATCTGACCGACTTATCCGGTAATCCATAGTTTATTCTGGATGCGGGTCATGCCGTAATTCTCCTGAATCTGTAAATTGTCTCGGCGAACATTGTCGAGATTTGCAGTGCCGATCGTTGCTGTTCTATACGATTGGTCGGTTGTGTTGTTTCCGATGCGATCATGAAAGCATGTCCGCAATGAAGAAAACGGCGTAGCCTACGCTCGTTATTCCGTTGATCAACCCGAACGAGGAGGCTATACGGCGTGTTTTCGTAGGCGTAAAGACGAAATGCTGCACAACGAGCATCGCTATGAAAACTGTCGCACCTATCCAGTAAAGTATGCCGCCTCCGTAATATCTGCCTATGACAGCTACGGCAATCACCGTAACAATATGGAGTGCGATGCTGATCCCGACGGCGCCCTTGGGGGAGAACCTGGCCGGAATGCTGTGGAGGTTGTGCCTGCGGTCGAATTCAGCATCCTGCAGTGAGTAGAGGATGTCGAATCCTCCGGTCCATGTCAGTACGGCCAGGGCAAGTATCAGGGGAATGAGAGATATGGTTCCTGTTACCGCGATGTAGGCGCCTACGGGGGCTATGGCAAGCGTAAGTCCGAGCACGATGTGCGCCAGAGCAGTGAAACGTTTGGTCAGGCTGTATCCGAGCGCAACTATCAACGCTATCGGCGAAAGCATGAATGCGAGTCGGTTTATGAATGCTGTCGTGACGATGAATGCCGCCGAGTTGATGATGACGAATATGAGTCCTGCTCTCGGCGTGATCTTGCCCGAGGGGATTTCCCTCCCGGCCGTACGCGGATTCATGGCGTCTATTTTGCGGTCGGCCCAGCGGTTGAATCCCATGGCAGCGTTTCGCGCGAATACCATGCATAAAAGTATTTCCACAAGTAACAGCCACTCGAACGGAGTCCCGGTACTGGTCAGGGCATACACATAGCCGATCAGCGCAAACGGCATGGCGAAAATAGTGTGCGAGAATGTGACCAGAGAGAAGTATTGCGATATTTTGCCCATATTCTTTGTTTGTCTATTTGATGGGGCAAATATACGCAAAGGTGGGCGACAAACGTCGAACTTGTTCGGCAAGTTTGTTTGTGGGGCCTGCCGTATCCAAAAAAACATGCGACAAACAAAAGACCGGTTATGCAGAGTGACTCTTCATCCGCGTTGTCTTAACTGCTGGCTTTTCGCTGCGGATGGAATGTGATTCGATAATTTTTGCGATTTTCCAGACAAGAATGGAACCTTGTTGCGATGCAACGGAATTTGTTTAACTTTGCACTGCTTTAGGACAATACGATGAAGAATATTCGCAATTTCTGCATAATCGCCCATATCGATCACGGCAAGAGTACGCTCGCAGACCGCCTTTTGGATGTTACAAATACCATATCCGAAAGGGAAAAGCAGGCACAGGTACTCGATAATATGGACTTGGAAAGGGAAAAGGGCATTACGATAAAAAGCCATGCCATACAGATGGACTATGTCCGCGGCGGCGAAAAGTACACGCTCAACCTTATAGACACCCCCGGTCATGTCGACTTTTCCTACGAAGTGTCGCGCGCCATTGCCTCGTGTGAAGGAGCGCTGCTTGTGGTAGATGCCACGCAGGGGATACAGGCACAGACAATCTCGAACCTCTACCTTGCACTCGGCCATGACCTCGAGATAATTCCCGTGATGAACAAGATAGATATGGAGTCGGCCATGGTGGACGAGGTGCGTGAGCAGATCGTAGATCTTTTAGGCTGCGATCCGGACGATATCCTCGCCGCTTCGGGACGTACGGGCGAAGGTGTCGAGGCGATATTGGATGCTATCGTAGACAGGATTCCCGCCCCGAAAGGCGACGAGAACGCCCCTTTGCAGGCTCTGATATTCGACTCGGTGTTCAATCCGTTCAGGGGGATCATAGCCTATTTCCGCGTGTTCAACGGTACGCTGAAGCAGGGGGCGAAGGTCAAATTCATCAATTCCGGCCATGAATACGAGGCAGACGAAATAGGGGTGTTGAAACTCAAGATGAATCCCAAGCAGGAGATAAAGGCCGGCGACGTGGGGTATATAATTTCGGGTATCAAGAATTCGGTAGAGGTCAAGGTAGGCGACACCATAACCACTGTGGAAAATCCGGCCAGGGAGGCCATAGCCGGTTTCGAAGAGGTGAAACCTATGGTGTTTGCGGGGTTGTATCCGGTCGAGGCGGATCAGTACGAGGATCTTCGGACATCGCTCGAGAAACTTCAGCTGAACGATGCATCGCTTACGTTCGATCCCGAAAGTTCGCTTGCACTCGGATTCGGGTTCCGGGCAGGATTCCTCGGACTCCTTCACATGGAGATCATCCAGGAACGCCTGTACAGGGAGTTCGACATGGATGTCATTACGACCGTACCCAATGTCTCCTATAAAGTCTATACGACCAAGGACGAAGTGCTCGACGTGCACAACCCGTCGGGCTTGCCCGATCCCACTTACATAGATCACATCGAGGAGCCTTATATACTGGCACAGATAATTACGAAAACCGAGTTCCTGGGCAACGTGATCAAATTGTGCATAGACAAGCGCGGAGTGCTGAAAAACCAGAACTTCATAACGCAGGATCGTGTGGAGGTGAATTTCGACATGCCGCTGGCCGAGATAGTGTTCGATTTTTACGATAAGCTCAAGAGCATTTCGCGAGGATACGCCTCGTTCGACTATCACCAGACAGGATACAAGCCCAGCAAGCTGGCGAAACTCGACATACTGCTCAATGGCGAACCGGTCGACGCTCTCAGCTCGCTGATCCATGCCGACCATGCCTATGACTTCGGACGCAAGATGTGCGAGAAACTGAAAGAACTTATACCGCGCCAGCAGTTCGATATCGCCATTCAGGCGGCTATCGGAGCCAAGATCATAGCACGCGAGACCGTTAAGGCTGTACGCAAGGATGTGACGGCGAAGTGCTACGGGGGCGATATTTCGCGTAAACGCAAACTGCTCGAAAAACAGAAAAAAGGTAAAAAACGTATGCGGCAGATCGGTAATGTGGAGGTGCCGCAGTCGGCCTTCCTCGCCGTACTGAAAATGGATTGACATGTCCGTTTCGGGTTATAAATTACGGCATGCGACCCTCGGATAGTGATTACGGGCGCTTGTCGACACGTGTCGTCGAGACCTTTTTACCGCAGGATCTTGATTCCGGTTCTAACGAAAAGACCCCACCGCTACTAATTACTAATATAGTACAACTAACCTGGCCTGCCTGACTGTGGCAGGCTTTTTTTGTATTGTCTGCCGATAATTGTTTTTTTAGGTATAGTTATTGCATTATAATCTGACAATCCGACAAGCCCGTATTTCGATTGTGACCAATACTCGCTTTTGCAAATGGCCATAGCGTCTGAAATCGGATGGGAAGCGGAATTGTCCCGATACTCGGTATTGCACTATGAAAAGGGAAGGGCTCGACATGTAATGTTTTGATGATGCGGCCAGTCGTTAGTGGTGGGGCGCAGAGGTTGTGGAACTCACGTTCGGATGAAGTCTCGGGAACGGAATTCGTGAAAGGTATATGATCTTAGTAAAATAGAATGATTATGAAACATGTAGAAAACGAAAGGGGAGGTTATTTCACTATCGAAAAAGATGGATATGAAGAAGGTCGCATGTCTTATGTCAACGCCGGTGACAAAGTCATTATAATAGACCATACATATGTCAGTCCCGAAAGTCAGGGAGGAGGCTTAGGCACTGAACTTGTTAAGGGTGCTGTCGACTATGCCAGAGAGAGCGGACACAAACTGATGGCAACATGTCCTTTTGCGCGGGCAGTACTGATAAAACATTCCGACTGGCAAGATGTCGTAGCAGGATGAGCAATCTTTTTTAAAAAAATTGTGGTAAGCGGAACAAGAAAAGTTCCGCTTTTTTTATGCCGATTCCGAATGTGAAACTGCGCGCACAATAGAACGATATATAACCCAAAGAACCATAACGCTTTATCGGTGACATGTCGAAAAAATACTCTGTTTTGCTTGGATTTAGAGCCATAAAAGGTTTACCTTTACGGCCGAATTGGTTTGTCTTTCTGTATCCGCAGAAAGACAATAATAGGGAATCGGGTGGAAATCCCGGACAGTCCCGCTGCTGTGAATCTCCAGCCAACGTTCCGCAATGGTCTCTCGCCACTGGCCCAGGGCCGGGAAGGCTTCGGAACGGGAGTCAGTCAGAAGACCTGCCATTCGGGATACTGCTTCTGCCGCTTCGAGGGTTAGGCGGACGGGCACTGAAGATATTTTCCGGGAATAGTATCCCGGCAAACTCGATGTTGAACCAAATATTAATATATGGTCAAAAAAGTTGTTATAGCCAATCGTGGTGAGATTGCCGTCAGAATTATACGGTCGTGCCGCGAAATGGGGATTGTTTCTGTCGCACTGTTTTCCGATGCCGACAGAATGTCGAAACACGTAATGCTTGCCGATGAAGCCTATTATATAGGCCCGGCACCATCGTCGGAGAGTTATCTGAAGATAGACAAAATAATCGAAACGGCATTGGCATGCGGGGCCGATGCGGTCCATCCTGGTTACGGTTTTCTTTCTGAGAACACGGAATTCGCCCGCAAATGCGAAGCTGCAGGCATTACCTTCATAGGACCGAGAGCCGAGACTATCGAACGTATGGGCGATAAGATATCGGCCCGCAGGTCGATGATAGAGGCAGGGGTGCCCGTAGTGCCGGGTATCGAAAGAAAACTCGAATCGGTCGAGGAAGCCGCAAGGGTTTGCCGTGAGATAGGATTCCCGGTTATACTGAAAGCTGCCTCCGGCGGAGGAGGCAAGGGAATGCGCCTGATCCGTTGCGAATCGGACGTAGAGGAGGCCTATACCACTGCCCGTTCGGAAGCGCTTTCGTCATTCGGCGATGAGACGGTTTACATCGAGAAATACATCGAAGAGCCTCATCACATAGAGTTTCAGATATTGGGCGACAAGTATGGAAACGTTATCCATCTTTACGACAGGGAATGCTCGATACAGCGCCGCCATCAGAAGGTTGTGGAAGAGAGTCCGTCGCCGTTCATAACGCCGGAGTTGAGGCAGAAGATGGGTCAAACTGCCGTAGCGGCTGCCAAAGCCGTAGATTATGTGGGTGCCGGGACGATAGAATTTCTTGTGGATAAGGATTACAACTACTATTTCCTCGAGATGAATACGCGCCTCCAGGTGGAACACCCGGTCACCGAAGAGGTGCTCGGACTCGATCTGGTCAAGGAGCAGATATACATAGCCTCAGGAGAGCCGTTGCACCTCAAACAGTCGGACATAGTGCAGCGCCGCCACTCCATAGAGTGCCGCGTGTGCGCCGAAGATGCCGACAACAATTTCATGCCTTCGCCCGGACTGATCAATCAGGTTACCGAACCCAACGGCTTGGGCGTCCGTGTGGACAGCTACGTTTACGAGGGTTATGAGATACCGATATATTACGATCCGATGGTAGCCAAGCTCATCGTATGGGCCACAACGAGAGAATATGCCATTGAACGCATGAGAGCGGCACTCGACGAATACAAGATCACAGGCATAAAAACCAACATATCTTACCTTAACGCGATAATGCATACGCCAGATTTCGTGCGCGGCGGATATGATACGGCATTTCTTGAAAAGAACGATGAGATTATCAGTCGTTACCGCAAGGAGAACCAGCCTGGCGATACGGACGAAGGCCTTGTCGAAGATATGACCATGATAGCCGCTTTGGTTAACTGGGTGATGCTGGAAGAGGGTACGATAGGGACTCCGATTCCGCAGCCTACCGGCACTCTCAATCGTTGGAGGGAGTTCGGCAAACGCAAGGGTATGACTGGAATTTAAAAAAAGGTAGTTTATGGAAATTCATATAGGAGATCGCGTTGCGGAGGTAGAACTTATCTCCAAGGAAGACAACAAGGTTCGCGCTACGGTGGACGGCAAAACCTATGATGTGGACATCGTTATAGCCGACAACGGTGTATGTTCGCTTATCTACAACGGGCAGTCGTTCAATATGGAGGTGGTGCGCAACGGCAAGCAATTCAAGGTCAACCGTGGATTCAACTCATACGATGTCGATATAATCGACGCGCAGGAAAAATACATGCGTTCGCGCCGTAAGGACGAAGGCCGTCAGGACGACACCATCACGGCACCGATGCCTGGGAAGATAGTTAAGATTAATTTCAAACCGGGTGATCGTGCCACCGACGGCGATACTCTGATAGTTTTCGAGGCGATGAAAATGCAGAGCAACCTGAAGGTGGTCGGTGACTGCATCGTGCGTGAGGTCCTCGTTGCAGAGGGCGATTCTGTAGCCTCGGGGCAACAGCTCATAAAACTCGACATCAACCAGTGACAATTACCTGCAGGATGCTTCGCATGGTCGCTTTGGCGCATGAAGCACGGTAAATTGAATATTTATTTAAAGACACAGTAGCAAATGGACAACAACAAAATATACGAGGAATTCCTCGCCAAAGACAAGGCTGCCGAACTGGGCGGAGGCGAGAAAAAAATAGAAAAACAGCATGCTTCGGGCCGTATGACTGCCCGTGAGCGTATAGAAATGCTGCTCGATAAAGGCACTTTCGTGGAGTTCGACAAATTCGTCACCCACCGTTGTACAAATTTCGACATGCAGGATAACAAGGTTCCTGGTGACGGTATTGTCTCGGGTTGCGGGAAGATAGACGGACGCCAGGTTTATGTCTATGCTTACGACTTTACCGTGTTCGGCGGTTCATTGAGCATTACCAATGCCAACAAGATCGTCAAGGTCCAGACCATGGCCCTCAAGAACGGTGCTCCCGTCATAGCACTTAACGACTCGGGAGGCGCCCGTATCCAGGAGGGTATCGACAGCCTTACGGGGTATGCCAATATTTTCTTCCAGAATACGATAGCGTCGGGTGTTATTCCGCAAATATCGGCTATCCTCGGCCCGTGCGCCGGCGGTGCGTGCTATTCGCCGGCCCTCACCGACTTTATTTTCATGGTCAACGAAAAGAGCCATATGTTCGTTACGGGACCAGATGTGGTAAAAGCCGTTACACACGAGGAGGTGACCAAGGAGGAACTCGGCGGCGCATACACCCACAACAGCAAGAGCGGTGTGGCCCATTTTCTGGGCAATACCGAAGAGGAAGTGCTTATGGGAATCAGGGAATTGCTCAGTTTCTTGCCTTCCAACAATCTGGAGGATGTGCCGCCGCGTGCCGTGACCGACGACATAAACCGTGAGGACGAACGTTTGCAGACACTCATTCCGGCAGACCCGAACGTGCCATATGACATCAAAGAACTTATCGAATCGGTTGCAGACGATAACTATTTCTTCGAAATAATGCCGCATTTCGCCAAGAACGTGGTGATAGGTTTCGTGCGCTTGGGTGGCCGTACGGCAGGTATCGTGGCCAATCAGCCCGCGTTTCTTGCCGGTGTGCTGGATATAGACGCTTCGGATAAGGCAGCGCGCTTTATTCGTTTCTGCGACTGTTTCAATATACCGCTCATTACCCTCGAGGACGTCCCTGGCTTCCTTCCCGGCTGCACTCAGGAACATAACGGTATCATCCGCCACGGAGCGAAAATAGTATATGCCTATGTAGAGGCTACGGTGCCTAAGATAACGCTTATACTGCGCAAGGCATACGGCGGTGCCTATATCGTGATGTCGAGCAAACAGACAGGATCGGATATCAACTTGGCTTACCCTTCGGCCGAGATCGCGGTTATGGGTGCGCAGGGGGCAGTCAACATCCTGTACCGCAATGCCGACGAAGAAGAAAAGGAAAAGGCTCTGGAAGAATATACGGCAAACTTCGCCAACCCCTACCAGGCTGCCGAAAAAGGTTATATCGACGAGATAATCATGCCGCGCCAGACCCGCAAGAAACTTATACAGGCGCTCGAAATGACACAAAACAAGATACGTGTCAATCCGCATAAAAAACATGGCAATATGCCTTTGTAGAACACCGTATCGAATAAATGATGGGGGGCCGGATAACGGCCCCCCATCATTTATTCGATACGGTGCAGATAATTCGTCGGGCGATATCAGATTCTGACAAATTATACTTAATTTTAAAGACTTATTGCGAAACTTAATAACCCGGACTATGAAAATGACAGATGTTACCTCCGTATTTGTGTTCAGACGTATAATAATGCTGTGTCTGATTTCGATGCCGCTTGCGCTGTCTGCATCAAAGTTCCCGCTTGTCGATTGCGTACGGCCTCAGATAGATACCCACAATTCACGCTGGTTTTTTTTCTCCTCCGCCTCGCGTCCTTTCGGAATGGTAAACCTGAGTCCGGATACGTGGGTTAGGGGATCGTGGACGTCGGGTTATCTCTATGACTCGACCGAAATAAGGTGCTTCAGCCACATACACGGCTGGCAAATATCCGGAGTCCCGGTTATGCCGACCACCGGTAAAATGACCGGACATCTGGGTATGGAGAGTTATAAATCCGGGTTCTCGCATGATACCGAAATCGTCAAACCGGGATACCACAAGGTCGTTTTGGATAAGTATGGCATAGAGGCGGAGCTTACATCGACCAGGAGGGTGGGAATGCACAGGTATAAATACCCCGAGGGAGAAAAGGCCAACGTTATTTTCGATATAGGTGCGTTTCTCGCTCATGGCCCGACAGAGAAGGCTTATATTAAAAAAGTGTCTGACTACTGTATCGAGGGATACTCCGTGATGGCTCCCACGAACAGACGCAAGAAACCCTTTACGGTCTATTTCGTGGCGGAGTTCCACCAGCCGATGAGCGAGTTCGGCGGATGGGAGATAATCGATAAGAAAAAACAGTTGGTGAAGAAGGACTATTTCGAAGGAAAGGATGTCGGCGGTTATGTCTCTTTCGATGAGCCTCGCAGTAACTCGGTAATGATGAAGGTCGCCATATCATACGTGAGCATCGAGCAGGCGGCGCTTAACATGAGGGAGGAGCTGGATCATTGGAATTTCGACAGGGTGGTGCGCGATTCATACAGGGAGTGGGAGAACGAATTGGGTAAGATCGAGGTCGAGGGCGGAACGGAACAGGAACGCATCAAATTTTACACCGATCTGTGGCATTCGTTGCTGGGACGCCGCACCTTCTCGGATGTGAACGGGAAATATATCGACAATACGGGCGACGAACCGGTCGTAAGGCAGGTTCCGCTGGAACATGGAAAACCGGTGCGCAACACTTACAATTCGGATGCGTTCTGGGGAGCCGAGTTCAACCTGAATATACTGTGGTCGATGGCCTATCCCAAGATAATGAGCGAATTCGTATCGACGCTGGTGGATTACTATCATAACGGCGGCATGATAGCGCGCGGACCGAGCGGCGGAAACTACACATACGTGATGGTCGGTGACCAGGCTATTCCGCTTATAGCGGCGGCATATAACAAAGGCATACGTGATTTCGACGTCGAAGCCGCATTCGAAGGCAGCATTAAGAATTCCGAACAGGGCGGCATACGCGACCATGCCGGATACGAAACCAAAGCCAACGAATACATGAAACATTATGTCGAACAGGGCTTTGTCCCCGAAGGTATTCCAGGCAATGCCGGACATAAAGAGGGCTGTGCGATGACTCTCTATTTCGCATACGAGGACTGGTGCATGTCGCAATTCGCCAAGGGACTCGGCAAAACGGAAACTTTCGAGAAATATTATGATCGTTCGTTCAACTACCGCAATGTGTTCGACAAGACGGTCGGGTGGATGCGCCCGCGAACTCTCGACGGGTCATGGCTGGAAAATTTTGCACCTATAGGTAAGGGTTTCAATACCAAGGGCTTCGTAGAGAGTAACTCGGCCATATTTACCTATTATGTTCCCCATAATATAGAAGATCTTGTAGATATGATCGGTGGCAAGGAGGCGTTCGTCAAGAAACTCAACAAGCAGTTCGAGATGGCTGCGCCGATGAACTTCATCACCGACCATGGCAAACATGCGGAAAATTGGGTCGATTACGAGAACCAACCATCGTTGCATATGGCTCACCTGTTCAGTCATGCCGGCGCACCGTGGCTCACACAGTACTGGGTCAGACGGATTAAGAGAGACGTATTCAGCGATACCACACCCTATGGCGGTTATAACGGCGATGAAGATCAGGGCCAGATGGGGGCGATCGGAGTGTTGATGGCAATAGGCCTGTTCGATGTCCAGGGCGGAGCCTCCACCGACCCTCATTACGAAATCACCTCTCCGATATTCGACAGGATTACCATTAAACTCGACAAGCGTTATTATCCAGGTAAAGAGTTTGTTATAGAGACGATAGGCAATTCTCCGGAAAATGTTTATATCCAAAGAGTCATGTTTAACGGCAAGGAATACGATTCGTTCAGGCTTCCTCATTCGGAATTCGTAAAGGGCGGAAAACTTGTCATATATCTGGGAGACAAGCCAAATAAACAATGGGGAATATGAGAAGAGTAATATAATATGGCGATTGGTGGAATGTTTTTCCTTTTTGTATTATAATTTTAAGAATGATTCGGAATGATTAGCAAAACAGACGCAAATTTATTATCTTTGCATCTATCCTGGACTTGATTTTTAGAGTTTTGTGCCATTTGGCTTTGAATGAAGAATTTCAACCTTAAAAACTACAATAGTATGTCAGATCAATTTTCATTAAATGGCAAAATAGCCCTCGTTACCGGTGCATCTTACGGCATCGGATTCGCTATTGCCAGCGCCTTTGCGAAAGCCGGCGCAAAGATCATTTTCAACGATATCAACCAGCAGGCGGTGGATAGAGGCCTCGCTTCGTATAAGGAAGCAGGAATCGAAGTCAAAGGATACGTATGCGACGTTACTGACGAGAATGCCGTGAACGCCATGGTCGCACAGATCGAAAAAGAGATCGGCGTTATCGATATCCTTGTGAACAACGCAGGCATAATCAAACGTATACCAATGCACGAAATGTCGGCAGCGGAATTCCGTCAGGTCGTCGACGTCGACTTGAACGCCCCGTTCATCGTGTCGAAAGCCGTTATCCCCGGCATGATCAAGAAAGGTCACGGCAAGATCATCAACATCTGCTCGATGATGAGCGAACTCGGTCGCGAAACAGTTTCGGCATACGCTGCCGCAAAGGGCGGATTGAAGATGCTGACTCGCAATATCTGCTCGGAATACGGACAATACAATATCCAGTGCAATGGCATAGGCCCGGGTTACATCGCTACCCCGCAGACCGCTCCGCTCCGTGAAAAACAGGCCGACGGTTCACGTCACCCATTCGATTCGTTCATTATCGCCAAAACTCCGGCAGCTCGTTGGGGAACTCCCGAAGACCTTCAGGGTCCGGCTGTCTTCCTCGCTTCGGACGCATCGAATTTCGTGAACGGCCATGTCCTCTACGTAGACGGCGGTATCCTTGCATATATCGGCAAACAACCGTAATCGAATCAGTCGCCGAATAATAAAAAAGGATATTTATGTTCGAATCAATAGCATCCGCTCTCGAAGCGGTCTTCGGCTATGTACTCGGTCTGGGTGCAGCGGTGATGATGCCTATACTTTTTACCATACTCGGTATATGTATCGGCATAAAACCGTCGAAGGCCGTCAAGAGCGGTTTACTGGTCGGTGTCGGTTTCATCGGCCTTTCGATCGTTACAGCGCTGCTGACAAGTGCGCTCGGCCCCGCTTTAGGTAATGTCGTAGAGGTCTACGGCCTTCGCCTAAAGGTATTCGATATGGGCTGGCCAGCTGCGGCAAGTATAGCTTACAACACCTCGGTGGGAGCGTTCGTCATTCCCGTTTGTTTGGGAGTCAATATTCTGATGCTCATAACCAAGACAACCAAAACAGTCAATATCGACCTTTGGAACTACTGGCACTTCGCATTTGTCGGCGCCTTGGCCTACTATACCACTGGAAGCATCTTCTGGGGATTCTTTGCCGCTATCATATGTTACATCATTACCCTGGTGATTGCCGACTGGATGGCTCCGCGTTTCCAGAAATATTACGAGAAAATGGACGGCATTTCGCTTCCGCAGCCTTTTGTAGGAGGCTTTGCACCGGTTGCCCTTGTCCTGAACAAAATACTCGACAAGATACCCGGCATAAACAAGGTCAACATAGACGCGGAAGGAATGAAGAGAAAGTTCGGACTGCTTGGGGAACCGCTGTTCCTCGGGGTGATTGTCGGACTGGGCATAGGAGCGTTGGCACGTTATGATTTCGCCAAGGTGCTTATGCTCGGCGTCCAGATGGGAGCCGTTATGGAGCTGATCCCCCGTATCACGGGCCTCTTCATAGAGGGCCTCATGCCGATCTCCGAAGCGACAAAGACGATGATAGGCAAAAAGTTCAAAAAGAGTGCAGGATTTAATATCGGTATGAGCCCCGCACTTGTCATCGGACATCCGACGACGCTGGTGGTATCGTTGCTACTTATTCCTGTAATTTTGGTGCTTTCTGTAGTATTGCCGGGAAATGAATTCCTTCCTCTCGCTTCTCTGGCAGGGATGTTCTATATTTTCCCGCTCGTAATTCCGATAACTAAGGGTAACGTGCTGAAAACGTTCATTATCGGACTTGTCGTTCTGATCGCCGGGGTGTATCTCGTGACCAACCTCGCTCCCGCATTTACTTTGGCGGCTCATGACGTGTATGCCCGTACGCAAGACGCTGCGGTGAAGATACCCGACGGTTTCTCTGAGGCTGCATCCCTCGACTTCGCAGGCAGCCCTCTGGCATGGATCGTATATCACCTAACCGCAAGTATCAAGGTCATAGGACCGATCATCCTTGGCTTAGGTACTCTCGCGTTAGCCATCTGGAACAGGATGCGTATCATCAAGCAGAGCAATGCAGTCGACGCGGGTGAAGATGCCGCATCGGAAATCACTGAAAAATAAACATACTTAATATTCAAAAGACATGACAATGAAACAAATAGTAATGGCTGCTGCAGCGGCATCTGTGCTGTCGGTAGGTGGAGGGTTTGCCCAAAACGTGAAATGGGAACTGCGCTATGCAGCCAACCCTCAGGATTTTAAGTCATATGATACGGAACGTATCCGCAAGGATTTCCTTGTCGAAAAGGTATTCGAAAAAGACCAGATCAATCTGGTATATACGATGTACGATCGCTTTATCGTCGGCGGAGCCATGCCTGTCAGCCGCGAAGTAAAGCTCGATACAATTGACATACTGAAGGCTCCGAACTTCCTCCACAGACGCGAATTGGGTGTCATCAATGTCGGTGGACCAGGTAAGGTGAAAGTGGGCAACAAGGTCTATCCGCTGAATTTCAAGGAGGCCTTATATGTAGGAAGCGGTGACCATGAGGTCAGCTTCTCATCGGACGATGCATCGAATCCGGCGAAATTTTATCTGAATTCTGCCCCTGCACATAAATCCTATCCGACTAAACTGATCACTCTCAAGGATGCTAAAGTTATCAATGCAGGCTCGCTCGAAGAGTCGAATGAGAGGACAATCAACCAGCTTATAGTGAACCAGACTGTCGATGTGTGCCAGTTGCAGATGGGCCTTACCGAACTCAAACCGGGAAGCGTATGGAACACAATGCCTGCTCACGTGCACGACAGACGTATGGAAGCATATTTCTATTTCGGACTGCCGGAAGGTCAGACGGTTTGCCATTTCCTCGGAGATCCTGAAGAAACCCGCCATATATGGGTACATAACGAACAGATAGTCTTCTCTCCCGAATGGTCGATACACTCCGGCGCCGGAACCTCGAATTACATGTTCATCTGGGGTATGGCAGGCGAAAACCTCAATTACGACGACACCGACAAGGTGGGAACCATGGATATGAAATAACCCCGATACTAACCCTAAAACTTAAATAACCGCATGCGCAAAGTATTATTGCTCCTTTCGCTGTTTCTGACGAGTCAGGTGGCATTCGGCCAGAAGAGCCTTTTGAAGAATTTTCCTGAAAACGCAGATCCCAAAGTGGTTGGCGATCTGCTCTCGAATCGCATAACCTATGCTGATTACATGATATACGGAAGTACTGTCCACTATGCTATGGTATGTTACTGGAACGGAGCCCTGGGATATGCAGAACGATCCAAAGACAAATTGCTCATGGATCACCTGGTGGCTAAATTCGACAACCTCGTGGAGGTAGACAAGCATCGTCTGCCCCCGAAAAACCACGTCGATCATAATATGTTCGGTAGCCTTGCTTTTGAATATTACAAGGTGACAGGCAACAAAAAATATCTCGAGATGGGATTGTCGTATGCCGACACACAGTGGGATGTCCCGGCTAATGCCAACGCTACGGAAAAAGAGTGGGCCGATAAGGGCTATTCCTGGCAGACCCGTCTGTGGATCGACGATATGTACATGATTACCATCGTCCAGACTCGGGCATACGAACACACAAAGGATATGAAATATCTCGATCGTGCTGCCAAGGAGATGGTCCTCTATCTCGATGAACTGCAACGTCCCAACGGTCTTTTCTATCATGCTCCCGATGCACCTCACTACTGGGCGCGCGGTAACGGCTGGATGGCCGTGGGCATGACCGAACTGCTGCACTACCTGCCGAAAAAACACGAACATTATAACCGCATCATGGAAGGCTATCAAACCATGATGAAAAGTCTTCTGGAATTCCAGTCGCCCAGCGGAATGTGGAACCAGCTGATAGACCAACCGGATTTCTGGCCCGAAACCTCGGGAACCGGAATGTTCACCTATGCATTTATCATGGGCGTCAAGAACGGATGGCTCGATGCAAAATTATATGCACCGGCAGCCCGCAAGGCGTGGATCGCAATGCAGGATTATGTCGACATCAAGGGTGCCGTACGTGAAGTATGTATAGGTACAGGCAAGAACAAAAGCCAGAAGTTCTATTACGACAGGCCGCGACATACCGGCGATCATCACGGCCAGGCTCCATATTTGTGGTGCGTGAACGCTCTTATGGATTAATCCAGATTGTAGTTCGGCAAACAGCAATGCGCAAAAGACGGATATTGCATGTCGGCCAGAATCGTGAAATACTAACACTAAATTTTAATATTACATGCGTAAAGTATTATTGCTCCTGACCCTGTTCCTTACGAGCCAGGTGGCTTTCGGACAGAAGAGTCTTCTGAAAAATTTCCCAGATAATGCCAATCCCGAGAAGATTGGCAGATTGCTCAGTTATCGTTTCATCTACGGCGACTGGTCGCTTCACAACGGTAAATGGGTCAACTATCCGATGACGTTCTACTGGAATGGCTCGCTTGGCTATGCGGAAAATACGAAGGACAAATATCTGCTCGAATTTTTGCAGAATAAGTTCGAACCGCTCTTTACTACGGATACCGATAAGGTTCCTACACCCATGAACCATGTCGACCTGAATATGTTCGGCAGCCTTCCGCTGGAACTCTACCGGTTGACTGGCGAAAAGCGTTATTTCGATATGGGGATTCAGTTCGCAGACAGCCAGTGGGAAGTTCCGGAAAATGCTACCGCCAAAGAAAAAGAGTGGGCCGACAAGGGTTATTCATGGCATACCCGTCTGTGGATCGACGATATGTATATGATTACCATCGTGCAGACCAAGGCATACAGAATGACCAAGGACATGAAGTATCTCGACCGTGCCGCAAAAGAAATGGTGATGTACCTCGATGAACTTCAACGTCCCAACGGCCTTTTCTACCATGCTCCAGACGTGCCCTATTACTGGGCGCGCGGTAACGGTTGGATGGCTGCCGGGATG
This sequence comes from uncultured Rikenellaceae bacterium, assembly GCA_944325305.1. Lineage (GTDB taxonomy): Bacteria > Bacteroidota > Bacteroidia > Bacteroidales > Rikenellaceae > WRDF01. The sequence continues at coordinate 5,257 of CALUZO010000012.1, read as the reverse complement.
ACAGAACTGTTGCGTTACCTTCCGAAGGACCACGAACATTATAACCGCATCATGGAAGGCTACCACACCATGATGAAGAGTCTTCTGGAATTCCAGTCGCCCAGCGGCATGTGGAACCAGTTGATAGATAAATCCGACATCTGGGCAGAAACTTCCGGCTCCGCGATGTTTACCTATGCATTTATAGTAGGGGTCAAGAAAGGATGGCTCGACGCCAAGGTATATGCACCGGCAGCACGTAAAGCATGGTTGGCAATGGTGACTTACATCGACGCCAAAGGTGCCGTATCGAATGTATGCGTTGGAACCAATAAACTGAATAGCCTCCAGTACTATTACGATCGTCCGCGTCGTACGGGAGACTATCACGGTCAGGCTCCATACATGTGGTGCGTGAACGCTCTTATGGAAAAATAGTGGACACAGGCATGGCATAGTATCCGCCCATTGCCGTTGATATTTTATAGATAGTCGTCATCCAGGCAAACGGTGTTTCCCGAATGGCGACTATCCTTTTTTAAGGATATGTCTAATCTAAATTTATTTTATTAATTATGGATCCAGCAATTAAAATGGAAATAAAGTAATGATGATAAAAATATACAAAGTTGCACAATATTGCTGCGAATAATTCATGAACAATCGGTTTATAGTATTGGGTAATCTGTTGCAATGAGTCAAACATGATTATACCGTTACATGTCGTTTTATGTCGCAAGCAAGAGGATTATAAAAGAGAAACTCAAACCATAAACAGCATATTGTCTGTTGGCACTCTTCCCCCTCTCCAAAAAAACGGGAATTTGAATTGGAAAATGGGTTAAGAACAGTCCGAAGAGAATTGCGACAATTCATGCGGGAAAGCAAATGGGCATAAATGGGAATAGATGATTGATTATATGTCATATAAATTTATATGCATGTATTTGCTTCCGAAATGCTAAGTAAGCATTGGCTCGATACTGTCTGAATCATCACTTCGAAAGCAATCCCGAGCAATCTGAATTTTGTTGGGTGCGTGTCTGCCGTTTGGATGTTTCCTATGCAGAATCGAGGCTTTGGGTGGGCCGAGGCAGTGTATGGCGATATCGCAATCGAAAATGTAACTGCGCATAAGGGGTCTTATGCAACATGTATGTCTTGCAATATATTGGATTGCTGTGTTATCATGCAATCTCATGTTTTGTGTCGCCAACTCGTATGCTTTTTTCAGAAACAGAAAACATACGATCTTTATTGATATGAAATGCCATTAGACAAGATTCTCCAAATCTTACTCCATACGACAGCGATCATGAAATCGATGAGGAGCATAAAATGACGCTCCGGTACGAGTCGTCTCGGAAAAATTAGTAACTTTACTATCTGCACAAAAAAACGTGTAATTATGGAAGAGGTCGATGTCGAAAAGGCTCTGACATACATTGAACCGGGACCGCTGGTGCTGGTGACCACGTTTGACGGCCAACGGAACAATGTGATGACCATCTCGTGGACGATGGCCATCGATTTTGCACAGCATATCGTACTGACTACCGGCCCATGGAACCATTCGTTCACTACACTGCTGGAAAAACGCGAATGTGTAGTCTGTATTCCTCCGGCATCGATGCTGGAAACGGCCGTGCGTATCGGAATGGTCAGCGGAACGGATGTGGACAAGTTCGAAGAGTTCGGACTGAAGACTCTTCCAGCCCGAACGGTAAAGGCTCCGCTTGTGGACGGGTGCATAGCCTGCCTGGAGTGCAGGGTGACCGATTACATCGACCGTTACGGATTCATAGTCCTGAAAGTGACAAGAGTCGTGGAGAATCCCGACTGCACCGACCGGCGGATTATACATGCCAAAGGAGACGGAACATTTACAGCGGACGGAGAATCATTCAACTGCCGGGAACTGATGCTGGAGAAACTTCCTCCCGGTCTGTAAAAACAAAATGGGAAAAGCGGTATACGATGCTCGCATCGGCAAATTCCGGCAAGGTATTCGGAATATTATTTGAATCTTAATATATTTTCATCATGAAACCATTGAACAGCAACACCGCGACAAAAATCGTACGTCCCGAACGTATAATACAGTTCGGTGAAGGAAATTTTCTGAGGGCCTTCGTAGACTGGATAGTCTCCAATATGAACGAAAAGACCGATTTCAATAGCAGCGTTGTTGTTGTACAGCCTATAGAAAAAGGCATGATAGACGTTCTGAATCAGCAGGACTGCCTGTATCATGTGAATCTCCAGGGCCTTGAGAATGGACATGCGGTTAATTCATTCCGGATGATAGATGTCATAAGCCGCGCTCTGAATCCATACAGGGACTTCAAGGCTTTTCTGTCGCTCGCCGAGCAACCAGAGATGAGGTTTGTCATATCGAATACCACCGAAGCGGGAATAGCGTTCGACTCTTCGTGCATGCTCGATGACAAACCTGCAAGTTCATATCCCGGAAAACTCACACAGCTGCTCTACCATCGCTACAAATTTTTCGGCGGAGATATGAGCAAAGGTCTTATAATATTCCCTTGTGAATTGATATTCCTGAACGGGCACAAGCTCAAGGAGACGATCTACCAATATATCGAACTGTGGAATCTCGGAGACGACTTCAAGGAGTGGTTCGAAAAAGCCTGCGGCGTATATGCCACTCTGGTTGACCGCATCGTACCGGGATTTCCGGGAAAGGAGATCGACAGCATCAAGAAAGAACTCGGTTATGATGATAACATGGTCGTGCGCGGAGAAACCTTCCATCTTTGGGTAATCGAGGCCCCTCAATCCGTCGCGAAGGAGTTTCCTGCAGACAAGGCCGGTCTCAACGTACTTTTCGTACCTTCCGAGAAGCCCTATCATGAACGCAAGGTGACCCTGCTGAACGGACCGCATACAGTCCTCTCGCCGGTAGCCTTCCTATCGGGGATCGACATCGTGCGCGAGGCATGTCGTCATGAGATTGTGGGCAAATATGTCCGCATGGTGATGTTCGACGAACTCATGGAGACATTGAACTTGCCCAGAGAGGAGTTGAAGCAGTTTGCGGACAACGTTTTGGAAAGGTTTAACAATCCATTTGTAGATCACCAAGTGACATCTATAATGCTCAATTCGTTTCCAAAATATGCTACCAGAGATCTTCCAGGGCTGAAGACATTCCTCGAACGCAAGGGAAAACTGCCCAAAGGACTGGTACTCGGTCTCGCCGCAATAATAGTGTACTACAGGGGCGGCAAACGCTTCGACGGAGTAGATATCGTTCCTGACGACTCTCCGGCAATAATGCAGAGACTAACCGACCTGTGGAAAAAGGGTTCGATTCCGCAACTGGTCGAAGGAGTACTGGGAGATACCTCGATATGGAATGAAGACCTGAACGAGATCCCGGGTCTCGCACAATGCCTCGAATACTATATCGAGAGCATAATGTCACGCGGCATGATGACAACCGTCAGGGAGCTCGTTGAAGGATGTTAAATGTGCTGCAAAGATGGCTGATTACATAAAGATAAACTCTGCGGACAACGTCGCAGTGGCACTGAAAGACATTCCCAAAGGGTATGTGTTGAAGATCGCCGGAGACGAAACAATTACCACCGAAAATATACCTTCAGGACACAAAATCGCCCTGAAGGACTTCATTGCCGGTGAAATGGTTGTGAAATACGGATTCCCGATAGGACACACTGAAACCGACGTGAAATCCGGCAGCCTGCTGAACGAAAGGAATATCAGAACGAACCTTTCGGGTTTGGATACATATTCTTATTCTCCAAAATTCGTCGAACAGACGTTCAAAAATGACTCTCGTACGTTCATGGGATACCGCAGGAAAAACGGCGATGTCGGGATACGTAATGAAATATGGATCATACCTACGGTAGGATGTGTAAACGGCATTGCAGACCGGCTCTGCGAGATGCTGAAGACGGAAACAGGGTGTATGGGGGTGGACAATATCGCTGCCTATACGCACAACTATGGCTGCTCCCAACTGGGCGAGGACCACGAGAATACCCGCACTATACTTCGGGACATGGTCCGACATCCCAATGCAGGAGGTGTACTGGTTCTGGGTCTTGGATGCGAGAACAACCAGCCAGAAGCCTTCATGGAGTCTCTCGGAGACTATGACAGACACAGAGTGAGATGTCTGGTATGTCAGGAGTCAGGAGACGAAATCGAAGAGGGTATGTCGATCCTTCGCGAACTTTATTCTGCGGCAAGAAATGACAGGCGTGTCCCGACGCCGCTCTCGGAATTGAAGGTGGGATTGAAATGCGGTGGGTCGGACGGACTCTCCGGAATAACGGCAAACCCTCTTTTGGGTATGTTCTCCGACTACCTGGTGATGCAGGGTGGCACCACGGTTCTGACCGAAGTCCCTGAGATGTTCGGTGCCGAAACCATCCTTATGGAGAGGTGCAGTACGGAACATGTCTTCAATGACATGGTGGCAATGATAAACGGATTCAAAAATTACTTTATAGAGAATAATCAACCGGTATACGAAAACCCTTCGCCTGGTAACAAGGCTGGCGGCATCTCCACGCTTGAGGAGAAATCGCTGGGTTGTACTCAGAAAGCGGGGACCTCAATGGTCATGGATGTTCTGGAATATGGAGAGCGTTTGAGAGTGAAAGGGCTGAATCTGTTGAGCGCCCCCGGGAACGATCTCGTGGCAAGTACTGCACTGGCAGCCTCGGGATGCCATCTGGTGCTGTTCACCACAGGCAGGGGGACTCCGTTCGGGACATTCGTGCCAACCGTGAAGATCTCAACGAATACTGAGTTATATAAAAATAAATCATCCTGGATCGATTTCGATGCGGGGAGCATAGCTCAAGGTGAGCCCATTTATGAAGCAACCTGTCGTTTCGTGGATGCAGTTCTTGGCATAGTCGACGGCAAAAAGACGAAAAACGAGGAAAACGGCTACAGCGAAATCGCGATCTTCAAAAAAGGGGTGACGTTGTAGAACCTACTACGTCAAAATATAACACCCGCCTTTAAACTGACTATCGTCATTTGCCGATGCAGCATCGAATGCCTGTTGACTATCAACAGTTTACGGCTTAAAAGATAGGAACCTCAAAAATTTACTTGTTTTTTCGCAAAAAATCGACGATTTAACGATTTTTTTCATTGTTGCCCTCCGAACAGAGGGAAAAGAGGCAAAAACAGCCTTTTCAGGCCCCGACTGACCCCGTCTGCAAAGATAAGGCATGTCGGGGTTTATTTCGCCCAAACGGGCTGTAAAATC
>CALUZO010000011.1 GCA_944325305.1 uncultured Rikenellaceae bacterium | reverse complement strand
AGGTACGGGCCATGATGTATTGGCCGAGGCGGAGCTGTTCCGGGCGGTGTGCCGCCTCGGTGCGCAGTTTGTCGCGGAACTCCTCGAACGAACAGTGCTCCCACCATTTCCACCGGCTGCCGCTCTGATCGACAATGTGCTGATGCGTTACCTTTACCTCGCACCAGAAATCATTCATTCGCAGCAGGTCCGGAATGGAGTAATATTTGTGCGTGCAGATGTCGTGCACGGCATGGCAAAGGCAGATGGATTCGAGCGCAGGGTGCCTCAAGGCCCCCTCGGCCCAGGTCGTACCGTCGTTGAGCGAATCCTCGAATCCCAGTTCGGTATCGCTCTGCTCCGGAACATCTTTCGGTTCCCAGCTCTTGTACCCGGTCTCCTCGATGGCTTCCAGCTTGAAGCCCTCGGCCTCGCGCATGTAGAGCCAGTCGATGACCTGCAACATCCGGTAGAAGTCCGAACCGTAATATCCGTCATTCGGCATGGGCAACACGGAGGTCTCGTCGCCGCAGTCGTATTTTAAGGAACCTTCTACCACTATGTCGTCGTCGAATGCCTCGTCCCGGGTGTCGGTCAGCACCTTGCGATAAAGCGCGGCGCTGCGGCTATACATTTGCCGGGTGAGTTCCAGCAGCCGGTCGTTTACCTGCTCCATTCGCTCTACCTCTTCCGGCGTGCCCGTGAACATTCGGTTGAGCAACACCATCCGTCGAAAAATCAGATCGCCGACTCGCTCCATCTTTTTCTCCGAGACAGGCTTGGTTACCAGCCTGTCCATGTCCGTTCCCGTGATTTTCAGTATGGCAGCCTCGATGCGGCACACCCGCCGACGCAGGCGGCACATGGCCCTGTTGTCGGGTTGCTCGGATTCCTGCTCGTATCGCAGACGCCGGGCCAGACGCTTTACCCTCCGGGTGCAACCTCGGGCGTTTAGACGCAGCGCAATCCGATGAAACCACGACTGTCGGCGGTTCCGAAATCCGCCTACGTATACGGGTTGCTCATCCTCCTTGTCCCGTGAACCGTTGATCCGCATCAACTCCCAGACACAGTAAGCCGCCCACTCCGCATCTCGGAACGACAGCCGATACTTTTCGACGTTAGATGCCAGACAGGCCGGCAGGCTGGCTCCGAATGCATGATCGGCAACATAAAAGTCCCGATAGTCGACCGTATCATGGGTAATGTTGCCCCAATCTTTCGCATAAATCTCATCCGGATTCGGAAAGAAGCGGAAAGTAACCGGGAAAATCCACCTGGCAGGGGCCGTATTCTGCAACTGCTCGAACAACCGCTCGTAGTCGGCGAGTTTTGTTTCGGGTCGCTCCGGCAGATGCTGTTCAATATAAGGTTTCAAATCCGCCCATTCGACCTTATGCATGAGTTCGCAAAGTGTCATAGTTTTTCTTCGTATCGGTTACGCGACAAAAATAACCGGAGGATAAGCCAAATCACGACGCAGGTTTTTTTATGGCCGAAATAATTGTCCCCGGGGGATGATGTCATCTGCCATTTCATGGTTTATGTCGCGATGAGGCATAAGGAAACCGTTATTTTGTATCTTTGTAATGATTGTCGAAACTGAAAAACGAATGCCATGCAATGGTTGGATTTGAGCGAGCGCCCCGACAACATCATCGCCTGCGGCGACGTCCACGGCGAATTCGAAGCACTTGCCGAGAAGATTACCGAATACGGCATTTCCGACGCGACGGTTGTCGTGGCCGGGGATTGCGGTTTCGGATTCGAACCGTGGCGCTTTTACGACCGGCTCTATCGGGAAAGACTGCACACCCGCTTGGAACAGGCGAATGTCCTGCTGCTGATGGTACGGGGCAACCATGACGACCCGCGGTATTTCGATGGAGAGATGATCGACTATCCCTGCATGAAGACGCTCCCCGACTATACGGTGGTGCATACCCGTTCGCACAACATCCTCTGCATCGGTGGTGCAGTATCGGTTGACCGCAACTTCCGCCTCTCGATGATGGACATGCACCGTATGCAGGGCAAGAGGTGTCTGCCGCTTTATTGGCGCGACGAGGCGTTCCGATACGACGAGCGGGAACTCGTCATTCTGATCGATGAGGATGTGCGGATCGATACTGTCGTTACCCACAGCGCCCCGTCGTTCTGTCCGCCCGCGGCGAAACGCGATCTGGAACACTTCTGCGCAGGCGACGAGTGGCTTGCCGACGACATCAGGCACGAACGCCGTGATCTGGAACGGCTTTACCGTTGGCTCACCGTGCACGGATATCCGCTGCATGCATGGTATTACGGCCATTACCACGCTTCGGCGACCACCGTCCATGACGGCACAATATTCCACCTGCTCGACATCATGGAGATGAAAGGCGTATGAGTCGATTACAGGAACTCCTACAGAAATTGTACAGCGAAAAGAAAAAAGGAAAATAAGAATTTTTCTCTTTGGGCTGTATATTGAAGTTATAAAGGGAAAACCAGTTTAGTTTGGTTTATTAGCTATATATAGGCTAAATTAAACTAAACTGCATTTAGGCGGGAGAGGATGACTGCCTATTGGTAAAAAGTAGTATTGTATATGTAGCGATGTAGATATTGATTTATGTAATGTTTTTTTCTTTTGGCTGCATGATATCTTGGTGGAATCGGAATTTCTACAAAGGGTTGAATGAGTAGAAAATCAGTTTGTTGGAATACTCCAAGATGTCACCAAGTGCAAAGAATGAAATCTAATGAAAACAAACAAATGCAGAACTGCAAAAAAAATATAGTTTTGTTTCCGTTTTGTCCCTTAAAAACGGATATAATTTTGTATTTGATTATTTAATTGTATTGTGAGTTAGAATCCGGCATTTGTCAGATTTCTTGGTAAGAACAGTGCGAAAACACTTTCAATATGTCTGCCGAGTGCATTGCTACACAAGACGTTGTAAAAGTAGAAAATAATTCGCGCACAAACAAACACTCATTGGTGGAGTATTGCCGATATATAATACATTCTTTGAGCGGCATTTGTACCTAAGTTATAATAGTAGGAGCAGTAATAAACCCGGGACACATAGGGCTGAATATCCTATGCGTCCCGGGTTTGTTGTGCTTGGCCCATTTGTAAGGGTTAAAACGGTTCTTCGACAGACTGTAAATTCCTGTGAAGGATTTCCCGTATTCCGCTCTCGGGATAGAGAAATATCCGCCCGCTGATAACGGTAAAGGGGACCTGCCGTGTGTCACGCAGGGTTTGGAGTGTGCGTGGCGAGATGTGCAGATAGCGACAGACCTCTTCGCCCGTGAAGTAACGTTCATCCAATACCGAGGGACGGTAGTTGTCCCTGGCCTGCTGCAACGCCTGTTTCGCCTCGGATAGTTGTGCAAGCGCGGTTTTCACCTCCTCGCTCTCGCTGTTCAGGTAGTCGAGCATGGCTATTTATTTTTGACGGTTCTACGTTCGAGATAGTCGGCCAGGTCATGCTCCCGGTAAAAGAACTTGCCGCCGATACGAGTATAGGGCAAGATGCCTTTATCCCGATAGCTTTGCAGGGTGCGTTTGGTGATGTTCAATACCCGGCAGACATCAGCACTGTCTATATACCCGTCCGCGATCTGCGGATCGAACCGGCGACGTACCTGCGAGGCAAGGGCGGATAACTCTTTCAGCTGGTCGAGAAGAACCGTTCATGCCTTCTCCCCGATGCATATTATCTTTTCCATCGTTTCATCGTTTTTCGGTTTAACAAATCGGTTTGTCTGTGTGTGCGATCGGGTGTTTTCACTCATCGCGGATTCAGTGCGCCCGGTTTTTCATTGTAATACGTTTTTGTGTGTTTCAACTGCCGTTGCAGGACGGTTTGTCTACTCTTAACGCCTACGATATACGGCAAGTTGTACGATCGTACGGAGGTGGCAGTGGTTGGCTTCGCCATGGCAGCGGTTGGCTCCAATATTTTGCATAATTTCTACACGAGGAGCAACAGATGGCAACGGAACGCAAGATCCGACATGGACGCAACAACCCGCAGCGGGCAACGTTGTTTGAGTAAACAGACGTAAATCGCACAGCCATGAACATCCATTTCACAGCACATCCGAATGTCGGATACCATCCCCACTGAACTGCAACGCTGCAGCGTTGCAATCTTGTAACGCCCTTAGTCTGGAACGTTACAACCCGCTCCGTTCGGGTAACTGTTACGGCTTATCCATCCCTGCCTGACAGCTGAACATCACGAGTCTTTCGCCAATATTCTGGCGTGTATATCAGGAGCGGTCTTCCCGTATTTATCGTTCTTCTCCCCTGCCGATTCCGTACGCTGGGGATTCGGCGTGAGGTTCGGAGTGCCGTGTTCGGATTTGACAATCCTGCGTCGGCATTTTCTGAAGCCTTAAGGAGCAAGGTTGTATCCGGAGGCCCTCAAAACCTCCCCTTGGAGTTTTCTCGGAGACTCCGGCAACCTTGCCCTGCGGGGCTGTCCCGTTCGGCGGACTCCCTGTGGTCGCACACCGAACCATCTCCCGCTCCCGTCGGTCGCAGGGGATTCGGGACTCTCGGCATCTCGGATGCCGCCAACC
>CALUZO010000010.1 GCA_944325305.1 uncultured Rikenellaceae bacterium | reverse complement strand
CTTTTGCTGTTGTCGCGCACGATAAAGAGTATGTCGACGGATTTGTCTCCAACAGACCTTAACATGAACAATCCTCCGATATGTTTACTCTTTTTCCGCATTTCTTAATATAGTTCGTATTATATCCCTCCTCTCTAAGGCTTTCTGTGCTGCATAATATCTTACAGGAAAGTATAGCCGCCACTAAAAGGGTCTAATCGCAGCAGGATATTTATTGATATCAGGAATCATGCGCTATAGGTTCCTGATGACGAATCAGAAAACGGAAATGGTTGTAATCTTTTGGCAGAGGTTCTTCATCCATTGTTTTTGTTATTCCATTTTGCTGGCAGGAGATCGGTTCTGCTTATGTCGGCATAGCCGTACAGCGGCCTTGTGTGGTGAAATTGACAATAAAAAAACGGCCACGATGTCGGACCGTTTTTTATGTCGTATCTTTAGTGAGATAGCTATCTGTCTTTCTTTATGCCCATTCTCGGACAGCGCTTGAACTCCTTGTTGCGGTCGAACAGGTAACGGTATGTTACGTGGATCTTGTGACGCTGTGCGCATACATAATTTTCTACCATGCGCATCATAACGGGATTGAAATCTCCGATCCATGCAAGTTCCAGGGTTTTGTATTTGATCTCGCCACGACCTACAGACTGTTCGAATTCATAGATCATACCCGATTCGATGCCTTTGCCGTGGAATTCTGGCGTGACGCCGAATATTATTCCGAAAGCGCGGTCAGCTTTGTGTCTTTTCAGCATCCAGAGCAGTCTCAGCCCGTTTATGACGTTCATTTTGCCTTTGAGTTTGCCGATGACACGGTTGAGGTCGGGTACCATGATGAAAAAGCCGACAGGTTCGTCGTTGAAATAGGCAAAAATTATCAGTTTCTCGTCGATAATCGGCTTCAGGGTCTTCATCAACTTCTGGGCATGTGCGTAATCAATGGGTTTGACCCCTGGAAACATTGCCCAGGCTTTGTTATATATAAGGCGAAAGTCGTCGGCTATCTGTTCAAGATTCTTTTTGTCTATATGTGCAAATCTGTATCCTGGCGTTCCCTGGAGACGCTTTACTCGGTCGTATACCGATTGACTGAATTCTCCGACTCTGATGTTGCGGTAGTAGGTGTATTGGTTGAAATAGTTTTTAAAACCGTAGTTCTCGAACAACTGTATATAATACGGCGGATTGTAATTGTTATTGTAGAGTGGCTGGAACTCGAAACCGTCTACCAGCAAACCCCACCATGAATCGCGATCACCAAAGTTGATCGGACCGTCCATTGCTTCCATGCCGTGCTGTTCGAGCCATAGTCTTGCGGCGTCGAATAAGATGTTTGCCACTTTCTGGTCGTTTATCGCTTCGAAAAAGCCGCAGCCACCGGTAGGCTGGTCGTTGAGGCTGGCCACATCCTTGTTGTAGAATGCAGCTATACGGCCTACTACGGTTCCCGAGCTGTCGCGCAGTATCCATCTTATTGCTTCGCCGTCGGCGAACAATTCGTTTTTTTGCGGGTCGAAGACCGACTCGATGTCGTTGTCTAACGGGCACACCCAGTATCGGTTGCCGGCGTAGATTCTACGGGCGAGATTATGGAATTCGCGCTTCTGTTTTTTCGTTTCTACGATTTCGAGTTTATATTGGTCCATATGGATATATTTGCTGTTGCAACAAACAAAGATAGTAAACCACTGCCTTTTTGCAAATCGGCTGCTCTACATTTCTTTCGTCGGCTACTAAGCATTCTCGATTTTTAAGCTATTTTTGTGGTAGTAAGCGCATGTCCCGGCAATTATGAGTTTATCGGCCGGGCTTTCGCGGTTGTTCTTATTCTAAGCATTTACCGCCATGGAAACCGTCAGATCGTCTCTTACATATTCGAATCGTACAGACTACCGTCAATTGATGCAGCGCCGCATCCGCAAGATCATGCTGATATGTTCCAGTTACGATGCCTACATACTCGAGGAGGACGGTCAGCTCGAAGCCCAGATCAATCAGGAATATTATGACTTGAACCTGAGTAACCCTCCATCTATAACGAGGGTCGCAACCGCCAATGAAGCCATTAAGATTCTGAAGGAGGAGAACGACTACGATCTTGTGATAGCCATGTACAATGTCGGAGAGCTGAGCGTTTTCGATTTTGCAAAGAAAGTCAAGAAGATTGATCCGGAATTGCCGGTGGTGTTGCTTACGAGCTTCTCGAAAGACATTTTCCGCAGGATAGACCATGAGGACCGTTCGGCCATAGATTACATATTCTTCTGGTACGGTAATGCCGAGTTGATGATGGCCATAATCAAACTTCTCGAGGATAACATGAATGCCGAGAACGATATCCTCAACGAAGGCGTACAGGCGATATTACTGGTCGAAGACTCGATAAAGTTCTATTCTACATACCTCCCGACGATATATAAGCTTGTGTTGAATCAGAGCCACGAGTTTCTGCGCGAAGCGATGAACGAGCAGCAGCAGATGATGCGCAAGCGTGCCCGTCCCAAAATATTGCTTGCCACCAATTACGATGAAGCCGTCAGATTATACGAGAAATATAAAGAGAACCTGCTTGGTGTAATTTCAGATGTCGGGTTCGTGATACATAAGAACGATCCCAGCGAGACCGAAAAACTCGATGCAGGTATCGACCTGTGTCGCCTTATAAAGCGGGACAATCCTTATATGCCGTTTCTCTTGCAATCCTCCCAGGAAAGCGTGCGCAAGGTCGCCGAGGAGTTGGGGGTAGGCTTCTTGTTGAAATATTCGAAGACGCTTTTATTGGAACTGGGCGACTACATCAGTCAGGAGTTCGGTTTCGGCGACTTTATTTTCCGAGACCTCGAGACGGGAGAGATAATCGGTCGAGCCAAGGATCTGCGCGATATGCAGCGACTTATCAAGGAGATCCCGGAAGATGTGCTGCGATACCACACTTCGCGCGACAACCTTTCGAAATGGATGTATTCACGTGGATTGTTTGCGATAGCCTCCACGATGAAAAAACTCAAAAGCAGCAGTTTCGAATCGACTGATGAACTGCGGGCGGCGCTATGCAACATAATACACGACTACCGCCTTATGCTGGGACAGGGGGTGGTTGTCAAATTCGATCCGGGCACTTACAATGAGACGATAGGGTTTGCACGGATGGGAACCGGTTCGATAGGAGGCAAGGCTCGTGGTTTGGCGTTCTTCAATACGATGCTGCTCAAGCACGGGTTCTACGACAAATATCCCAACGCGAGGGTGCTCATTCCCCGTACCGTGGTGATAGCTACCGATTATTTCGATAAGTTCATCATTGATAACGGTTTGCAATACGTCATTAATTCGGACCTTACCGACGACGAGATTTTGTCGGAATTTGTCAGCGCCCGGTTGCCCGAAGAGCTGGTCGAACACCTTAGGACGATGGTCCGGACCACCAAACGGCCGTTGGCCATACGATCGAGTTCGAAACTCGAGGATTCGCATTACCAGCCGTTTGCCGGGATCTATTCAACATACATGATACCGCATACGAACAATATAGACCAGATGCTTCGTCTGCTCGGCAAGGCCGTGAAGAGCGTTTATGCGTCGGTGTTCTATGCTGCCAGCCGTGCCTACATTCTGGCTACGGACAACCTCCTGAGCGAAGAGAAGATGGCCATTATAATCCAGGAAGTATGCGGTACCGAGGATCAGGGCTGGTATTTTCCGACCATTTCGGGTGTAGCCAGATCGCTCAACTTCTACCCGATTGGCGATGAAAAACCCGAAGACGGCATAGCCAATATAGCTCTCGGCCTCGGCAAACTGGTGGTGGACGGAGGCCAGACTCTGCGGTTTTCACCCAAATATCCTAAAAATACTTTGCAACTCTCCTCAGCGGAGTTGGCTTTGCGGGACACACAACGCGAAATGTACGCACTTAGCCTCCGACCGGAAGAGTTCCGAACCTCCATTAACGATACGGTGAATCTCGAACGTTTCGAGATAAACTCTTCGACCGTACGGAGTTTCAGAAACATGAAATACGCAGCTTCTACATGGGATATGCAGAACCAGTATATCTCGGAGAGCAGTTTTGTCGAAGGACGCAAGATCATAACCTTCTCGCGGGTTTTGAAATATGATGCTTTCCCGTTGGCAGAGATTCTGAGGGACATGCTGGAGATGGGCGCACAAGAGATGAGAACACCGGTGGAGATAGAGTTTGCTGTCAATATGGATGTGCCGCCCGGTCGCGAACAGATGTTCTATTTTCTGCAAATACGGCCTATTGTGGAAACACAAGGGTTCAATACGCTCGATTGGTCGAATGTGGATGTCTCAGATGCGATAATTTATGCCGAAAATGCACTTGGCGTTGGTGCTGTGGATAATGTCAGGGATATCATATATATAAAACCAGAGGCATTCGATACAGCATACACCGAGCGTATGGCTGACGAGATACGGGCGCTGAATATCAAGATGCGTGATGAAAAGAGCGGTTATGTGTTGGTAGGCCCCGGACGCTGGGGATCGAGCGATCCGTGGCTGGGAATCCCTGTAAAATGGCCCGACATATCGGAGTCAAAGGTTATCGTAGAATGCGGTATGGAGGATTTCAGGGTAGAACCGAGTCAGGGTACGCATTTCTTCCAGAATCTTACATCTTTCGGAGTGGGCTATCTTACGATTACTCCGTTTCTGAACGACGGCAAGTTTGATATGGCCTTTCTCGATGCCATGCCTGCCGAGTATGATGGTGAGTTTTTCCGGCGCGTGCGTTTCGACCGTCCTCTCTATATATTCATAGACGGCCGTAACAGCAAGGCGGTGGTGAAGAAGAATTAACTAAAACGTTACGGTACATGTGTTGTATTCGGTCTCGAAATTAATATCTTTGTGTCGGATAATTGATAAGAAGAGAAAAAAATGGTTGCAAAGAAAGACCTGACGTTGGCTCTGGTGGCCCACGATAACATGAAGAAAGACCTGGCCGAATGGGTCGAATGGAACTGGGAAGCATTGCTTCAGTGTCATCTCGTTTGTACGGGGACGACTGGCAAAATGGTGGAAAAAACACTTATGGAACGCCGCGGCAATAGCATAGAAGGCAAAACCAACATAACATTGCTCAAATCAGGACCGTTGGGTGGCGACCAGATGTTGGGTTCCATGATCGCTCAGGAGCAGATAGATGCCATGTTCTTTTTCTGGGATCCTATGGAGGCCCAGCCTCACGATGTGGATGTGAAGGCGTTGCTTCGCGTTGCCACATTGTATAACGTGCCGACTGCTTTCAACCGTTCGACGGCAGACTACATTATATCGTCGCCACTGTTCGGGAGTCCCGATTATACTCCGGAAGTGAAGGATTACTCGAACTACATAAAGCGTTCGTGGGATGGAGCGGAGAGAGCGAAAACGTCGGAATGGAGAAAACGCTCGCGTAAATCAAGAAAATAGAGATAAGGCTATTATGACAATACAAAAGGCATCGGTACTGACGATGCCTTTTGTATTTGTATTGTTGCGGCTCTTTCAGGCGGATGATTCAGTGGCCGATCTTCAGAACGAACGGTTTGGCTGCTGCTTGCCATGGATATTCCATGGATTACCACGCTTTTGCCCCCTTCTTTCCCGGTTTCCCGAAGCGATCCGTCACTCTCTACAAATACGAGGTATGTGCTGCAGATCCCATATTCTGGAAATTATTTGAGGTGTCTTTTACTCTGTCGGTCGGGAATAAATCAATGCTGTTCGTCTGTCGGTTATATTTCTACCAACGAATTTTTTATTGCGTATACCACGAGGCTCGCAGTGTTCTTGCATCCTGTTTTTAACAGTATGTTGGCCCTGTGTTTGTCGACAGTCCGTTTTGAAATAAACAGCTTGTCTGCTATCTCTTGGTTGGACATTCCCTGACATATGAGCGGAAGTACTTCCAGTTCACGTGCCGATAATCCTTCGTCGGGTTCTTCGCTGTGTGTTGCAGCTTTCATATTCCCGACGAGACCCTGCAATAACTCTTGGGAAAACCAGCTTCCTCCGTCGGCGACTGTTTCTATTGCCGCTGTGACCTCGTTTATTTCGGAGTTTTTCAATAGGAAACCTTTTGCCCCGGCTTCGACCATGCGGAAATAGTACTCTTCGTCTCCGTACATCGAAAGGGTAATAACTTTGAGGGATGGTAAAATTTCCAGTGCTTTGGCAGTAGCTTCGAGGCCGTTCATCCCGGGCATATCAATGTCCATCAGCACGACTTCGGCACCGCTGTCGGGCAGTTTCGCTATGAATTCGCGTCCGTCGGCTGCTTCGCCGACCACGTTGAACGAATCGTTGAGGCCGAGCAGTCCTTTAAGTCCGTTGCGGAACAGTGTATGGTCGTCAACCAGAAAAATGTTTATTTTATTTCCCGGGTTACTCATTTTTCAGTCCAACCTTAATTACCGCTCTCATCCCTTTACCCTTTGAGCTTGTTATTTCGGAGGTGCCTTTGAGAGATGATATGCGTGAGTTGATATTCGAGAGTCCCATGCCGGCATCCATCATGGCCGATGGATTGAAGCCTCGGCCGTTGTCGGTATAGTCGATGCAGATAACGTTGCCGTCGTAGTTTAGCGACATGTTGATCTGGGTGGCGCCCGAGTGCTTAATGCTGTTGTTTATCAGCTCGCACATAACCCTGTATAGTATGACCTCCACATCCGTGTCGAAACGTTCGTCCTTCAGATTGGTTTCGAAATTTATCTTTTCGACCGTTCCTTTCGAGGAGAGTTTGTTTATAAAGTTCGATATCCCTTTGGCGAGCCCGAAATCGTTGAGTATGTGTGGGCTGAGGTTGTTTGATATCTCCCTTAGCGAGGCTATCGCTTCTTCGATCACGTATGATGTGTTGTCGAGTATCTCTTTGTTTGCCGATGTCATTTCCTGTCCTTTGAGTGCGGAGAGCGACATGCGTGCGGATGAAAGCAGCGGCCCCAAACCGTCGTGCAGTTCTTTGGAGAAGCGCAGTCTCTCCTTTTCTTCGGTCCTTAACACTGTGTTGAGAATGCGTTTCTCAGTGAGACGGCGCTGTCGGTTTAGGTGGTCGATCCAGTCGAATATCTTGCGGACCAGGAATACGCCGACTGCGAAACACAGTGAAGTTATAACTCCCATCCACACGAAGAAATCCTGCGGCACGTTCAGGCTCCTTTCCCAAGCAACTTGAACGTATTCGGCGAATCTGGTAACGGTCATCAGTATGAGGGCTACGGTTATCAGTATCCATGACGAATTGTATTTCGTGCGGCTCATAAGGCGTACTGCTATGGATGCGGCTATGAGCTGCAGGATTATGGAGATGATGAGCAATATTTTCAGTACCATACGCTTGGTGTAATAAGATTCAATTTGTTCTTTTATGTGATGCGGGCTGTTTTTCAGCGCGTGAGTCATTCGTTACGCTCCTAAATATTGCGAATGTGTAGCGTTTTTGCCGGGTTGCATCCCATGTTTATAAATATAGTGAAAGGCGAGAGCAACCGGAGAAAGCCTGCGCTTTCGGAGATTACCGAGCCGCCTCCTGTATTCTGCAAATATAGTGAAAGGTGAGAGCAATCGGAGAAAGCCTGCGCTTTCGGAGATTACCGAGCCGCCTCCTGTATTCTGCAAATATATGAAAAACGATGGTAATCGGGAGAGATGATCCGTAAAGATTGACGGGAAGTTTTCCTTACGAGGAGGTAAATTATAGGATTAACGGGGGCAAGGCTTGAATCTTCCCGAGAATCATGACCCGAGTACTTCTCCGATACTTTCAAAATATTAACAGGGCCTGTATATAAATTGTTTCGGCTGTTTTTGAGCATATGTCATCACATAATATCCAAAGGTAACTTTTTTGAATAAATTTATCAATCTCATTTAAAGATTTGAGATTCTGTTGCCGTGCGGTGTTTTGTGCGGCGAAGTTGCCTGAGCAATTGATCTTTTGGATAGTTTATGTATGGCTTGCATAGACGGGGAGCCACGTGCTTTTGCAAGATTATGAAAAATGCCGGGTATATGCCCGGCACAGATTATTTTGATATTTCTGCTGTTTTAGATCGTAGCTGATTACCCGTGTGTCACATGCTGATCACTCCCGATCCGACGAGTTCGTCACCGTCGTACCACGCTGCAAACTGACCTGGAGTCACTCCTCTTTGGGGTTGGTCGAAGACGATGTAGGCTCCATCTTGGGTTTGGGTCAAGGTTCCCCACTGCAAAGGCTGACGATAGCGGATGCGTACGCTGAATCGTTTGGAGTCTCCGTCGGCAAGAGCCATGTCCGGGCGGATCCAGTGCATTTCGTTGTTATTGATGCGCAGTGCGCGCCTGTACAAACCGGGATGGTCTTGGCCCTGGCCCATGTAGATCACATTCTTTTCAACGTCTGTCGCTATGATGAATAGCGGTTTCGGTTTGCCTCCGACGTTGAGGCCTTTCCTTTGTCCGATAGTATAGAAATGTGCACCGTTGTGTTCCCCGACCTTTGTGCCGTCCTGTGGAGTGTATAGATACGGCTGTGCAAGGTCTTCGAGTTCGTCGGACCGACTTTTGGCATAGCCTTCCCACTCGGCCGGAATTTCGATGATATCGCCTTTTTTCGATTTGAGTTTCTGTTGCAGGAATACCGGAAGATCGACCTTGCCCACGAAGCAAATACCCTGTGAGTCTTTGCGTTTAGCCGTGGCGAGTTTTTGTTCCTCGGCGATTCTGCGTACTTCGGGTTTTAGCATCTCGCCGATTGGGAACATCGCATAGCGAAGCTGCTCTTGTGACAACTGACACAGAAAGTAACTCTGATCCTTGTTGGGGTCGCTGCCTGCCAGCAGCCGGTAAACGGGTTCTCCGTCCACAATAATCTCTTCTCGGCGGCAGTAATGTCCCGTAGCCACACGTTCGGCTCCCAACTTGATGGCCTCTTTGAGAAAAACGTCGAATTTTATCTCCCGGTTGCAGAGTACGTCCGGATTGGGGGTACGTCCGTGTTCGTATTCCGAGAACATGTAATCTACAACTCTTCTTCGGTACTCTTTGCTCAGGTCGACGTAATGAAACGGTATGTCGAGGCGTTTGGCAACGAGTTCGGCGAACATCTGGTCGTCGTACCACGGGCAGTCGCCGGCGAGTGTGCCGGTGGTATCGTGCCAGTTGCGCATGAAAAGACCCACCACGTCATAACCCTGTTCTTTGAGCAGGTATGCCGCAACGGAAGAGTCAACGCCTCCGGATAATCCTATGACAACGCGTTCTTTCATCTGTTTTTCTTTTCTGTTTTCAGTTTTCTCGATATATATTTCGGAATGTAACCTTTGCAGAATCCGATGAAAGATTGAAAAGGCTGAAAGTTTTTTTCTATTCCGAATGCCGACAGGTCGGAACGTCTCAGCACGGGACGCGACGAGGATGAGGTTATGAGTGTGTTGATCACATTCGAATCATGTACGACCTCGATCCAGAAAGGTTTCTTTTCTTCGCCCAATATGTCCACGTTGCCCGATTTGCTTGCTTTCGTATGGCTGAAATCCATAACGGTGTGGAAACTTGAGGCGGGTTCGATCCGCGAAAGGTAATGATTGTTTCTGTATTTTACCCTCACCAACAAATTCAGCTCTATAATGTACTGGTAGCCGTAGAGGAAACTTATGATACGGTCATGAGGGCCGACGGTTTCGGCATGGGTCCGCACCAGTCGCATCATATCCCTGTGTATGGCATCGTCATTGTCGAGCCTGGATGTGATTACAATATCGGCATTGACAGGCAGAAGGCTTCTGATGATACCCTGTAGCGAGTGGATGAAATCGCGGGCTTCGGTTTCGCTGAGGAAGCATGGTATAAAGTTTTTGCATTTTTTACCATACTCTTCGATTCTGTCGATGTATTCAAGCGGTGTGTCTGCATCGAAGAGGCACAGCCACTTGAAGTCCGTACATGTCTGCGCCATTACCGAGGGGAGGCAATACTCCTCAAACAGACTGAATCGTTGCTCGAGCCATTGGCGTGTATGTGTAGGGCGCTTGGCTTTGTCTAAAGTCCAGTTGGTCGCTATATTGAACCGTGTTATGAGGAAGTGTTCCATTTTTCGGCAAGCCTTTAAACTTTCTGTTGCTTCTGTCCCGGCAGAATGCAAGGATCAGTTGTTAAGTCCCAGCAATCCGGCGGGCAATAAGAATGTCACAATGCGCGAATCTGTGTCTATTTCGTCTATGAAGTCATCTGATGCGGGAATAAGTATCTCCTCGCCCGAAAGTGTTTCTACAGTGAAAAGAGGATTCAATTCGTTGTCTAGGTACGATGAGATAATGCCTGTGGATTGAGCCGTTGCACCATCTTCTCTTATGATAGCTGTATAGCCCTCGAGGTCTTCGAAATAGAGTTCTTCACTATCTGGCTTATCCTCTTGCGTTGCGATATAAAGTTCGTGTCCGATGAACTCTTCTGCCCGTTGCGGGGTGTCTATATCTGCGAAATGAACCAGTGCTCCGTTGCATCCGCGGTTTTCAAATCTGTCTGCAAAAAGAGGAACCGCCAGTGAGTCTATGACGACCCAAAGCGGTTCCTCTGCATTCATTTTGTCAGGGAAAACATCGTAAAGACTGATAGCCAGTCCTCCGCCTGTCCCGAAAAGTTTGCTGATCCTGCCAACTTTGATTAGCCTGCCTTTGGGCATGCCAGTGCCGGCACTACCGTTTCTTTTCGTTCCCATATGCGAAGATATTGTGCAGCTGTCGGGGCTTAGGCTTCCTGAGCTGTTTCGCCTGCTTCTGCGTTTTCTGTTTCAGCAGCGACAGCTTCTGCAGCAGCTTCAGCAGCAGCGGCTTCAGCAGCAGCCTTTTTTGCAGCTATGGCTTTGGCTTTTTCCTCTTTTATCTTCGTTTCTTCTGCGAGGCGTTTCTTTGCTGCGGCTTCTTTTTCAGCCTGGAGCTTAACCTCCTTAGAACTGATCTTGCCTGCTTTTTCGTTCATCCATTTGTCGAAACGTTTTTGTGCCTCTTCTTCGCTGAACGCACCTTTGGCGACTCCGCCGAGCAGGTGTTTTTTGTACATCACGCCTTTGTACGAGAGGATAGCTCTTGCCGTATCGGTGGGTTGAGCGCCTTTCTGTAACCAATTTACTGCACTATCGAAGTTGAGTTCGATCGTTGCTGGATTGGTGTTCGGATTGTAGGTTCCGAGTTTTTCGATAAATTTACCGTCGCGGGGCGAGCGGCTGTCTGCAACCACTATGTGATAGAAAGCGTAACCTTTCTTGCCGTGGCGCGCCAATCTGATTTTTACTGGCATTTTTTTAAATTTTTGTCAGGCCCTGTATTATACTAAATACTTCGGCCCGGGTTAATATTCGGATGATCACGTCATCCATTAATTATGTCCGTCAACACGTAACGGGAGGGCAAATTTATATCTTTTCCTATTTATTTCCAAATAAATGCGTTGTCGTTGGGAAATATGCTTATTTGTACGCGGTAGTTTGCTCCTTTGTCATAGGTAAGGGAGGAGAATCCGTGTTAATTTTACGGGAGCAGACATAGCCCTGAACTGGATCGGGGGTTATATTCTTTTCGATGAACGGAAAATGTTGAAACGGGCGAGGATACGGTTTTTGCGGCTTATCATGAGCATGTCAAGCAGCAGGAAGACGAGTGCAGCACCCAATGGGTATTGGTATTGTTCGTTATATTCTTCGAAAACCGTAGACGTAAATTTCTTTTGTTCGGTACTGTTGACCTGGGCGATTACTTCGTTCAGACCCATGTTTTGGTTGGTGGCTCGAATGTAGCCTCCGCCTGTCGATATGGCTATTTGCTGCAATGCTTTTTCGTCGAGTTTGCTCACCACCATATTGCCATCCTCGTCTTTGATAAATTCGCCGTCTATGGAGATCGGAGCCCCTTCCGGTGTCCCGATACCTATGGAATATATGGTGATCCCTTTTCCCGAGGCTCTTGCTGCGGCCGACAGCGCGTCGTCCTCATGGTTTTCGCCGTCAGAGATCAAGACTATTATGCGACTGCCTTCACTTTGCGATGAGAACGAATTCGCGGCCATGTCGATAGCCGCCCCTATGGCCGTACCCTGTTTGGATACGAGGTTGGGGGAGATCTGACTCACGAAGTTGCGGGCCGCACGGTAATCGGATGTTATGGGCAACTGCACGTATGGGTCGCCTGCGAAAACGATCAGACCGACTTTGTCCTGTTTGAGACCGTCCAGCAGTCTGTTGATAGCCGATTTCGTGCGTTCCAGACGGGAAGGCTGGAAATCTTCGGCCAGCATGCTGTTCGACACGTCAACAACGAACATTAGCTCTATCCCTTTGCGTTCGACCTCTTTGAGTTTTGAGCCGAACTGCGGGCGGGCCAGTGCGAAGATGATGCATGTCAGAGAGCAGATATATAATATGAATTTGTTGCGGACCCTGCGCGGAGAGGCTTCGGGCATGAGCTGGGTTATGGTAGTTTGTTTGCCGAAACGGGCCAGGCGTTTGCGCTTTGTCCTGACCGCGAACACGAATATCCCTACTATTGCAGGAATGAGCAACAGCAGGTAGAACATATGTGGTGATGCGAATCTGAACATAATGTCTCTTATTTACGGGATGCGACGCAGCCACAGTTTGCCGATAAGGAACTCGAATACCAAAAGTGCGAGCGCTATGAGTGCATATGTGGTGTAGAGTTCGGTGTATTTGGTGAAGTCGTCAGTTTCGATCTTGGTTTTTTCCAGCTCGTTGATCTTGTCGTAGACCTGTTGCAGTGTCTGGTTGTCCGTTGCCCTGAAGTATTCCCCGCCGGTCTTTTCGGCGATCTGCGTCAGTGTCTCTTCGTCTATTTCTACCTGGACCGGTGCAAGTATCCGGCCGCCCCAGCGGTCGTATGCTGGCATTAAGGCCGTGCCTCTGGTCCCCACGCCGATGGTATAGACCTTGATTCCATAGGAGGCAGCGATGTCGGCTGCCGTAAGCGGTGTGATCTGTCCCGAGTTGTTTACTCCGTCGGTCAGCAGTATGACGACCTTGCTTTTGGCGTCGCTCTCTTTCAGACGGTTGATGGACGAAGCGAGTCCGTTGCCTATGGCTGTTCCGTCTTCGATAATGCCGCTGCGTATCTGCGACATGAGGTTGATAAGCGTACGTTTGTCGGTTGTGAGGGGCGACTGTGTGAAACTTTCGCCGGCGAAAACCACTATTCCTATACGGTCGTTTGCGCGGTCTACTATGAATTTCGATGCGACTTCACGTGCGACGGTTATTCTGTCGGGTTTGAAGTCCTGGGCGAGCATGCTGCTGGAAACGTCCATGGCGAGGATAATGTCTATACCCTCAGTCGACGTACGGCTTCCCTGTTCGCTGCTTTGCGGACGTGCGAGGGCGATGATAAGGAGTGCCACGGCTGCACACCTGAGTACGAAAGGCAGATGGCGTGCATAATATTTCAACGGTTTTCCCGCACCATCTACACCCGCAACGCTCGATATTTGTATGGCCGCGCCGCCTTGCAACGTGCGGAACACGTAATAGCCAACCATCGGTATGAGTACCAACAGCAACCATAGCAGGTCGGGGTTTGCGAATCGTGTTATGCCTTCCATTATTGTACTGTATCTTTCCTTGTTTGTTGTGCGCGCTTATTCGTTTGCTGCATGCATTTGCTTAGTCTCGACAAGTCTATTGTTTGATGCTTTACCAGTTCTTCGATGATCCTCCTACGGCACGTCCCTTTTGTGCGTCCACTTTTTCTTTTGTCTTTTCGTCGCCCATTTCGATAGCCTGAAGCATCTGTTCGGCCTCTTCTTTCGTTATGCCAGACTGTGGAGTATTTTGCTGGTTCTGGTCATTTTGGTCCTGGTCCTGATTGTCGGGATCGTTCTGTCCCTGTTGTTGGTCTTTGTTCGGATCTTGATTTTGTTTGTTGTCCTGGTTGTCCTGGTTGTCCTGGTTGTCCTGGTTATCCTGGTTATCCTGGTTGTCTTGGTTATCCTGTTGGTTTTGGTTGTTTTGGTTGTCCTGATTGTTTTGGTTGTTCTGCTGGTCTTTGTTGTCTTGGTTCTGATTGTTTTGCTGCTGTTCTTTCTCGAGCAGCTTCTTTGCATAGGCAAGGTTGAATTTTGCCTCGAGATCACTCGGGTTGAGCCTTAGCGACTGTTTGTAGCTCTCGATTGCCTCTTCCAGTTTACGCTGTTGGAAATAGGCGTTTCCGGCATTGTAGAAGCTGTGGGCGGCCGATTCGAGCGACATTCCTATGGGTGCCGGTTTCGAGAATGCGTTGGCAGCCTCTTCGAACCGTCCCTGTCTGTAATAAGCGTTGCCTAAGTTGTATCCGGCCTCGAATGACAGTGAATCTCTACCTTTAGCGCGCAGATAACTTATTTCGCTTTCCGCATATTTTTCTTTTTCGTAGTCACGGTTTCCTTTGCGCACGAGCCGTCGTTCCGGCATGAACTGGGCGAATGCCTGCCCGCCTGCGAACAGCATCGCGAGTGCCATCAAAATGATATGTAACGCGTGCCTATTCATATGGTTTGAGTCCGTTATCCTCAGCGGCCGGGATTTTTTCCACCTCGGTCGGTTTGGTGTTTTCGATAAAGTAATATGCGTCGAAATAGACTTTCTCGTTGGTTTCGGCGTCGGGGATGTATTTGGCGAATTTCACGAGGTCGGCTTCGCGCAATATTTTGTCCAGGTCGGCATAGTATTTCTGAGCTATCCCCAACTCGGAAAGTGTTTCTATTATTTCGTCGGAGGTCATCTCCATGGCATTTATGTCGTAACGTCCCGCCATGTATTCGCGCAAGATGTCGGTAAGACGCGTGTAATAGAATTTGTGTTTGTTGTTTTGCCACAATTTCTGGTTATGCAGCATCTCCAGATTGCGGATAGCCGTGACATGCGGAGGTTCGCTCGGTTTCAGTTTTCCGCTCTTGACCTCTTTTTTTCTCTTCCGCAGTATCAGTGCGACGGAGATGCAAATAATCAGAGGACGGATAATAACGAAATAGAGCAACACGTAGAGCAATATTTCCATTGGGTGGAACGGAGCCTTGGCGATTGGCTTTATGTCGTAGATGGTTTGCTTTGCGGTGTCGATGGCAAACGTTGTCACAGTCAGCTTCAGCGAATCGATCGAATAGAGCGTGTCGGTAATGTTTTTGTCTATCCACATGACGGGTATCTTGCCGATATTGTAATACCCTTCGTCGAAAGTCGTGAGTTTGTATCTTTTTCTGATTTCTATCCTGCGTCCGTTTTGTCCGATGGTGTCGACTGGAGCTTCGGCCAGCAGTTCTATCTGGTCGCTCACCATGTTCCCTTCGAAAGCGGGAAAGTCGACAACCTGCATTATATCCTTGTCGACGGTTATCTCGAGTGTGAAATGGTCGCCTATCGAGATGCTGTCGGGGGTAACCGAGGCGCGTATGACCGGCGGAACGGCATTTGAAGCCTCTCCCTGTTCGGTATTGGGGCTTCCCTGCCCGTGTAAAAACGGAAGGCAGATTGCCATGCAGACAATCACGGCCGGAGTGTATTTCATCAGCCACCTCTTCATTCCTACCTTTTTTTGAATAATTTCATAAGAGATTTCACATAGTCTTCGCCGGTAGCTACTGCCACGTTGTCTATATTGGCCCGGTTGAGGATCCGGGTAATTTCCTCGGAGTGATGTTCCCACGTTTTGCGGTAACGGTCGCGAACCTTTTTAGATGATGTATCCACCCATACCTTTTTTCCTGTTTCGGCGTCTTTGAACTCGATGATTCCAACATCGGGAAGTTCCGTTTCGCGTTCGTCGTACACTCTGATGCCGACGATATCGTGTTTTCGACTGGCGATCTTGAGAGCGTCCTCGAAATTTTGCGTGTCATCGGGATTGTCCATGAAGTCCGATAGAATGAACATGGTGCAACGTTTCTTGAGGATATTCGTTATGTAACGCAACGGTTCGGACAGGGCCGTGTTGGTATTTTCCGGCTTGAATTCTATGAGTTCGCGGATTATCATAAGCACGTGGGCTCGTCCTTTTTTGGGAGGAATGAATTTCTCGACCTTGTCGCTGAAGAACAGACAACCCACTTTGTCGTTGTTTTCTGCTGCCGAGAATGCGAGTACTGCCGCTATTTCGGTTATTATGTTCTTCTTGAGTTTGTCTGTTGTTCCGAACATACGCGATCCGCTGACGTCGACCATGAGCATCATTGTCAGTTCGCGTTCTTCTTCGAATGTCTTTACATAGGGAGTGTTGTTGCGTGCCGTGACGTTCCAGTCGATGTCGCGCACATCGTCTCCGATGCGGTATTCCCGCACCTCGCTGAATGCCATTCCGCGACCTTTGAACGCACTGTGGTAGCGTCCTGCAAATATTTCGTTGCTGAGACCACGTGTTTTTATCTCGATCTTGCGGACCTGCTTGAGTATGTCGTTACTGTTTTCCAAAAACGTCGATTGTTGTTTAATCAGATAGGTCTCTTGGATTCACGCATCTGCGCTTCTGCAATTTGCAGAGGCCTGCCGAGTCGATCAATATGGCAACGTGCGGAACTAACAAGGATCTTTTATGTCGTATTGACTATACGTCATCCATACTACGGCACCTCCACATTGTTGAGGATTTCGGTAATGATCTCTTCCGAGGTGATGTTTTCTGCTTCGGCTTCGTATGTGAGGCCGATGCGGTGGCGCAGCACGTCGTGGCATACGGCCCGTACATCTTCCGGGATCACATATCCGCGGCGTTTGATAAAGGCGTATGCTTTCGATGCTTTGGCCAGCGAGATGCTGGCGCGGGGCGATCCTCCGTAGCTTATAAGCGACGCCAGTTGTTTGATGTTGTAATCCTGAGGCTCGCGGGTAGCGAAGATTATGTCGATAATGTATTTTTCGATCTTTTCGTCCATGTATACGTCGCTGGCAACGCCACGTGCCTTGACGATATCTTCGGGAGCAATAACTTTGTTTATGGCGGGCAACCCTCCGCCCAGCATGTTCAGACGGACTATGTCGCGTTCTTCCTGTTTTTTCGGATAGGTGATTTTTGCCTTGAGCATGAATCGGTCTACCTGGGCTTCGGGAAGCGGATAGGTTCCTTCCTGTTCCAGAGGGTTCTGTGTGGCGAGCACCAGGAACGGCTGGGGAAGGGGATATGTCTCGTCGCCTATGGTAACCTGCCTTTCCTGCATGGCCTCGAGCAGGGCACTCTGCACCTTTGCGGGAGAACGGTTTATTTCGTCAGCAAGGACAAAATTGGCAAAAATAGGACCTTTCTTGACCGTGAACTCTTCCTTTTTCTGGGAGTATATCAGCGTACCGATAAGGTCGGCCGGCAGGAGGTCGGGGGTGAACTGAATGCGGCTGAATTTCGCGTCCACTGCCTGCGCAAGCGTAGTGATAGCCAGGGTTTTGGCAAGTCCCGGCACGCCCTCGAGCAGAATATGGCCGTTTGATAAAAGGCCGATGAGCAAAGTGTCCAACAGATGTTTCTGACCTATTATGACTTTGCCCATCTCCATGTATAGCGTGTCGACGAAGACGCTTTCACGTTCTATGCGTTCATTCAGCTCTTTGATATTTATTACGTCGCTCATTTTATGTTTTGGATTGTTTAGGTTTTGTCTTATTACAGGAATGTGTGGTCAATTGTCATCATTTTCCGTACATTGCTTTTCTTTCAACGTACCGAACACAAATTTATTATAAATTTTTTTAAAAATCCAGTTCAGACGTTTAATATGTGGGGCGGAATCGGTGTAAAACCGTTAACTTTGAAGGTCGAAAAAAAGCAGGAGGAAAGAAGTGTCCGAATTACTTAAAAACTTGAATGAGGCCCAGCGAGCGGCAGTTGTGAATTACGAGTCTCCCTCGCTTATCGTTGCCGGTGCCGGGTCGGGCAAGACCCGTGTGCTGACGAGCCGGATAGCGTATATGATTGAACAGGGGGTTCAGCCCTGGCGCATATTGGCTATGACTTTTACAAATAAGGCAGCTAATGAAATGCGGGAACGTATCACTGCAATGATACCAGAAACTCTATCTCCTTTACAGGCTCGTTATATTTGGATGGGAACCTTCCACTCGATATTTCTGAAGATACTGCGTATGGAGGCGGACAAACTGGGTTACCCCTCGAGTTTTACCATCTACGATACCTCCGACAGCCGCAACCTTATAAAGACCATCGTCAAGGAGATGAATCTGCCGGACGACCATTATAAGCCGAATGCCATCCAGTCGCGCATTTCACTGGCGAAGAATAATCTCGTGACCCCGGCCGCGTATGAGGCCAATCCGTCCTATACGGCCGAGGACCGTCAGCATAAAATACCCGATTTCATAGAGGTCTACAAGGCCTACATGCGCCGATGCAAGGATAATGCGGCGATGGATTTCGACGACATGCTGCTCAATATCAATATCCTATTCCGGGATTTTCCCGATGTGCTTGCCAAGTATCAGGAGCGTTTCCAGTATATATTGGTCGATGAGTATCAGGATACCAACTATGCGCAGTATGTCATCATACGTCGTCTCGCCGACAAGCATCATAAGGTGTGTGTGGTGGGTGACGACGCACAGAGCATCTATTCGTTCCGAGGCGCGAAGATCGAGAATATACTCAAGTTTCGCAACGATTTCCCGCAGGCACAGGTTTTCAAGCTCGAACAGAATTACCGCTCGACACAAAATATTGTGGGCGCGGCCAACAGCATAATCGAAAAAAACAAGAACCGTCTCGACAAGGCCTCATTTTCGAAAGGAGACAAGGGCGCTCTCATAAAGGTCATGAAGGCTTACACCGACCAGGAGGAGGCGTCGTTGGTGGCGGACGAGGTGCGTTCGCTGGCCCGCGGGGGTGCGAAGTGGAGCGAAATAGCCCTGTTGTACCGAACCAACATGCAGTCGCGCGGATTCGAAGAGGCATTTCGCAGGCGCGGCATCCCGTACCGCATTTACGGCGGCATGTCGTTCTATCAACGCAAGGAGGTCAAGGATATGATGGCATATATGCAGCTCATCGTCAATCCCAACGATGATGTGGCGTTCCGGCGTATCGTGAATTACCCGACCCGCGGCATAGGCGATACTACTGTGGGGCGCCTGGCTCAGGCCGCCTTGTCCAAAGGACAGAGCATTTGGAATTTCGTTACCACTGGCGACCTGAAAGAGGCCGGCCTGAACGGCGGTGCCGAACGCAAGGTCAAGGATTTCGTAGCTTTGATCGAATCGCTTTCGCAGGAGCGCGCGACGATGACCCTGTACGAATTCGGACTCAATGTCGCCACCAAAAGCGGCATTATCGGCAGTTATAAGATTGAAAATACTCCCGAGGCGCAGAGTGCATTGCAAAATATCGAGGAACTTTTGAACTCGATGCAGTTATTTTCGGAACAGCAGCAGGCCGAGATGCAGTTCGATCCCGCTACCGGCGAACCGCTCGAAGGGGTGAAGGTCGAACCGTCCGTCACCGAGTGGCTCCAGAGCGTCGCGTTGCTGACCGATATGGACGAGCAGGAGGAGGACCGTGAAAAGGTGACGCTGATGACCATTCATTCGGCCAAAGGGTTGGAATTCAAATATGTGTTTATAGTGGGACTGGAAGAGAACCTGTTCCCCAGTATGATGAGCATGGACGCTGCGGATGGTCTCGAGGAGGAACGCCGGTTGTTTTATGTGGCCCTGACGCGCGCGATGGAGAAAGCCTATCTCTCTTTTTCCGAAATGCGTTTCAAATGGGGGTCGATGGAGTTCTGCTCTCCGAGCCGTTTCCTTTCCGAGATAGATCCGAAATACCTTGATATGGCTTTCGATCTGAGCGAGGCCGGAGACCGCGATCGTCCGGCGGAAACCATCCGCAAGAACTACGGCGATCATAACGAACGTGCCCGTGAATCCTATGATCGTCCCGGCGGACGTGGACAGTATAGACCTGCAGGAGAACAGCGACCGCCGTGGGAGAGACGCTCCGAACCGTCAAAACAGATGCCGCGATACGAGGCGCCTCGTCCGGTCGAAGGTCCGGGGAGCCGATTTAAAAGTATGGGGACGCGCGTGGCCAAGCCCGAAAACGAAGTCGCCACCGTTTCCCATGCAGTTGCCGACAGCGGTGAGTTCAAGGTCGGGCAGAGGGTGATGCATTCCAAATTCGGGATCGGCACAATCTCGCACATCGAACATTTCGGGGGCGATAGGAAGATTACGGTGCTGTTCGACGATCAAGCGGCCGGTAAAAAGACCCTGCTCAGCAAATATGCCAAACTGGCAATAGTCGGTTAGAAAGCATCCGGAAGGTGGTGCATGGCGGATTCTGCGTCTCGACAGGTCTGCGCCGATGTTATTGCCGACAGGAGTCAGAGAAGTAATTTTTCAAAATATTATATATATGACAATCAATGAGAGATACGAAGGCGTTATCCGTTGGTTCTCGGAAAATATGCCGTCGGCAGAAACGGAATTGGTATATGAGACACCTTATCAGTTGCTTGTGGCAACGATACTTGCGGCGCAGTGTACAGACAAGCGTGTGAATATGACCACTCCCGCGCTTTTCGACAAATATCCGACGCCGAAGCACCTTGCCGATGCCGATCCGGAAGAGGTTTTTCAGTACATCAAGAGCATATCGTATCCCAATAACAAGGCCCGTCATCTGGTAGGGATGGCCAAAATGGTCGTGGAGGAATTCGGCGGCGAGATACCGACCGACCTCGATCAGTTGCAGAGACTTCCAGGGGTGGGCCGCAAAACGGCCAATGTTATGGGGGCCGTCATTTTCCACAAAAACGTGATGCCCGTTGATACCCATGTTTTCAGGGTTTCGGCCCGTATCGGATTGAGCGTAAATGCCAAGACTCCTCTGCAAACCGAGATGCAGCTGGTGCGGCATATTCCTGAGAAGCTGTTGCCTCTTGCGCATCACTGGCTCATACTGCACGGACGTTACGTGTGTCTTGCCCGTAAACCGCATTGCGATAAGTGCGGACTTACCGCATACTGCAAATATTACGCTGAAAAACAGGGCTAAAAAATAATCCTCTCACAAATCAAGTCTTATATTTCTTTCTTGTAAGAAAGAAATATAAGAACTTTTTTTTGAAAACTTCGTTTTCTGCTACTTTACAAGTTCAGAGGGAGGCCACTAATGTTGGCCTCCCTCTGAACTTGTTGAGAAATCAAGAGATACGAAAGTATCTCAAAAAAGTTTTCTTATTCTCTTTTACAAAAGAGAATAAAAGGTTAATGTGAGAGGATTATTTTTTAGCCCTGTTTGCGGTAGCAGATGGCGTCGAAGAGCGCTACTTCTGTGCCGTCCTGTCTTTTCACGCTTATGTGGTACTGGGCTATCCTTTTTCGCAGAAGGGTTTCATGCGCGGTTGCGGTCAGTACGTCGCCTTCGAATGCCGATTCGAGGTAGCGTATGTCGGACTGCATCGAGAATGCCAATACCCCGTAGGCGTTTACTGCTGCTGCCAGCGCCAGGTCGGCAAGCGTGAATATTGCGCCTCCTTGCGCTACTCCGTAGGCGTTGAGATGTCTTTTTTCTATTTTGAGTGTTGCGACAGCGTGGCCGGGAGTCGCATCTTCGAGGACTACTCCGGCTTCGACTGCGAACACGTCTTTTTTCATTAGTTCTTTGATGTCCATTCTTTTTGTTTTTTGAGAGAATTCAGAAAAAGATAAAGGGGCCGCAAGACCCCTTTATCTTCAGGCCGAGGCCTTTATTGTTGTTTCAGTGCAGCGTGAGCGGCTGCAAGTTTCGCAATCGGTACGCGGAAAGGTGAGCAACTTACATAGTTGAGTCCTGCATAGTGGCAGAATTCTACCGAACTCGGTTCGCCGCCGTGCTCGCCGCATATGCCGCATTTGAGTACCGGGCGTGTTCCGCGTCCTTTGAGAACCGCTTCGCGAACAAGCTGTCCCACTCCGTTCTGATCGAGAATCTGGAACGGGTCGTTCTTGATAAGACCTTTTTCGAGGTAAACCGGAAGGAACTTGCCTATGTCATCGCGCGAGAAACCGAGGGTCATCTGAGTGAGGTCGTTTGTACCGAACGAGAAGAATTCGGCGACTTCGGCTATCTGGTTTGCCGTGACGGCTGCACGCGGAACCTCGATCATGGTTCCGACCATATAGTCGATCTTGTCGTTGCGTTCGCAGAATACCTGTTCTGCCACCATGTCTATGATGCCTTTCTGGTAGCGGAGTTCCTTGTGGTTGCCCACGAGCGGAACCATGATCTCTACGTGTACGGGAATGCCTTTGCTCTTGATGTTCATGGCAGCTTCGATGATAGCGCGAGCCTGCATTTCCGTGATTTCCGGATATGTGTTGCCCAGACGGCAGCCGCGGTGGCCGAGCATCGGGTTCACTTCATGGAGCGAATCGACTTTTTCCTTCACCGCTTCATACGAAATGCCCATTTCATTTGCCATTTCCCTCTGTTCTTTTTCGGTTTGTGGGAGGAATTCGTGCAAAGGCGGGTCGAGAAGGCGCACGGTGACCGGATAACCGTTCATGACCTCGAACAACTGTTCGAAGTCGCCACGCTGCATAGGCAGGAGTTTTGTCAGGGCGATGCGGCGTCCGTCTTCGTCGTCAGCGAGGATCATTTCGCGTACGGCCTTGATGCGGTCGCCTTCGAAAAACATGTGTTCCGTACGGCAAAGACCTATGCCTTCCGCCCCGAATGCGAATGCCGTTTTTGCGTCGTTGGGGGTGTCTGCATTGGCGCGTACTTTCATATGGGCATACTTGCTTGCGAGTTTCATGAGTTTGCCGAAGTCGCCGTCGAGATCTGCCGCTTTTGTTGCTACCTGACCGAGATAAACTTCTCCGGTTGTTCCGTTGAGCGAGATCCAGTCGCCTTCTTTTACTTTTGTATCGCCGATGGTGAGCGTGCGGGCCTTGTAGTCTATTTTGGCTTCTCCCGCACCCGAAACGCAGCATTTACCCATTCCGCGCGCTACGACCGCTGCGTGCGAGGTCATACCTCCGCGGGCAGTGAGAATCCCTGCTGCGACGTTCATGCCCTTAAGGTCTTCGGGCGAGGTCTCTATACGTACGAGAATGGCTTTTTTGCCTTCGGATGCCAACTTTTCGGCATCTTCCGCGAAGAATACGATAGGTCCGCTGGCTGCGCCCGGAGATGCCGGAAGGCCTTTTGTCAAAACTTTGGCATTCTTCATCGCCGACTTGTCAAATACGGGGTGGAGGAGTTCGTCGAGTTTTGCAGGTTCGCATCTAAGAACCGCTGTCTTTTCGTCGATAAGACCCTGTTCGAGCATGTCCATCGCGATCTTTACCATTGCAGCACCGGTACGTTTGCCGCTGCGGGTCTGGAGCATCCAGAGCTTGCCGTCCTGGATTGTGAATTCGAGATCCTGCATATCCTTGAAATAGTTTTCGAGGTTTTGCTGTGTCTCGTTGAGCTCCTGGTATACTTTGGGCATGACCTCTTCGAGAGATGGGTATTTTGCAGCGCGTTCCTCTTCGGAGACGTTCTGAGCCTTGGCCCAACGGCGCGAGCCTTCGAGAGTGATCTGTTGCGGGGTACGGATACCTGCCACAACGTCTTCGCCCTGTGCGTTCACGAGATATTCGCCGTTGAATATGTCTTCGCCGGTGGCTGCGTCGCGGGTAAAGCAAACGCCCGTGGCCGAGTTCTCGCCCATATTGCCGAACACCATTGCCTGAACGTTAACGGCTGTTCCCCATTCAGCCGGGATATTGTTGAGCTTGCGGTAATAGATAGCTCGTTCGTTCATCCAGCTCTGGAAAACCGCGCTCACGGCACCCCAGAGTTGTTCCCACGGATCGGTCGGGAAATCCATGCCGGTTTGTTTCTTGACGGCTGCCTTGAACTTCGTTACCATTTCCTTGAGGTCCTCGGTAGTGAGATCGGTGTCGTTTTTGACACCTTTATCCTTTTTCATTTGGTCGATGATCTCCTCGAACGGGTCGTGGTCCTCCTTGCTTTGGGGTTTCATGCCGAGTACTACGTCGCCGTACATCTGAACGAAACGTCGGTAAGAGTCCCATGCGAAACGTGCGTTGCCGGTTCTTTTGGTGATGGCTTCCACGGCCTGGTCGTTGAGGCCGAGATTGAGGATAGTGTCCATCATGCCGGGCATCGAAGCTCGTGCGCCGGAACGAACCGACACAAGCAGCGGATTTTCCTTGTCGCCGAATTTTGCTCCAGTCTGTTCTTCCACCAGTTTCATGGCTTTTTCCACTTCCGGACGGATCATTGTGATGACCGCTTCCTTGCCTTTCTTGTAATATTCATCGCATACTTCGGTGGTGATGGTGAATCCGGGAGGTACTGGGATTCCGATGAGGTTCATTTCCGCCAGGTTGGCTCCTTTACCACCCAAGAGTTCTCTCATTTTACCGTTTCCTTCGGCTTTCTTGTTGCCGAAAGTGTAGACTCTTTTAGTTTGTGCCATTTTTTCGTTAATGTTTTATGAAGTTTGTAATTTAGATCGTTCGATAGATGCGAATATAATGCTTTTTCCCAAAAATCCAATGAATTAGTCTGTTAGTCATTTCACGGTGATTTTTTGACGGTTTGCAGAGTGTCGGTTCATGTGTATGTGCTGTTTTTCATTTCGGCAGTGCGGATTTGTGTTGTTGCGAGCCATTACCGTTTTTGTCGGCATGGTGGCTTACAAAACTACCGGCCGCCCATTTCAGGGCGGCCGGTAGTTTGTTACTTCTGTTTTACTTTATGTTTCTGACCCGCTTTTCCCACGACCATGCTGCCGCTAATGTCTCGTCGAGCGAACGCTCCGCCTTCCATCCGAGTTCCGTATTGGCGAGTTTCGTATCGGCCCAGACTGCTTCGACATCGCCCTGGCGACGGCCGACGATCTTGTACGGTACTTTTACGTTGTTGACTTTCTGGAATGTATTGACCAGTTCGAGTACCGATACAGGTACACCGGTCCCGATGTTGAATATTTCGTATTTCGCCTTGCCTTTGTTTTCTATCATGCGGCGTACGGCTACGACGTGGGCTTTGGCCAGATCCACCACGTCGATGTAGTCGCGCAGGCAGGAACCGTCGGGTGTGTTGTAGTCGTCGCCGAACACGCTCAGTTCCTTGCGGATGCCGGCTGCCGTCTGGGTTATGAAAGGAACGAGGTTGTTCGGCACCCCTTTGGGAAGTTCCCCTATAAGTGCCGAAGGGTGTGCGCCTATTGGATTGAAGTATCGCAGTGCGATACCCTTCATTCCCTCGCAGGCTGCGACGCTGTCGCGCAGTATGTCTTCGCATATCTGTTTGGTGTTGCCGTAGGGCGAGGTTGCGGGTTTGCGCGGTGTCTGCTCGGTAGCAGGCAGAACGTCGGGCTGGCCATATACTGTCGCCGACGAAGAGAACACCATGTTGCTCACGCCGTGTTTGTTCATCAGCTCGAGTATATTGACGAAAGACCCTACGTTGTTGCGGTAATACATCAGGGGTTTTTCGACCGATTCGCCTACGGCTTTGCTGGCCGCGAAGTGGATTACCGAGTCGAATTTATATTTTTTGAATATTTTTTCGAGTTCTTCTCGGCTGTTGCAGTCGGCCTTTTCGAAAGGAACGTCTGCTCCGGTTATCGTGCGGACGCCCTCTACCGCAGCCATGTCGGAGTTGGAGAAATTGTCGACGATGATAACGTCGAATCCCGCATTGATGAGTTCCACGGCTGTGTGCGAGCCGATGAAACCGGCACCTCCCGTTACTAATACACTATTTTTCATATTGAGTTATGTAAGGTTGTTTTTTTGGTTTTGGAGCTTTGACAGCACGGCCAAAATTAACAAAAACTTGTGAATCGTTCGTGAGAAACAGTTAAAAAAGTTATTTTTGCCTGCCGATTAAACAAATCAATCATAATCCATAACATATGTTGTATCCGTTAAAATTCAAGCCTCGTTTCAAAGAACGCATCTGGGGCGGTAATATGCTCGCCGAGAGGATGGGCAAAAAACTTCCCGAAGGTAAAAAAATAGGTGAAAGCTGGGAACTTTCGGGTGTGCAGGGCGATATTTCGGTCGTGTCGAACGGGAAGCTCAAGGGGAATAATCTCGAAGAACTTGTCGAGGTTTATATGGGAGAACTGGTTGGAGATAAAGTGTACGAGAAATTCGGTGTCGAGTTTCCTCTGCTTATCAAACTGATCGACGCGCATGACGTGCTTTCGATACAGGTACATCCGGACGACGAACTGGCCCGCGAGCGTCACAATTCGTATGGCAAGACCGAGATGTGGTATGTGGTAGATAATCAGCCCGGGGCTTTTCTGTATGTAGGTTTTAAAAATAAGGTGAGCCGCGAGCAGTACCTCGAAGCGGTCGGAAACGGGACATTGCCCGAACTGCTGGAGAAATACGAGGTGAAGCCCGGTGATGCCTATTTTATTCCGGCCGGAACCATACATGCCATCGGCAAGGGGTTGTTGGTGGCCGAGATACAACAGACATCGGACATCACATATCGCGTCGACGACTGGGGGCGTGTCGACGACAAGGGCAATCCGCGCGAACTTCACACCGCACTTGCCGTGGACGCCATAGATTTCGGCGAGCCGAAAGATCTGAACGTTACGGCAAAACCTGTCGTGAACGGAACCGTTAATATTGCGGACTGTGTCTATTTCACCACTAATGAGATAGAACTCGACGGCACGATGGAACGCGACTACGCTCTCCTCGATTCGTTCGTGATATATATGTGCCTCGAGGGTTCGCTGAAGGTGGGCTATCCCGGGGGTGAGGAGACACTCTCCAGGGGAGAAACGATGCTCGTCCCGGCCGAGATAGATTCGGTTACGCTCACGGGTAAGGGGAATTTGTTGGAAGTTTATGTGAAATAGCGCTCTGTGGTCTCGATGGTCGGAATGCGTTGAAAAGGCGGTCGGATTCCGGAAGTCGGATTTTTTGCCTCTTGTTCCCCAAACGACAATCTGTCCGAGCCGTTAAGAATGATGTTTAGCCCATCGGAGCGGCAGCATAGAGTATTGTCACAGACGGCCCTGCCGTGGTTTACGGGATTTATACGCTGTTCAGAACGCCTGCAGTCGGAGAATTCAATATGGTTTGGCCGCTGGTCCGCTCCCCTTCCTTCCGCAGTCACCTCGTGTTTCCATGTATGTCAAAAGACATGGGGGAACAGGTGAACGGCATTGATCTCGGGGTATGACGAAACGTCGTACGTGGATTTTCACGTACGACGTTTCGTTTGTCCATACATTGAACCATGTCTGATTTTCGCGTCTGCAGCCGATTTTGAATAAATGCATAATTTTACGATGCCCAACTGTACGGGAACAGGGAAAAAAATGTAACTTTGCCAGAAGTGTTTTTATTACTAACGGGATGCAAATGAAGAAGTATAATCGTTACCTTGTTACATCGGCGTTGCCATATGCGAATGGACCTGTCCATATAGGTCATCTCGCAGGCGTATATGTGCCGGCCGATATATATGTGCGTTACCTGAGACTCAAGGGCGAGGATGTCGTGTGGGTCTGCGGATCGGACGAACACGGTGTGCCCATCACCCTCAAGGCAAGGGCCGAAGGCGTCACGCCGCAGGATATCGTGGACAAGTATCACAATATAATCAAGACTTCGTTCGAAGAATTCGGCATCTCGTTCGACATATATTCCCGTACGACCTCGCCTGTACACTATAAAACGGCATCGGATTTCTTTCGAGTGATGTACGATAAGGGCAAGTTTATCGAGCAGACCTCCATGCAGTTCTACGATGAGGAGGCAAAGGTATTCCTTGCCGACCGCTACATCATGGGAACATGCCCCCACTGTCAGAACGACCGAGCGTATGGTGATCAGTGCGAAAAGTGCGGAAGTACGCTTAACGCAACCGACCTCATAAATCCCAGAAGCACCATTACGGGATCGGCCCCTGTGATGAAAGAGACCAAGCACTGGTATCTTCCGCTCGACAAGTATGAACAGTTCCTGCGCGAGTGGATACTCGACGGTCACAAGGAGTGGAAAGCAAATGTTTACGGACAGTGCAAGAGTTGGCTCGACCTCGGGTTGCAGCCGCGTGCAGTGAGCCGCGACCTCGACTGGGGTATTCCCGTGCCGGTGGAAGGAGCAGAGGGAAAGGTGCTTTACGTCTGGTTCGATGCCCCGATAGGCTATATTTCCGCCACGAAGGAGCTTACGCCGGACTGGGAAAAGTATTGGAAAAGAGAAGACACCAAAATGGTCCATTTTATAGGTAAGGACAATATCGTTTTCCATTGCATCGTTTTCCCGTCTATGTTGAAGGCGCACGGAGGTTTTATACTTCCGGATAACGTCCCTGCAAACGAATTCCTGAATCTCGAGGGCGACAAGATATCTACTTCGCGCAACTGGGCGGTG
The DNA here is from genome assembly GCA_944325305.1 of uncultured Rikenellaceae bacterium. GTDB lineage: Bacteria > Bacteroidota > Bacteroidia > Bacteroidales > Rikenellaceae > WRDF01. Next base: position 162,904 of record CALUZO010000010.1, on the reverse strand, counting down.
TGGCTTCACGAATATCTCGAAGATTTCCCCGGCAAGCAGGATATGTTGCGTTATGTCTTGTGTGCCAATGCGCCGGAAACCAAGGACAACGACTTTACGTGGAAGGATTTCCAGTCGAGGGTGAACAACGAGCTCGTTGCCGTACTGGGTAATTTTGTGAACCGCGCGCTTGTGCTCACACAGAAGTATTTCGAAGGCCAGGTGCCCGCCTGTGGTCAGCTTACCGATTACGACAGGGATATATTGGGAGAGCTCCCGCAGCTCCGCTCGTCGTTGGAGGAAAATATCGAGAATTATCGTTTCCGTGAAGCGCTGAAAGACGCCATGTCGATCGCACGCCTCGGGAATAAATACCTCGCCGATACCGAACCGTGGAAAGTCGTTAAGAGCGATCCCGACAGGGTGGCTACCATATTGAACGTGGCGCTTCAGATAACGGCGAATCTCGCAATAGCGATAGAGCCTTTCATGCCTTTCACCTCGGCCAAGATATTGAAGATGCTGAATATCGAGTCGTTCGGATGGCAACATCTGGGGCGTACGGACCTTATGGCCGCAGGGCATCAGATAGGGACTCCGGAACTTTTGTTCGAAAAGGTCGACGACAGCGTTATAGAAAAGCAGTTGCAGAAACTCGCCGATACTCGCAAGCGGAATCAGGTAGAGGAATCCGGCGGAGGGAAAATCGAACCTCAAAAGGATACGATATCGTTCGAGGATTTCGGAACCATGGATATACGTGTCTCTACGGTCCTGGCTGCCGAAAAGATTGCAAAAACAAAAAAACTGCTGAAACTCACAATCGATACAGGTATAGATACCCGCGAAATAGTTTCCGGAATAGCGGAATACTACACGCCAGAGGAACTTGTCGGCCGGCAGGTGCTTGTTCTGGTCAACCTTGCGCCGCGTGAACTCAAAGGCGTGATGTCGCAGGGGATGATACTTATGGCGAGCGATCCGGCCACCGGGAAACTGGTGCTGGCCTCGCCGGTCGATAAGGTGAAGAACGGAGCGACGATAGGGTAATCCGCGTAATGTTTTTTGCCATGAGTCCGTTCGTCGTTGTTATGATATTGCTCACTTTGTTATTCCTTGTCATAGGAATAGCGACGTTGACAGGTCGGCTTGTGAAATTCCGTCAGTCGGCATACGCCGGTTACGATATCGGGAAAGCGGTGCGCACAGAGGGGGTATTTGCGATATACCTTGCCTTTTGCTGGGGCTTCGCTCCCGTGATGCAGTACCTTTATCCGGAACGATTCGGACTCTGGATAGGGATCGTAGCGGTTTTGTTGTTGGCAGGAGCAGCAGGCTGTGTCGTCTGGTTCCGGATAAACAGAAACAAATAGAAACGAAAGACATATAACATTTTACAGAGATGGAAAATATAGATTGGGGAAATCTGGGTTTCGGGTATATCAAAACGGATTCCAATGTGCGCGCTTACTGGCGCGACGGTAAGTGGGGACCACTTACGATGACCAATGACGAGACCATCACCATGCATATGGCCGCAACCTGCCTGCACTACGGACAGGAAGCTTTCGAAGGTCTCAAGGCATATCGTGGCAAAGACGGCAAGGTGCGACTGTTCCGTGTGGAAGAGAATGCACGCCGCATGGCCCGGACTGCCGAATACACGAAAATGGTGCCTCCTACCGAGGAACTTTTCATAGAGGCTGTAAAGATGGTCGTTAATGCCAATAGTCGTTTCATTCCGCCTTACGGCACAGGTGCCTCGCTTTATATCCGTCCTCTACTGATCGGTACCGGAGCGCAAGTCGGCGTGAATCCGTCTAAAGAATATTTGTTCATGGTGTTCGTGACTCCGGTGGGTCCTTATTACAAGACCGGCTTCAATGCCATCAAGGTTATGATCGATCGCGACCACGACCGCGCTGCACCACATGGTACGGGTAACATCAAGGTAGGCGGTAATTATGCAGCCAGCCTCTTGTCGGCCGAAATAGGACATCAGAAAGGCTTCCCGAGCGTGCTTTATCTCGATCCGAGCGAAAAGAAATATATAGACGAGTGCGGAGCTGCCAACTTCTTCGGTATACGCGACGGCGTGTATATCACTCCCGACTCTACCTCGATCCTGCCCTCAATAACCAACAAGAGTATTATGCAGATTGCGAAAGATATGGGGCTGAAAGTGGAAAAACGCAAGGTCGACATATCTGAATTGGCCACCTTCGAGGAAGCCGGTTCTTGCGGTACCGCTGCGGTTATTTCGCCTGTCGGGAAAATATACGATTTCGATGAGGACAAGGTCTATACTTATGGCGACGGCGTGACTGCCGGACCGTGGACCAAAAAACTGTATGAAACCCTTCGCGGTATTCAGTACGGAGAGATACCCGATCCATACGGGTGGGTCACAATTCTGTAAGAATCAGAATACCTGTCTTTATAAAGCCGTCAGGATAGTTGTCCTGACGGCTTTATGTCTTTGTGTGGAGCCATGGTTGCAGCCTCAAGGATGTTCGGGGAATTTTATTGTTTACGTGTGACTTCATGTAGATTGAGTTTGCTTGCATAGATAGGTCGAATGAGGTTTTTGAGGGTTTTGCCTGCCTCACCCGAAGAAAACAGACCGAATAGAAAAATATTGCAAAAGATGGGATGTCGGTTATTCTTGCGCAGTTAAAGAACGGAATAGCATGATGAAAGCAGATGTATGGGATTTGAAGGATATGTGTTGCAGGTAAAATATTGCAAATCAGCGCATTGCTCTGCGTTGACTGCTGTCTGATGCATTATGGCTCCACTGAAATAATTGAAAATCATTATTCTATGCGGAGGTTTGAACAAAAAAGTCGTATTTTTGTCGTCTCAAAACCTTATATAACGATGAATTTTGTAGAGGAACTCAAGTGGAGGGGAATGATCCACGACATAATCCCGGGGGCTGAAGAACTGCTCAACAAAGAAATGGTTACTGCTTACGTAGGTATTGACCCGACAGCGGATTCGCTGCATATTGGCCATCTCGTGAGCGTCATGATACTGAAACACTTCCAGGCCAGCGGACACCGTCCGGTGGCACTCGTAGGCGGTGCTACGGGTATGATTGGCGACCCATCGGGCAAATCGCTCGAACGAAACCTGCTCGACGAAGAGACTTTGCGCCGCAACCAGGCCGCTATAAAGGCTCAACTGAGCAAACTTCTCGATTTCGAATCCGACGCCCCGAACGCCGCTCTGATGGTCAACAATTATGACTGGATGAAGGATATCACATTCCTCGATTTCATAAAGGATGTCGGCAAGCTCATCACAGTAAACTATATGATGAGCAAGGATTCGGTGAAGAAACGTTTCAATGGCGAAGGCGACGGGATGAGTTTCACGGAATTCACCTATCAGTTGGTGCAGGGTTACGACTTTATGCACCTGTACGAAACGATCGGATGCAAGTTGCAACTCGGAGGCAGCGACCAGTGGGGCAACATAACTACCGGGGTCGAACTTATCCGTCGCAAACTCGGCAAGGAGGCCTACGGAATAACCTGCCCGCTTATCAAAAAGGCCGATGGTACGAAGTTCGGCAAGACCGAGGGCGGAAACATCTGGCTCGACCCGCGTTACACCTCTCCATACAAATTCTATCAGTTCTGGCTGAATGTCAGCGACGAAGATGCCAAAAGCTATATCAAGATATTCACGATGCTCGACAAGGAGACCATAGACGACCTTATCGCACGGCAAGAGGCTGCACCTCACGAACGTCCGTTGCAGAAGACTCTCGCCCGCGAACTTACGGTAATGGTACACTCGCAGGAAGAATATGAGAAGGCTGTCGAAGCATCACAGATACTTTTTGGCGGCGCTACGGCGGATGCCCTCAGAAAACTCGATGAAAATACGCTGCTGGCAGTGTTCGAAGGTGTGCCCCAGTTCAGCGTGGCTGCTTCAGAAATTGCAGCGGGCATCAATTTTGTCGATCTGTGTACCGAAAAGGCTGCGATATTCCCGTCGAAGGGCGAGACCCGCAAACTCATTCAAGGTGGAGGCGTATCCCTTAACAAGGAAAAAGTGACGGGTGTCGACCGGATTGTCGGCGAAAGCGACCTTATTGCAGGTAAATACCTTTTGGTACAGAAAGGCAAAAAGAATTATTACCTGATAACGGTTCAGTAGACTGCATATAATAATAGACAATACAATGGCCCTTATCAAACCCAGCGGATACCGCAATATCTTAGGAACGGTGGAAAACACCGAGAAAGCGATAAAATACGTGAAGGATATGTTCCAGGATAATCTATCGGCCCAGTTGGCGCTCCTGCGCGTGACTGCGCCGATGATCGTGATGCGTGGAACTGGTATAAATGACGACCTGAACAGTGTCGAGCGTCCCGTGACATTTCCTATCAAGGATATGTGTGATGCCCCGGCCGAAGTCGTACATTCGCTGGCCAAGTGGAAGAGGTTGAAACTCGCGGAGATGGGAACGGAACCGGGCAGAGGCATATATACGGATATGAACGCACTGCGTCCCGATGAGGAACTGGACAATATACACTCGATTTATGTCGATCAGTGGGACTGGGAAAAGGTGATTCTGCCCGAACAGCGCACGCTCGACTTCCTGAAGCAAACGGTCCGCAGAATATATGAAGCTATCAAGGTTACCGAAAACAAGGTTTATGTGGAATTCCCGGAAATAAAACCTCTCCTTCCGGAAGAGATATTCTTTATCCATTCTGAGGAGTTGCGCCGCATGTATCCCGATATGACCCCGAAAGAGAGAGAGAACGAGATAGTGCGTAAATACGGAGCAGTGTTTGTGATGGGCATAGGCTATCCGCTCGAGGATGGATGCCCTCACGATGGCCGCGCTGCGGATTACGACGACTGGAGTACGGTCAACGAAGATGGGTTCAAAGGACTCAACGGCGATATTCTGCTGTGGAATCCGGTACTCGGAAATGCTTTCGAGGTGTCGAGCATGGGTATCCGCGTCGATCCGGAAGCAATGCGTCGCCAACTCAAGATACGCGGCGAGGAGCATAAGGCCGAACTTGATTTCCATAAGAAACTGCTGGACGGCCAGTTGCCTCAGACCATCGGAGGAGGTATCGGACAGTCGCGTCTGTGCATGTTCCTGCTGCGTAAGGCTCATGTCGGAGAGATACAAAGCAGTATCTGGCCCGAATCAATGCGCAGAGAGTGTGCTGAAGTCGGTATAGAGTTGTTTTAATCTGGGAACTGTTTGGCACATGGATGCCGAACCGGAATATTTGCGCCCGGCAGGTTGTCGAAAAACACCGCCGGGCGTTTTTGTTAGCAGCAAAAACGTTATATTAGTGCGAATGTAAATCTCCCCTCCCGCATGGACGAACTTTATGCAGACATAGTGGTGCCGCTTGCCAGCCCGGCGTTCACCTTCAAGGTGGACACGGGGCTGCGAAACAGTATAGGAGAGGGCATGTGCGTGAAGGTGCAACTCGGACCGAGCAAGCTTTATACGGGTATCGTCTGGCGACTGCACGGTGAAGCGCCACATTTCAGAACCGTAAAGACAATAAGAGATTACGTTCTTCATTCTCCGCGACTTGCCCCGAATGTCATGAGATTCTGGGAATGGGTTGCAGAGTACTATATGTGTACCCTCGGTGAGGTGATGCGCTGTGCGATGCCCGCCTCACTCAAACCGGAGGGCTTTACGGATGTGGAATTTCTGCACTCCGGGATGGCTCCGAGAGAGGTCCAGTATATCAAGTTGCATCATCGTATTGCGAATGAATGCAGTCTGAACGATGCTTTTGAATCCCTGAAACGGGCTCCGAAACAATACGAAACCCTTTTGGCATTCGTTTCACGTTTTGCGGGAAAGGATGTTTTTGCGGGCGAGTTGCCCCGCAAATTCTTGAATGCCGATCCGGTAATATTGAAGGCGCTGATAAAGAAACAGATACTGGTTGCCGAGACCCGTGTATTGGAAACTGGAGAATTTCAGCCTCTGCCGGCAGTGCTTCCCGAACTCACAGAACAGCAGGCTGTAGCGGCCGAAGTGATAGAAAAGGCTCACGGGAAACCAGTGTTGCTTCATGGCGTGACCGGTAGCGGGAAGACCGAAATATACATACATCTGATCAACGAACAGTTGCGTGCAGGACGCAATGCGATGTATCTTTTGCCGGAAATTGCCATGACCTCGCAACTCGTCTCACGTATAAGCGCCTATTTTGGCGACCGGGTAGTGACTTATCATTCGCAGGTCAGTGACCGTAAACGCGCTGATAATTACCGTCTTATAGCAGAAAGTACAGGAGGGATGCTGGTTTTGGGTGCCCGGTCGGCTATGTTCATGCCGGTCGATAACCTCGGGTTGATAATTGTCGATGAGGAACACGATGACAGCTACAAACAGAACGAAACCGCTCCGAGATACAACGCTCGGGATTGTGCCGTGGTATTGGGCAGGATTCATGGAGCAGGTGTGGTTCTTGGGAGCGCAACCCCTTCTGTCGAGAGCTACTTCAATGTTATGGAAGGCAAATATGCTTTAGCTGCCTTGACAGAGCGGTATGGAGGAGTGCAGATGCCCGAGGTCATAATCTCGGATACCATAACAGCCGTCAAACGAGGAGAACGGATATCTCATTTCAATAAGGCCCTTAGAGTCAGAATGGAAGCGGCGTTGGCTGCCGGCGAGCAGGTCATGCTGTTCCAGAATCGGCGGGGTTTCTCCCCGTACATGGAGTGTGCCGAGTGCGGATATGTGCCGATGTGCCGAGACTGCAATGTTTCGCTTACTCTACATAAATCCGAGGGACGGCTGCGTTGTCATTATTGCGGACGGAGTGAACCCGTGCCGGTCGTATGTCCATCGTGCGGATCCCATGCCGTGGTAGCCAGAGGATTCGGTACCGAAAAGGTCGAGGAGGAGATTGCAAGGGTCTTCCCGGATGCAAAAGTAGCACGGCTCGACCGTGATACGGCTCAGTCTGTTAGGGCATACAGCTCTATCATAGAATCTTTCGGGCATGGCGCTATAGATATACTTGTCGGTACGCAGATGATAACCAAAGGATTCGATTTTGCCGGGGTTTCGGTCGTCGGCATACTCAATGCTGACAATCTGTTGAACTATCCCGATTTCAGAGCCGGCGAGAGAGCCTATCAGATGATTGCGCAGATGGCTGGCCGTGCCGGACGTCGTGACAAAAGAGGCAATGTCGTGATACAGACTTCATCGCCAGATAACTCGATAATAAAACAAGCCGCATCGGGCGATTACAGTGCCATGATCGCGACTCAGTTGGCCGAGAGAGCCGATTTCTTCTATCCCCCGTATTGCCGTTTGATAGGCGTAACGCTGAGATTCAAAGACAAAACAGTGCTGGATGATGCCGCGCGTATGTTCAGGGATCTTTTGGCCGTCGATCTCGGGAAACGCCTCCTGGGTCCGCAGCCGCCACTCGTCGACCGCATAAAACGGGAATTCCTCGTGTCGTTTTTGATAAAAACTCCGCGCGGTGAATCTTTTGCAGCCGTAAAAAAGATACTTGCCCGTGCTGTCATGACACTGAATGCCGAGAGACGCTTTAAATATGTAGCCGTAGTGGTTAATGTCGATCCTGTTTAGAGAAAATGAATCCGCTGAAAGATATAATGGGCCTTTTCCTGCCGAGGGTCTGCGCCATGTGTGGCAAACCTCTTCCCGAATCGTTGGAGTTTCTTTGTACAAATTGCCGATGGGAGATGCCTCTGACCGGGTTTGGCAGTCGTTTCGATAATCCGGTGATTGCCCGGCTGCACGGAATGTTGCCGCTGGTTAACGCGTCTTCGTATTTGTGGTTTGCCGATGGCGGCAACGTGCGGTCCATGATACATGCGTTCAAGTACAGGGGAAACTGGCGGTATGCCTACGAGGCCGGAAAATGGTACGGCTCAGAACTGAAAAAGGGCGGACTGTATAAAGACGTAGATGTGGTGGTGCCTGTTCCGCTGCATTTCAAGAGGCGGCTTCGCAGAGGATACAATCAAGCGGAGTATATAGCACGGGGAATGGCTTCGGTCATGGATGTACGGGTCGACAGCAGGAGCGTCGTGCGCTGTCGTTATAACAGAAGCCAGACTGAAGGCAGCAAAAACGAAAGATGGAAAAATGTCGAGGGCATATTTGGCGTGAGACATCCTGAGAATCTGGCCGGCATGCACATACTGCTTGTGGATGATGTGCTTACGACCGGGGCTACTATAATCTCCTGTGCCAGGGCCATACTCGACGCTGTCCCGGACTGTCGCATCAGTATAGCCACACTTGCCGTTTCGCGTGCCGAATTTGGCGATTTTAAATAGATTGCTGTTACAGGTGTCGTGGTGTCGGGTTAGGAAATGTAATTTACGAATCGATTGTCACGAAAAAAACAAGGACAGCTATTCACGCTGTCCTTGTTTTTTTCGTGACTGTTGTCTCTATACCGTCATGATCTCCTTTTCCTTTTCGGCGATTATTTCGTCTACTTTCTTTGAGAATTTGTCGATAATTTTTTGAGCCTCGTTTTCGCCGTCTTTGGCCATATCTTCGGGCATGCCGTCTTTCTGTGCTTTCTTAAATGCTTCTACGGCGTCACGGCGTGCATTGCGTAGACTTACACGTGCGGTTTCGGCATCTGACTTGATCTGTTTTACGAGTTCCTTGCGTCTTTCTTCGGTAAGCGGAGGAACTGTCAGGCGGATGTGTTCGCCGTTGTTCGACGGGGTCATGCCGATATTGGAGTTTATTATGGCTTTCTCGATAGCCGAGATCATCCCTTTCTCCCAGGGTTGGATCAGCACCGTCCTTGCGTCGGGCACGTTGACGCTCGCAACCTGCGATATGGGGGTCGGGTTGCCGTAGTAGTCGACCATTATACCGTTGAGAAGGTTCTGGCTCGCCTTTCCCGCACGTATCGCGAGCAGGGCTTCCTGAAGGTGCTCGATGGCTTTCTGCATTTTTTCGCTTGCCGAATCGAGGATCTGTTTGCTTTCCATGAATATTATCGTTTTAAAATAGTTTCATTTTTGCTTGCTCTGCGCCCGAATAGGTCTCTCGGCGATCGATTTGTCTTATTGTTCCTGGGTTTTTGAGGATCCTTTCAGTACTTTGTGTATATCCGAGATCAATTCCTGTGAGAGTTCTTTGTCGTATCCTACGTATACTGCCGCTATCTTGCCTTCTCTGTCTATGATGTAGTTTCGCGGAATGGACCTCTCGGCAAATTTATTAAATATATCCGAATCCGTATCTAACCCCATCTGGAATTTATAATTAGTTATTTTGCGGAAGTCTTCGACTTTTTCGCGCGGTTCGCCGCGTGCGATGGCTATGAATACTAAATCTTCGCCGGCAAAACGGTCTATGATTTCGCTGTCAACTCGACTGAGTTCGGCTCGGCATGGCGGACACCATGTGGCCCAAAAGTTTATTAATACCACTTTGCCTTTAAGATCGGCAATATCTATGACCGAACCGTCGAGCATTCGAACTGAAAACTCTGGGACAGGATCTCCTACTTGCACTTTCGAGCCGTCCTGCCCCAACGCGTTGAATGCGAAGGCGAGCATGGGCAATAATAACAGGACTTTTTTCATGTCTATAAGTTTAGGCACAAATGTTTTATTCTACTATCGTCCCTATTTTTTTGCCTTCCAGAACTTTTCCCAGGTTTCCTTCCGTGTCCATGTCGAATACGACGATGGGCAATTTGTTTTCTTTGCAAAGCGTGAACGCCGTAAGGTCCATCACTCTGAGGTTCCGGCTTAAGGCTTCGTCGAAACTGAGCCGGTCATACTTTGTAGCAGTTGGGTCTTTTTCAGGGTCGGCAGTATAGACACCGTCTACTCGTGTGCCTTTGAGGAGTATGTCGGCTTCTATCTCGACTCCGCGCAATGCAGACGCGGTATCGGTCGTAAAATAGGGATTGGAGGTTCCTCCACCTATTATAACGACAAAACCCGCTTCCAAGTATTCGAGTGCTTTCGATTTGGAGTAGAATTCGCCTATCGGTTCCATTCGTACCGAGGTCAGCACCTTGCACTTGACTCCCTCGCTTTCGAGTGACGATTGTAGAGCAAGAGAGTTGATGATGGTGGCCAGCATGCCCATCTGGTCGCCTTTTACTCGGTCAAAGCCTTTGCCCGTACCGCTCAGGCCCCTAAATATATTGCCTCCGCCTATCACGATGCCTATCTGTACGCCTTGTGCGGCAGCGGCTTTTATTTGCTTGGAGTAGCTGGAGAGTACGCCTGCCGAAAGTCCGCGCGACTCTCCGCCGCCCAGCGATTCTCCGCTCAATTTAAGTAAAACCCTTTTGTATTTCATTGTTCAGTTATAACCTTTTTTCTGTTTTTTCCCCGAAAGTTTAAACCCGTTTGGCCTGGAGAAGCCTCGATACGAATTGCCGGCAGTTTCCATGTGAAACTTGAGCTAATAGGATGAGTGGCTCTGTTGGTTTAATTATTTCGACGTAAATATGAGTTTACCTGTCAAGCATTCTCATGAGCTCGTCGAACTTTGGAGTAAGGATAATTTCTGTCCTTCGGTTCTTGGCTCTTGCTTCGGCGGTTTTGGCCTTTTCCACCGGCAGGTATTCGCCGCGGCCGGCTGACACGATACGTTCAGGTGCTATGTCCTTGTTCTCGAGAAGCAGGCGCGTAACTGTTGTTGCGCGTTTCACGCTCAGGTCGAGATTGTCTTGCAGGTTGCCGTTGGGTCGGTAGGGTACGTCGTCGGTATGTCCTTCGACCATGATGTTTATATCCGGGTTTTCAGCCAGTACGACGGCAAGATCGCGTACGGCTTGGGCCCCATTGGGATCGATCTGGAAACTCCCCGATTTGAACAACAGTTTGTCGTCCATCGAAACATATACCTTGCCGTCGCGCGTCGATATCGAGAGACCTTTGCCGTCGAATCCCAAAAGGGCGTCGGCAACCTGTCTGCGTATGGCTTCGATAGCTTCTTCGCGAGCGCGTAGCATCTGTTCCAGCTCCTGCATGCGTTCTTCTCGGTCGCGAAGTTGTTTCTGGTTTTCTTCCAATTGGCGCAGCATGCGCGAGGCTTCGGCGGAACCGTCGGCCAATAGTTTCTGGTAACGTTCGTTCAGGGTGGCATTCTCGTTTTCCAGCTGAGCTTTCTCGTTTCTCAGGGTTTCGAGTTCGGCAGTAAGTTTGCTGTTGCTCTCGGTGAGGTCGTCGATGCGGATATTTGCCGACGAGAGTTCAGCCTCGAGCCTGAGCGCCTCCGCCCTCATCAAATTGAATGTCTTGGTGGACACGCAGGAAAAAGACAAGATGGCGGCTAACCCGATGGATAATATTTTGAAAACAGTTTTCATAAGGTGTTTTTATAATTGCTACGAATATACTAATTTTTCAATAACTCATGGACGTCATAGTGTAAAATTAGGTATCTTTGCACCGTTTTTAAGGGGGTAGATGAACCATATTCCTTACAAATATCTGAACCTTGTCAACTCGCCCGACGATCTGAAGAAGCTGTCGTTGGACGAGGTGGGGGAGTATTGCAAGGAACTGCGGCAGTTCATAATCGAGCAGTTGGCAGCAAATCCCGGACATCTGGGTTCCAATCTCGGTGTGGTGGAGCTGACGACGATGCTGCATTACGTATACGATACGCCCCACGACAAGCTGGTTTGGGATGTGGGGCACCAGGCATACGCGCATAAGATAATCACGGGGCGCCGTGACGTATTCGCCACAAATCGCAAGCTGGGGGGGATCAGCGGGTTCCCGAGGATGGACGAAAGCGTTTACGATGCTTTTGGCGGCGGTCATGCTTCGGTCTCCATTTCGGCCGCTTTGGGAATGGCCAAGGCGGCGGAGCTGCTCGGCGAGAAACGCAAGGTCGTGGCTATCCTCGGAGACGGCGCGCTGACCGGCGGGCTGGCCTTCGAAGGACTCAACAATGCCGGCGTTACGGATAACGATATCCTCGTCATACTCAACGATAACCATATGTCGATCGACCCTAATGTAGGGGCGATGAATGAGTATCTGATACGCCTTACGACCTCGAAACGATACAATGCCATAAAAAACAAGACATGGGATCTGCTTTCGCCTGTGCCTAAACTCAGGCGTATGGTGCAGAAGGCCGGGAATTCCATAAAAAGAGGGTGGCTCCAACAGAGCAATCTTTTCGAGGGGCTCAATTTCCGCTATTTCGGGCCGATAGACGGTCATGACATAAAGATGCTTAACCTCGTGTTGCGTGGTCTGAAAGATATTCCGGGGCCTAAAGTTCTGCATGTGCTGACGGTAAAGGGGAAAGGATACAAACCGGCCGAGGAGCAGCAGAGCATATGGCATGCTCCGGGATGTTTCGACCCGGACAGCGGCGAACGCATAATGATGTGTGGTGACGTTACGCCGGTGCGATATCAGGACGTGTTCGGTCACACCATGGTTGAATTGGCCAAACTCAATGACAAGATAGTAGGCATAACGGCCGCGATGCCCTCCGGCAGTTCGCTCAACGTTATGATGAAAGTTATGCCGGAACGCACGTTCGATGTGGGAATTGCCGAAGGACACGCCGTTACATTTTCGGCAGGGCTCGCCGCAGCGGGTTTACTGCCGTTCTGCGTGATCTATTCGTCGTTCATGCAGAGGGCGTACGACAATATCATACATGACGTAGCGTTGCAACGTCTGCCCGTAGTGTTCTGTCTCGACAGGGCCGGTCTGGTCGGCGAAGACGGCCCAACGCATCACGGAGTGTTCGATATAGCTTTCTTGCTGCCAATACCGAACCTTATCATATCTTCCCCGCTGAATGAGGCTGACTTGCGTAACCTGATGTATACTGCTCAAATGTCCGGCCGTCCCTTCGTGATACGTTATCCGCGCGGCAGAGGCGAGGGCGTAGACTGGCATGGCGCCTTAACCGAACTCCCGGTCGGAAAGTCCCAAGTGCTCCGAGATGGTGATGACCTGGCTCTGCTTTCTTTCGGTCCTGTCGGCAACGATGCCGCACGTGCCGCAGAGCGTGCAGCCGCAGGCGGTGTATCCGTATTCCATGCCGATCTGCGCTATGCGAAACCGCTCGACGAGGAGCTTCTCCACGATGTTGGCAAACGCTTCAAACGTGTAATAACAGTCGAGGACGGGGTTGTGGAAGGCGGAGTCGGCATGGCTGTAGCCAGATTCATGATGGAGCATGGCTATGATTGCAGGGTCGAATCGATCGGTATCGGGGATAATTTCGTGACACAAGGATCTATGAAAGAACTTCATGCCCTTTGTGGACTTGACGAAGCCGGCATTTATGGACGTATCATGAGGCTTGCGGATTGAATTGCAGGCCGTTGCATTCTCGCCGGTATTTGTATGACCCGTAAATAGCAATCAGGTTTTTTCTTGATAGTCTTACTTTTTTACATTATTTTTTGTTTGTTGATTGTGCCAACCGGTTTCTGCCGGGAAAAAAGGGTCTTCTTGTTACCTAATTGTTTGAAAAGTTTGTACATTTGGCAATCTAAACGTTTTTACAAAACGCTATATAAACTATGTCCAAACAAAAAGAGCATAAACTGTTCGGCGATTTTCCTCCTGTCTCAACCGAACAATGGGAAGAGGTGATTGCTAAAGACCTTAAAGGTGCTGATTACGAGAAAAAACTCGTGTGGAAGACTGCCGAAGGTTTCAACGTTCGTCCCTATTACAGGGCCGAAGATCTTAAAAATCTGAAATTCCTTAACGTAGGCGTAGGTGAATTCCCCTATGTTAGAGGTGTCAAGAAATGTAATAATTGGCGCATAATGCAGACCATCTGGGAAACGGATCCTGCCAAGGCCAATGAAAAAGCCCGCAATTACATAGCTAACGGAGCACAGTCAATATCGTTTGTCGTAAACGGCAAGATGATGAAGTCTCACGATCTTGATGTGCTTCTCAAAGGAATCGACCTGGAGAAGGTAGAGATCGTAATGCGTGGTTGCAAAGTTGAAATGGTAGCCGGACTTGTAATCGAGAAGGCCGAACGCGAAAACTGGGATGCCGACACGAGCCGCTTGGTTTTCGTATGCGATCCGTTGATCAAGCAACTCTCGCTCAAGGGTGGTTTCACTGGCAGCAAGGATGGCATCACGGTGTTCTCTACGCTGCAGGAGTTGATATCAAAGGGTGCCAAATACAAAAAATGGCGTTTCATAAATGTCGATGCCTATAATTTCCAGTATGCGGGAGCTACCATAGTCCAGGAATTGGCCTTCTCGCTTGCGGTGGGGCACGAGTATCTTGTCAATATGACCGACATGAAGCTCACGGTCGATCAGGTTGCCCAGTCCCTGCGTTTCGTATTTGCAGTGAGTCCCGACTATTTCATGGAGATAGCCAAATTGCGCGCCGCAAGAATGCTTTGGGCAAATATCGTCAAGGCATACTCCCCGAAAGAAGAGGAGTCTCTCAAAATGATGATACACGCCGTGACCTCGCGGTGGAGCATGACCAAGTATGATTCGTACGTCAACATGTTGAGAGTTACGACCGAGGCCATGAGCGCATCGATAGGCGGGGTGCATTCCTTGGAAGTGCTGCCTTTCGATATAACGTATCAACAGCCCACGGAGTTCTCCGAGAGGATAGCACGCAATGTGCAGTTATTACTCAAACATGAATCCCATTTCGATAATGTCACTGACCCGGCAGGCGGATCTTACTATATAGAAAACCTCACCAATGAGATCGCCGAACAGGCATGGGCACTTTTCAAAGAGATAGAACAACGCGGAGGTTACATTCAGGCCTTCAAAAGCGGCTATATTAAAGAACAGATCGATGCGTCGGCGGAAAAGAAAAACAAACAGATCGCAACGCGCCGCATAGCCCTGTTGGGTACCAATCAATTCCCGAACTTCTCGGAAAAGAGGGATGACTGCAAAGACGGCAGCTCGTGTCTGTCCGGTCCGGGTTTTGGTATCGGAGGAACATGCTGCGGTTCAGATGTAGTGGCTGAAACAGATCCCATACATATTTACCGTGCAGCCGAACCATTCGAGGAACTTCGCCTTAAGGTTGATGCCAGCGGGAAAGAACCGCATGCATTTATGCTTACGTGCGGGACTCTCGGAATGGCCCGGGCTCGTTCGCAGTTCTCGAGCAACTTCTTCGGATGTGCAGGCATAAGGATTATCGACAATACGTTCTTCCAGTCGGTCGAAGAAGGCGCTCAGGCAGCACTGGCTTCGGGAGCCGAAATAGTGGTTGTATGCGCTGCCGACGACGACTATGCCCAGCTTGCTCCCAAAGCGAAAGAGATCATCGGCGACAAGGCGATCCTTGTCGTTGCGGGTGCACCTGCTTCGCAGCCGGAACTTGAAGCACAGGGTATCACGAATTTTATCAGCGTGCGCAGCAATGTTCTGGAAACGCTTAGACAGTACGTTAAGGACCTTGGGATTAAATAATTGACCGTGATGAAAAGAGCTGATTTTAAAGATATATCCTATAATAGCACCGCAGTCAAAGAGAGCGATGCGAATAATAATTGCGGTTGTTCCAAGGGAGAGTGGATGACTCCTGAACAGATAGCCGTCAAAACATCGTATACGGCCGAAGACATCGAAGGTATGGAACACTTGAACTATGCCGCCGGTATAGCGCCGTTCCTTCGAGGACCGTATTCCACCATGTATGTGATGCGTCCGTGGACCATACGCCAGTATGCCGGCTTCTCGACCGCCGAAGAGAGTAACGCCTTCTACCGTCGTAACCTCGCCTCGGGTCAGAAGGGACTGTCGGTCGCATTCGACCTCGCTACGCACCGCGGTTACGACGCAGATCACCCCCGTGTTGTGGGCGACGTCGGCAAGGCCGGAGTCTCCATCTGCTCGGTCGAAGACATGAAGGTGTTGTTCGACGGGATTCCGCTCGACCAGATGTCGGTGTCGATGACAATGAACGGCGCAGTCCTTCCTATCCTCGCTTTCTATATTGTGGCGGGTCTGGAACAGGGAGCTACGCTGGATCAACTCTCGGGTACGATCCAGAATGACATCCTCAAGGAGTTCATGGTGCGTAATACTTACATCTATCCACCTGAATTCTCGATGAAGATCATTGCCGACATATTCGAGTACACTTCGAAGAACATGCCCAAATTCAACTCGATCTCCATATCGGGCTACCATATGCAGGAAGCGGGCGCCACGGCTGACATAGAACTGGCATATACGCTGGCCGACGGACTTGAATATCTCCGCACCGGCGTCAATGCAGGTATGGATATAGACGCTTTTGCTCCGCGACTCTCATTCTTCTGGGCCATCGGCATGAACCATTTCATGGAGATTGCCAAGATGCGTGCGGCACGTTTGCTGTGGGCCAAGATAGTGAAACAGTTCAATCCGAAGAACCCGAAATCGCTGGCTCTCCGCACACACTCGCAAACATCCGGATGGTCGCTCACGGAGCAGGACCCGTTCAACAACGTGGCCCGTACGGCCATCGAAGCCATGGGCGCTGCACTCGGTCATACCCAGTCGCTGCACACCAATGCGTTGGACGAAGCCATAGCTCTCCCGACCGATTTCTCGGCACGTATCGCGCGCAATACCCAGATATACATCCAGGAAGAGACCAATATTACTCGTGAGGTCGACCCGTGGGCCGGTTCCTATTATGTGGAAAGCCTTACCAACGAGATTGCCCACAAGGCTTGGGAACACATACAGGAGATCGAAAAACTGGGCGGTATGGCCAAAGCCATCGAGACCGGTATCCCGAAAATGCGTATCGAAGAGGCTGCTGCACGTAAGCAGGCCCGCATAGACTCCGGACAGGAGATCATAGTCGGTCTTAACAAGTACAGACTCGAGAAAGAGGATCCGATCGACATTCTTGCTGTTGACAATACGGCCGTTCGCGAATCGCAGGTACGCCGTTTGCAGCAGCTTCGGGCGAATCGCGACAACGATGCCGTCAAAAAGGCTCTCAATGCCATAACGGAATGTGTCAGAACCAAGAAAGGCAATCTGCTCGAACTGGCTGTCGAGGCTGCTAAACTTCGTGCCTCATTGGGAGAAATTTCCGATGCCTGCGAAGTCGTCGTAGGTCGTTATAAAGCTGTAATTCGTTCAATTTCAGGAGTTTATCAGTCAGAGGTGAATAAGGATCCTAATTTTGAGAAGGCTCGCAGAATGGCTGAAGAATTTGCCAAAAAGGAAGGGCGTCAGCCGCGTATCATGATAGCCAAACTGGGGCAGGATGGCCACGACCGTGGAGCCAAGGTCGTGGCAACCGGTTATGCCGACATAGGTTTCGATGTGGATATGGGACCGCTATTCCAGACTCCGGCCGAAGCCGCAAAACAGGCTGTGGAGAACGATGTTCATATCGTAGGTGTTTCGTCGCTTGCCGCCGGCCACTTGACGTTAGTTCCTCAAATTATCGAGGAGTTAAAGAAGTTCGGCCGCGAGGATATAATCGTCATTGTGGGAGGAGTTATCCCGCATCAGGATTACGAACAACTTTACAAGGACGGTGCTGCAGCAATATTTGGTCCCGGAACACCGATTTCGACCGCGGCTATAGAAATGTTGAATATTCTTATGCAGGAATAGCCTTGCATGTATAGATCACATCAAAGCCAGGTCTTAGAAGGCCTGGCTTTGATGTTTTTTTGAGGTCTCACGGAATCAGCTGTCGATGTCCGGTATTTTGTGATTCCGGATATGAGATTGATTCCACAGCGAGGACATTATCCCTGTCAATAGTGCAAGCTGTGCTGGCCGATGGGCATGGCACTCGCATTTGACATGATGTGACGTGCATGAACGTATGGCTGGGAAGGGTAGCTGGAGAGGTTGTCGTACAGAGAAATCATAGGAAGCGGAGCGCCGAAGTCGCCATCACTGAAAGAAGAGCAAATAAACAATGTCCTCGACTAACGAGTCGAGGACATTGCTGTAGTTAAGCAGACTTTAACGTTATGATGTAGACAACCCGCTCAACGGACAGCCCCTGCTGCTTATGTAATTGAATATACGGTTGTTGTGTCGCTGTTGATTTTGTATTGTCGCAAATGTATTTATCCTCTGTCTCTCATGCCTTTTATTTATAATTGGGAGCGGTCATGGTTCGGATGAGTTATGCAAAAACGGAGTATGACACAACGCACCTTTCGGTTCCTCACTCAATTTCTGCTCGGCAGAAATGAGTAGTTTCTCGAATATTCAAGCATCTGTGCCGTATATTCCGAGTCGTAGAATATCTTGACATCCACTATCTGGTCTCCGTCCGTTACGGGTACATATCTCGGATTCACAAATCCGCTGTAAGGTTCTATCTTCAGGCCGGCGTAACGTTTCAATACCTCTTCGTGGAGTTCCGGGTCTACTTTGATGCCGTATGTTTCGACGAGTGCCTTGCCGGCTTCGTAATCGCCTTCCGACTTGATGCGCTGCACCTCGCGCAGCAACTGGCCGAACAGTTCGCGGAGTTTGCCGAAATCGTTCACGACGACATATGTCTTGCCGTCGACGACTTTCTTCTCGATGACATTGTCGGCTTTGCCTTCCTTGAAGCACCACTCCGAGATAAGTTTGCGGTTGCGCATATGGGCCTGTTCCACATCCTTTCCGGCCTGTATCCTGGCCAACTGGGTCATCATGCCGTTCATTATGTATTTCGAGTATTCGGCCCATGCGGCATCCAGCGATGGGATGAGGCCCAGTTCGATCATTTTCGGGTCGGCTATGTAATACAAGGCGAACAGATCGGCCCGAGTCTCCTCCAGAACGGAGCCGTAGTTTTTCAGTTCATCACCTTTGGTGCCTGGCGCAAGTTGTCCCGATCCGTGTCCGAGGCACTCGTGCAGGTCTGTGTGCAGGTTGTCGGCGAGCGAACCGTATTTGTCCATGCGCTCACGGTCTTCCGCGCGCAGAACGAATTCTTCACGGAAACCGTCGCCTTTTGCCGCTGCTTCATATGCGTCCGTGATGTTCTCGATTGTCACCGATTTGGAGCCGTACTCTTTTCTGATCCAGTCCGAGTTCGGGAGGTTTATGCCGATGGGGGTCGCCGGGTAGCAGTCGCCGGCGAGAATAGCTGCCGTTATGACCTTTGCCGATACCCCTTTGACCTCAGGCTTTTTGTATTTGTCTTCTATGGGAGAATGGTCCTCGAACCATTGGGCGTTCTCGCTGATGATACGGGTACGCTTGGTTGCCTCTTCGTTGCGGAAGTTGACGAGCGACTCCCACGACGCCTTGTAACCGAGCGGATCGCCGTAAACCTCGATAAAACCGTTTACGAAATCCACCTTCGAACTTATGTCGCTCACCCACATAATGCTGTACTCGTCGAACTCGCGCAGGTCGCCGCTCTTGTAATACGATATCAGCTTCTCGATAATGGCTTTCTGTATGGGTTGTGCCACCCCGGCTGCCTTTTCCAGCCAGCCGACTATTTTCTCGATGGCCTGTGAATACATGCCGCCGATGCGCCAGACCTTTTCTTCGAGGCGGCCATCTTTTTTCACGAGCTTACTGTTGAGACCGTATGATATGGGTTCGGTGTCGGCCGGATTGGCCATGTCGGCGTAAAACGCCTCGGCTTCGGCCTGGGTGACTCCTTCGTAATAGTTCATGCCAGAGGCTGTAAGCATGTCTGTGCCTTGTGACTGGTCGACTCGTTTTGGAATGTACGTTTTATCGAAAATGATACGTGTAACGTCGTTAATCAATTTCTGTTTCGTGCCGTAATCGGTCGGAAGTTCGTTTTCTGGGGTGGCTCCGATCAACGACTGGAAATAATCCAGCGAAAACTCCGGTGTGAACTTGTCGTTGGAGTAGTGGTGGTGTACGCCGTTGGCAAACCACACTTTTTTGAGGTATTTGACAAATGCTTCCCATTTTGGAGTGTTGCGGTCGGTCTCGGCGTGTTCATAAATTGCCTCGAGAGTACGCCTCACAGCCAGATTATAGCGGCCGTTCTGGTCGTATATTATATCGCGTCCGCAAAGCGCCGCCTGATTCAGGTAATATATGAGTTGTTTCTCCTCCAACGAAAGGCTTTCGAATCCCGGTACCTCGTAACGGAGTATTCTTATATCGTCGAACCGGTCTATTATCCACTTCATGATTGTCAATAATTATATGCTGCGATGACTGTTCGGATGGCGGTCTCGAAATGCCGCCAGGAAGTTATTGGAACAGCATTTATCGTTCCAAACTCGTTTTGTGTGCGAAGACAAAGATAGACTTTTTGTAGAAAACGTAAGGTTATTTCTTTTCTAATTTCTAACTTTGCCCGGCGTAACGGAAAGTTATAAAGCAAATAAGTGGTATGAAAACGGTCAGAACCCGCTCAGAATTGAATGAATGCCTTGATAAGGTGGACAGGAGCCGGTTGGGGTTTGTGCCTACTATGGGCGCTTTGCATGCAGGACACCTCTCGTTGGTGAAGCGTGCGAAAGAAGAATGCGATACGGTCGTCGTTAGCGTGTTTGTAAATCCGACACAGTTCAACGATCCCAAAGATCTCGAAAACTATCCACGCGACGAGCGAAACGATCTGATAGTGCTTGAGAAGGCTGGCGCAGATATTGTTTTTATGCCCGATGTAAAGGAGATGTATCCGGAACCGGATACGAGGGTGTTCGACTTCGGTCAACTGGATAAGGTTATGGAAGGTGCCACGAGGCCCGGACACTTCAACGGCGTTGCACAGGTTGTAAGCAAACTCTTCGCATTGGTAAGACCGGCAAAAGCTTTCTTCGGAGAGAAGGACTTCCAGCAGATCGCTATCGTAAAGGCCATGTGCGAAGGATTGGATCAAAGTCCGCAGATAGTCCCTTGTCCGATAGTCAGAGAGGCCGACGGTCTTGCCATGAGTTCGCGCAACGCACTGCTTACTCCGGAACACAGAGCTGCGGCACCCGATATTTACAGAGCAATGAAGGCAGGGGTGGAAAAAATGGGTGAGATGACACCAGCCGAAGTTGAAGAATTCGTAACGGAAAAAATTAACTCCAACCCGTTGTTGGAGGTGATATATTTCAAAATAGTCGACGCCCTCACCATGATGCAGGTCGAAAATTGGAAAGACAGTGAGGCGATACAGGGCTGTGCTGCCGTTCGTGCAGGCAATGTGCGGCTCATCGACAATATACGTTTCGTATGAAAATGGAAATTGAAGTACTGAAGTCCAAGATCCACCGGGTGTCGATCACCCAGGCCGACCTGAATTATGTCGGTAGCATCACTATCGACGAGGATCTGCTCGATGCCGCGAATATGATTGCCGGCGAAAAGGTTTCGGTGGTCAATGCGAATAACGGCGAGAGGCTCGAAACTTACATCATCAAGGGAGAACGCGGCAGCGGTTGCGTTTGCCTGAACGGTCCGGCAGCCCGTCGGGCACAAGTGGGTGATGTGGTTATCATCATTTCTTATTGCCGGATGGATTTCGACCAGGCCAAAACATTCCGTCCGTGGGTGGTATTTCCCGATACCAAAACAAATAAACTTGTGAAGTAACCCCGAATCGTAATGGTAGCTAAATCAAAGGCGGAGAATTCTCCGCCTTTTGTCTTGTATGGATATGTATGAACAATGTCGGTCGGGGATAGATACGTCGTGTGAAAAATGATTATATTTGAAATTGCGCTCGGCAGAGCATTTAATCTAACCTAAAACTTCATATATGAAACTTTTAAGACGAATATTGACGATGGCCGCCATGGCGGTGATCGTGTTTGTTTCCCGGGCTGCCGCACAGAATTTCGTGCAGGTGGATGTCGCACCCGAACATGCCGACTGGACATACAAGTGCGGCGAGCAGGTAAAATTCAATGTGTCGCTCATTAAATTCAACGTTCCGATGGACGATGTAGAGGTGACCTACGAGTTGTCCGAGGATATGCTGCCGTATTACAAGAAAGACAAAGTCAAGATCAAGAACGGCAAGGCCGTGATCGATGCCGGAAAATTCGACAAACCTCTGTTTTTGCGATGCGTCGTGAGGTTCAGCTATGAGGGATATAACTACGACGGAATGGCCACGGCAGGGATAGACCCCGACAAGATAGAGCCCGTGACGACAAATCCGGATGATTTCGATAAGTTCTGGAACGAAGCCAAGGCGAGTCTCGCCAGGGTGGATATGAACCCTGTAATGACTCTAATGCCCGAAAGATGTACCTCAAAAGCGGATGTTTACCATGTGAGCATTCAGAATGTAGGCAATTCGCGGATCTACGGGATACTTTCAGTGCCTAAGAAACCGGGCAAATATCCGGCCATACTTAATGTTCCGGGTGCGGGCGTACGTTCTTACTGGGGTGACGTGGGAACGGCTGAAGGAGGATTCGTTACCTTTACCATCGGCATTCACGGTATTCCGGTAGATATGCCGCAGCAGGTCTATGATGACCTCGACAGAGGAGCTCTCAATAATTATATGTACTCGAAACTTGACGACAAGAATGAATATTATTACCGGCGTGTGTATCTCGGCTGCATACGTGCCGTAGATTTTCTTGCTTCGCTCGAGCAGTATGATGGGAGGAATATGTTCGTTCGCGGCGGAAGCCAGGGCGGGGCGCTTTCCATAGTGACAGCCGGGCTCGATGACCGTATTACCGCACTCGCAGCCAATTATCCGGCTCTTTGCGACCTTGTGGGGTATAAGTTCGGACGGGCAGGAGGGTGGCCGCACCTTTTCCGTAACGGGCACATGGACACTAAGGAACGTGTCGAAACAACATATTATTACGATGTAGTGAACTTCGCTCGCAGAGTAAAGGCCCCCGGTTTCTATTCGTTTGGTTATAATGATATGGTATGCCCGCCTACCTCCATGTTCGCGGCATATAATGTGATAACAGCTCCTCGTGAGTTGCTTCTTGCACCGCACACCGGCCATTGGACAACGAACGAACAGAACGACAAGTCGTGGAAATGGCTCCGCTCGCAGGTGAAGTGACAGCAGAGTATCATTCGTAAATTCTCATATGTTTTTTGTCGTCGGCTTTTGGCATGGTCGCATGCTTTGCTCCCGTGCTGATTTTGGCCGATGGCGACGCGATCATCTTGAGTGTGTGTGGAGGGATTGAAGAGATGCTGTCCGGAGATGTCATGGCCGGAGTGTGTTGATCGTAGCTTCGGTCGGGTGTATCTTGTTGTCGTGCGGACATTTTGCATCCGGAGGTCCGGTGATGAGATATCTCAATGATGTTTCCCATCTCTCTTTTGTGGCCTCATATGTCTGGACGGGAGCTTAAATATTGCGAGGGCGATGCAAATGCATCGCCCTCGCAATACCTGGAACAGGTATTTTGATTTATAGCGTGATAATCTTGTCGGAATCGTCGTGCGGCGCGTGGGGGTGAGTCTCAGTAGCCGGATAGCCTACGGCAACTACACAAAGGATGCGATAGGGGGCAAGAGCCGGTATTTCGTGGCGGAGATAGTCTTCCGCAGTTTTGCCCTCCGGTTCGTCGCTGGAATAGGGGCGTCCGTTGACATGGACCCAGCACGAGCCGAGTCCCAAATCTTCGGCTGCGAATTGCAGTATCGTTGCGGAGATCGCGCAGTTTTCGCGCCACAGATCCGTCACGGAGTCGTCTCCCATTATGAAGAACACCAATGGAGCATCCTTTACGAAAGCCGATCCCGTAGTGCGCATTGCCGCTACTTTGGCGAGTACGATTTTATCGTCGCTGTATGCTATGCGTGTCGAACGTGTATTTTTTGAAGATGGGGCTGTCAGGGTCGTTTCTATCAGAGAATCGATGATCTCCTGGCTGATTTTCTCCTGGGTGAATTTTCTGACGCTGCGGCGCTTGGCAGCAAGCTCGCGGAATCTCATAACAGTGTAGTGTTTTAATGAATATTATGCCTGTCGGGTTTGTTTTGACTTCCCGAGAAGGGATTTACATGTTAACAAAGATAGTAAATACTTTTTTAAACATGATGTCGATGTTGTCGTAGAGCTTACAGAATGGAACAAATGATATGCCGTTATGGATTTTCGTCCGATATTGTCGGCCATTTTTCTTCTTTTTGAGATGTTTGGCTCTTCGAGTTTGTAACCTGTAGTGGCGGCAGCAGAATGTGTGAAATAGAAGTGCGATGAGAGATAAATATTTTATAGAAAAACGTTACCTTTATGTCGGTCATTATATATTTGAGATGGATGCAAAACTCACAGTAGCGCTTATATACGATTTCGACGGAACTCTTGCGCCAGGTAATATGCAGGAGTACGATTTCATTCCGGCAGTGGGCAAGAGCAACAAAGAGTTCTGGCTCGAAAGCGAAAGGCTGGCCCGCGAACAGGATGCGGACCCTATACTGGCATACATGTACAAGATGATTCATGAGGCGCGCAACGGGGGGTTGTCCCTGCGACGTGACGCTTTTGCCGCATCGGGCGCCAAAGTCGAACTCTACAAAGGGGTCAGAGAGTGGTTCGGGCGCATCAACGCCTATGGCGCCGCAAGAGGCATAAAAATAGAGCATTACATCAACTCGTCGGGATTGAAAGAGATGATAGAGGGATCGCCAATCGCTAATGAATTTAAGAAGATCTATGCCTGCTCGTTTCTGTACGATGTGGACGGTGTGGCATACTGGCCAGCTGTTGCTGTCAATTACACCAATAAAACTCAGTTCATTTTCAAGATAAACAAGGGGGTTGACTCTGTTTACGACAGCAAGGAGGTGAACCGATACCTGCCCGAGGAGCTGCGGCCAGTGCAGTTCCGTCACATGATATATTTCGGCGACGGAACGACCGATGTGCCGTGCATGCGTCTTGTCAAGGCGCAGGGAGGACACTCCGTGGCCGTGTATAAACCGGATTCGGTGAAAAACAAGGCCGTGTCGGAAAAACTCGTCAAGGACAAGAGAGTGAGTTATTTCTGCCCGGCGGATTATTCCGAAGGATGCGAAATAGATACGCTTGTGAAGACCATCATAGACAAAATCGATGCCGACTACCAGCTCGAGCAGCTCAGACCAGATAAACACGCGAAATGATACTCCCATGCTCCGTGACAGACGTCTGGTTTCTCCGGGAGCTAATCTCTATTTTTTAGGTTTGATATTATAAGTTTCTGCACCTGAATCTGCAACATATGTTACATTTGGAGCCGGGCGCGTTGCGTTAGGCTTGAAGAATCTTTGGTTTATGGGAACGGCATCCTCAGGCTGTTAGAGTGCCGGAATACGATTCCGAGGCTTCTTGAGATATCCTGGGTGACAGACAGTTGGCTGCTGCGGTAGTGGTGACACTCAAAACGATAAATACGATAGAAAATGCTAAATTTGTGCCGTCGATCCCACGTGCCATTTGCCTTGTCCGGTATTTTGAGGTGAGGGTACAGGAGCTTTTTCAACTTAAAGACGAATAACTGAGATGAAAATAATATTTGCGACAAATAATTCCCATAAACTGCAGGAAGTGAACCAGATTCTCGGTCCCGCGTTCGAGTTGGCAACCCCGCGCGACTGCGGAATAACGGAGGATATTCCCGAGGAGCAGCCCACACTCGAAGGCAACGCTCTGCAAAAGGCGAGGTATATCCACGAACGGACCGGTATGGATTGTTTTGCCGATGATACGGGTCTCGAGGTTGCGGCGCTCGGCGGGGCGCCAGGAGTGCATTCTGCGCGGTACGCTACCGACGGCCATGACCCCGAAGCCAATATGTCGTTGCTGCTCGAAAATCTCGCGGGTGCGGCCGACCGTTCGGCGCGCTTCCGCACAGTGATAGCTCTCATACTCAAAGGAAAGGAGTACCTGTTCGAAGGGGAGGTCAGAGGGCATATTGCAGAGTTGAGGTCCGGATCGGAAGGTTTTGGCTATGATCCTGTATTTGTTCCCGAAGGTTATGATACGACGTTTGCCCAAATGAGCGCAGCAGAAAAAAATGGCATTTCGCATCGAGGCAGAGCTGTCGCTAAACTTGCCGATTTCCTCAAAGCCTGCACGGAATAGGTGGCATAAGGTGTTTGCAGTGTTTTTTTCTTGAAAATGTCATAGAATGAAAAGCTATAAAGCTCGGGGAATCGTTCTCCACACTGTGCGCTATGGCGAGAACTCTATGGTGGTCTTTATGCTTACCGACATGCTTGGACGGCAGAGTTACATAGTGCAGGGGGTGAGAGGAGGAAAGTCGCGAGGTAATAAGACGGCTCTGTTCCAGCCGATGTTTCTGCTCGGATTCGAGGGCTATGAGTCGCCGAGGATGCAGATGCACCGTATGAGGGAACCGCGCGTGGAGGTGCCGCTGATGTCTGTTCCGTTCGATGTCAGAAAGAGTACAATCTCGCTTTTCATGGCTGAGGTACTGTACAGGTTTGTTAAAGAGACTGAACCTGACAGCCCCTTGTTCGATTTCGTGTGGAACAGTGTCGGTGCACTCGATTCCATGCGTGAGGGGATAGCCAATTTTCATCTTTGGTTTATGGTGATGTTGAGTTCACATCTGGGCTTTTATCCGGGTAACGAATACGTCGCCGGCAGTTGGTTCGATATACAGAACGGCATTTTTACGCCGGTCATGCCGTCCCATCGTCTGATGCTTGGCCGGGAGGATACAGCGTTGCTTGCCGACATCATGGAGACACGGCCCGAAGAACTTGGCGGAATAAAACTTTCACGGGAACGTCGTTCGTCATTTCTTGAGGCGATGCTGCTCTATTTTGGCTATCATCTCGATAGTATGAACAATATACGTTCGGTCCAGATACTCAGGGAGGTGTTCTAAACGGGTGTCTGTTGTGTCGTGCCTTGTGTCGATCAGCATTCCATTGTGTCTGATGTCGTGATTTCAGACAGTGCCGCCATGGCTGTGCCCCGATCGCCGTGCCCCGATATCTGAATGTTAAATAGATCTTATGCGTGTCGGCAACGGCCTTCCGTTATAACAGGCGGTCCCGATCGCTTATCCTTGATAATTCCCGTGGCATGGAAATATTGTCGTGGTGTGTAAATGATGTGCGTCGATTGACCCACTTCGTTTGATGTAACCCCATAGGGCGCAACTAAGGCATGCTATTTTATGGCGTCGAGTGCTTCGAGGATTATCCGTACGCTGTCGCGCACCTGTTCTTCTGTAATGGTCAACGGTGGCGATATGCGGAAAGCCGTGTCGCAGAACAGAAACCAGTCTGACAATATGCCGCGTTTTGTGAGCTCTTCCATTGCTCGGAACATCAGCTCGCTCGAACCCAACTCCACAGCTATGAGCAGTCCTGCCCGTCGGATCTCCACCACTGCCGGGTGCTGGCCTACAAACGATTCGTAAAGAGAACCAAGCGGTTCGGCACGCTCGGCAAGGTTGTTGTCGAGCGTGAAATTAAGCGCTGCGAGTCCTGCTGCGCAACATACCGGATGTCCCCCGAACGTAGTTATGTGACCGAGCGCAGGGTTTACGGTCAGCGTATCCATGATCTCTTTGGAAGAAACGAATCCGCCGAGCGGCATCCCTCCTCCGAATGCTTTTGCAAGGCATATGATATCGGGGGTTACGCCGTACTTTAGGGTTGCGAACATTTCTCCGACACGTCCGAAAGCGGTCTGTATCTCGTCGAATATGAGCAGCGTCCCCGTTTCGTCGCAGCGGCGTCGCAAGGCTTCCAGATAGCCCGGCGCGGGAGAATGTACGCCGGATTCGCTCTGTACCGGCTCCACGAGTACGGCTGCCGTTCGCGTGGTTATTAGTTCTATGTCTGCGAAATCGTTGTAATTTATGAGTCGGGTATCGGGCATCAGCGGTCGGAAAGCATTTTTATACTCTTCACTGCCCATGACCGACAGCGATCCGTGCGTCGATCCGTGATAGGCGTTGTGGCACGATATGAGTTCTGTCCGTCCGGTGTAACGTTTTGCCAGTTTGAGGGCCCCCTCGATGGCTTCGCTCCCGGAGTTGAGAAAGTAGACCGATTCCAGTCCTTCCGGCAGCAGCGATGCTATTTTGGTTGCGTATTCGACCTGAGGTCGTTCTATCATCTCTCCGTAGACCATCACGTGCATGTAGTCGGCGACCTGTTTCTGCACGGCTTCGATCACTGCCGGGTTGGCATGCCCGATATTGTTGACTGTGACCCCGGCGATCAGGTCGTAATAGCGTTTGCCGTCGGGAGAGTAAAAAAATACTCCTTCCGCCCGTTCCACCTCGACCATCATGGGCGAAGGCGATGTCTGTCCTACGTGTTGCAGGAATCTGCTTCGTAAAGTATTCATTACGATACTTTTATGGTTGTTGTTTGTGCGTTGTGTCGTTTGTCCGGTTCTTGGATCTTTTCTTGCCGATTATCAGTGCCTGGCCATGATTCCGGGAATGCCTTGCCCCGTTATCCGTGCGTTATCGTGAAGAGGTCGGCGATTTCTGTGTTTCGAATTTAGCGAGGATCCGGTCGGCGTCTTTTACCGACCGCCGCATCCATTCGAACAGTAACAGTGCCTTCTCTTCGTCGGAGAGGTTCCATGCTACATTGCTTTGTCTTATACGTTGCGAGAGCATGTATATCAGTATTGCCGCCGAGGCCGAAACGTTGAGGCTCTCCACAAAACCGTGCATGGGGATCTGCAGGAATTCGTCTGCGGCACGTGATGTCTCATCGCTGATCCCTGCATGTTCAGTTCCGAAGACGAGCGCGAACGGGCCGGCTTCGATGTCCAGAGTTTCGGGAGTGGCGCTGCATCGGTGGGGGGTTGTGGCGATTATGCGGTATCCGGCCGAACGCAGGGCTTTCAGCGCTTCTGTTGTCGATCCGTGACGGCGGAATGTCACCCATTTGTCTGTCCCGCGAACTATGTTTACGTTCGGTTTGAACTTGCAGAGCTCTTCGATGGTGTATATGTCCTGTACTCCGAACGCATCGCAGTGGCGTACAAGGGCTGAGGCGTTTTGTGGATGAAACGTGTTCTCCATGCAGATGGCCATATAGCGCGTACGATTGTCGAGCACCGAACGCAGTGTCTCTGCGCGCTCTGGTGTCATGAATCCGGAAAGGTATTCTATCCGGTCGTCATACCATTTTATGTCCGGGCTTTTGCTCATTTGAGTTTTTTTAGTCTGCTAACATATTATACCGTCTGTATTGCCGTCGAGCGTTTCGGCCAGGATCCCCTGTCGTGTTGAAGAGACGGTCGGATCTCGGAGTGCCGGGACGGGTTCATTTCCGGTATTTTTCATCTTCTTCCAGAATCTTCAGGTAACTTGTGTACCGGCTTTCGGATATTTCTCCATCATCGACCGCCTGTCTTACGGCGCATCCGGGTTCGTGTACATGGGTGCAGTTGTAGAACTGGCACCCCGGAGCGTATCTCATCATTTCGGGGAAGAAATGCCATAATTCGTCAGATTCTATGTCTATCAGGCCGAAGCCTTTGATGCCGGGAGTGTCTATGATATATCCGCCTTCATGGAGGGGATACATGCGGGCGAATGTCGTGGTGTGACGTCCTTTCAGGTGGCTTTTCGAGATGTCGGCCGTCCGCACGTCGGCATCCGGTTCAATGCGTTTTATAAGGCTCGATTTGCCTACGCCCGAATTGCCCGAAAGCAGTGTCGTTTTATCTTTCAGCAAGCCTGAGAATGCTTCGATATTGTCGCCTCCTGTCGCGGATACAACAATTACGGGATACCCCGCCGGTTCGTAGATGTGTTTGAATTCTTCGATATATTCCGGGGCATCGTGCAGAATGTCGCATTTGTTGAGGACGATTGTTGCAGGTATGCGGTATGCTTCGCACGTTACCAGAAAACGGTCTATGAACTCCGTTTTGGTT
Organism: uncultured Rikenellaceae bacterium; assembly: GCA_944325305.1. GTDB lineage: Bacteria > Bacteroidota > Bacteroidia > Bacteroidales > Rikenellaceae > WRDF01. The sequence continues at coordinate 133,135 of CALUZO010000010.1, read as the reverse complement.
TCTGGAGCGACGAGTGTCACCACAAGTGCCGCCTGATCTATGTTGGCTGCTATGATATGCGACTCTTTCGACAGGTTCGAGGCGCGGCGTATGATGTAATTCGTGCGCTGGTGAATCGCTGTGATGGCCGATTCGCCGCTGTCTTCGGTCACGTAGTCCACCATGTCGCCTACAGCCACGGGATTTGTGGAACGTACTCCCTTCAGCCTGAGTTTACCTCTCATTCCGGCTTCCACGATCTTTCCGCTGCTCTTGTCGAGAATCGTGTAATTGCTGCCCGTTGAGCTCATTACTATGCCCGTGCGTTTGTTCGTCATGGATCGGCCGTGTTATGTTCGGGGTTGTTCGTTGTTGTCGTCCGAGAAAAGTTTGTCCTTGACGAAATCTATGTAGGGGAAAGCCAGCGATGCCGCATCTATGAGTGGACGGTAGACTTTCGATGCGGCAAGTTTGTCCTGCGATATCCAGTGCGTGCGTTGATTCACCCAGTCGAAACTGTAGAGCAAAAGGCCCAGAATGAGTCCTATTTTCACTACCGAGACGATTATGCCGCCGATCTTGTCGAGCACCGACAGCCCCGCGAAGCGAAAAACACCTCTGAGGGCGCGTCCGATAAGCGATATGCCTACAAGGACTAATATCACGATTATTGCGAATCCGGCTATCGTTGCCCACTGGTCATCGATCCCGAACCAGTGTCCCACCGTCGTACCGTAGCGGAATGCGAGGTATATGCCTATGAACAGTCCGGCAAGTCCGCCCAACTGCACGACTATGCCATCTCTGAACCCGTTGTATATGGCCCAGATAAGCAAGATCAGCACTATGATATCGAGGATATTCATTGCGCTAAGTTAAGAAATAAAAATAAAATGCTGTCTGCCTCGCAGCATTCTATCCTATTTGTGTCATGGAAGATTCGGGTTTTTGGATCAGAATAATTAAATTTGTAAGAGCTTTGCATGACGTAGTTATGAAAAAATTACTGTTTGTTTTTACACTTCTGTTTATGTCTTCGGTCCTCGGTGCGCGCGAAGTGTATAATCTTAACTATAACTGGCGTTTCTTTTCCAATCAGGACGACAGAGAGCAGAACGTGAATATCCCCCATATGTGGAATTTCGATGCATTGGGCGGAGAACGCGATTATTATCGTGGACTCGGTAATTATCAGAAAGATATAAACGTTCCGTCCGACTGGCAGGGTAAGCGAGTTTTTATAAGGGGATACGGGGCCAATTCCGTATCGAACCTGTTGGTCAACAGCAAGTATGTGGGCGAACATCGGGGCGGATTCAACACATTCACTTACGAGATAACGGATTATCTCGATTACGGCAAGCGTAACTTTCTGTGGTTCATGGTGAATAATGCTCCGCGTACGGATGTGCTGCCGATAGCGGGAGACGCAAATTCCTACGGAGGGCTTTTCAGGGATGTGGAAATTATCGTGACCGGCAACGAGGTTATTTCTCTTACCGACAACTCGTCATCAGGGGTATATATTGTGCAGAATAGCGTCACTCCTAACAAGGTCGAGGCCGATCTTGTAGTTATGGTGAACGGCAGGGAGGACAAAAACAACCTGACAGCTTCGTTTACCGTATACGATTGTTTGGGAGCGGCAGTAGCCGAAGGCCAGCACAAGTTCAGATTGTACGAACGGAACACGACTACACTGAAGATGCCGTTTTCTATAGACAACCCGATGCTTTGGAACGGCACAAACGCGCCGCACATGTATGATGTGGTGGTAAGAATATCCGATGACGGTACGATTACCGATTCGGTAAAGGTTTCGACCGGTTTCCGGAAAGTCGACATGGATGCAGACGGAAATTTCCGACTCAACGGCGAACCTTATAAACTGAAAGGAGTAGTGGTGCATCAGGACCGCGCAATGGTCGGTAATGCCTTGACAATCTATCATGTGAAGGAGGATTTCGATTTCATCAGGGAAATCGGAGCCAACATAGTGCGTGTGGCAGGCGTAGCGCATCACCCCTATTTCTATGAACTCTGCGACAGGGCAGGGATAATGGTCGTGAGCGACTTCCCGCTGGTCGGCCCCGTAAGACGCACAGACCGCTCGTTCATTAACTCTCCGTATTTTCTCGACAACGCCCGTCAGCAGACCCTGGAAATGATGGCTCAGCAATTCAACCATCCGAGTGTTATTGCGTGGGGGCTGTTCTCGGATATACGTTTCAGCGGCGAAGACCCCAAGCCATTTATTACTGAACTTAACACGTTGGTCAAGAGTAAAGATCCGTCACGTTTTACGGCTGCGGTCAGCAATCATGACGGGGACACCAATATGATTACCGATCTCATAATATGGGATCACCATCTTGGGTGGCGCGAGGGACAGCCGGAAGACATAGCCGTTTGGCAGAAACAGATGCATGACCAATGGAGTGATCTGCGTTCGGCGGTGAGCTATTCTGCCGGGGCCTCGATATACCATCAGAGTGATTCTCTGAACCGTCCGTTCTATCTGGGCAACTGGCATCCTGAACGTTGGCAGACACACTTCCACGAGGTGTATTATGACAATCTTGCCTCCGACAACCTGTTCTGGGCCATATTTGCGGGCAACATGTTCGATTACGGCGCGACTATACGCAGATGGGGCGAAGGCAACGGAATAAACGATTGCGGTCTTGTGACTTTTAACCGCAAGGACCGCAAAGACGCTTTTTACTTTTATAAGGCGAATTGGAATACCACTGATCCGTTCGTATATATAGCCGAACGCAGATGGGTGGTGCGTGACAGTAAGAAACAGCAAATCAAGGTCTATACCAACCAACCGGAGGCTGTCCTGTTTGTCAACGGCGTGGCACAGGGGACTGGTAAGGCCGAACGTGGAAGGATCATATGGAAAGATGTCGAGTTGCGTGAGGGGGTTAACATGGTTGGTGTGAATTCGGGCGATCTTGTTGATGCCATTGAAATAACTGTGCGTAGTGGGCAGTCGCCACTCTCGGGCAAATAGGGTTTATTTATGCTCGGACATCGAACGGACGGGGAGTGGATGACGGAGATGATGTTTGTGGCCTGTCACGACAGGATGTTTGCCGTTGAAACGATGACGGTGCTGTCACTGCTCTCCAGGAATCTGTTTTTTTCGGTCTGCCTTAAAGGTGTGGAAATTGATGTCGGAGAATAAAGGTTGAAATTATATTCAAGAGATCTCATCTGTTTTATGGCAATGTAAGTTGGACGATCTGTCGCAATTTGTTTATGTCATGACCAATGATGCTGAGATGATTGTTTTTTCGTGATGAATCAAACGACTCATGTTTTTTTGGGGATAAATAGTTTGTGTAGCAGGCCATGATATGTTTATTGCTATTGGTAGGATAAAGTAATGCCTTCTCGGTATGATCTTGTTGTCGCTCTGCCTGAAGGTCATTACAAATAGGTAAAATATATTGTGATTTCCTTGTTATTAAAAAAACAATAGGATAACTTTGCGTGACGTAACTTCAGAATAAAATCATAATTAATCAAATCTCTCTATGGGTAATTTCCTTACATCATCATCGATTGGGAAGAAATTCGTGATGAGCATTTCGGGATGTTTCCTGGTGCTTTTCCTGCTCTTTCACCTCGCCATGAACGCCACGGCGATATTCTCGCCCGAAGCCTACAATGTGATTTGTGCAGCACTCGGCGCAAACTGGTATGCAGTGGCAGGTACTGCAGTGCTCGCTCTGGGCGTATTCGTGCATTTTATCTATGCGCTTATTCTCACATTCCAGAACTGGAAGGCACGCGGCGGCATAAAGCGATATGCAGTAACGAAAAAGGAGGACAGTGTCAACTGGTCTTCCAAGAATATGTTCGTGCTTGGCTGTATCATCGTGATAGGGCTCGTAGCGCACCTCTACAATTTCTGGTATAACATGATGTTCGTGGAGTTGCTCGGCGAACACAGTAATTCATTCGGACTCGTGCCTACCGACGGCGCAGGCCTTATCATGCTCCATTTTGCCAATATCGTATGGGTCATCATCTACCTCGTATGGTTCGTGGCTTTGTGGTTCCACCTCACTCACGGACTTTGGAGCATGATGCAGACCATAGGGTGGAACAACAATATATGGCTCAGGCGTCTCAAATGTATAGCTAACATCCTTGCAACGATCATTATGCTCGGTTTCGCAGCGGTGGTGATAGTATATTACCTGAAGAGCCTCGGTTGCGATTTCCTGGCCGCCTGATCTGGTAAATAACCCGCACGTAAAAAAGAATAAAGATATGGCAATATTAGATTCAAAGATCCCGCAGGGCCCGATAGAGAGTAAGTGGAGCAAGCATAAAGCCGATATCAAGGTTGTAAGCCCGGCAAACAAACGTAAACTCGATATTATTGTAATCGGAACGGGACTTGGAGGCGCTTCGGCTGCCGCCTCGCTCGGTGAACTCGGTTACAACGTCAAGGTATTCTGCATTTCCGACTCCCCCCGTCGAGCTCACTCCATCGCGGCACAGGGCGGTATCAATGCGGCTAAGAACTACCAAAATGATAACGACTCCGTATACAGGTTGTTCTATGATACAATAAAGGGTGGCGACTACCGTGCACGTGAAGCCAACGTATACCGTTTGGCCGAGGTGTCGAACAATATTATCGACCAATGCGTGGCTCAAGGCGTTCCTTTTGCACGCGATTACGGAGGTTTGCTCGATAACCGTTCGTTCGGCGGGGCTCAGGTTTCGCGTACCTTCTATGCACGCGGTCAGACCGGTCAGCAGCTTCTTCTGGGAGCTTATGCAGCACTCAATCGCCAGATAGCCGCTGGAAGCGTTAAGAGTTTCCCCCGTCACGAAATTATGGATATCGTTATGGTTGACGGCAAGGCTCGTGGCGTTATAGCCCGTAACCTCACGACCGGTGAAATAACACGTCACGGTGCGCATGCCGTGGTTATGGCAACAGGCGGATACGGAAACGTGTTCTTCCTTTCGACCAACGCAATGAACTCGAACGGTTCGGCAGCATGGCGTGCCTACAAAAAAGGTGCGTGGTTTGCAAATCCATGCTTCACGCAGATTCACCCGACGTGTATCCCGGTTCACGGTACGCAGCAGAGCAAGCTGACGCTAATGTCGGAATCTCTGCGTAACGACGGCCGTATCTGGGTCCCCAAGAATAAGAAAGACGTGGAACTTCTGCGAGCCAATCTGATCAAGCCGTCGGAGATCGCCGAAGAAGATCGTGACTACTATCTCGAACGCCGCTACCCGGCATTCGGTAACCTCGTTCCGCGCGATGTTGCATCACGTGCAGCTAAAGAACGCTGCGATGCAGGCTTCGGAGTGAACGAAACGGGTCTGGCTGTGTTCCTGGACTTCAAGACCGCCATCGAGCGTCTCGGCAAGGACGTTATCCGTGCACGTTACGGGAACCTCTTCCAGATGTACGAAAAGATCACAGACGTGAATCCTTACGAAGAACCGATGCAAATATATCCCGCAGTTCACTATACGATGGGCGGAATATGGGTGGATTACAATCTTATGACCACTATTCCCGGTCTGTATGCTATCGGCGAGGCCAACTTCTCGGATCATGGAGCCAACCGCTTGGGCGCTTCGGCACTTATGCAGGGTTTGGCCGACGGTTATTTCGTATTGCCATACACAATAGGTGATTACCTTTCGCACGAGATACAGTCGCCGAAGGTGGATATCAATACACCTGAATTCGAAGAGGCTGAAAAGGCCGTCAAGGATAAGATAGCTCAAATCTTCTCGATAAAGGGTACGCAGACTGTCGACGATCTGCATAAAAAACTCGGACACATCATGTGGGAATGCGTCGGCATGGCACGTACGAAAGAGAGCCTGACCAAAGCTATCGAAGAGATAAAGAAAGTGCGTGAGGAATTCTGGAAAGACGTGCGCGTTCCGGGCACAAACGACGAATTCAACCAGGAACTCGAAAAGGCACTCAGACTGGCAGACTTCCTCGAACTCGGCGAGCTTATGGCAAAAGACGGTCTGAACCGTAACGAGTCGTGCGGGGGACACTTCCGCGAAGAGTACCAGACACCGGAAGGAGAGGCGCTCAGAGATGACGAACACTATGCATATGTAGCCGTTTGGGAATACAAGGGCGAAGGCCAGGAACCCGAACTGCACAAGGAAGAACTTCATTTCGAAGCCATTAAGTTGGCCCAACGTAACTACAAAGACTAGTCATTACTATGACCGTCGGGCAAAGTCGCCCACATTTAGTGGTAGCCCCGATGTCGGTAAGACTTCAATCTACGAAAAGTTGCAAAAGTTAAAAAACAAAAAAAATGAATTTTACACTTAAAATATGGCGCCAGAAAGACGCTAAATCGAAAGGGGGCTTCGAAACGTTCAAGGTGCAGGATATATCTCCGGATACCTCGTTCCTCGAAATGCTCGATATTCTCAACAATAATCTGATACATGAAGGAAAGGACCCGATAGTATTCGACCATGACTGCCGCGAAGGTATCTGCGGCATGTGTTCGCTCCATATAAACGGCTTCGCACATGGACCAGACACCGAAATTACGACCTGCCAGCTACATATGCGCAAGTTCAAGGATGGCGATACCATTACCATAGAACCGTGGCGCTCTTCGGCATTCCCGGTAATTAAGGACCTTGCTGTCGATCGTAGCGCTTTCGACAAGATACTCCAGGCTGGCGGTTTCATATCGGTGAACACAGGCGGTGTGCCGGATGCCAATTCAATCCTCATACCCAAAAAGGATGCTGACGAAAGTATGGATGCTGCGGCTTGCATCGGTTGCGGAGCATGTGTCGCTACATGTAAAAACGGTTCTGCCATGTTGTTCGTTGCTGCGAGGGTGTCGTCGCTCGCCAAACTTCCACAGGGCAGGGTAGAAGGTGCTCGTCGCGCAAAAGCTATGGTGGCAAAAATGGATGAACTCGGGTTCGGAAGTTGCACCAATACGCGAGCTTGTGAATCGCAGTGCCCGAAACTTATCTCGATCTCGCATATTGCCCGTTTGAATCGCGAATTCCTCAAGGCAAAATTCAGAGACTGATATTATTGCATCGGCAGGTTCGCCTGATCCGTTCGGACGGACTGTCGGAAATAAATGAAAAAAGAGAGACTATGAAACGGTCTCTCTTTTTTTGTATGATGCGAAACAGGTGATTTTTGTGGCAATCCTTTATATCGGCGAGCACGGTCAGTGTCAGTAATTATTGATTAGGATCACGTCATCGCCCGAATCGGATCTTTCCTATGTTTTTTTTCTTGTAGGTTTCAGCTCCCGCTCCGGATTTTTGGCCAAGAAGTCCTCCCATGAACGGCTGCCTCCACGCGAAGAGGATTTGAGACCGCCGCCGAGAGCACTCTTACGTCCGCTCTCCGATGCTGCATTTATTACCGAAGAACTTTCGAAATAATGGCACAGCGCGACGGCAAGGCCATCTGTCGCATCGAGTTTTTTCAGCGAATATTTGACATTGAGCATTCTCTGCAACATTGCGGCCACTTGCTCTTTGGATGCTGCGCCGCTGCCTGTTATGGACTGTTTGATGCGTCTCGGAGCATATTCGAATACCGGCACTCCGCGTGTCAACGCTGCCGCCATGGCTACTCCCTGTGCCCTCCCGAGTTTGAGCATGCTCTGCACGTTCTCCCCGAAAAACGGCGATTCGAGAGCCACTTCGTCCGGTGAGTATTCATCTATCAGCATTCCGACACGCTCGAATATGCGCTTGAGTTTTGCATACGGATCTTTCAGCTTTACCAGCTGTATGTAACCGAGAACCAGACATCTGGGAGCATTTCCACGAACCTCCAGAATGCCATAACCCGTATAGTTAGTGCCGGGGTCGATGCCCATTATGATTTTCGGGGCCGTTGGTTTTACCGGCTTGTTTTGCATACGGAGATTTATTTTTTTTCGGCAAGCAGTTCTGCCAGCTGCTTTTTAAGTTCGCGGACCTCTAAAGCCAATTCGGGCAGATTGCGGTAGATGGCCGTGACCCGGTTGAATTTCGAAATCGGCATCGAAGGGTAGCCCATGTAGAGACCGGGTTCTGTTATGCTTTTCGGTACCCCGGATTTCGCTCCGAATTGGACGCCGTCGGTTATGGTGATATGTCCGGCCAATCCTACGTTGCCTCCGAGCATGCAGTTGCGTCCCACGTGAGCCGAGCCGGCTATACCTGTCTGTGCGGCTATGACGGTATTGTCGCCTACCGTTACATTATGGCCGATCTGTATGAGGTTGTCGAGCTTAACACCTTGTCTTATTATTGTCGAGCCCATGGTAGCACGGTCGACGCATGTGTTGGCGCCTATGTCGACATTGTCTTCTATCACGACATTGCCGAGTTGGGGGATGCGGCTATATTTGCCGTCTGCGCCCGGAGCCCAGCCGAATCCGTCGGCACCGATCACAGTCCCGGCGTTGATAACGACGTTGTTTCCTATGACGCAGCCTTCGTATATGCACACCCCCGGGAACAGCGTGACGTTGTTCCCGATTTTCACCTGGTCACCCACGTATACTTGCGGATATATCTTGCAGTTGTCGCCGATTTTTACTCCGTCGCCGATGAAGGCGAAATCGCCTATGTAGCACTCTTCGCCGTATCTTGCCGATGCGCTGATCGAGGCTTTGTCGCTGATGCCTTTTTTTTGCGGTTTGTTTGCTTCGTAGAGTGCAAGCAGTTTAGCGAAGCATCCGTATGCGTCGTCGACCTTGATCATTGTCGCTTTGACCGCATGCTTCGGTTCGAAACTCCTGTTTACTATTATGATGGAAGAGTTCGAGTCATAAATGAAATGTTCGTACTTTGGGTTGGCAAGGAACGAGAGAGCTCCCGGAAAGCCTTCTTCTATCTTGGCGATAGTATTCACACTGCTCTGCGGATTACCTACAATCTCGCCGCCGAGGAAACCGGCTATCATTTCTGCTGTAAATTCCATATCATTTATGGGTTTAGAGGTAGTTTTTAATGTCTATATGTTCAGGCATGAGTTCGGTGGTGTCGTGGCCGAACGAGACGAGTTCGCGTATCATGCTGGAGGATATCGCCACGAATTCGGGTGGCGTAAACAGCAGGACGGTTGTTATTTCCGGGTATAGTTTCTGGTTTACCAGCATCATGCTCCGCTCGTATTCGTAGTCTACGGTGTTTCGCATGCCGCGCAGAAGGAAACGTGAGCCTATCTCGCGGCAGAAATCGCCGGTCAGTTTATGGTATGCCACCGCTTCGACCTTAGGATTGTCTTTGTATATGTCGGAGACGAGCCTTACTCTGTTTTCGACAGTCAGCAGACCGTGCTTTGCCGAGTTTGCACCTATGCCCACGACTATTTTGTCGAATATGGTAAGTCCCTGATCTACTATTGATTTATGCCCTTTCGTGAAGGGATCGAAAGATCCAGGAAATAACGCGATCCTTTCCATTGTTTCCATTTTTTACCTCCGGATTGCGGTTAGGCTTTATCTCGGTGGTTTTCACCTGGCTAAGGTAAAGAATTCCATCGACAAAAAAAAGCCCCCTTTACGGGGGCTTTTTTTATTCTTTTCTGTATATACTTTCCCAATTCTTTTCAATCTATCCTTTCCCATACCTCGACCACTTCCTCATCTCGCATTTTTCCTTTTTGAACCAATATTTTATTATTATAGATGTTGATCTCCCATTTGGTGTTATATTTATAGAAGTTTTTCATTCTTGGCATAACCATATCTGCACGTCCCTTGAAGGTATTGCCTTTGATCTCGTATGTTCCACCTGCACCGTTCAGTATGTTACCCTTCGCGTCGGTCAGGGTCCATATGTAACGTGAGGGGGTTATATATTTTATCTGGGAATAACCCTTTGGCAATGACTTGCCGTTCTGTTCTACTAACTTCCATGTCCCTAAAATAGAGGCATTCTGAGCGTTGGAGGATAAATTTACAAAAAATAATCCAGCAAAAAGCGCTACTGCAAAAGTGAGAATCGATAGCTTTTTCATGGCGTTGGTTTTTAAATTAAACAATTCTCGTATATGTGTAAACAAGTCGTCGATTCGTTTTTTCCAGTTGGTACGGGTGCCTGTTTTGGCATTCTTTTTTGCCAGTTGTCTGGGCGAATACCCGAGACTTTCGAAGATTGCCTTGATTGTGTAACCTCTTGGAGTTACTTCCAAAGCTTCGACTCGTTGAATGGTCCGAAGGCTGACGTTAGACCTTTCAGCCAATTCGGCCTGGGTAAGTCCCAAACTCTGTCTCAGTTCCAAAACCTTATTTCCTAACTCCGGCTGTTTCATCACTTCGCTTATACAAGAATATAATTAATTTAGATCATAAACAAAAAAATAGGGCGACATTAAACCGTCACTTGAGCCGTCATTTTACCGCCATTTGAATTTCGTGTATCCATGTTGTTTCAAGAGTATTCAGGCCCGTTTAATATTCATGCTTATAACAAATATAGGAAAATTAGTGTAAAATATATGCCGGGAAGGTTAGAGTACGAATCCGTATCCTAACCTTCCCGGCATATATTTGGGACGGACGTAATGTAGTCGTCAGACAGTGAGGTGCTATTGCGTTTTTATCCTGCCTTCGGTTTGTGTCTGCATTGGATTGCCGCTATACATGATGGTCCCGCTGCCAGACGTCTGGGCATTTATGCTTTTTAAGGCATAGCAGGTGATATCGCCGCTGCCTCCTGAACGAGCTTCGACCGACACGGTTTTCAAGCCTATTGCCGAAATACCTCCCGCGCCGGCAGTTTCGAGGTCTGCATTTATTGCTTCGCCGTTTAGAGTTATCGATCCCGATCCTTTCGTGAACGCTATTATGGTCTCAACTGAGAGGTTTTCGATGTCTATATCCCCGCTTTGGAGCGTAGTGGCCGCTATATCCTGGCTTATCATAGTATCGCAATCGAAGTCGCCGCTCCCTTCCAGATGGATGTTGGCTGTCGGAGCCTCGAGTACGCCTATCTCGATTTCACCGCTTCCGGTGTTCGTGAAATTGAATGTCGAACATTGCAGATTGTCGACCTGGCCATATCCGCTGCCGGAGAGGGTAATGGTCATGGTGTTTGGGCATGTTATCCTTTCGCAGTTGAAATCTCCGCTTCCGGAGATGTCGGCAATGAACGATTGTACGTTTACGATACCGTACATGTTTATGTCTCCGCTTCCGGCTACGTTGACTTTGCCTATGTTGGGACAGGTTACATTCAGTTGCAATTTGTCGTTGTCTTCGACGATTGCGTGTCGCGGTGTTTCGAACCTTACTTCGAGGGTATTGTCATTGTTTTTGACCTTGACGAATTCCAAAAGGTTTGATGCGCCGGAAAGGCTTATGGTGGTGGAACTGTCGGTGCTTTGCCTCAGGTTGATGTCGATGTCGCCGTAATTGGCGATGGAGTCGAATCTGGCGATGTCGGGAAATTCCTTGGTGGCAATTGTCGGACTGGCCGTTATCGTCTCGGGGGTTTTTGCGAGACCTGTGCTAACCGTCAAAAGGCCGCATAGAGTCAGAATGAATGATAATTTTTTCATGGCAATATAATTTTATTGGATAGTGTTTTTTATATAGTGCGTATAAAACAAAAAATGTGCCTGTTTAGGCACATTTTTTTGTAGTTGACCGATATGTGTTAGCACTCGGGTTCCGTCTCGATAATCTTGAACAGTTTCTTCATGCTTACCTCGTCCTCGATTATCTGCGGCAGGTCGGCTATCGGCACGCGCTTCTGGCTCATCGTGTCGCGATAGCGCACAGTGACGGTCTTGTCTTCGATGGTCTGGTGGTCGACAGTTACACAGAGTGGGGTTCCTATGGCGTCCTGGCGACGGTAACGTTTGCCGATGCTGTCCTTTTCGTCATACTGAACAAGGTAATCGTATTTCAGTTTGCCCAGAATGTCCTGTGCTATTTCGGGCAGACCGTCTTTCTTGACGAGGGGCAGAATGGCAACCTTGACAGGGGCGATGGCCGATGGAATGCGTAAAACAACGCGACTCTCGCCGTTTTCCAGTTTTTCCTCGGTGTATGCGGCCGAGAGTACCTGGAGTACCATGCGGTCTACACCGATCGAGGTCTCTACAACGTAGGGAACGTAGCTTTCGCCTGTCTCCGGATCGAAGTACTGCATCTTTTTGCCTGAGAACTTCTGGTGGTTGCTTAGGTCGAAGTCGGTGCGGGAGTGGATCCCCTCCACTTCTTTGAATCCGAACGGGAATTTATATTCTATGTCGGTGGCTGCGTTGGCATAGTGGGCCAGTTTTTCGTGGTCGTGGAAACGGTAGTTGTCGGCTCCGAAACCGAGCGACTGGTGCCAACGCATACGGATTTGTTTCCATTTGTGGAACCAGGTCAGCTCCTCGCCCGGACGCACGAAGAACTGCATCTCCATCTGTTCGAATTCGCGCATGCGGAAGATGAATTGACGTGCCACGATCTCGTTGCGGAATGCCTTGCCTATCTGGGCGATCCCGAACGGTATTTTCATGCGGCCCGTCTTCTGCACGTTGAGGAAGTTCACGAAAATTCCCTGCGCGGTTTCCGGACGCAGATATATGGTGCTGGAGCCGTCGGAGGTAGCACCCATTTGTGTCGAGAACATCAGGTTGAACTGGCGCACATCGGTCCAGTTGCGGGTTCCGCTGATAGGGTCGACTATCTCGGCGTCGATTATCACCTGACGCAGGGCGTCGAGGTCGTTGTCGTTCAGGGCTTTGACCATACGGCTGTGTACCTCGTCGCGTTTGGCCTGTATTTCCTGGACACGCGGGCTTTCGGTACGGAACTTGGCCTCGTCGAACGACTCTCCGAAACGTTTACGGGCCTTTTCTACCTCCTTGTCGATCTTTTCGTCGAGTTTGGCGATATGTTCTTCGAGAAGCACGTCTGCACGGTAGCGTTTCTTGCTGTCTCTGTTGTCGATCAGCGGATCGTTGAATGCGCTTACGTGGCCCGACGCTTCCCATGTCTTGGGATGCATGAAAATAGCTGCGTCGATGCCTACTATATTCTGGTGCAGTTTCACCATCGAATCCCACCAATATTTCTTGATGTTGTTCTTTAGCTCTACCCCCATCTGACCGTAGTCGTATACGGCGCCGAGTCCGTCATAGATCTCGCTCGAAGGGAAAATATAACCATACTCTTTCGAGTGGGCTATAAGTTTCTTGAAAAGTTCTTCCTGTGTCATGGTTCTATATTGTTTGTTTTTTTTTGTTTTGCGGAATTCATCGGCGTTGAACGGCAAATATAGTAATAAACAGCCGAAATGTGCTTTTTTTGCGGGGAAAAACCGTAACTTTGCGCGGTGTATGGGACGGATTATGGCAATAGATTACGGTATGAAACGCACCGGGGTGGCGGTCAGCGACCCCATGCGGATAATTGCCGGAGGGTTGGAAACCGTGCCGACGGCACAGATCATGCAGTGGCTCGGAAAATATCTCGCCTCCAACGAAGTTGATATTATTGTCGTGGGCCGGCCCGTGCAGATGAACGGAATGCCCTCGGAAACTCTTCCCGCTATCGAGAGATTCGTTGCGAGTGCTGCTAAAAAATTTCCGCATGTGCGATTCGACTGGTGGGACGAAAGGTTTACGTCGGTGTTGGCTCAGAGGGCTATAATCGACAGCGGTGTCCCCAGGATGAAACGACGCGACAAAGGACTCGTGGATAAAGTGAGCGCTGCTATAATCCTGCAGGGATATATGGAGGCGGCTGAATAGGAGAGCTGCAAATTAGGTTTAGTAAAAAATGGACTATTATGATATACCCTATTTACGTTTATGGTTCCCACGTTCTGCGTGACGAGACAAAGGAGATAGACAAGGATTACCCAGAGATCAAGAAACTCGCTTCGGATATGTTCGAGACCATGTACTCGGCCAACGGAGTCGGATTGGCCGCACCTCAGATAGGTCTTTCAATCCGTATGTTTGTGGTCGACATAACGCCTTATGCCGAAGATTACCCCGAGTATGCCGATTTCAAGAAGGTATTCATCAACCCCGAAATCTACTGGGAGAGCGACGAGGAGGTTTCTATGGGCGAAGGATGTCTGAGTCTCCCGGGCCTGAACGAGGATGTTTACCGCCCAGAACGGGTGCGTATACGCTGGATGGACGAGGATTTCAATCAGCACGACGAAGAGTTCGGCGACTATCCGGCCCGCGTTATCCAGCACGAGTATGACCACCTTGAAGGTACTGTTTTCACCGATCTGATAAACCCGTTGCGCAAGACGCTTATACGCAACAAACTGTCATCCATGGGTAAGGGGAAATACTCCGCAGCATATAAGACAAAGCACGTAAAATAGATATTCAACGTTTTTCGGGCAGTGTTTTGCCCGTTTGAGAGAATTAGTTCCGGCTGTCATGCGACAGCCGGAACTAATTTATTTAAATTAGGTTGATGTCATGCGAGTGATCCTATGAAAATAAAATGTCATCTGTTTTGATTGTGGCATATAATTTGAATATTACACGATTGGAGGATTAATGTATTTTTCATGCTGATTCCAGCCAAGTACCCGTCTCTTATATGGGCAAGGCGGTAAAGTTTTAAAGAAGCATATCTGCTTCATTGGCATGAGTACAAAAAGTTTCTTCATTTATTTAAGTTTGGGTTAGTAGTTTTGGGGGAGATCTGAAATCCCCTGGCAAGGAAGGCAGCCGTGAGGTTCCCTTCCTTGTTTTTTATGCGAGTGACATATTACGAAGTATCGATGTTTTGTTTATACTGCAAACGATATTAAATTTGCAAAGTTATGAGTGCAGACAGAACAATTTTATCGGGACGCGAAGCGCGTAAGAAAGCGGTCGTACGGATCACCTTGGTGGGATCTGTGGTCAATCTTGCATTGTTGACGCTGAAATTCGTGGCAGGTATCCTCGGACGCAGCTCGGCAATGATTGCCGACGCCGTACATTCGCTGTCCGATTTTGTTACCGATATAATAGTGCTCGTGTTCATACGTATCTCGTCGAAACCGCGCGACGAAAGCCATAAATACGGTCATGGGAAGTATGAGACCCTTGCAACGGTCATAATAGGTCTGGTGTTGTGTCTGGTGGGACTGAAGCTTATGTGGGACGGCGGAAATAAGGTTTATGGCTTCTTCTTTAAAGGTGAGCAACTCTCAAGTCCGGGTTACATAGCGCTTATTGCTGCTCTTGTTTCGATTGCGGTCAAGGAGATACTGTTCAGATATACGGTGATTGTCGGGCGCAGGGAGAACAGTCAAAGCGTAATAGCCAATGCGTGGCACCATCGCTCTGACGCTTTCTCCTCCTTAGGGACGGCGCTCGGTATTGGAGGTGCGATTCTGCTCGGGCCGAATTGGGCGGTTCTCGACCCCATTGCAGCCGTGGTAGTGAGTATGTTCATAGTAAAGGTGGCGCTGGAACTTCTGATTCCTGCGATAAACGAACTGCTCGAGAAGTCGCTTCCAGCAGATGTCGAGGCCGAGATACTCAATACGATAATGATGACGCCCGGTGTTTCCGATCCGCATAATCTTCGTACGCGCCGTATCGGAAATAATTACGCCATAGAGATCCATATACGTGTGGACGGAGCGATGTCGGTATGCGACGCGCACGATCTGACGAAACTGATAGAGACGCGCCTACGCGAACGTTTCGGCCAGGACACACATGTCAACATTCATGTCGAACCGGTGAAGTAAAGGGGTGAAGAGTGTCTCTTCCGTCTGTGGTTGCGGCCTGTTCAGGAGCTTCAGCCGGTTATTTTCCCCCTCAGGTTACAGAAATTCTACTCGTGGTGGTAGGGTTCGTTGTTCAGGATGGTGAATGCCCTGTAAAGTTGCTCGGCGAATATGGCCCGTACTATCTGATGTGAGAATGTCATGCGCGACAACGAGACTGCGTCGTTGGCCCGCTCCTTCACGGCTGCCGAAAAGCCGTAAGCTCCTCCGATGACGAAAACCAACCTACGAAGACCGCTGTTCATGCGTTTCTGGAGCCACTGGGCGAATCCCGGAGATGTGTACTCGATACCTTTGTCGTCGAGAAGTACCACGTAATCCCAGTCCGAAATGTTTTTCAGGATCATGGCGCCCTCTTCGCGTTTCAGGGTCTCTTCCGGTGTGTTCCTGGCATTCCGTATGTCGGGAAGCGAGATGACCGAGAATTTGACGTATCGGTTTATGCGTCTCTGGTACAGCCCGACAAGGGCGGCGATTTCGCTCGAATCGGTCTTGCCGACCGTAATGAGGTCTATGGTCATTTGTTCGGCTACAGATCTGTGTCAAATGAGCTGTTCGGGACTTCCTGTCCCAATTCTCTGAGGATACGTTCTCCGTCTTCTACCGACACGCTCATGTCGTTGTTCCACTCGCCCTCGGCATAGTTGAATATCACGGGACGAGTACTGTCCTGCGACTTCATCCACTGGTAGACCTTGTACATATTGTATCCGTTGCCGGTTGCGCCGCCGATAGACCAGCCTATGATTCCCGGACGATCTTTGACGCGGGCATACATGGCTTGTGCACGGCCCATGAAGGAGCCGAGCCATGCAGGGTTGTTTCTCAGTGTGCCGCCAACAGTCCTGTCGGTGGTGGCATGGTCTGCGGGTGAATATATGTTCGCGTTTTCGATCACATACATTCCTGCGGCTTCGCACATGTCATAAAACCAGATCGGTTGGGGTACGACGGACCATATCGTGTTGTAGCCTGCTCCCTTGAGTGCTTTCAGATGTGCCGGGGTCAGGTTTTTGTCGGCTTTCAGATAGCTGACGGCTTTGATCTCCACGGGCTTGCTATTGCGGTAGACTTTCCCGTCTTTGAATTCCGTCTGCCCGAATCCGACCTTGATCGGCAGATATTCGATCCACCGCTTATTGTAATTTATATTCAGAGTCATGTCGTAGAGTTTAGGGCTTTCCGCGCTCCACAGATTATCCATGACGTGTTTGTATATCGGTTGTTCGAACACTACGGTGTCACGGCTGTTTCCCATGAGAGTCATCTCCTTGATATCGTAGTGGATGAGTTCGCCGTCGGGTCTGTAAATATCGTAACCGACCCTGAAGTCTTCGCGTGAATTATAGTCGTTTGCCAAAGCTATTTCTGCTCTGAGTATGCAATGGGTGCCGCTCGAGTCTATTCGTGTGGTTACGGAATAGTCCTCAATGCGTATCTTCGGCTGTGAATAGATGAATACGTTGTCTTCTATACCGGCCGACTGGAAGCCTGTTCTGCCGATGTCGTCGGATGCGAGGAATTCGAATGTTATGGTATTCGTGCCGTCCACGATCCATGGCGAGATGTTGAATTCCGCAGGTGTGACGTTATCGCGGACATATCCTATCGTGCGGCCGTTTATCTTCACGTAGTATGCCTCTGCATCGAGCTGCGAATGAAGGAAGACTTCACGGTCGAGCCACATATAGGGTATTTCGACCGTAACCGAACTCTGGCCGGCTTTACCCGACTTTACCGCGTTGTCGGTATGTATGTCGAGCGGCATGTAATATGGGCTTTCCGAGGGATTGTTCTTTTCGGCGCGTTCGCGCGTGTCGAAACTGAAAAATTCTGTTCTTAGAGGCGCGGTACCGGCCGAGTAGATGTTGGGGTCTTTCCACTCTTCGCGTGTGAACCTGTATGTTTGGGCTGCTGCCACTGACGACGATAACACGCATGCCATTACAAGGCCGGTGAAGTATTGTGTTTTGAAAGATGTTTTCATTCTTGTTGGTTGATTCGCAAAAATATATTTATTGTCTTTGTTCTTTTCTTACTGCTTCGAAATCGGCATCGACCGTTTCCCGATCACGGGCGTCTATGCCGTATCCGGTACGCATTGTCTGGCTGTCATCTTTGAGGCTGTCTTCATTCATCATTGATGCCAGTGTGTCGGCTGTTTCGGCGCCTGTGGCTACGGCATTTGCGATCTCTTCCTGTGTGGGATTATGCCCGAGACGGTGGCTTAGTGCCCATAGAGCCCATGCCTTGGCGTTTGCCGAATAACTTTTATTTATACGCTCGAAGGCCGAATTTATTGCCCCGATATCGGCTAATATGCCGGTTTTTATGCCGTTCAGAAGTTTTGCCGTCTCTTCTGCCGGAGCGAACATCCCTGCCATATCTACCCAATGAGGGCAAGGTACGGCAGCAGCCTCTGTTTCCTGCGACAGAAGCGATCCGATCAGGGCGTCGAGTGCGAGCCGGTAGCTTTCATGTCCCCGTTTGAGCAGCGGAGTTTTGATCCTGATGCGGTTGAAGGTATGAATGTCATGCCCTGGCTTGTCAAGGAGTTTTTCACAGATTTCCATAGCCGCAAGCAGTTTCTCGCCGACATAAGGATTGTACTGTTCGAAGTTTATGATGTCCCGTTTTATTTTGCGTTTGTCGCGTGCCGGCCATTTGGCCATGTCGCGCGAGGTGCCGAAACTGCGCAGGTTGGCTCCCGGTATGACGAAAGTCTTCCCCTCTTCTTCGACGAGGTAGGAATATGGCAGGTCCTTTGTGTCGTGATGGCTCGTATGGCGTCCCATTACGACCGAGAACGCTCCTTCCCTGGCCGGTAACATCACATAGGCATTGCTGCCGAATTTGCATCCACGTTCGTGTATGCCTTGGTGTACGGCACCGGTTTTGAACAGATGATTGCTCTGGTTGGAGCCGCTTCCGGCGTTGAAAAACGAGAAATATCCCGCTATCAGCAGTGAAGAGCGGTGATGCGAAACGGTGAAAGGGCCGGCAAAAACGGAACATGCCTCTCCGTTGGCGACATCGGAGTTGGCAAAAAGAAGAGTGTCGGTAGCTGAAAAATAGTGGTCTACACGGCAGTTCTCGCCTACGAAGCAACGTTCGAGGATAGCTCCGTTGTCCACTCTGGAGCCTTCGGCGAAAATGAAGTCATAGGCTTTGACCCCGGCGCCGACGTATGCCGGAGACATGGCGGAACTGTTGACGGTGCCGTTGTGAAGTTTCGAGGAGCCATCTATGATGGCCGCTTCTCCCACATTTACATTGAGAAGTTTGCCGCAACATGTGAGCTTGGCACCATTGGAGATCCGGCCACTATCTTTTGCAATTCTGTCGCATTCGGCGAGTGCGATTGTCCGCAACTTTTCGGTCAGGGTTCCATTCTCGCGGTACATTGCCATCATATAGGCAAATTGTGCCGTAAGTCCGTTGAAAATGACGACCTCTCTGCCGCCGCCTTCGTTTATTACCTTAACCTCTATGCCGTTGCCGAAATTCCCGCTGCCGTCGCATATTATTGCATCGCAGTTCTCTATGCGGACTCCGTTGCCTATCTTGTAATTCGTGATGCCGCAGCCGGTGTTGTATATCAGCGAGTTATCACCTACCACAGTATCCGTAAGAGAGGCATTGTAGATGCCTGAGGGCTGCATGGTGTTCCGTCCGATCCTGACATGTCCGGCAAGACGGGATTGACGAACAAACCGACTGTCGAACCCTTCTTTGGCGACTTCGACCATTGTCCAGTCGGTGCAGAAGCATCCGTTACTTTCCATCTGGTCTATCTCTGCAGCAGTTAATTTGCGGTATTTTTCATCCATGTTGCTCATTTTCATTCGGAATGACACAAAGGTAGCAAAAATTGTGATTTGCGACCGTTGTGGTGCGTAGGAATTATGAATGGCCGGAAGGCGTGGCGAAAAAAAACGGAAAACAGAGATGAGGTCGGTTTGTGCTTCGATTCCATATAGTTGCGGGATTTTGCAGGTATTCATTGTGCATTATTGAGGGATGTCTGGACCGTTTTCGTAAAACTGACGATAAAATTCCTGTTTTCCGCTTACCTTTCACTATATTTGTGCTTTGGAAAAAACTAAACATTACAAAACCATGTCTGAAGCAGCAAAAAGAACCACGATTGCCGGGCTTTTAAGCTCGAAAGAGAGAAATATCGATGTGACCGTTAAGGGTTGGGTGCGTACGAAGCGCGGTAATAAGAACGTGGCATTCATAGCTTTGAACGACGGAACGACTATAAACAATATCCAGGTCGTAGTGGATCCGACGGATTTCTCCGAGGAATTTCTGAAAGATATAACAACCGGTGCAAGTCTTCGTGTGGAAGGGGTGCTTGTTGATAGCCAGGGCTCTGGCCAGCCGGTAGAAGTGCAGGCTAAGGAGATCGAAATATACGGGAAGGCCGATCCGGCAAGCTATCCGCTCCAAAAGAAAGGACATTCGCTCGAATTTTTGCGCGAGATAGCCCACTTGCGTCCGCGCACCAATACGTTCGGAGCGGTTTTGCGTGTACGTCATGCGATGGCGTATGCGATACATAAATATTTCAACGACAGAGGATTCTATTACATGCACACTCCGCTTATCACCGGCAGCGATGCCGAGGGAGCCGGTGCCATGTTCGAAGTAACGACGCTCGATATGAACGACCTCCCAAAGACGGAGGATGGGAAAGTGGATTTCTCGCAGGATTTCTTCGGAAAACAGACTAATCTGACAGTCTCCGGACAGCTCGAAGCCGAAATAGGGGCGATGGCATTGTCGAAGGTCTATACCTTCGGGCCTACGTTCAGGGCGGAAAACTCGAATACCCCGCGCCACCTGGCCGAGTTCTGGATGATAGAACCCGAAATGGCATTTTATGATCTTACCGACGACATGGATCTTGCCGAGGATTTCCTGAAGTACCTGATAAGGTACGCCCTGGAGAATTGCATGGAAGATCTCGAATTCCTCAATAAGATGTATGACAACGAACTTATCGAGAGATTGAAATTTGTCGTTGATAATGATTTCGTTAGGCTAAATTACTCCGAAGGAATCGAAATACTGAAGCAAAGTGGCAAGAAATTTGAGTTCCCAGTCGAATGGGGGCTCGATCTGCAGAGCGAACACGAACGATATCTCGTTGAACAGCACTTTAAGAAGCCGGTGATACTGATTAATTATCCGAAAGAGATCAAGGCGTTCTACATGAAGCTAAACGACGACGGCAAGACCGTGAGGGCAATGGACGTACTCTTCCCGAAAATAGGAGAGATAATCGGAGGATCGGAACGTGAAGCCGATTACGATAAACTCGTTGGTCGCATGCATGAGATCGGGATTAAACCGGAAGATATGTGGTGGTATTTGGATCTCCGTAAATTCGGGACGGCTCCGCACAGCGGCTTCGGACTGGGTTTCGAACGGCTTGTGTTGTTCGTGACGGGCATGGCCAATATCCGCGACGTTATTCCGTTCCCCCGCACGCCTAAGAATGCCGAATTCTGATTTTGACAGGATATCGACAAACCACTGAAATATGCGGATATGCCGCGCATGGATAGCTCCCGTGATTTGACCGTGGCGTACAGAACCCAATAAAAAAGACCACAATGCCGACCCTAAGCCAGACACAAGTCCAAAAACTTCTTCAGAAACTATCTCCACAGCAGATTCAGATGATCAAGCTGTTGGAACTTCCTGCAATTCAGTTGGAACAGCGCATCAAACAGGAGATAGAGGAAAATCCTGTGCTCGAGGAGGAGATCGAAGAAAAAAAGGATGAGGACGGTGAGCCGAAAGAGGTATCGGTGGACGATTTTATCGACGATACGCCGAGTTATAAGATGCGAACCAACAACCATTCGCGAGACGATCAGCAGAGACCAGTATATATTACGGAAGGCAGGTCGCTGGCTGAATATCTCGACGAACAGATAGGATTCCGCAACCTGAGTACGAAACAACGCCAAATAGCCGATTACCTTATAGGCAGTATCGACGACGACGGCTATCTCCGTCGCGATCTCGAAGCTATTGCAGACGACATGGCATTCAACTTGGGTGTGGAGGCTGATGTGAGCGAACTGGAAGAGGTACTCGACATTATCCATGAACTCGAGCCTGCAGGGGCTGGTGCACGCTCATTACAGGAGTGTCTTTTGCTGCAACTCAACCGTCGTCCCGAGGCAAGCAAACCTTTCCGCATCGCACGTAAAATACTGACCGATTATTTTACGGAATTCTCGAAGAAACATTACGAAAAACTCATGTCACGTCTGGGTGTATCTGAAGAGGAGTTCCGTGAAGCCATAGAAGTGATAACAGGCCTCTCTCCGAAACCGGGAAATCTTTACAACGAAGGTGGTAACGATGCCACACCTTACATCACTCCGGATTTTATACTAGATTATCAGGATGGCCGTTTCGATTTGAGCCTGAATGCTCGCAACGTTCCGGAGGTTAAGATCAACCGCCAGTATATGGATATGGTCCGCGAAAAAGCAGCCGCCCAGGGCGGAACCGACAGCGAAAAGGAGGCAATGCAGTTTCTTAAGAGCAAGATAGATTCGGCAAAATGGTTCATATCGGCAATCAAACAACGTCAGGATACGCTTATGCGCACCATGACAGAAATACTTGATTATCAGTGCGATTTCTTCAAGGATGGTGATTTCGGTAAACTCAAGCCGATGATACTCAAGAATATAGCGGACCGAACCGGACTTGACGTTTCGACCATTTCGCGTGTGGTGAACAGCAAATACATCCAGACACATTTCGGCATACTGCCATTAAAGCAGCTGTTCTCGGAAGCCATGCAGACGGAAAGCGGCGAAGAAGTATCTTCGTATGAGATAAAGCAGATACTTACCGACTGCATCAAGGGAGAGAACAAACGCAAACCACTCACGGACGAGGTGCTGATGGATATACTCAACGAAAAAGGATACAAGATTGCGAGGCGTACGGTGGCTAAGTATCGCGAGATGCTCGGCATTCCGGTAGCACGCCTCAGGAAGGATATATAATGACAGATACAGTCTCTAAAAGGATTCAACATGCTTTGGCAAGAATGGCATCGACCATTCTTCAGCCGTTGCTGATGCCTCTCTATGCCATGCTTATAATGCTGAACGGCAGTTCGTACATGGTATTGCTATTCCCGCCACAGGTGAAGATGTTTTTAATACTAACCGTAATTGTCTGTACGCTTGTAATCCCGGCTCTTTTCATTTTCTTTCTTAATGCGATGGGCGCGTTGGAAGATCTTAAGATGAATAATCGCAGAGAACGTGTTGTGCCGCTCATAGTCATTATGCTGACCTATGCATTATGCGCTGTCATTATAGTGCTCAAAGTGTCGACCGGTCTTGCATTTAGCGGGATGATGGCAGCCATTGCATGTATAGCAGTGGCTTTGGTGGTGACGCCTTTCTGGAAGATAAGCCTCCATATGACAGGAATAGGAGGAGTATACGCCATACTGTTGTTTCTCGGAATCCACGAACCGGGCGATTTTACCATTCCCATGACAGTTGCCACGCTGTTGGCAGGAGTGCTGGCGTGGTCTCGGCTCTATTTGGGAAGACATACTCCTGCGCAGGTATTGGCCGGTTTCTTTGGAGGATTCTTGGCGGCATCACTCGTGTTGTTCATCCTGTAGTTGGGAGTGTTTTGTAGCATGTTGTCACACCACAACGAATAAAGATGGATGTAGTGCTTTTGGTTATTGCCTGTCTGCTGTTGCTTGCGGGATTGGCGGGGAGTGTGCTGCCTGTTCTTCCTGGTCCGCCGCTGGGTTATGTCGGACTGTTGCTGTTGAAGTTGGGCGGTTATGGCGATTTTTCAGTGCGATTTTTTGTAGTATGGGCGCTCGTTGTCGTGGCAGTGACGTTGTTTGACTATTTTCTTCCTGCCTGGATGACCCGCATATTCGGAGGTTCGCGTGCTGCCACTATCGGATCGACGATAGGCCTCGTGGTAGGAATCTTCCTGCTTCCGCCTTTGGGAATGGTATTGTTTCCGTTTGTCGGGGCGTTGGTTGGGGAATTGATTGCCGACAGCGAGAATATCGGTAAGGCTGTCAGGGTGGCTTTCGGTTCGTTCACGGCATTTATTTTCGGCACCGGCGTCAAGGTGGCAGTATCGTTGGTCATGATAGCTTATGCCATTGCAGCCATATTTTAGTAGGGATACATATTATGTCCAGACAAAAAAGCAGGACTCGAAGTCCTGCTTTTTTGTCTGGCAAATTGTTTACTTGCCCAGTTTGCTTTCGACCTCTTCTTTGGAGATTTTCTTGGTGCAGAAGAACCAGTCGTAGCAATGCATGTCTTTGTCGGTTACACGTTTGTCGACGGCTTTCATGGTGCTTGGCGCCGGTACTATCACTTCGTCGCCAGGCCGCCAGTCTGCCGGAAGCGCAACCCCGTAATTGTCTATTGTCTGCAGTCCTATGAGTACGCGTTTGATCTCGTCGAAGTTGCGGCCTAATGCGAGCGGATAGTATATAATAGTACGTATTACGCCTTTGGGATCGATGAAGAATACGGCACGCACGGCTTTTGTTTCGCTTTCTCCGGGTTGTATCATTCCGTAGTTCTTGGCAACATTCATCGTGATGTCGTCTATGAGAGGGAATTGTACGTCCACATCTTTCATTCCTTTCCAGTTTATGCGGTCTTTGATTGTGCGCAGCCATGCGATATGGCTTGGCAAACCGTCGATGGAGAGTCCTATGAGTTGGCAGTTAAGTGCATCGAACTCTTGCTGCATGCTGCCGAATGTCATGAATTCTGATGTGCATACCGGTGTGAAGTCTGCCGGGTGGCTGAACAGTATGACCCATTTGCCTTTGAAGTCTGCCGGGAAGTTGATAGTACCCTGTGTAGTTTGAGCTGTGAATTCCGGTGCCATGTCACCTATGCGCGGCATCGAATAAGATTGATTTTCCATAATGCTTGTATATTAGTTTGTTGTGTGCTGAGCTAATGCATGATTGCAAACTCTATGCCTCTCTTTTTTCATAAAGGTAAAAGTAAAAAGCATCATTGTCAAATCGTATTTTCTTATTGCAGGATAGGTTTTTCAAATACGCGAGGGCCGGGAACTTTTCCCGGCCCTCGCGTATTGGTTTACCCGTTATGTTTCCAGCCATTCTGAACGGGGATCTACCATATAATGACTACCCGGAACAGTTTGTATCCAGGATTTATTGGCGGCTCTCCATAATTGAAGTCGTCGTTGGTCACTTTGAATCTTATCCATCCCCGTTCGTATTCGAAATCTATCACTTCGGTCCATGTAATGGATGGATCGTTTTTGTCCCATTTAGGGATTACGCATGGCAGGGCCTTTTGGACTTGTCGGTCGGCATCGGTATATTCGTAGTAAGCCACTACGGTGCCGTTGTTATAGAGAAAATTGTCGATCTCCGGAATCTGAAAATCGCAGTAATAGAATTCGGGATAACTGTTCTTGTCCGGGCCTGCTATCCAGTCGTTCGCATAGGCCTTGCAGTCTATTATTATGCGATTCATCTCTGTATAGCTATTGTACTCTTTGGTGCAGGCGGTCAATGCGGCTGCGGCTACCAACACTAATAACAGTTTTTTCATATTTCAAGAATTTAAATTATATGGACGTGACAAATCGCATGTTCTGCGTCTGGATGCTCTTACTCCTTAAGTCTATCGAAATACGTGCCAAGCAGTTGTTTTGCCGCAATGAAAGAGCTTAATTTGTTGTCGAGCACCTGTTTTTCGTATTCGGGAAGCATCTTTTCTATTGCAGGATTCCGGAAAAAGCTATCGCGCAAAGCCTCGCCAATGGTTTCGTACATCCAGTATTTGCTTTGGCGCTGTCTGTTCATGGTGAAATATCCGTTGCCTTTAGTGAAAGATATATATTCTTCGATATTATTCCATATCGTTCGCAGACCTGCTTTCGTGACGGCGGAACTGGTGAACACCTGTGGCCGCCAGTTCGATTCCGGGGTCGGGAAAAGCATTAGTGCGTTTGTTATCTGTGTCCTTGCGAGTTCGGCCATATGGATATTGTCGCCATCGGCCTTGGTGATAGTTATAATGTCGGCCATCTCCATAATGCCGCGCTTTATGCCTTGTAATTCGTCGCCAGCGCCTGAGATCTGGAGCATCATGAACATATCGACCATCGAGTGGACCGCAGTCTCGGATTGACCTACCCCTACGGTTTCGATAAAAATCACGTCGAATCCGGCCGCTTCGCACAACACGATCGTTTCACGTGTCTTGCGAGCCACACCGCCCAGCGAACCGGCAGACGGTGAAGGGCGGATGAATATGTCGGGATTGCCCGAGATGCTTCCCATGCGGGTTTTGTCCCCGAGAATCGAGCCTCCGCTGCGTTCGCTGCTGGGGTCGATGGCCAGAACCGCCAGCTTATGCCCCATGTCGGCTACCATGCCGCCGATAGCTTCGATAAATGTCGATTTGCCTGCGCCCGGAACGCCAGTAATGCCTATTCTGATGGATTTCCCCGCGTGGGGCAGGCACTGTTCGATTATCTGTTGTGCCTGTTCGTAGTGCGACGGGTTATGGCTCTCGACGAGCGTGATGGCTTGCGACAATATGGTTATATCGCCTGCGAGTATGCCATCCACATAATCTTTTGTGGCGAGTACCCGCCGAGACGGCCGCTTGAAATTAGGATTGACATTGGGGATGTCTTTAACCCCTTCATTTACCGAAAGAGCACTCCCTCCGGCTTCTTCCTTGTGATGATGTTCCCAGTGGTCGATTTTCGTGAACGCCATGCCGACACTATTATTTCAATGCGTTTGAAATGAAATTTTCTTGCAGGTTCGACGAATTCCCAAACCATATTACCCTGCCTTTCTCATCCACGAGTACGCTGAAAGGAATGTATTGGACGGAATATGCCGAGAATGTTTTGCCATTGTCGTCTATACCTATCGGAAAGGAGCGGGACGAAGACCTTACAGCATTCTCAACGATGGCTTTATCCTCCCGAGCCACCAGTATTACTGTAAGTTCGCTGTATTTGTTGGCGTAGTTGTCGAGTATCGACAGTCTTGCGCGCGACTGTTCGTCAGCGCTGTGGAAAAACTCGATCAGTCTGACACTCCCTTGCGATGGGCTCTGATTCAACCACTCTTTTATTTTCAGATCCGGGGCTTTTTCGCCTATCATCAACTTCTGGCCGCTCGATGAAGCAATTGCTGCAATGGCGAATACGGCTGTTAAAATAAGCTTCTTCATAACGTGCATCTTTTGGGTGCCTACTACAAAGGTCGCAAATATTATGCAAAGTACACCATTTATCGCGATAATTAAATGCAAAAACGTTGTTAAGTATTTTAAAAACACGATTATTACACCTACATTTGTAACGGTTTCCGCAATGAGAAACGTATATTAACCAAATTGCAACGACTGCCTGGACGGACTTCTGTTTATTCGGTTTTGTCCGTCGTGAGGCCGGTATCGTGCAAAACAAACTACTAAAACAGAACTGATATGAAAGTTCAGAAACTCGAACACATCGGTATCGCCGTAAGTAGCCTCGACGAAGCCATCCCTTACTGGGAGAATGTTCTCGGCCTGAAATGCTACAATATTGAAGAGGTGGCCGACCAAAAAGTCAAAACAGCGTTCTTCAAAGTGGGAGATATAAAGATCGAACTCCTCGAATCGACCTCGGAAGAGGGTACTATCGCCAAGTTTATCGAGAAAAAAGGACAGGGCGTACATCATCTTGCATTCGCTGTGGATAATGTGGAAGATGCGCTCGGCGATGTCGAATCCAAAGGGATAAAACTTATCGACAAGGCTCCTCGCCTGGGTGCCGAAGGCCTCAGCATCGCCTTCCTACATCCAAAATCGACATTCGGCGTTCTGACCGAACTCTGCGAGGACAAGAATAAGTAGTCGGAATAATTTTATAAATTGGTTTACGCGTTACGGGCGGACAAGAAAGTCCGCCCGTTTTTTTTCTATCTAAAATAGTTATCTTTGTAGCCTGATAAAAAATCTGAAAAAATGTTCGAAAACCTTACCGATAAACTTGAGAGGTCGTTTAAGATATTGAAGGGCGAAGGCCGCATTACAGAGATAAACGTGGCCGAAACCATGAAAGAAATACGTCGTGCTCTGGTCGATGCTGACGTGAACTACAAGGTAGCCAAGAACTTTACCGACGAGGTGAAGGTGAAGGCTATGGGATCGGATGTGTTGAAATCGGTCAAACCGGGCCAGATGATGACCAAGATCGTCCGGGACGAACTTGCCCGACTTATGGGCGGTACCATGACCGACATCAAACTCGAGGGTAGTCCGGCCGTTATACTTATTGCGGGTTTGCAGGGTTCCGGTAAGACGACCTTCTCGGGTAAACTCGCATCCTTCATCAAGAGTAAGCGCGGTCGTGGCGTTCTGCTGGTGGCAGGCGATGTCTATCGTCCGGCGGCTATCGACCAGCTCAAGATACTCGGCGAGCAGGTAGGGGTGGAGGTGTACACCGAAGAGGGGAGTAAAGATCCGGTCAAGATTGCCGAGAATGCGATAAAATATGCCCGTAGCAAGGGACTGAATACGGTGATAGTCGACACGGCCGGCCGACTGGCGGTGGACGAACAGATGATGCAGGAGATTACGGCTATCAAAAAGGCCGTCAATCCTTCGGAAACGCTGTTCGTAGTGGACTCGATGACCGGTCAGGATGCGGTCAACACCGCAAAGGAATTCAACGACAGGCTCGACTTCGACGGGGTTGTACTTACAAAACTGGATGGTGATACTCGTGGCGGTGCCGCCATTTCCATCAGGGCCGTGGTGAACAAGCCTATCAAGTTCATAAGCGCCGGTGAGAAAATGGATGCGTTGCAGGTGTTCCATCCCGAACGTATGGCCGATCGTATTTTGGGTATGGGTGATGTCATCTCGCTTGTGGAACGCGCGCAGGAGCAGTTCGACGAAGAGGAAGCACGCCGAATCAAAAAACGCTTGGTTAAGGATCAGTTCGATTTCAACGATTTTCTGAATCAGATAAATCAGATCAAAAAAATGGGGAGCATGAAAGATCTCGTTTCCATGATTCCAGGGGTAGGTAAGATGATGAGGGATGTGGAGATAAAAGAGGATGCTTTCAAGCAGATAGAGGCTATAATTTATTCTATGAGTCCGGCCGAGAGAGCGAATCCTTCGATAATCAATGCCTCGCGCCGTCAACGCATAGCTGCCGGTAGCGGCACAACTGTAACCGAAGTCAATAGGCTGATGAAGCAGTTCGAAGAGACCCGCAAGATGATGAAATCGGTCGCAAGCGGTGGTAAAATACCCAAAATGCCAAAAATGCGCCGAAGGTAATCTATGCTGCGTGATGTTTTAAAGTCCGGAGATGTAAAAATCTCCGGACTTTTTGTTGCAGTATTGACAGCAGAGACCGCTTTTATGGGTTATGATCTCGCTATGCAATCGGCTTTTTTCGTGGAACGGGCATGTGGGGTCCGGTATTTCTGCCTGGGTGAACTAGGAAAATTGCAGGGAGACGGCGTTGCGAGGTGGTTGTATGTGACGATAGTTTATTCGAGAAAGAGTCGTTGAGATTCGGGGTGTTTTGTGGTTGTTGCATGGAACTTGCCATATTGACAATGAGACAGGCCATAATGGGATTCCATTATGGCCTGTCTCATAAGCTATGCGTATATTATTTATAATTTCGGATAGACCTCTCCTTTGCCGGCCTTCAGTGTGTTCCGCATGAGGGATATTATGGTCATGGGGCCTACGCCTCCGGGAACCGGAGTTATATAGCTGCATTTCGGCGCCACTTCATCGAACTTGACGTCGCCCAGGAGTTTCCATCCGCTTTTGGTCTTGTCGCTCGGCACGCGGGTAATACCTACGTCAATGACCACGGCTCCGGGTTTGATCATGTCGGCAGTAACAAATTCGGCTTTGCCCAGGGCTGCGATGACAATGTCGCCCGTTGCCACGACAGAGGCCAGATCTTTGGTCCGCGAGTGGCACATGGTAACCGTGCAGTCCCAGCCTTTTTGCGACAAAAGGTTTGCCATCGGGCGCCCCACGATATTGCTGCGGCCGATAACCACACAATGCTTGCCTGCGGTTTCGATCTTGTAGTAGCGCAAAAGGGCCAGTATGCCGTCGGGAGTTGCGGGCAGAAATGCCGGAAGCCCCGTAACCATACGTCCGGCGTTTTCCGGATGAAAACCGTCAACGTCTTTTCTCGGGTCGATGGCTTCGATCACTTTCTGTTCGTCGATATGTTTGGGAAGAGGCAGTTGCACTATGAATCCGTCGACTTCCGGATCATGGTTCAGACGATCCACCTTTCGGAGCAGTTCTGCTTCGGTCGTCTCCTCTGGCAGACGAAGCACCTGGGAGCGGAAGCCAACTTCGGCACACATCTTTTCCTTGTGGCCCACATAGGTCTGGCTGGCGCCATCGTTGCCTACGAGTATGGCTACGAGGTATGGTATTTTGCCCCCTTCGGCCTTTATTTTTTCTACTTCTGCGGCAATCTCTTTTTTGAGTGCGGCCGACACTTCTTTCCCGTCGATTATGGTCATGGTTCGCGTTATTTTGTGTGCAAAGTTAATAAATCCCGCTTATATTTCAGAATCGTTGAGGGTAACGCATCCAAAATAATTTTATATTTGAAGAATACAGGAGGCGGCTCGGCATCTTTGCAAATGAATTTGCACGATCTCTCTCGCCTTTTGATTATATTTGTAGTGATCCTAAAACTATAATGCCATGCTACGAAAAATCTCATTTGCCCTTATAGTGGCTCTGTTTGCAGGGGTGGGTTTCATCAATGCAAGTACAGTGAAAAACGGTGAAATGGAGAGCCGTATTCTCGGAGTGACAAAACCTTATGCCGTATATCTTCCTGACGGATATGAATACAGCGGGGTGGAATACCCTGTGCTCTATCTGCTTCACGGGGCCAGCGATACTTTCAGGGCATGGGTGGATAAAGGTAGTGTGCAGGCCATAGCCGATCAGGAGATACGTGCCGGTTTTGCGCTGCCTATGATAATAGTTATGCCCGACGCACGGGGAATAGAGCTCAATAACATGGGGAAAAATATGGGCTACTTCAATATGCCCGACTGGCCGTACGAAGACTTCTTTTTCCAGGAATTCATACCTTTCATAGAGAAGACCTACCGTATCAGCAAAGACAAAGGTTCGCGTGCGATAGCCGGACTGTCGATGGGTGGTGGAGGCACTACGGTATATGCCATGCGGCATCCAGAGATGTTCTCTTCCGCGTGTCCGCTGAGCGGTTTGGTGGGCGGATTCGAAAATATGCCGCAAGAGGGATTGTGGAAAGATGCGGCACCTCACTCGCCTATACTTATTCTGGATAATGCCACACCAGAACAGCTCGATGCGATTCGTTCTGTAAGGTGGTATGTCGATTGCGGCGATGACGACTTCCTGCTCGATGGCAATATCGAACTGCTTCAGAAAATGAGAGAGAAGAAGATTCCTGTGCAGTTCCGCATTCGTGACGGGGTACATAACTGGCTCTATTGGCAGCAGAGTTTGCATGAGGTATTGAAATACATATCGATAGGATTTGCTGAATGAACCAGACGAGCCTCCGAAGAGCATTACGGCGGATGATACACATGAGAGGGTTGTACGGCGGGGAATTCGGGAGTTTTGTCTGCAAGTATTGAGTATTTCGTCGGTAGCGATCTTGCCGAATTGTATTATGAGGCTTGGTGCGTTTTATGAGATAATGTCTCCGGGTTGCGCTGAATTAGCTCTGCAGCGAGGGTAGCCACCGCTTTATGCGGTCGTGCTTTCTTGGGTTGCGGGATGCCCTCTTTTTGTTTGGACGGACATATAAATCTTGGACCTATTACTTGTTTACGGGATGCAGCATCGGCTGTTTGTCTTTTGTCGTGCGGCAGGTTGACATAACCGTTGATTGGCATCTGCATAAGGTGGACTCAGAACAGAAAAAACTGAGGGTGTCGAATCCCGACGGATGCGACTTTATGAAGAGGCTTGTGCATATCCAACCGAAGAAGAGCGGTATGTATCGCTGGTTTTTTATATCGGCTGTACTCCGAATACCCCCGTTCGAACGGTATTTGCCATGCGTACTGACAGGCAGATTCGACAAATATTCCGTTTAGATACATCGGTATATAGATCGTTCGAATGTCGTGCAGTCCGGTTCAGGGTGCGGGTCCTGTTTTTTCGGTGATTTTTTACCTGTTATACATCTTCCGGATCACCTGACACATTCTTCCGGGGAGTATCCCGTGTCCTCGGCGAGCGATGTTCCGTTTGCTGCAGCTACGGCCATTCTGTCGCAGCGTTCGTTCTCGATGTTGTTCGCATGGCCTTTGACCCATACGAAACTTACGTTATGTCGTTCGGCCGCTTTCAGATACCGTATCCACAGGTCCGGGTTTTTTTTGTCCTTGAACCTTTTGGCGACCCAGCTTCTCAGCCAGCCCTTTTCCACCGCGTCGACGACATATTTCGAATCGGAATATATTGTGACGTCGCATGGGACCTTCAGAGCTTCTAATCCGACGCATACAGCCATGAGTTCCATCCGGTTGTTGGTCGTGAGCCTGAATCCCTCACTGATCTCTTTACGATGGTTGGGGGGTGCGAGCAGCACTACACCGTATCCGCCCGGCCCGGGATTCCCGAGCGCCGACCCATCGGTATATATAATGACTCTTGGTGACATAGCGGAGGTAAAGGTAGTGTAATTTTACATTTGGCAGAAAGGACGGGAGAAATTATATCGTTTTTTTATAGGATCTGTTCTCTCTATTTTGGGCATCATTCTCGTCCTGCATTTATTTCGCGTCGACATGGAGTGTATGGGCTAATTGCTATGGAGCGTTTCGTGTTCCGGGTGTGTAATATCTTGTGGTGATGCTTGCGTATCTCTTATACGGTGTGAAAGTCCCGGCGCCGGGCGATTGACAATACGGTTGCATGGATGACGGCTCGAACATTTCGTTAAGGCATTTCCGAGAGTGCGGGGCGGTTGGTCCGGTTTTATCGTTGCAGACGACATGGCCGATACGGTCTGTCCGCTTCAGAATGATCGACATGCGGACATTGGTCGCAGAGTATTTCGTCGGAAAGTTTCTTGTCAACATTGTCAGGAAAATGGTGATGCAAAACGGATAGGGCGACATAAAAAATACGGCACAGAATTGACTGTGCCGTAATATTGTTTTACTGCATTGTGTCTTATTCGACGATTAAATGCTTATTTGCGTTCGTTTTCCTTTACCTCTATGCACAATGTTGCGTGGGGAACTATCTTGAGGCGTTCTTTCGGGATAAGTTTGCCTGTTTCACGGCAAATGCCGTATGTTTTGTTCTCTACGCGCACGAGAGCAGCCTCGAGGTGTTGGATGAATTTCAACTGGCGTTGTGCAAGTCTACCCGATTCCTCTTTTGAGAGCGTTGCAGCCCCCTCTTCCAATACCTTGAACGTGGGCGAGGTATCTTCCGTGTCGTTGCTCGAAGTATGGGTTATGGTGGCGCGCAGCAGGTCGTAATCTGCTTTTGCCTTTTCGAGTTTGTCGAGTATGATCGCTTTGAATTCCGCAAGTTCTTCGTCCGAATAGCGTGTCTTTTCAACCTCTGCCATAATCGTAAGTTTTTAGGTTCCTTAAATATAATAAATATTTTCGATATAATATCCTGTTTTTACTCTTTTTCGACCGTTGGCGGAAGCTGGGGCCACGCCTTCAATAGCATTGTCGGATGCTTCTAAGGTTAAATCTTTGTGACAGCAATCGTTACGTTATGTTCGTCTATCTCGGCAACATTAATAAAGTCTCCTTCAGGTTTTTCCGAGAGTTTCACTTCGAGCGCAAGAGTCTGGGTGGCTATATAATCTCCGAAGTCTGTTACAGCG
The DNA here is from genome assembly GCA_944325305.1 of uncultured Rikenellaceae bacterium. Taxonomy (GTDB): domain Bacteria; phylum Bacteroidota; class Bacteroidia; order Bacteroidales; family Rikenellaceae; genus WRDF01. Next base: position 99,445 of record CALUZO010000010.1, on the reverse strand, counting down.
CCGTTGACGAATTCGTCTGTGCCGATCGCTACTCGTATCTTGTCGGTTACTTCGAATCCGCTGTCTTTACGGATATTTTGGATACGGTTTATCAATTCGCGTGCCACGCCTTCCCTGCGGAGGTCTTCGGTAACGGTGATGTCGAGGGCTATTGTCAGTTTGCCTTCGGTAGCGACCAGCCATCCGGGCATATCCTCGGATGTGATCTCGAAATCCTCGATGGTTGTCGTAAGCTGCTGCCCGTCTATATTCATCGTTATTCCGCCGTCGGCTTCGAGTTTGGCTATGTCCTCCTGCGAGAAATCTGCTACTGTTGCCGATATTTGCTTCATTTGCTTGCCGTACTTCGGACCGAGAGTCTTGAAGTTGGGCTTGATGCGTTTGGTAATTATTCCGGCGGTATTTTCGATCAGTTCGATCTCTTTGATATTCACCTCGTTCTTGATGAGGTTTTCCACGGCTTCTATGTGGCGTTTCACTTCCGGGTCGAGTACCGGCACGATAATCTTGGTGAGGGGTTGGCGCACCTTTATATTTACCTTGCGGCGAAGGGCCAGTACCATCGACGATACCCTTTGTGCCACTTCCATCATTCCTTCGAGTTCCTTGTCTATGAGTGACGTATCTGCTTTGGGGAACGTTGCGAGGTGTACCGATTCGTCAGTATGTCGGCCGCTCATTGAGTTCAGGTCGGTGAATATGCGGTCGGCCATGAAGGGAGCTATCGGAGCCATGAGCATCGATACCGTTTCGAGGCATGTGTAGAGGGTTTGGTAAGCAGCCAGTTTGTCGTCGTTCATTTCGCCGCCCCAGAAGCGTTTGCGGTTCAGACGGACATACCAGTTCGAGAGGTTGTCGCTTACGAAATCCTCGATGAGTCGGGCTGCCGGGGTGGGGTCGTAGTCTTCCAGACGGGCAGTGACCTCCTTGATCAGCGTATTGAGCAGCGAGATTATCCAGCGGTCTATTTCCGGACGTTTGTCCATCGGAATTTCATCCTCTCTGCCTGTGAACCCGTCTACGTTGGCATACAGGGCGAAGAAACTGTACGTGTTGTATAGGGTGCCGAAGAATTTACGGCGGACCTCATCGACGCCATCGGGGTCGAATTTCAGGTTGTCCCACGGCTGCGAGTTGCTTATCATATACCAGCGTACGGCGTCGGGTCCGTATTTTTCCATCTGTTCGAACGGATCGATCGCGTTACCCAGACGTTTGCTCATTTTGTTGCCGTTCTTGTCGAGCACTAAACCGTTCGATATGATGTTTTTGTAGGTAATGCTGTCGAAGAGCATTGTCCCCAATGCGTGGAGGGTAAAGAACCATCCTCGGGTTTGATCGACGCCTTCGGCCACGAAATCGGCAGGGTAGACCTGTTTGAACTGTTCGCTATTTATTTCGAACGGGTAATGGGCTTGTGCATAAGGCATGGAGCCGCTGTCGAACCATACGTCTATGAGGTCGCTTTCGCGCTGCATCCGTTCTCCCTTGCTCGATACGAGCACTATTTTGTCCACATACGGGCGGTGCAGGTCGAAGACGTTGTAGTTGGCTTTCGAGAAGTCGCCGGGGGTGAATGCTTCCAGTGGGTTCGATTCCATGAAGCCTGCCGCTACCGATTTTTCGATCTCTTCCTTGAGTTCGGCGACTGAACCGATGCATTTAAGTTCGGAGTAGTCTTCGGTGGCCCATACCGGAAGTGGGGTTCCCCAGAAGCGCGAACGGGACAGATTCCAGTCTACGAGGCCTTCGAGCCATTTCCCGAAACGTCCGGCACCGGTCGAAGCCGGTTTCCAGTTTATGGTGTTGTTTAATTCTACCATGCGATCCTTGAGGGCGGTGGTGCGTACGAACCACGAGTCGAGGGGATAGTAAAGCACCGGTTTGTCCGTGCGCCAGCAGTGCGGGTATGAGTGCGTGTGCTTTTCTATCCTGAATACCTGGTTGTTACCCTTGAGCATCACGGCTATATCCACGTCGAGTGTTTCGTCGTCGTTGCGTTCCACTGTGTCGTAACTGTTCTTGACGAATCTGCCGGCCCATGGTTTGTATGCTTCCACATCGACATATTCTTTCACATATTCCGGATCGAGATCTTCGATAAGGAAGAACTTGCCTGTACGGTCGACCATTGGCTGGAATTTGCCGGCCTTGTCTATCATCTGCAATGGGACTATGCCGTTTTGTTTGCCTGCCCGGTCGTCGTCTGCACCGAAAGTGGGTGCTATGTGAACGATTCCGGTACCGTCGGAAACTGTTACGAAGTCGGCCGGTATCACCCGGAAAGAGTCGCCCATGGGACGTACCCACGGAATAAGCTGTTCGTAATGCACGCCTGCCAGTTCTCTGCCTTTCATCGTGCCATCCATGATCTCGAATGTGCCGGCCTGTTTTGGTCCGAAGTAGCTGCCGACGAGTTCTTTGGCGAGAATAACCGTCTCTTCGGTTTTGGTATACGGGTTGAGGCACTTAACGCGAACGTATTCGAGTTCCGGACCGACTGCCAATGCTGTATTGGACGGAAGAGTCCACGGGGTGGTCGTCCATGCCAGAATATAGAGGTCGCCCTGTATGCCGTCGAACAATTTCTCTGATTTTTCGTCGCGGATCACTTTGAATTGTGCAGTGCATGTAGTGTCCTTCACGTCGCGGTAGCAACCCGGTTGGTTGAGTTCATGGTTGCTGAGGCCTGTGCCGGCGGCAGGAGAATAGGGTTGGATCGTGTAGCCCTTGTAGAGCAATCCTTTTTCGAAAAGCTGCTTGAGGCTCCACCAAACCGACTCTATGTATTTGTTTTCATAGGTCACGTATGGGTCGCGCATATCCACCCAGTAACCCATGGTGCGGGTGAGTTCTTCCCACTCGCTTGTGAATTCCATCACCGCTTCTCGGCATATGCGGTTATACTCTTCGATCGAGATCTTTTTGCCTATGTCTTCTTTTGTGATGCCGAGTTTCTTCTCTACGCCGAGTTCTACCGGAAGACCGTGAGTATCCCAGCCAGCCTTGCGGCGTACCAGAAAGCCCTGCTGTGTCTTGTAGCGGCAGATGATGTCTTTGATTGTGCGCGCGAGTACGTGGTGGATGCCAGGATGGCCGTTGGCCGAGGGCGGACCCTCGTAGAAAATATAATTGGGCCTACCTTTGCGGGTGGTCATACTTTTTTCGAAAGTATGACTTTCGTCCCACTGTTTCAACACTTCCTTGCCTACTTCGGGCAGATTCAGCCCTTTGTACTCTTTGAATTTGGCACTGCTCATAACTGGTTCTTTACTCTGTCGTTTGTTCCGGGGTAAACGATCCGACCGGATGAATGTGCAAAAATAATATTTATTTTCATACGCTTACGCCTAAATGTGTCGAAAAGTATCTGAGGCAGGAAGCATGTGCCTCTCATGACGATTTGAGGGGGGCGGGCAGTTTTGCGGAAAGAGGGGAAGATAGCCCGTTATTTACGTGGCAGGACCGGAATAATTAAAAAAGTGCGACAAGTCGATTATCGACTTGTCGCACTTTTTTAAGGTGACAAATGTTAGCCTATATCCAAACCACTAATTGTTGTGGTAGAAATAGGGCCCTTCCCCTGTCTGTGTGGGATAATAATTCCTACCTATGCTCGGCCAGCCGGCAGTATCCCAGGTAACCCTGTCAAGCATAAGATTGCGATTGTCCGTATTGCCGCTTTCGTCTATAGCATATGCATGATAGAGAACCCAATCCTGGCCCAAATCGTCAGTTATGATTCTTGAGTTGTGGCCGGGGCCTGCAAAGTTATTGTTTCCTTGCAGGGCAACTGGGAAGTCTCCCGGGTTCCATGCATTGAAATCCGTCATCCTTTTGCCGTCTTTGTTGAGATAGGGGCCGGTGAGGAATTGCGACCTGCCTACCATTACCTTGTAGGTACTGTTTTTGCCTTCGCAGCAACTTCCGGCAGAGGTGAACATGTAGTAGTAGTCATTCCGTTTGTGGATATATACGGCTTCGAACGATTTTCCTGCTACGAGTGTCTTCTTTGCCAGGTCGGCTACGCGCATACCGTCGGGAGAGAGTTCGGTCATGTAAATTCCGTTGAAGCTACCCCAGAACAGGTAACGTGTGCCGTCCTCTGCTTCGACGAAGCATGGGTCGATGGAGTTGTTTACGCCTATTTCGCCGCTTACGAAGAGTTTTCCGCTCGGATTGTTTGCCGGTGGTACGAACGGTCCGCCGGGGTTGTCGGAAACAGCTACGCCTATACCGCAGGTTGCGCCGCCGCCCCATCCGGACACTGAGTAATACAATACATATTTGCCATCGAAATAGTTGATGTCGGGAGCCCAAATACCTGTTGTTGACGGATCGTCTTCGGTGAATGTCGGTTTAGATGACATCACATAGCTGTTTGAAGCATTGTTGATGCGTCCCCATGTTATCATGTCGTCCGATTCGTATCCCCTTGTTCTGTTGCCGTCTGTGACGTATACATAGAACTTGTTGCCAATTCTTATGACTGTCGGGTCGGCGTAGGCTCCTTTTATGATCGGGTTGGTATACAGTACAGATTCTTTCACGAGGCTGATGACAAAGGTGTTGGTTTTGCCTTCGCTTTCGATAGTGTATTCCACGGGATGCATCGAGAAATCCTGCATGCTGACGCCGCTTTCTTGGATTTCGCCATCGACCTTAACTACAGCATCGCTTCTCAGGGTTGTAAATACTGGAGTCAGAGCAGATATGTCGATGCTGCGATCTACGTTTTCGAACGTTAATTTGCCGTCAACGCTGCTTATGGTGGCAGAGTAGGCGCTCATCGACTCTTCTGCGAATCCGAAACTCTTGAAGAAGTTAGGAGCTTTGGTAGTTACTATGCTGAGCGTGTATGAGATCTGCTTTTTGTCCCCCACGTATACATCGTATACTATCGGTTGGCTCAGATCGACTATGTCGCCGCTGTTTTGAACGACGTCACCTATTTTAACGGTGACTGGATTTTCTTCGCTCGAGTTGGTAGTGAACTCAACTATGAATTTGGTAAGATCAACGTCGTAACTTATCAGTGATTTGTTGGTAATGGTTCCGGTTGCGTTGTTGATAAAGAAATCCTTAAGTGCATTGCTGCTGGTGCCGGCCTTGAATGAAATTATATATCCTTTGAAACTGGGAGGCCCGGCCACATCAGGACCGTCGTCTTTATTACACGAGAGTAATAAAGCGGAAATGACAAGTAAACTTAGAACATTTTTTAGTAAAATTTTCATAGGCTTAAGGATTAAGTTGGTAGTATTCAGTATTTTTTTTGCTCAATGTTGAGTCTGGGGTTCTATCATGCTTATAGTGAGTACATTCGCCTATAAAAGTAATTATTATTTATCTTAAATGCAAATATGCGAAAAATAATAAATGCTTTGATGCGATATCGACCTGTTTTTTTCGGTTCTGTTATCTGGAATTGCGAGGGTTGCCGTTGTGATCCGGACTTTATTGTATCGCTTGCCCGAGGTATCCCATTATTTGTTCTGCCGTGATTTCTTTGAATATAACCTTCTTGTTGCTGTCAAGCAGGTATATGGTCGGGAAAAATGGCAGATCGTACAGTTCGTCTTCGTTTACGGATGATGCATGTCCGTTTATCCAATCTTTGGGATAGGATGCAGCTCGCCACAGTTCGACGTCGTCGTAAGGGTAGATGGCCACGACCTTGATCTGTGGGTTGTTGAGATGCGAAAACACCAATTTGGCGTGTTCGCAGTCGCGACAGTCGGGGTCATTGAAAAAAAGTATCGTGTACGGGCTGTTTATTTCTGAGAGTTTTGTTCGGGTTCCGTCCTTTTGCGTAAATACGAAATCGGTGGCCATTTCGCCGGTTCTGTTCTTCATGGCCCATTCGAGTTGGGTCGAGGGGCGTATTTTGCGGGTGTCGTCGATTTTCTGAGAGTTTTTGATTGCTTCGAGCACAAGAATGTGATACTTCTCGCTGCGGTACGGGGATTGGTGGTCGTAAAAATATTTGTCGTACAGGTCGGCGAAATAGTCGAACATCGTTTCGTTGCCTGCGAATGCCTGATCGAGCATCGTTGCAACGCTGTTTTCGACAACCTGGTTCGGGGCATAGGGGAAGAGGTCTATGTAATTGACAAATGCCTGCTCGGTGACCTCCTGTAGGATATATGTCGTGTCGGAAAAATTGAAGTTGTCCCAATAGTGTTCAACCAGGAATCCAACTTGCTGGTCTTTAGTTGTCAATTCTTGCGGGATTGCGGGCGTAGTGAACGATAAGGGTTGTCGCTCCTGATTTTCTTTTGATTGCGGTCCGGTGTTTTTGCATGACATGAATGCGAATAGCAGGGCGAACAGGATTATGGGTGAGATTGGCTGGCGCATTTCGGGCTGTATGGTTATGGTTTTCATCTGTTTTCCACCAAAAGTAACATTTATTTCTTACGGTTGCTCTGAATATGTGAAAAAAACGAAAAGCGAGGATGAGCAATACGTGGTTCCTGCGGTTCGATCATTTATATGCACATGATCGTTTTTTTGCGATGCTGACGCTACTACATATGATAAAACAGGCTAACTTTACGAAGTTATACATCGTTACGGAGATACTTTTCGATATGAAGACAACACCTTTTACGCAGTATCACATTGCAAACGGCGCGAAAATGGCCGAATTTGCCGGTTTCAACATGCCTATCGAATTCTCGGGAATAAATGACGAGCACATGACCGTTCGACGTGGAGCGGGAGTGTTCGATGTCAGCCATATGGGGGAGATATGGGTTAAGGGGCCCGATGCCGAGCGTTTTTTGCAGCATGTTTCGAGCAATGATGTTTCATCCCTGTACGACGGAAAGATACAATACAGCGCCATGCCTAACGGACGAGGGGGAATAGTGGATGACATACTCATATACAGAATAGACGCTCAGACATATTTGCTGGTTGTGAATGCGGCCAATACGGATAAGGACTGGGAACACCTGGTTGCTAACGGTGCGGATTTCGGGTTGAGACCGGGGTGCGAACTTTACAATGCCTCGGGAGAGATAGCGCAGATTGCCGTTCAGGGACCGGATGCAATGAAGATTGTGCAGGAGATCTGTTCGGAATCCGTAACCGACATGAAATATTATACGTTTCGCAAGACCGAGGTCGCCGGTGTAAAGAATGCGATTTTGTCTGCGACGGGATATACCGGTTCCGGCGGCTGCGAGATATACGTGGCGAACGAGGATGCGGATAAACTGTGGGAGACTCTCTGGTCGGTCGGCAAAAACTACGGACTGAAAAATATTGGCCTTGGTGCCAGAGATACTTTGCGTCTCGAAATGGGATTCAGGCTCTATGGCAACGACATCGACGATACTACATCGACCGTCGAAGCGGGCCTCGGATGGGTGACCAAACTTCCTGAAGGCAAGGATGTCATTGATCGCGAATTGATGCTGCATCAGATGAAATGTGGCGTTTCGCGCAGATTCGTGGCTTTTGAAATGACGGAACGTGGAGTCCCGCGTCATGGCTATCCGATCGCAGACCGTGATGGAAACATTATCGGCAAGGTGACTTCCGGAACGATGTCTCCAATGCTGAAAGTTGGCATCGGAATGGGGTATGTCAAACCGGAGTTCGCAAATCCGGATACGGAGATAGCCATAGTTATCCGTGAAAAACCAGTGATGGCAAAGATTGTGAATGCTCCTTTCGTGAGAGTCTGATACTGCAATACTTCTACCTATGGCACTCGGACGCCTGCAACAGCAAAGGCAAGGCTGGTTTTCGGATGGTCGGCCGGAGGCGTTGCTCCGAGTGGAAAATCCGAAACACGGGTAGCAGTCTGCTCGCATTCGGTTGCTCCCCTGACATGACTCATGTGGCTGCGGTTTTCTCTGTGCTTCTTTTTCATTGCCGGATGTCGCGTCTCTTCGGGTGCTAAGCCGGATTCATTGGAACTTACAGCGATGTATGCTCCCGGAGTCGGCATGGCGATCCTGTAGCAGACGGTTGCGGATCGGGGGCGATCGGCGTGGAGTCTTGTAGTGCCGCGGGGCAAGATGCAGACTATTGATCCGGCGATGATGTGTCTGCATTCTATGAGAAATCTTTTGCCGGAAAAGATATGCTGCCCGGCAGCTGCCTTGAGAGTCTCCGTTTGTTTACTCGCCTATTACGGTAGCTACGATATTGCGCGGACCGCCGTGGTAACGGAATTCGCAGAGGCAGATTCCCTGCCACGTCCCGAGATTAAGCCGTCTGTGGGTTATGGGAATGGTCAACGATGAGCCGGCCAGGGTCGATTTTATGTGTGCCGGCATGTCGTCCGCTCCTTCGAGCGTGTGGGTGTAGTCGGGATCGTGTTCGCGTGCGAGCTTGTCGAATGCCATGCCGAGATCTGTCCGGACGTCCGGATCGGCATTTTCGTTCAGTGTTAGTCCCGCCGAGGTGTGTTTGATAAATAGGTTAAGGACTCCTTGTTCGGGCAAGGGCGGAAGATGCCGCATAACTTCCTCGGTGATGAGATGAAATCCTCTGGGTCGGGGCGAAAGAGTAAATTCTGTTTGATTTATCATATAGGTTGGGTTTGTGTCGGTTTAATGGAATACATCTTGCATGCAGGAGAGTAAGACGCAACATGGCGTCAGGCAAAGATAGTGTTGTTTCGTTCATGTTGGGATAGTGTGTTTTTATAGCCTGCATTTGTAGCGTAGTGTTTCTTTGAAAATCTTATGGACATATAAAAAAATCCGATTTGTTGTTACGCTGAGGAATATGTAATTTTACAACATTGAAAAACCTTATTGTTATGGAAGACAAAATTGTGAAGACGCTCGCGGAAAACGGAGCCATGAAAACAGGCGATCTCGCTGTGGCAGCGGGAATTAGCAAGGATGATGCGGCAAAAGCGATCAAAAAATTAGTCGCAGAAGGAAAGGTATATTCGCCGAAACGTTGTTTCTACGATCTGAAAAAGTAATCCGAGAGATGGTTGATTATTTAAGAGTGTCGGCAAGGCACTCTTTTTTTATTTTATATTCAGAGGATGCAGGATACGGTTCGTAGATGGATTCGTACGCTACCTTTCGCTTCCCGTTGTAAAATACGGAATGCGGCTCTGACATGGTCGATTTAGAAAACTCCGTTTTCATTTGCCTCTGCACTCACCTTTGCATATTTTTGCATTCATGGACGAGCGTTTGCAGAAACTGCATGTGATACTGAAAAAATATTGGGGGTACGACTCTTTCCGGCCCTCGCAACTCGATGTGATCTCTTCGGTCATGGACGGGAGGGATACGCTTGCGCTTATGCCCACTGGAGCCGGAAAGTCGTTGCTCTATCAGGTTCCGGGTATTATGTGTGATGGAGTGTGCATTGTGGTGACACCGCTTATCTCGCTTATGAAAGATCAGGTCGATCGTTTGCGCCGGATGGGAGTCTCGGCTGCTGCCGTGCATTCGGGACTTACACGAAGACAAATAGACATAACTCTCGACAACGCAGCGTGGGGCGATCTGAAATTCTTGTATGTGGCTCCCGAACGTATTGCGGGAGATACCTTTCGCACGCGTCTGAGGAGTATGAACGTGTCGTTGCTCGCCGTGGACGAGGCGCACTGCATATCTCAGTGGGGCTACGACTTCCGACCATCCTACCTCCGTATTGCCGAACTCAGGGAGCTCATACCTGACACGCCCGTACTGGCGCTTACGGCATCGGCTACGCCTTTGGTGGCCGAAGACATAATGCGGCATCTCAGAATGGATAAGGGACGTATTGTCCGCAGCAGTTTTGCCCGGGCAAACCTCTCTTACGTTGTGAGGAAGACCGACGATAAGGATGGTCAGTTGTTACGCATTCTGGAAAATGTGAGGGGCAGCAGCATAGTGTATGTCCGCACACGGGAGCAGACGGCAAAACTTGCCGGATGGCTTCGGGAACATGGTTTCGATGCGGAATATTATCACGGAGGCATGCAGGCAGGAGAACGTGCCGGGCAACAGGAACGCTGGATGCACAATCCGGTCGGAGTCATGGTGGCGACCAACGCTTTCGGAATGGGCATCGACAAGGCCAATGTCCGTGCAGTGGTGCATTACGATATTTGCGATTCACTTGAGGCTTACTATCAGGAGGCTGGACGGGCAGGCCGCGACGGTCTCCGTTCATATGCCGTACTGCTTGCCTCGAGTGATGACCGTGGGCGGGCCATCAAACGTTTCGAGACTGAATTTCCACCGTTGGAAACGGTCAAGAGATGTTATGACGCACTGTTCGACTATCTTCAGATAGGACTCGGCGACGGCAAGTTTGCTACCTACAGTTTCAATATTCACGAATTTGCGGCACGTGTGCATCTTTTTGCCGGTACGGTTTTCAATTCCTTGAAAATACTTCAGCAAAACGGATATCTGACGCTTACGGGAGAGAGCGACAATCCGCCGCGCATCCTGTTTACCGTCGGTCGCGACGAACTGTACAGGATACGCATAGAACGCGAAGAGCTTGATAACATCATACGAACTATACTCAGGTTGTATGCCGGGGTTTTCAACGACCGTATGGTGTCGATAGACGAGGGTGAGATAGCCCATTTTGCAGGCTATACGGTGGAAAGGGTCAAGGAACTGCTTAAGACGCTCTGGCAGATGCGGATAATAAGATATGTTCCGGGTAACCGTTCGCCGCTGCTGATCCTGCATGAGGACCGTTTGCCTATTGGAGACGTATTTGTTTCGCCGGAAAGCTACAAGATACGCAAGGAGATGACGGCTGACCGCATAGATGCTATGTACCGTTATGTCAGTGAAACAGGTGAATGCCGGAGCGCATTTTTGCGTCGTTATTTCGGGGAAGAGGCACCGGAAGATTGCGGTTGTTGCGACGTGTGCATCGAAGCTAAAAAAAGATCGGCGCACGGAGAGCCCGATATGCGCGGAGATATAATATTGATGTTGAGGCATGGGGGACTTTCGGTAAAGCAGGTTGTTGCCCGGTTTGGCGTTTCGCCCGACAAGGTGCTGGCAGCCATAGATTCGCTGCTCGCCGACGGAACCGTAAAGGATGCTGGCGGAGGAATCATAGAACTCTCCTAATGAAGGGAATGACATGGCATGGTTGCAGACGTAAGAGCGCCTGCCGGACGTCGGAATTATATGGGTTATCCTCGTTTTATGGTCACTTTTTCGCGTAATTAGAGTAACTTTGCATCCGATGGAAAATAACTTTGCCGCCAATATAACAAACGAGGAACTTGCCGAATTGCCTGTGTGTGCGTTCGGTGGCAGGATTGTCGTAGTGGACGGTGCCGAAGCGACCGAAGAGGCGTGCAAGGATCTTCTTTCGTGCGTTACGATAGGTTTCGACACCGAGACCAGACCCACCTTTCGGCCTGGAGCATCTAACAAGGTGGCCCTGTTGCAGTTGTCGACTCCGGATGTGTGTTACCTTTTCCGACTGTGCAAAATGCCGCTTACAAGACCGTTGATAAAGGTGCTGGAGAATGGCGGAATCATCAAGATAGGGGCGGATATAAAAAACGATATCAAAGCATTGCAGGAGTTGAAGCATTTCACTCCCAAAGGGTTTGCGGATCTTCAAAGCATGGTTCCCAGTTGGGGAATATCCGATAAGAGTGTGCGTAAGATGGCAGGTATCATTCTGCAGCAGCGGGTCTCCAAGGCACAGAGGCTGAGCAATTGGGAAGCCTCGAACCTCACTCCGGCACAACAGATGTATGCTGCCACTGATGCATGGGTTTGTCAGCGGATGTACGAGATATTGATGCAGACCGATAAACGGCCGTTGGTGGAGAATGTTGTAGAGCAAGAAAATACGGCGCCTGTAGTAAAGAAAAAGCGCAGACGCATCCGGAAGAAGCCGGTCGACTCTGTCTGCATTGGCGGAGGATCGGTGGACGGGCATGTGGAAATAAGTGAAAAACCGGAGCGGAAATGATCCGCCCATCATAAAAAGATAAAGGCACGCTAACAATAGCGTGCCTTGTTTTATCAGATATGGTTCGTTACGCTGACGCCTCGGTGAGTTCCTGGCGGCTTTCCCACTCCTTCTTAAGTTCTTTATAGAATTCCGCACGTGCCGTTATTATGTAAGGCCCGAGCCAGTAATATCCTATAAAGAGGGTCGGTATACAGAGAAGCGCCCAGCCTATAAAACTCAGATCGAGCAGGAAAAGCTCCCATTTATGTCCCTTCATCATCTTCATGCTGAGTTGGATAGCCTGCTCAGCTCCGAGTTCCGGATTTTCGCGCATCAGCAATGGGGTCTGGCTGTATGAATAGCTTTTGATGATCCCCGGAACGATCAACAACAGCATCCAGAGAAATGTATAAAGAAAGGTGAGTGCCGTCCCGCCTACGTATCTGCCATAGTTTTTGAAGGGTTCGAACATTCCATCCAACTTGGCATCGTCTCCGTTCGAGACATCGAGAAAAAGAAAATAGACACCCCAGCCTATTACCGATGAGAACAGGATGCTTGCCGCGATAGAACCGAACGGGATAACGGAGACAAGTAACTGGACCAGGATTGCAATAACAAAATATACAAAAAATATTAAAGCGGACATTCCCCATTTCCCTCGGAGTGCTGTTCTTGCTTTGAGACGGAATATTTTCGGTCTGAATGAATCTTTCATTTGGTTACGTTTTGTGACTTTGTGAGTGGAAAGAATGGTATAAAAATAGTAATTATTGTTTGAATCGCAAATTCATAATAAAAGCCGCCGTCAGAACCGGCGGCTTTTATGGATGCGGTATTCTTTGTCTTACCAGTTCAGAATCTTGTTGAAATCGTAAGTTTCTGGATCCTTGACATATTTTTTTGCTGCTTCGTAATCGGCCGGCGTAATGTAGCACAGTATGTTGTCTATTACGGCCTTGAAGCTGTCGGTATTGATGTTCACCAAACGAGGCGGAATCTTGCCTGTCGCAGGATCTTGAAGATCGGCCAGACGGAGAGTTGAGACTTCTCCTGCATCGTTAACGAATACCATGCAGCCGGTGTTGCCTTCCTTGAAGAGCTTGTAGACACCCATGCCGAGTTCCGAGCAGTATACCAGGTCATAAGCTACCGGAGTGTTGCAACGCACTTCGTAACCGATTTCGACCGGACGCGATTTTACCTTAATACCGAGCTCTTTCAACTTCTTTTCGAGCATTTCGTTGAAGATGTGAGCTTTGGATACTTTGCCGAGTTCCGGATGACCGTGGTCGTCGAATGAGAAGGAGACTCCGGACTTGCGGATTTCTTCATCGCTGAGTTCGTGGAACACCCCTTCCGAGATGATGGCGGCACCGTAATCCATGCCCATGATTTTACGTTTGATGATGGACGATACGACCATGTTCACGATTTTGTCGATGGTAATCTCGGTTTTGTTGAACATTTCCGGGATAACTATCATCGGGTAGTGGCATGCTTCGCCGATACCGAACGCAAGGTGTCCGGCGCTGCGACCCATTGCTGCCAGAACGAACCAGTTGCCGCTGGTACGTGCATCGACATATACAGTACGGCCGATGGTGGCACCTTTGTCGAGTGCCGACTGGTAGCCGAAGGTCGGGTGACCGCCCGGAAGCGGAAGGTCGTTGTCGATGGTTTTCGGAACGTGGATGTTGGCTATCGGATACTTCTTGGCGGCGAGGAATTTCGCGATGCGGTTTGCTGTCGAGGCAGTGTCGTCGCCGCCGACAGTTACCAGAAGTTTGATATTGTTTTTGGTAAAGAACTCGAGGTTGAAGTTTTCTTCGAAATCCTTGTCGGTCGGTTTGAAACGGCTCATCTGGAGATACGATCCGCCGCGGTTGAAAATGTCGTCGGCCAACATGAAGTCGATATCTACCGTACGTGCTTCTTTGCTGAAGAGGCCTGAATAGCCTGCGTGAAGACCGATTACACGGTAACCTTTGTTAAGGAAAGTTTTTGCCACACTGCCTACGACAGTGTTCATACCTGGCGCCGGTCCACCGCCGGTAAGAATTGCGATTGCGTCTTTCATAGTCTGAGTTATATTATTGATTCGGAATTTTTTAAAATCGAACGGTTACAAAATTACAACTATTTTCTAAATAAATTTAAGAACGTAATGTTTTTTATCGTGCGGAGTTCTTTGATGCCGCATGTGGCGGTCGGAATCCTCTGTATTGTCATGAGTGCAGCAGGGGTGGGATGTGCGTGAGGCAAATGACAGAGTTTGTCTTTGATATTGTGGGAACAGAAGCAGGAGACGGTTCTGCAGGGGGAAAAAATACGGAACGGCATTAATTGCCGTTCCGTATTTTTTCCTGGACTTGTAGGAGAGGCAGCTACCCTCTGCTCTCCATGCTGTCAACGTCGGGATTGGTCATTACGACCGATTCCTCGACAGATTTTTTACTCACTTTCCCATCCTTGTCGTGTATCTTCCCAAAATCGTCAGGGGTAATCATTGTTTCGGTTTCCAGGTTTCTGGGCATGTCGGAGTCTTGAGGCACAGGCACGCTTTTCCCGGAACATTTACATTTTTTCTTTTCTGTCATGATAGCAATATTTACGGTTTTGATCTGGTTTGACCTGTTATTGCTTGACGCAAAAAAGATACCAACATTTACCCGGTCAGTCGTGATCTGGCATTTTTTATTTTGATAGCCGCGGTGGAATGTCAGATGCCGAATGCGATTGTCAACAGTCCGGTTATGGCGTATTCGAGCGCGTTTTCATCTGGATCGAATTGTGCCGTATGCAGCCTGCCTGCGTTTCGGCTCCCGGGTTTCCCGCCTACGCCGAACCGGTAGAAAAGCGACGGATAAAGTTGGGTATAGAATCCGAAGTCCTCGGCTGTCGGGCGCAGGGCGAGTTTGACTACGGCGTCATTCCCGAACGTTGCGGAAATAAGTTCCGACACCTTGCGTGTTAGCTCCGTATTGTTCACCACGCTCGGGAACCCCTTGCTTATATTCACAGATGCATCGACACCGTAGGCACTGGCGGTCGATTCGGCAATACGCCGTATGTGTTTTTTTGCTTGTGCGCGCCACTCCTCGTCGAAGGTGCGGAATGTGCCGGCCATGAACACGCTGTCGGGAATGACATTGGTCGAACCGTCGGCTATGATTCGCCCGATCGAAAGTACGGTAGGGATGTCGGGATTGGCGTTTCGGCTGACTACCTGTTGCAGCGACGTTACGATAGCCGCTGCCGCTACCACGGGATCTTTGAGCCTGTGGGGCATGGCGGCATGGCCACCTTCGCCGCTTACCGTGATGCGTACCTCGTCGCTCGAGGCCATGTACTTGCCTTCGCGGAATCCGAAGACTCCGGTAGGCAGATCAGGGTCTACGTGTTCGCCTATGACTGCGCGTACAGTGTATCCGTCGAACGGTTTTTCTTTAAGAACGAGAGAGGCTCCTCCGGGATTTATCTCTTCGCCTGGCTGGAAAAGTCCGAATATTGTGCCTTCTATCTGTTTCTTGTGTCTGTTGATAACGGTGAGTGCGGCGAGCAGAGCTGCCGTGTGCATGTCGTGTCCGCAGGCATGCATGACGCCTTCGTTGCACGATGCGAATTCAAGACCTGTGGCTTCGTGGACGGGAAGAGCATCCATATCGGCACGGAGTACGACAGCGTTTTTGAGGTCGCCCCGGCCTTCGATCTTGGCCAGGATGCCGGTTCCGGCAATCTTCCGGAAACCGATACCGTTGGCTTCGAGTATGCCGGCCACGTATTGTCCCGTAGCCTCCTCTTTGAAAGAGAGCTCCGGATATTTATGTAAATGTCTTCGGTATTCGACCGCACTGGCTGCTGCCGAAGCCGCTTCCTGCCGTATTTCCGCTTTGTCCATCTTGCCTCTGATTTGTTATATTCCTGCCTGTGCCGGGCCGTTGATTGTGCGCTGTGCAATCAAAATATTGCGCGCGCTATCTTTTGCATGTTGTCGGTCTTGCCCATCGTGTAGAAATGCAATACGGGGACTCCGGCTTTTTTCAGCTCCCTGGCCTGGGCAATGGCCCATTCAACGCCGACTTCGCGCACTTGTCCGTTATCTTTGCATTTCTCAACCTCGGTTACCAACTCCTGGGGCAGGTCGACGTGGAACACCTGTGGCAACATGGAGAGTTGCGCGTTGGTCGAGAACGGTTTGATGCCCGGTATGATCGGTACGTTGATGCCCATCTCGCGGCAGTCACGTATGAAATCGAATATTTTGCTGTTGTCGAAACTCATCTGCGTGACGATGTAACTTGCTCCGGCATCCACTTTTGCCTTCAGGTATTTAAGTCCTGTTTCGCGGTTGGCTGCTTCGGCATGCTTCTCCGGGTATCCGGCTACGCCGATACAGAATTTGGAATGTATGCAAACTTCCACTTCGTGGTCGATGAAGATGCCGCGGTTCATGTTGGCAATCTGGCGTACCAGTTCGGTGGCGTTGCGATGGCCGTCGGGGTGGGGACGGAATACGTGTTCGCCGCGAAGATTATCCCCTCTGAGAGCCAGCACGTTGTGTATCCCGAGAAAGTCCATGTCGATAAGAGCGTCCTCGATGTCGTACTTCGACATGCCGCCGCAGATAAGGTGGGGAACCACTTCCACTCCGTAACGTTTCATGATGGCGGCGGAGATGCCTACGGTGCCGGGTCTGCGGCGTACGATGCGTTTTTCCAGCAGACCGTCTTCCCGCTCAACGTATTTCACATCTTCGCGATGGTACGTAACGTTGATATAGGCCGGGTCGAACTCTATGAGTGGATCGATGGCCTCGAATACTCCGCTTACGCCAGCGCCTTTGAGCGGCGGCAGCAGTTCGAATGCAAAACGCGTTTTGCCATCTTCTGTCGCTTGGTTTATGATATCTATGACCTGCATTGTTTCCTAAAGTATTATTTTGTAGTTATTTGATGTTTCGTGGAATAAGCGATGCCACCTGCTCTGTGCTCATTCCGCGTCTTGCCGCGTAATCTTCGAGTTGGGAGTCGTCGATGCGTCCCACATCGAAATAACAGGCTTCGCTGCCCGGCAGGATCACTCCGCACAACGATTCCCCTGGATCTATCATGTAATTGTCTGTCAGCCTCATGCCCGTAGCTGCTTCGGCACCGAGGAGTTCAAATGCTTCGCGTTTGAGCGAATGGTCGGGACATGCCGGGTATCCGAAGACGGCGCGGATTCCCTGGTATTTGCCATCCAGAATATCGGCGACATTCATGCCTTCTTTTTCATAACCCCACAAAACCTGACGTACGAACTTGTGGATCGCTTCGGCGAATGCTTCGGCCAGACGGTCGGCGAGCAGTTTTGCCATTATCGCTTTGTAGTCGTCGCCATCTTCACGGTACGAGGCGGTCAGTGTATCGAGTCCTATGCCTGCGGTTACGGTAAAAACGCATATGTAGTCTTCTGTCCCTGAACCATGCGGCATGATGAAATCGGCGAGTGAAAGGTTGTGTTTTTGCTGACCTTCCTGGTTGCGTAGCTGGGCAAATCTGATTTTTTTGCCGTCTGGTGCCGTGACTACTATGTCGTCTCCGTCCGACGAGGCGGGATAAATGCCGACAACACCGTTGAGTTGTAGAAGTTTTCTGTGTTCGATCTCTTCGAGCATTTGTCGTGCATCGGCCAGCAGCTTGCGAGCCTCCTCGCCTTTGTCTGTGGAGTCGAGCAGGTCGGGGTACCTGCCTTTAAGTCCCCATGCCGGAAAGAAGAAGTTCCAGTCGATGTATTTGGCGGCTTCCGCTATGGGATAATCCTTAAATACGACTTGCCCGGTTTGGTCGGGGGTTATGACTTGTGACGCTTGTTTCGCATATTTGTTACGGCGTGCGGTTTCGAGCGACACGTAACCTCTCCCAGCCGCATGTTGTTCGAATTGAGCTCGCAGATTCTCCTGTTTTGCCCGGTGTTCGCGGGCATATCTCTCACTGTCCTCTCCGAACAGCCGGTTAAGTATCGTGATGTTCTCCGAAGCGTCGCGGCTGTGTATTACGAGACCCGAATATGCAGGGGCTATCTTCACGGCGGTGTGCAGTGCGGAGGTTGTGGCGCCACCGATTATTACGGGTACTTTCATCCCTCTTCGTTCGAACTCTTCAACGACCTTGGTCATTTCGACGAGCGAAGGTGAAATGAGTCCGCTCAGACCGACTGCATCGGCACCCCATTGTTGGGCGGTGTCGGCTATCTCCTGCGTATCGACCATGACCCCAAGATCCTTGACTAAGTATCCGTTGCAGGACATCACTACCGAAACGATGTTTTTTCCGATGTCGTGCACGTCGCCTTTTACGGTTGCGATAAGGACTTTGCCCGCCTGTCCGACGACATCTTCCGCACTCTGTTCTATGTAAGGGGTCAGCACGCCTACGGCCTTTTTCATCACCCTCGCGCTCTTTACCACCTGGGGCAGGAACATCTTGCCTTCGCCGAACAGTTTGCCTATGTTGTCCATGACGGGCATCAGCATATTGTCTATGACACCCAGCGGCGTTCTCTCGTGACGGTAGGCTTCCATTATATCCTCTTCGACGAAATCCGTGACTCCTTTTGTCATCGCATAAGAGAGCCGCTCTTCGAGGCTGCCTTCACGCCACTTTGCTGTGTCGTGTTTGGCTGGTCCCGTATCTGTCTCTTTTTTGATACGCTCTGCGTATTCGGCGAGCCTGTCTCCGGCATCGGGTCGGCGGTTGAGAACGACATCTTCAGTAAGCTCAAGCAATTCCGGCTCTATCTCGGAGTAAACCTGCAGCATGGCCGGATTTACTATACCCATATCCAGTCCGGCCGCTATGGCGTGGTAAAGGAATACGGAATGCATGGCTTCGCGGACCTTGTTGTTGCCCCTGAACGAAAACGACAGGTTGCTGATGCCGCCGCTTACCTTTGCGTATGGCAGATTCTGCTTGATCCACCTGACGGCTTCGATAAAGTCCGCACCGTAGTTGTCGTGTTCCTCTATCCCGGTCGCTACGGCCAGAACATTGGGGTCGAAGATTATATCTTCGGCCGGGAATCCGTTTTCGGTCAATATTTTATAGGCGCGGCCGGCGACTTCGATTTTGCGTGCATAGGTGTCGGCCTGACCTTTTTCGTCGAACAGCATTACGACTGCAGCCGCGCCGTACTCACGCACAAGTCCCGCCTTGCGGATAAATTCCGCCTCGCCCTCCTTGAGCGATATGGAGTTGACTATGCTTTTGCCCTGTACGCATTTGAGTCCTGCCTCCAGCACCTCCCACGACGATGAGTCTATCATGAACGGTACGCGGGATATTTCCGGTTCAGCCATGGCGAGGTTCAGGAATCTGGTCATGGCCTGCACTCCGTCGATAAGTCCGTCGTCCATGCAGACGTCGACGATCTGGGCACCGGCTTCGACCTGTTCGCGCGCTATGGAGAGTGCCTCTTCCCACTGGCCGTCGCGCACGAGTCTCGCGAATTTGGCCGAACCTGCAACGTTGGTGCGTTCCCCTATGTTGATGAAATTGGCATCGGTGGTGACCGTGAGAGGCTCGAGACCGCTGAGAACGGTTTCGTGCCTGTCGACGGGAGCGGGACGCGGTTTGTAATTGCGTGCAACTCGCGCTATGGCTCCGATGTGTGCCGGTGTGGTGCCGCAGCATCCTCCGATTATATTCAGGAGTCCTTCTTTCAGAAATTCTTCCACGTCGGCGGCCATCATTTCAGGAGTTTCGTCGTATCCGCCCATGACGTTGGGAAGTCCGGCGTTCGGGTGGGATGAAACTGCGAATTCCGATATTGCTGCCAGGCGTTCGAGATAAGGTCGTATCTGTTTGGCTCCGTAGGCGCAATTAAGTCCGATGCTGAGTGGCCGCGCATGTTTCATCGAAGCGTAGAATGCCTCTATGGTCTGGCCGGAAAGCGTACGCCCGCTGGCATCGGCGAGTGTGGCGGAGATCATGACCGGTACCCGCAAACCGCGCATTGCGCATTCACGGTCGATGGCGAAAACGGCGGCTTTTGCATTCAAAGTGTCGAAAATGGTCTCGACGAGCAGTATGTCGGCCCCGCCGTCCAGAAGACCGCGTACCTGTTCGCTATAATTATAGACGAGATCGTCGAAAGTTATGTCGCGTGCTCCGGGATCGGACACATCGGCCGACATGGAGGCCGTGCGGCTTGTCGGACCCATCGAACCCGCCACGAAACGTGGTTTGGAGAGATTCTTCATCGTGTATTCGTCCGCGACCGAACGGGCGATCCGTGCAGCTTCGGAGTTTATCTCGTAAACGTACTCCTGGAGTTTGTAGTCGGCGAGCGATACTGCCGTGGCGTTGAACGTATCGGTGGATATTATGTCGGCACCAGCTATGAGATAGGCCTCATGTATGCGGCGTATGGCGTCGGGAGCCGTCAGCACCAACATGTCGTTGCATCCTTTCAACGGGACCTCCCATTCTGCAAAACGTTCTCCACGGAAATCGCTCTCGGCAAGTCCGTAACCCTGTATCATCGTGCCGAGTCCGCCGTCGAGCACCAGTATCCGTTCATTCAGTAATTCGTGTATTGTTTTTTTTATGTTCATTCCGATCCTTGCGCAATGTGCTTTTTTATCTCTCTACCAGTTCTATTTCGAAAAGCTTGTGCCATTTTTTCCCCGTTACGAAGATCCGTCCCGTTTCCGGATCGTACGCTATGCCGTTGAGCACGTCGGTATAGGGTCTTATTTCGTTTCGTGGAAGCAGTCCCGAAAAATCGATCCGACCCGTAAGCTGACCTGTGGCCGGGTCGATAATGACAACCTCGTCGCTCAGATAGACATTGGCCCATATCTTGTCGTCGATCCATTCCAGTTCGTTCAGCATGGCAACGGGTTGTCTGCCGTCTTTCACCTCGAAAGTCGTGATGACGCTGAAGTCCTCGGGGTTCAGAATCTTGATTTTGTTCGATCCGTCGCTCATGTAGAGTTTCTCCCCGTCGGTTGTCAATCCCCAGCCTTCGCCCTGATATGTGAATGAGTCTACTTTTTCGAATGTCGCAGCATCGTAGACGAATGCCTCGCCTTCGCGCCACGTGAGCTGGTAGATCAGACCGTCGAGCAGGGCGATGCCTTCACCGAAATATTTCTCAACCAATGAGATCTCCTTTACCGGCATGCCGGTGTCGAGCTTGACTTTTCGTAATTTGGAGTTCCCGTATTCGCCCGTGCCTTCCCATAGATAGCCATTGTCCCAGTAAAGTCCCTGCGTGTAGGAATCCGTGTCGTGGGGGTAGACGTTCCTCACCTTGTAAGAATAGAATACGGGGCCCTGTTGCCGCATGGTATGGCTGGTTTCGGTGTCGTTGCCTGCTTCTTCCCCGTCTTGTACCTTGGAGCCTCGCCCGCCGCACGAAAGCGCAACGACAACTGCCGCAAATACCAGAATGTATGAAAAGGAAAATCGGTTGTTTTTCATCGGGAAAGGTTTGATTACAGTGGCAAATGTACGAAATTTCACGTTGTTTTTTACATTATTCCAGTCATTCTTAATATCTTTGCAATCCTGCCCCGTCATGCGGAGGCATCAAGGAAGCAAAGTTAAGTTAAACGAAGGCATATGCTAACTATCAAACAAATACGCGACGACAAGGCGAAAGCCATCGAAAGACTTGCCGTCAAAGGTGTGGACGCTGAAAAAACCATTGCTCTGATAGAGGAGCTGGATGATAAACGCAAATCGGTGCAGAGCATGCTCGACAGCCTGCTGGCCGAGCAGAACTCCATAGCCAAACAGATTGGATCGCTTTTTTCGCAGGGCAAGCGCGAGGAAGCCGACGCTCTCAAAGCAAAGGTTGCCCAGCTCAAGGAGGAGTCGAAATTCATGGAAGACGAGCTTAAAGCCGTTTCCGAACGCCTGAATGCCGAGATTGTGACCCTCCCTAACTTCCCGGCAGAGATAGTCCCGCACGGCAAAACGGCAGAGGATAACCTGGTCGTGAAACAAGGCGGCAAAATGCCCGAGTTGCCTGCCGATGCGCTGCCACACTGGGAACTGGCAAAAAAATACGACATTATCGATTTTGAACTGGGGGTCAAACTCACTGGTGCCGGATTCCCCGTTTACAAAGGTCAGGGAGCCGCATTGCAGCGCGCTCTCATCTCTTTCTTCCTCGACCGGAACATTGCAGCCGGATACAACGAGGTGCTTCCTCCAATTCTTGTAAACGAGGCATCCGGTTTCGGCACAGGTCAGCTCCCCGACAAAGAGGGGCAGATGTACCACACGGAGGCAGATAATTTCTACATGATACCTACGGCCGAAGTTCCAGTTACGAATATCTATCGCGACGTGATCGTAAAGGAGAGCGATTTTCCGATAAAACTTACGGCCTACACCCCGTGTTTCCGCCGCGAAGCCGGTTCCTACGGCAAGGATGTGCGCGGACTTAACCGCCTGCACCAGTTCGATAAGGTGGAGATCGTGAGGATAGAACATCCGCAACGCAGCTATGCCGCTCTCGACGAAATGGTCGCACACGTCGAAAGCCTGGTTGTCGCTCTCGGTCTGCCATACCGTATCGTGCGTCTTTGCGGAGGAGATATGAGTTTTACCTCTGCGCTTACTTACGATTTCGAGGTCTGGTCCGCTGCTCAGGGACGTTGGCTGGAAGTGTCGTCGGTATCCAACTTCGAGTCGTTCCAGGCAAACCGTCTCAAATTGCGCTACAAGGGCGAGGACAAAAAGACCCAGCTGGCACACACCCTGAACGGCAGTTCGCTGGCGCTTCCGCGCATCGTGGCCGCACTGCTCGAGAACAACCAGACTGCCGAAGGTATCAAGATACCGGAGGTGTTGATACCCTACACGCATTACGACATGATAAAATAAGTATATAATAATACCTATTTGTTGGTATTATTGAAAAGAAAAATTAAATTTGTGTTTGAGATATACAGGGAATTTCCCGATTTATTAAATAATCTAAAATTACAACAATGGCTTACAAAATTTCTGATTCGTGCATCGCTTGCGGCACATGTATAGACGAATGTCCGGTTGAAGCTATATCGGCAGGTGATATTTATGTTATCGATCCTGGTACATGTATCGATTGCGGATCATGCGCTAGCGTTTGCCCGACCGAATCGATCAGCCCCGCCGACTAACGGGAAAACGAAATTTATCAAATAATAAAAGCCACCCGTATCACGGGTGGCTTTTATTATTCGGTTTGCGATGGTGTTTTGGATCTGTTGCCAAACAATATTATCTTTGGGAAACCTAAGACCCATATTTTATGCAAAATAATCTTATAGCCGGTTTGTTGGCATCTCTGTCGGCAGTCTTGTTGTCATATTCTGCATCGGCCCAGAATGTGAATGAAACCTCGGTGCGATTTCTTCCAGGTGAGTATTGGTGGGGAGCCTTCACCCAGGCAGGTCGCGAAATGCCCTATGTAAAGGCGATGAGCGAAAAAAATCTCGACAGAGATAATTGGGGTAACCAGGCGACGGCTTTTTTCCTCTCAAACAAAGGCCGTTACGTATGGAGCGACAAACCGTTCGTTTTTTCGATCGGGGAGAATACGCTCCACATAAAGTCGAATTACGAGAAGGTCGAGGTTAAAACCGGCGGAAATACTTTGAGAGAGGCATATCTCGCGGCCTGCAATGCTCATTTTCCGCCTACAGGGAAGTTGCCCGATCCGCTGTTTTTCTCCAGACCGCAGTACAATACGTGGATAGAACTCCTCTACGACCAGAACCAGGCCGATATTATGAAGTATGCCCATGACATTGTCGACAACGGATTCCCGACTGGCGTGCTGATGATCGACGACAACTGGCAGAGGTATTATGGTAATTTCGATTTCAGGGCGGAAAAATTCCCCGACCCGCAGGGTATGATCGGCGAACTCCACGATATGGGATTCAAGGTCATGGTATGGGTATGTCCTTTTGTCAGTCCCGATAGCCCGGAATACCGCGAACTCAAGGATAAGGGGTATCTCATTAAGAACAAGGGTGCTGACGATCCGGCAATAATAGAATGGTGGAACGGCAAGAGCGCATGTTACGATCTGACTAATCCCGAGGCATATGACTATCTGCTCGGTGTGCTGAGAGATGCACAGCAGAGGTATGGCATCGACGGATTTAAACTCGATGCCGGCGATGTGGGATACTACAATCCACGGACGCAGGATTATTACGATAAGAGCGCGACTGCAACCGATCATAGCAGGTTGTGGGCGAAACTCGGTACGGAATTCGCTTTCAACGAATATCGTGCCTGCTGGAGCATGCAGGGCGAACCCCTCGTTCAGCGACTCGGCGACAAAGTGTACGAATGGAGTGCAGTGCAGCAGCTTATTCCCGATATGCTGGCAGCCGGTCTTCTGGGATGGGCATACACGTGTCCCGACATGATTGGCGGAGGACTGTGGACAACATTCCCGAAAGACAGAGAGACAGCACTCGACCAAAGCCTGATAGTACGGTCGGCACAGGTGCACGCCATGATGCCGATGATGCAGTTCTCGGTCGCGCCGTGGCGTGTGCTGAATGCGGAAAACCTCGAGATCGTACGCCGCATGGCTAATCTGCACGAACAAATGGGCGGTTATATACTCGAATTGGCGCAACACTCATCGAAAACCGGCGAACCTATCGTACGTCATATGGAGTATGCGTTTCCTGGCGAGGGTTTCGCACAGTGCAAGGATCAGTTCATGCTTGGGGACAAATACTTGGTGGCGCCGATACTGACCAGTGAGAACTCACGTACCGTCCGTCTACCGCAAGGGACATGGATCGACGATCAGGGTAAAAAATATATGGGCGGAAAAGAATACCTTGTCGAAGTCCCGATAGACCGGTTGCTCTATTTCGAAAAGCAGTAGATGCCAGCGAATCAATGATATTTGCCGAGTAATTATCTGCGTTTGGCAACTTTATATATTGAATACCAATAATATACCGTTCACTATGGGGAAAATTAGAACGACTCTGATTGTTTCGACATATAACAGACCCGATGCTTTGGCGGTATGTCTCGACAGTGTGCGCCACCAGACGCTTCTGCCTGACGAGGTGGTTATAGGCGATGACGGATCGGGACCCGAAACCCGCGAGACCATAGAGACCATAAGCAAGGATTTTCCGGTCCCCATAAAACATGTCTGGCACGAGGACGACGGTTTCAGACTCGCTCAGATGCGCAACAAAAGCATTGCGGCCTCGAGCGGAGAGTATATCGTCGAAATAGACGGAGATGTTTTCCTGCATCCGCGTTTCATGGAAGACCACATGCGTTTGGCAAAAAAAGGATATTATGCGAAAGGTGGCCGCGTCAATCTCGACAAGCAGCTCTCGGATGAGATATGCTCGGCCAGGGCAAGTCGCCGGATATATCCGTGGACGAAAGGTATAGAGAACAAACGCGAGAACGGATTCCGTTTTAAAGCCTTGTCGTTGTATCTTGCTCCACGTTACCGCAAACACGCCTCTCCCGCACTGGGATGCAACATGTCGTTCTGGAAAGAGGATTTCATAAAGGTCAACGGTTACGACGAGGGTTACGTAGGGTGGGGGTGTGAGGACCACGATTTTGCCCGCAGGCTACAGCGGAGCGGAATCAAGAAGCGATATCTCAAGTTCGCCGGGATAGTGTATCATTTGTGGCATGAGGACAAATACAATTACAACGTAGAGAACAACCGAAGGCGAGAACGGGAACAGAACGAGAAACAGGCCGTACGTTGCGAAGTCGGCGTAGATCAATATATATAAAAATTTTTCAGAAAAGGTTTTTAAGGCTATTGATTATCATTAAGTTATTAATATAGAAAATTACACGAATAAAATATTCTCAGTGTAATTTTCCTTGTATTTACAGAATATGGCAGGCAACTCGAGCGAATTTCCCGAACAAGTTCGACTTTTGTATCTCGTCTCTCATATAATTTGTTCAATAGCCTTTTGTACGATGGAAGATCGAGACATAAACTCAATATTTGATGTTCGAGACCTCTCTAACCGAATAAAGTTATATTGACAATCTGGAGTGGTTACGATAATTAAAACCTACAGTCATGTTTTTCGCGATTTTATGTTTTATCGGTTTTGCCGCAGCAGTGTTGAGCTATTTGACAGGACACGGCACAAAGTTGTGATCAAAGTCTGAGAGTCATAATTCGTACACAATCTGGGTGACCGAACCGTGTGAGTACGAGGGAAAGGTTTTTAAGAGGAGACCTTTATTTTTATGATAGTTTAACATATTGACATTTTTGTTTCGGATGGCTGATATGTTTAGCATGCAACGACGCTCTTTCTGGCGGAATACTATTAATATAGGGTGTTTTGCAGCCGACGATCTGTGTCGTTATCAGAAATGGCCTTCATGTGTTTTTTCATGAGGCCGTTTTGTACATCTTGTAGGATTTTATTGGCTGTGCGTCAAAATAGTTGTGCTCGCGAGCCAATTCCCAGTAAAAAGGCGTATCGGTTTTGACTATGTCAACTTGTCGAGGCTGTTTTGGGCAATATTTCAAATTCCCAAACAGCCTCGCAAAATAGACCCGGGACCTCGGTTTGCACTACCGCTTCTCGATTTTCCAGAATATCCGGTTTAGTTTCTTGAATATGTCAATGCTCCGCTGGGGCAAAGGTTGACCGCTTCGATTATCTTTTCGGTAGTTGCGCCGTCGATATTAACCCACGGGCGTATCCGGAGGTTGAATACTTCCGGGAGCGTTGTAACGCACTTTGCTGCATGAATGCATTTCTCCGGTCTCCAGTGTACGGTTATTTCACCATTGCTGTAATCTCTGTCTTTCGAAGCCATATCTGTGATTTTTGTGTTGACCCAATAATCAGGTCTGTCGTTCCAGGCTTCAAAAACAATTATTATACCACTTTACACGTCGCCGGTCTGTCGATTCTCGTGTCCCGCCTAACCGAATATTGTTTCTTAGTAGATGGGACGGTCAGACATATTGTTGACACGGCAGGTCCCGATCGGATTTGTAATGCATCCGGTCGGATTAATCGTCCTCCATGTTGTCTGCGCTGTCGATTATTTCGTCAGCACCTTTTATTTCGTCGTCTTCGTAGAAATCTTTGTCTTCATCTTCGCTGAGATTTCCGTCGACTTTGACGTCTACTTTCACAAGATAGCTTGTATTCTCAGTCTCCAATACTACCCCGTAGAAAAAGTCCCCAGGCCCCTTGTCTATGCGTATCATCGCTTCCGTATATCCATACGGATATTTCTTTTTCAACTCTTCCTGAAGTTCCACTGGGAGGTTGTGGTAGCTTATTACCACTCGTTTTTTTCCGTCCGATGCGTTAGCCATTTTTAAAATTTTTTGCAAGTATAACTAAAATTTGCATATACCAACCTGGGCATAATAATTTTTTGGCGTTTTTTGGTTTTTAATGGCAAAATTAGTCTGCAAACTTCTCCGGCAAGGTTTATTCGGGGAAGTAAGAATGTCTTTTCCGGTTCTTTGCATTAGTGTAATTGCGTCCCTTCGCGACAGGTTCCGTATCTTGTTTTTTCGGTGGTAGGGGATATTCTTGCCGCGTTCTTGTGGCGTTCTGTTTGTCGTTTTGATACGTGGTCGTCCCGATCCGGATGGAGCTCCATCCGAGCGGGCTTTTGGTTCGGAATATTTGAGAGAATATCTCGGAGAAAATGTATGCCGGGACGGGGTTCAGTATCTCCATCCGGTATTTTGCAGGCTAAACGGCTTCTGGGATTTCCCGCGTACTTCGGATATTGCGAGCCAATTACTGGGGGATGAATGTGTATGAGATTGTTCCGGTTTGGCGCTTGGGTGCATTGGAGTCGACATTGAAACGGGACTGGCGTGCCGCGTTGATTGCCGAATTTTGCATGCATTCGTCGGGAGTGGATACCGATTTGTCCACAGTGGCTGAAACCACATAACCGTTGGTGTCGAGCGTAACTATTAACTCCACCATGCCGCCGCCTTCGCAAAGATAGGCCGGGACTACAAGGCTTACTTTGTTACGTACCGGGTTGTCGAAAGAGAACCGCACTGTGACGTTGCCCGATACTTTTGTGTCCTTGCCTTCGGTCGATCCGGTTTCTCCGGCCGTATTGCCGTTCGCTATTTCCCTTTCCAATGCCAATCCCTGTTCATACATGGCGCGATTGGCATCCATTGATTCTCCGAGTTTGCCCGCATCTTCATACAGTTGTGATGCCTCTGTGCTGCGGTCGTCGGCCAGGTGGGGATCGAGTTCTTCGGCATTATCGTTCGAGGATAGGTTGCGCACGTCAGAATAATCGTCCTGGCTGTTTTGTGCGAGAATGCGCTGCTGTTCCGGTGTCAGTTCTATGCGTTTTTCCTCTTCGGGAAATTCTATAAGGATTGAGGTATTGGGTTCGTACTTGTCCAGAGAGATAGTACCCCATGCGAAAAGTCCCATGAATACCACATAGGCCACAAGCGTTACGCATATGCCGATACGGTGGTCGTAGAACCATACGCCGATATCTGTTTCCCGTTTTTCGAATGGCAGACGTATTGGTTGACGTTTTGTTATCTCCTGTTGTTTTTGTTCGCTCATTCCCATGAGGGTAGAAATTATAGGCAAAAGTACTATTTCTTCCATAAAAATTCATACCTTTGTATGAAATAAAAATGCCTATACATCTTTGAACTACTATGGCCAATAAGCAAAAGACTCTTAAGGCTTCGTTTACCATCAAAGGTACTGGATTGCATACAGGCCTTAAGGTTACGATGAATATCCTTCCCGCCCCGGCAGATACGGGGATAGTCTTCAAACGAATAGACATCGAAGGAGAACCCCAAATACAGGCGATTGCCGAAAATGTCACAGATACATCGCGCAGTACCACTGTCGCTAAAGGAGATGTCAAGGTTTCGACTATCGAACATCTGATGGCCGCATTGTGGTCCATGGGTGTTGATAACGCTATTGTCGAGGTTGATGGTCCCGAGGTGCCGATTATGGACGGTTCTGCCAGGGAGTATGCCGAAAAGATCAAATCGGTCGGACTCGAAGAGCAGGAGGCATTTATCCAATATTATAATGTCACCGAAACCATACGTTACACCGACGAGGAAAAAGGCGTCGAGATCGTCGTTTTGCCGGATGACGAGTTCAGCGTGTCGGTGCATGTGGATTACGGCTCTGATGTATTGGGAAACCAATATGCCACCTTCGACAGCAATACCGATTTCGCGAAGGAAATTGCTCCGTGCCGTACGTTCGTCTTCTTCCATGAACTCGAACTGTTGCTGGGGGCAAACCTTATCAAGGGCGGAGACATGGATAATGCCATCGTCGTTGTGGAACACAATGTCACAGAAGAACAGATCGAACGCGTACGCAAACTCTTCCCCGGACGTGACGTCGAAGTGAAAGGCGGTTATCTCGATAATATATCGTTGCGTTTCCGTAACGAACCCGCACGTCATAAACTTTTAGACATACTCGGCGACTTCGCCCTCATGGGACTCAGGATAAAAGGCAAGGTCATGGCTACCCGCCCCGGTCACAAGGCAAATACCGATACGGTCAGGATGCTGCGCAAGACCATGCGCCGGGAAGGTGTCAAACCCCGTTACAAGTACGATCCGGCTAAAGCTCCGATATATGATATCAACGGTATCATGAAGCTTCTGCCGCACAGGCCACCCTTCCTGCTGGTCGACAGGATCATACATATAGATTCGGGAAGCGTAGCCGGCATCAAGAACGTCACCATGAACGAACCTTTCTTCGTGGGACATTTCCCGAGCGAACCGGTCATGCCGGGAGTCCTCATTATTGAAGCGATGGCTCAGTGCGGAGGCATATTGGCGCTGCACGAAATTGAAGATCCGGAGAATTACTCAACCTATTTCCTCAAAATAGACGAGGTGAAATTCAAACAGAAAGTGGTTCCGGGCGATACACTGCACTTTGAACTGGAACTTACCGAACCTGTGAGACGCGGTATCGTCAAGATGGAAGCCAAGGCCTTCGTTGGCCAGCAGCTGGTGACCGAGGCCGTATTAGTGGCTCAGGTTGCAAAGAACAGAGCATAACCTAATTACTTAAACGAAAAATGATAAGTGATTTAGCATATATTCATCCCGATGCGAAACTCGGCGAGAACGTGACCGTAGAGGCTTTCGCATACATAGCCGGTGACGTTGTGATAGGCGACGGAACATGGATAGGCCCGCACGCCACGGTACTCGCAGGTACCCGCATGGGCAAGAACTGCAAGATACACACGAATGCTGTTGTTGGCGGTATTCCGCAGGACCTCAAATTCAAGGGCGAATACACTACACTCGAAATGGGCGATAACAACACGGTACGCGAAGGAGCATCGCTTAACCGCGGCACCGCTGCCCGCGGTAAAACAGTTATAGGAAGCAATAACCTTTTCATGGCCTGCTGCCATGTCGGACACGACTGTGTGGTCGGCGATTATAACGTTATCGTCAACAATGTACTGCTTGCCGGCGAAGTGGAGATCGGCGACTGGGTCGTTTTCGGCGGCCAGGGAGGTGCATCGCAGTTCACAAGAATCGGTTCGCATGTCATGGTGGGGGCAGGTACATTCGTGAACAAGGATATTCCTCCGTACGTCAAGGCTTCGCATGAACCCATACAATATGTGGGAGCCAATACGATAGGTCTGCGCAGGAGAGGATTCACCGACGAACAGGTTCACAGAATACAGGATATATTCCGTATAATTTTCCAGGGCGGCTACTCATACGGAAAGGCCTGCGATATTGTTATGGAACAGTTCCCGTCGAGTCCGGAACGCGATGCGATAGTGAACTTTATTCGAACCTCGAAAAAAGGCATCCTCAAGCCTTGGAGCCCGACGAAAAAAGAGGAAGAATAGTCGCTGAGACACTAAATGGCAACAAAAAAACGTTAATTCATAGAAATAAAAGCAAATTTTAATATATTTGCACCGATAAATGAGGGAGATAGGGGACGCAAGTCCCCTATTTTCGTACTTTCCGAGGAGAAATCCGGCCATGTCGGGTATGATGGAGAAACGGACTAAGCGTTAACATTCAGAGAATTATGATCGAAGTACAAAAGATGCGGGAGGCGGCTGAAAGGTTTATGGAAGGCAGCGACCTTTTCATTGTGGACATCAAGGTGTCTCCCTCCAACGACGTGGAACTTACGATAGACAGCGATACGGCGGTTTCGATAGAGACATGTGTCGAGCTCAGCCGTACCATAGAGGCCGAATTCGACCGTGAACAGGAAGATTTCTCGCTTATGGTGGCATCGGCTGGCGTGGGGCAACCGCTTAAGGTGTTGCGTCAGTATCGCAAACTCATAGGAAAACCTGTCGAAGTGGTGCTGAAGGACGGCACCAAGATACTGGCAGAGTTGCGTGATGCCTCGGAAGAGAGCATAACGATAGCATATCCCGAAAAAGTCGCTGTCGAGGGGAAAAAGAGAAAAGTCGAAGTGGAAAATACAAGGACATACCCTCTCGATGATGTGAAAACAACAAAAGAGTATCTGGATTTCAAATGATCATCTGTCGAGCCATGCGGTTCGGCCGATGCAATTACCGAACAATAAGTTCAGACAATAAAAACATAAAAACGTACCATCAAATACTACTATGGACAATGTTAATCTAATCAGCACGTTCGCTGAGTTCAAAGAGCTGAAAAACATCGACAAGAGCACTATGATCGGTGTGATAGAGGATGTCTTCCGCCACTACCTTATCAAAACCTTCGAGACCGACGAAAATTTCGACGTGATCGTGAATCCCGAAAAGGGAGATATGGAGATCTGGCGGAACCGTGTGATTGTCAATGACGGCGAAGTGGAAAATCCAAACCAGCAGATTTCACTGAGCGACGCGCGCAAGATCGACGAAACATATGAAGTGGGAGAAGAGGTCGCCGACGAACTCAAATTGTCGGACTTTGGCCGTCGTGCGGTCCTTTCACTTCGACAGAACCTCGCTTCACGAATTCTCGACCTCGAAAAGGCAAGCCTCTATGAAAAATACAGCGAAAAGGTGGGCGAAATCATAACGGGTGAGGTCTATCAGGTATGGAAAAAAGAGGTGCTTGTCCTCGATGATGAAGACAATGAACTCATATTGCCCAAAAGCGAGCAGATCCCGAGCGACTTTTTCCGTAAAGGAGATTCGATACGTGCTATCGTCTCCAAAGTTGAGATGCGCAACAATTCCCCGGTAATCATACTTTCGCGTACGGCTCCGGAATTTCTGGAAAGGCTGTTCGAACTTGAAGTGCCCGAAATTTATGACGGACTTATCACGATCAAGAAGATCGTACGTATTCCGGGTGAGAGGGCAAAAGTCGCCGTTGAGTCTTACGACGAACGAATCGATCCCGTCGGAGCCTGCGTGGGGATGAAAGGTTCGCGTATATATTCCATAGTCAAGGAGTTGCGTAACGAGAATATAGACGTTGTGAACTGGACGAACAACATGCAGCTTTTGATCCAGCGTGCGTTGAATCCGGCCAAGATCACCTCGATCAATCTCGATGAAGAGAAAAAGACCGCCGCTGTTTACCTCAAGCCGAGCGAGGTCTCGTTGGCTATCGGCAAGGGCGGTCTCAATATCCGTCTGGCAAGCATGCTGACAGGGTATGACATAGATGTCTATCGCGAGGTGGAAGAAGAGGACGTCGCTCTCGACGAGTTCTCGGACGAAATAGAACAGTGGATCATCGACGCCCTCAAAGGTATCGGTTGCGACACTGCCAAGAGCGTACTCGAACACTCGGTAGACGAACTGGCAAAGCGTACGGACCTCGAAGAAGAGACGGTAAAAGAGGTCGTGAATATTCTCAAGTCGGAATTCGAATAACATTTCCGATCCCGCGACAGGTATTAAATATTGTGCGGGAACAGGAGCTGATGAAATCGGCCAAATTCCGGTAGCGCTCTCAGACAGGCGGCGGCCTCCCCAAACGCAAAAATGAAGAACGAACAGAAAGAATAAAGAAAGATATATGTCAAACGAAAAAAGAGTCAGGCTCAACCAGGCGGCACGGCAATTCAATGTCGGGCTGAATACCATTGTCGAATTCTTACGCAAAAAGGGGTTCGAAGTGGATCATTCGCCCAATACGATTGTCTCGGCGGATGCTTTGGCTGCGTTGCAGAAAGAGTTCGGGGGCAATATGCCGGATAATGTGGCCAGCGTCAGGGAGAGGATAAACTTCAAACCGGAAAGCGTGTCGATAAGCGACCGTAAGGAGGAAGAGAGGAAAGCCGAAGATGATTTCAAGGACGAGGTAGTCATAAAGTCAGGTGTCATATCGGTAAGAGAAGAAGTCGCTTCGCGTGGTCCTAAGGTGCTGGGTAAGATAGATCTCGATGCCGGTAAGCCAAAGAGCCATATCAAAAAGGATGAGAAGGTAAAAGAGACCCCGAAACACGAAATCCCCAAACCGGAAGAACCAAAACCCGAACCCGTAAAACCGGAGGAAATCAAGGAACTTAAGCCCAAAGCGTTTGAAGCGTCTCTGCCTGAGACTGAACCGGCAGCGGACGTAAAACCGGAACCGGTAGTTGACGTAAAACCGAAACAAACTTCTGTGGCAACGCCCAAACCGGAGGTTGAGCGTGAAGAGCCAGCTCCTCGGCCTAAAGCGGAGGAACGGCCGACCGTTGTCATGGCGGATGCCGAAAAACAGACTATGACATTTGATGAACGTAAGGCCGCCGATGACAGCAATGTGTTCCGTCCGGATACCGAGGGGAGTACGCTTGCAGGTCCCAAAGTGCTCGGAAAGATAGATGTGAAAGACTTTGACAGGACTGGAAGCCGCGGAAAGCGCAAAAGAATCACGAAAGACAAGGTCGATGTTACCAAACAGCAACCGCCATTATCGGGACAGAACCGGGATCAGCAAGGAGGTAAACACGGTACAACAGGAAAACCTCAGTTCGCGGAAAAGAAAAAGGGCAATAAAAAGGGAGCTAAACCGATTCTCAGACCCGAGGTAAGCGACGAAGAGGTACAAAAGCAGGTTAAGGAAACGCTTGCCCGTCTTACCTCTAAGGGCGCCAAAAGTAAAAGTGCTAAATATCGCCGTGATAAACGCGATGCCGCCGCTGCTCGTATGGGCGAGGAGATGGAACGCGAAGAGATGGAAAAAAGCATTCTTCGGGTTACGGAATTCGTTACGGTGAGCGAACTGGCTACAATGATGGATGTGGGTGTCACCGAGGTTATAACCGCATGTATGAATCTTGGCCTGATGGTCTCTATCAACCAGAGGCTCGATGCAGAAGCATTGGTGGTCGTAGCCGAAGAATTCGGGTATAAGGTGGAATTCGTATCGGTAGAGATACAGGAGGCGATAGAAGAAGAGGACGACTCGGAAGAAGAACTCGTGCCGCGTCCGCCTATCGTTACGGTCATGGGTCACGTAGACCACGGTAAGACCTCGCTGCTCGACAATATACGAAAGACAAACGTTATTGCCGGTGAAGCAGGCGGGATAACCCAGCACATAGGTGCTTATAGCGTGGAACTGGACGGACGGAAGATAACGTTCCTCGATACTCCGGGTCACGAGGCATTTACAGCTATGCGAGCCCGAGGCGCGGCGGCAACAGACGTGGCAATCATAATCATCGCTGCCGACGACAGCGTGATGCCCCAGACCGTCGAAGCTATCAACCACGCTACCGCTGCCGGAGTGCCGATAGTGTTCGCGATAAATAAGATAGACAAGGAAGGGGCAAATCCGGACCGAATCAAGGAACAGCTTGCCGCCATGAACTATCTCGTGGAAGACTGGGGCGGCAAATACCAGTCGCAGGAGGTATCGGCCAAAAAAGGAATCAATCTCGACAAACTGCTCGAGAAGGTGTTGCTCGAGGCCGAATTCCTCGATCTCAAGGCCAATCCCGACAAAAAGGCTACGGGCGTTGTAATAGAATCGTCGCTTGATAGAGGACGTGGATACGTTGCGACTGTACTTGTGCAGAACGGTACGCTTCGGGTCGGCGACATCATGCTGGCAGGCACCCATACCGGACGTGTAAAGGCAATGTTCGATGAAAATGGCAAGAAGGTTGAGGTAGCTCCGCCATCGACCCCCGTATTGGTACTCGGTCTTAATGGTGCTCCGCAGGCTGGCGACACGTTCAATGTCATGGATGACGACCGTAGCGCACGCGAGCTCGCCAACAAGCGCGAACAATTGCAACGCATGCAGGGACTGCGCACTCAGAAACATGTGACACTCGATGAGATCGGACGCCGCATTGCAATAGGAAACTTCAAGGAACTCAATATCATTGTAAAAGGTGATGTGGACGGATCGGTAGAAGCAATGACGGATTCGTTGATCAAACTTTCCAAAGAAGAGGTTGAGGTAAATGTGATTCATAAGGCCGTGGGCCAGATATCGGAGTCGGATGTTATCCTTGCTGCAGCATCTAATGCTATAATCGTCGGTTTCCAGGTCCGCCCGTCGGCTTCGGCGCGTAAACTTGCCGAAAAAGAGGAGATAGAGATACGCTTATACTCTATCATCTATGATGCGATAAACGATATCAAGGACGCTATCGAGGGTATGCTTGCCCCTGAGACCAAGGAAGAGATAGTTTGTTCGGTAGAGGTTCTCGAAACATTCAAGATCAGCAAGGTGGGAACCATAGCCGGTTGTGTCGTGCGGGAAGGCAAGATTACGCGCAACACACCGATACGTGTGATACGTGACGGTATAGTGGTTTATACCGGGAAACTCGGTTCGCTCAAGCGCTATAAGGATGACGTGAAAGAGGTGGTAAGCGGTCTCGAGTGTGGTCTTAATATCGAAAATTACAACGACATTAAAGTGGGCGATATAGTGGAAGGATACGAGATCGTAGAGGTGAAACGCTGATACATCGGGAAACGCTTTGGACCCGATAAAATGACTCATTATGAAGGGAGGTCCCTGCGCGGGCACCTCCCTCTCTGTTTTTAGGATTTGGCGTATCAGTACGATATTCTACGGATTCGAACCAGAGTCGGCATTAGTGAGTGTGGAGTTGTCTTGATTGAGTTGGAGATATTGTTTAGACCAATGATAATAGCCCGGACTGCCTGTGTATGAAGCGATTTTATGCAGCCGGATAGAAATAAGCCCCGGAAAATCCGGGGCTTATTTTCCTATGTTTTGTCAGTGAATCAGATCATCAGATCATGAGAAGCTTTGCTATTCGACTTTCGTCACATAATCCATTGCACCGTACAGTGCCAGGTCGAACTTCGGGTATATCGAGTCTTCTCCGATCTGCTCTCCGATGCCGAAACGTATGAGGTCCTTGCGCACCTTGTCGTTCACTCCCGACAGGATTATCTTTGTCCCGGCGGTTTGTAACTGGTGGATGGTTTCCCGAAGATTCTTGATAGCGGTCGTGTCCACGAAGGGCACGTGGCGCATTCGTATTATGAGTACCTTGTATTTGATACCCATCGCACGGATAGTCTGGCAGTATGTCTTTGCCGACCCGAAAAAGAACGGCCCGCTGATCTCATAAATACCGACTGTGGAGGGGATATCGTGGTAGTTGTCGAGCACGTCCTGATCGACGTTGCTGCCGGTCATTATGTCTTTCGGTGCGTTGTCGGCCATACGTTTCATAAACATCAGCGAGGCAAGGACGATACCTATTTCGAGGGCGACGGTCAGGTCCACCAGCACGGTAATGAAGAATGTCGCCAGCAGGATTATGACATCGAAATAAGACGCTCGGAGTACTGACCGGAACGTGCGCCATTCGCTCATGTTGTAGGAGACGACTATCAGGATACCGGCCAGACATGACATGGGGATAAGTGCCGCCCATTTGCCGAAGAATAGCATTATGAGAAGAATGACGATGGCGTGTGTCATGCCGGCCACGGGTGTGCGGCCTCCGTTTTTGATGTTGGTAGCCGTACGCGCTATGGCTCCGGTTGCAGGTATGCCGCCGAACAGGGGAGAGACAACATTAGCGACTCCCTGGGCTATGAGCTCTGTGTTTGACCGGTGTTGTGAACTTATCATACCGTCGGCAACAACGGCCGAAAGCAGCGATTCGATGGCTCCGAGTATCGCGATGGTGAATGCCGGCTGGAGGTATTGGCCGAGCTCCCCGAACTCCACGGATGGGAAGGTGGGGGCGAAGTTGAGTTTTATTTCGCCGTAAAGCGTACCGATCGTAGTGACTGGAAGTTCGCACAAAGATGTTACAAGTGTCATCAATATGATGGCGATGAACGATCCCGGAATGACTTTGATTACTTTCTTCGAGAATACGGAAATCAGTATTGTCGCAACCGTAATGCCTGTCGCCCACCAGTTGATGGTACCGATATTTTCGAAATAGACCCGCCATTTGGCAATGAATTCCGACGGGTTCTCGGGCAGCGTCAATCCGAATGCGTTTGAGATCTGTGTGGAGAATATCACGAGTGCAATCCCGGACGTGAAACCGACTATGAGCGGATGAGGGATGAATTTCAGAAATGTCCCCAGCCTCATGAATCCGAAGGCTATGAGCATCAGTCCGGCCATGATGGTCGAAATAATCATGCCCTCGAGGCCGTAATCGTTTATTATTCCGTAGACGATCACGATAAATGCGCCGGTGGGACCGCCTATCTGGACGCGGCTGCCTCCGAGGAAAGAGACTATGAAGCCGGCTATGATGGCGGTCATTACACCTTTTTCCGGTGATACGCCGGAAGCTACGGCAAAGGCTATAGCCAAAGGTATGGCTACAATGCCGACTACGATACCGGCGAGGATGTCTTTAGAAAAGTTTTCCCGCAGCCCTCCTTGTTTGAATAGGGAGAATAATACGGGTTGGAAAACCCTCTCTCGTTCTTGTTTCATGTTGTTTCGTTATTTTCTGAGATTATGATTTCGTTTGGAGAAGTATGCAAGCGTAACTCCCAGCTTGTCTTGAGAAATGCCTGTGATTTCATAGCCAAGGCTCTTATAGAGATGGCAGGTGTTTGGGGTAGCTACGGTGGTGAATAGCTCGAAGCCTCGGCAATCAGGGAAATAGCTTTCCACTGTCTCCATCAGTTTCCGGCCTATGCCTTTATTGTTCTGGTCGGGATCGACAGCGAGTTTGCTTACATAACAATTTCCGTTTTCGATTAGACGCCCGCGTACGGTGCCTATAATGCGTCCGTTGGAAACATATTTGAGGATGATGTAGTTTCTGGCGTCGTTTCTCAGTTCTTCTTCGGTTTGCCACAGAGGCAGGGGGTCCTCCTTGGCGACATTCTGCACGATCAGACGGAATGACCTTTGTTGTAATGCGAATATGGCCGATAGATCTTCTTCTGTGGCTACAACTATGCTCTCTTCCATACGAATTGTTTAAAATCCTTCTGCCCTTGCGACGGGAGCTACGTCGAGGGTGGAGAATTTATTGTCGAGATAGCGGTAGTAGCCGGCCATGGCTATCATCGCCGCATTGTCAGTGGTGAATTTGAATTCGGGCAGGAAGGTGCGCCAACCGCGTTTACGTCCCTCTTCCTCGATTGCCATGCGCAGACCGGAATTGGCCGAGACCCCTCCAGCTATCGCTATGTCCTTGATCTTGTAGTGTTTGGAGGCCTTGATGAGCTTGTCGGTAAGTATGGCTATGATTGTATGTTGCAGCGAGGCACAGAGGTCTGCGGTGTTGTTTCCTATGAAATCCGGGTCTTCGGCAACGCGGTCGCGAAGGAAATAGAGAAAGGAGGTTTTCAATCCGCTGAAACTGTAGTTGAATTCGTCCACATGTGGTTTCGCGAATTTGAAGCGACTCGGGTCCCCCTCTTTCGCCAGTTTGTCTATAACCGGACCGCCCGGATAGGGAAGTCCCATGACCTTGGCGCATTTGTCGAAAGCCTCGCCTGCCGCATCGTCGATTGTAGTACCGACGACATCCATTTTTTCCGGGCTGTCGACCTTGACGATCTGGGTGTGCCCGCCTGAAACGAGCAGGCACAGAAACGGGAAATCGGGATGCGGTAGCGTACGATCGGGCAGGTCGATGAAGTGCGAAAGGATATGGCCTTGCAGGTGATTGACCTCGACAAGGGGTATGTCTTTCGCCAAAGACAGTCCTTTTGCGAAAGAGACACCTACCAGAAGCGACCCGAGAAGACCCGGGCCCCTGGTAAATGCAATGGCATCTATGTCGTCCACCGAAATCCCGGCGTCCTTCAGTGCCGTATCAATTACGGGTATAATGTTCTGCTGGTGGGCGCGAGAAGCCAGTTCGGGGATCACTCCGCCGTATTTGACGTGTACCTGCTGGCTGGCAATAACATTCGACAGAAGTACGTTATTGCACAGTACGGCAGCAGATGTGTCGTCACAGGATGATTCTATGCCCAGGATGGTAATATCCATGTCTTATGGCTGTTTGTCCGACTTTTTAGTAATTTTGCACAATATAGGTTACGTATCTGGCAAGTCAAGGCAATGCTTGCTTGTCCATTCGTCTTTCCGTATATTTGCAGAATATAGAATTCGGCTCGGCAATCTCCGAAAGCACAGGCTTTCTGCGGTTGCTCTCGCCTTTCACTATATTTTTAGGATATAGGATGCGGCTCGGCAATCTCCGAAAGCGGAGGCTTTCTGCGATTGCTCTCGCCTTTCGCTATATTTGTAACTTATTGCCGAAGTTTCGATGCGCAAAGTTATAAAAATATTTTTTTCGGTGTTTTCATGGCTCATTCTTGCGGCCATAATTATTCCGTTGTGTCTTGCGCTTATGCTCTATTTGCCGTCAGTGCAGACATTTGCCGTGCGCCAGGCCACAGATATTATTAGCGAAAAAACGGGTGCAGACATATCCATCGACAAGGTACACCTGAGGTTTTTCAACCGACTTGCCCTGTATGGCGTTTATGTCGGCGATTTACAGAAAGATACGTTGCTATATGTCGGACGGTTGAGCGTAGGGATGAGTGTGCCCGAACTGTTCGGAGACGATCTCTCTCTCGGTAAGGTGAAATTGGAAGAGGCCAAATTCTATCTGCACCAGCAACCGGACAGTATGTCCAATCTCAAACATCTGCTGCACGCCGTTCGAAGTGAAAGGAATCGTGAGAAGGGGCGTGGTTTTAAAATGCACGTCAAAGCTCTCGAGATCGAGAATTTGTCGTTCAAACATACGAAATATGTTCGCGAACCACGCGAATATGGCGTGAACTTCACCGATATAGATACAAAACTGCGTTATCTCAATGTGGACAGGATAGATGTTGCCGACGATAGCGTCTCGATGCGAATAAATGATATTTCATTGCGTGATAAAAGCGGATTCGATGTAAAGAGGTTTTCTTCGAGGAAATTCTCCGTTGCGCCTGGCGGGCTCCGGTTTAGCGATCTCGAGTTTGACGCTTCCGGTTCGCATGTCGAGATGGATTCGCTCAATATGCTTTATGAGAGGTGGCAAATGGCAGATTTCCTGAATAATGTCCGGTTTGAATCGAGCATGCACAACACGACAGTGGACTTTCGTACCCTTGCGTATTTTGCACCGTCGCTGAGGAGTTGGGGAATGGCCGTTAGCAGTGCAGATGCATTCGTTGAGGGACCGGTGGCTGATATGAAGGGGCGGTTTTCCTATGCGAGAGTGTATGACACCGACATTGGCCTTTCTTTCGCAATGAAAGGCCTGCCAAACGTTAATACGACCCGTTTTGATTTCGAGATAGACAAGTTGTATACCCATGCCGATGATGTGGCCCGTATTTTTGCCGATGTGTCGAAAAAAACGACTCTCGATAAAGATATTTACGCGAAACTCTTGGAACTTGGAGAGGTGAGTATCTCCGGAAGTTTCAGAGGCCTTCTCGGAGACTTTGCAGCCAGAGCAAGCATCGGAACAGAGCGTGGCGATGCCGATTTCGATCTCGGATTGCGGTCCGACCGATCTAAGGATATCGGTTTCGCAGGTAAGATCGATGTGCGAAACTTCAGTCTGGGGAAACTCGTGGAAGTTGAACAAATTGATAAAATATCTTTTTCTGCGGCTCTGGAAGGCTCCCTTGACAAGGATGATATGGAGGTCCGAACGGACGCGCTCGTCTCGGAATTAGGATTCAAAGGATATGATTACGGCGGAATAAAGTTGAATGGTACGATACGCCATAAACTCTTCCAGGGGAAGGTGTCGTCTCCCGATCCTAATCTTGATTTCGACTTTGATGGTATGCTCGATTTCAACGATTCCATTCCGAAATACGATTTTTCGATGGTCCTCCGTAATGCCGATCTCGTGCGGCTGAACCTCAATCCTCGGGATTCGGTTTCGGTGCTGAGTTGTCATGTGGATGCTTCTGCCAGCGGACGTGACCTGGATGACCTCAACGGCTTGATCAGCGTCCGAGACTTGGCCTATATTGCTAATGCCGATACGCTTAATACCGCAATAATGACAGTTACGGGGCGTAATAGTGCCCAGAGCAAGAATATCGAGTTCCGTTCGGATTTTGCCGACATGGATTTTCGCAGCCGAACGAGCTATACGGAGCTTTTCCCCCAGATACGTAATATGTTGCGTATCTATATGCCGACGCTTTCGCCGCGCGAGAGGGAAGAGAACGATATGCCGGATTTAGCCGCACCTGCGGATGTATCGAATTACTCGATCCTGAAAGTCGATGTCAAGAATACTGATAATCTTGCCGGCGTGCTGCTTCCCGGACTCGTAGTGGCAAAAGGAACCAAGTTGTCATTGCTTTTCAATCCGTATATCCGTAAATTTTCTCTTAGTGTCACTTCCGAGTATTTGGAATACAAGAACAACTTCGCTTCGGACATCGAGATAAACAGCCGCGACGAAGGCGATTCTCTGGCGGTCTATCTGAGAGCCGGAGATCTCTATGCGGGAGGGCTTTATATGCCACAGTTCTCGGTAAATGCCGGCGTCAGGGATAACGTGATAAATGCTGCTTCGCGGTTTTCGAACAGAGAGAACGGTATGTCGGCGCTCATCGGCGCCAATGCCGTGTTGGGCCTCGACAGCCTCGGCAAAGCACAGGTCAGCTTGCATTTCACACCTTCGTTGTTCTCTTCCGGGGGGCGAACATGGAATGTTTTTGCCCGTGACATTACTTTCGGCAGAGGGAGGATCATGGTCAATAATTTTGTCGTTGCCGGATCGGGACAGTGGCTTTATGCCAACGGCCCGGTGTCCAGGAGCAAAGAAGATACGTTGAGAATCAACCTCATAAACTTCGATATCGCTCCATTGTCCCAAATGACTTCAAAGATGGGATATAATGTAACTGGCAAAATGAACGGTACCGTAGAGATGGTTTCCGCCATGAAAAACGGAATCCTCGAGGCCGGAGTTGAACTCGATTCTGTCGTCGTCAATACGACACGACTTCCTTTGATTACGTTCGCCAGTCTGTGGGATTTCGAAAACGAACGGGCACGGTTCACTTTTACCCCGGATAACAGCGATAAACCGGCGATAAGGGGATATTACCGTCCCGGCGAGAAGAGTTATATGACTTTCCTCGAGATGGAGAACATAGATATGTCGCTGCTCGATCCATTTCTTGAGGGGGCTGTTAGCAAAACGAAAGGTACGGCTGATGCCAGCCTCGAAATTTCGGGGACAGGACGCAAACTGAAGGCTAACGGGACGATAAAAGTGTCTGAACTGACGACTACCGTCGATTACCTGAATGTACCGTATACCGTCAGGAATGCCGATATGACGATGACTGATAACCGACTTGTCCTTAAGCAGGCACGGTTTACCGACCCCGAGGGCAACGAGGGGTTGCTCGATATTTCGGTCGATCTCAATAACCTGAAAAATGTGGAATTCGACGTTAACGCCAGACCGAACAATATGTTGGTCCTTAATACGACCGAAGAAGAGAGCGACATGTTTTACGGCAAGGTTTATGCTTCGGGCAGCGCACGGATCGTGGGAGACAAGAGAGCTACGGATATCCAGGTGAATGCAACGACAGCCAACCGTTCGGAATTTCACTTGCCACTCAGTGGCAAAACAGATGCTCAGCGCTCAGATCTGGTGGTTTTCAGAGAACCTGATAAGGTTTATACCGACAGCAGCGATTATTTGATTCGCAAACGTATGATCGTGGAGCGCAACAACCGTGAAAAAATACATTCGGAAAGTTCGGCGCTTAACATCAATATGGTTCTCAATGTATTGCCTAACGCACTCGTCGAATTGGTAATCGACCCTAAGATGGGAGGTGCTTTGCGCGGAAGAGGCAACGGCTCGCTGACGCTCAATATAGATCCATCGAGCAATATCCTCAATATGTATGGCGACTACCAGATAACCGAAGGAACATACACGCTCGTTTTGCATGATATTATAGAACGCAACTTTACGATTGCCGACGGAAGCTCGCTTCAATGGACCG
The DNA here is from genome assembly GCA_944325305.1 of uncultured Rikenellaceae bacterium. Classification (GTDB taxonomy): domain Bacteria; phylum Bacteroidota; class Bacteroidia; order Bacteroidales; family Rikenellaceae; genus WRDF01. The sequence continues at coordinate 56,102 of CALUZO010000010.1, read as the reverse complement.
GCGATCCTGTGGACGCGTTGTTGAACATATCTGCAGTATACAAATTAAAAGCGTCGCTCGCACCACTCCTCGATGACTCCCAATACAGCGGCACCGTTCCTGTCGAATGTTGGCTTACGATGAGCGAAAGACTTTCGGCTCCCCTCATGACTTTCAATATATCGCTTCCGAACAGCGAACCAAGCACCAAAATACTGGTTGCCAATTCTCTGAATACACAGGAGATGATGGCTACGCAATTCTTTTCGCTCATTACCTTGCGAAAATTCTACCGCGACGTGGGGCAAGGAGTCAATATAGGGTCGGCCAGCGCCGGAGCTGACGAGCTGGTGAATATACTCTCGTCCCAACTTACCAACTGGATCTCGAACGACCGCTTCAATGTAGGCCTTACATACCGATCCCAGAGCGAATATAATTCGGATGAAGTGAGCCTCGATTTGTCGACATCGCTGGCCGGAAACCGGTTGTTGCTCGAGTTGGAAGGTAATTACGACGCCTTGAATACACCTAACTTCTACAGCAGCAATGCAAATAACGTAACGGGTGACTTCGCTCTCACGTGGCTCATAGACCGCGGAGGCAATCTGCGTCTTAAGGGATTTACCCGGACAATCGACCGGTTCGATGAAAACCAGGGCATGCAGGAAAGCGGAATAGGATTATATTATCGGGAGGATTTTAATAATTTAAGTCATCTTTGGCGAAATATTAAACAGCGTTTTTCTATCTTCGGCCGTAAAAAAGAATCATCTGCGGAACAAGATAATCTGACGGATGAAAACGGGGAAACCATGGAAAATGAGAAAGATGCATCGGAAACAATATTAGAAGGTGCCGATGCACCTAAAATTGAGCAGGATTCTGTATATTTGCAGGATATAAATACAGAAGCCTTACCGAAGGATTTGTGAGTTTTATCACCGTCTCTGTTTTTCACCAGAGGTCGAGATCGGTTCGGCATTGATTTTAAAAGGATTTATCCGGTCGTGTTGATATTTTTACGTCAGGACCGGCATAATGTAAAACAAACTTGCGTTTTGCCCCAATGCAGATTTATTCGCCGGACGGGCAATCGAAGAAGACAATAACAAATACGAACATAAAAACTAAAAAAACTATGGCTTTTTTTCTTCAGACAGCGGTGGCTGATTCGACTGCGATGATGATCGAAGAGACAACGGAAACAATGAAGCTGGGCGATCTGTTCCTTGCCGGCGGTTGGATAATGTGGGTGCTTCTGGCTTTGGCCGGCGTAACCGTATTTATTTTCGTGGAACGTTTTATTGCTATAAACAAGGCATCTAAATGGGATCCGAATTTCATGAACCGCATACGAGACTATATTTATGAAGGGAAGATAGCATCGGCTGTCAATCTTTGCAAATCTACGGATACACCGATTGCCAGAATGGTGATAAAGGGTATCGAACGTATCGGTCGTCCGATGTCTGATGTCCAAACTTCTGTTGAGAATGTCGCCAATCTGGAAGTCTCCAAACTCGAAAGCGGACTGCCATTTCTTGCAACCATAGCCGGTGGCGCCCCGATGCTCGGATTCCTCGGAACCGTCATAGGTCTTGTTGTAGCGTTCATGGATATGTCGAATATCGGAGGTACCATAGATATAGGCGTGCTTTCGAGCGGTATGTACACTGCTATGATCACGACGGTCGGCGGTCTTATCGTCGGGATTCCTGCATTCTTCGGTTACAACTACCTTATACAGAGGATAGAAAAGCTGGTGTTCCAGATGGAGGCCAATTCGATAGCTTTTATGGATATTTTGAACCAGCCGGTCGAAAAATAGCCTTTTAGTTAATACCGCCGGTTAAAAGGCGGACAACTGTATTTTTTTGAAAATAAGTTATTATGGCAATAAAAAGAGGCTCGAAAGTAGATGCGTCGTTCAGCATGGCGTCGATGTCCGACATTGTCTTTCTGCTGTTGGTCTTTCTGCTTATGTCACTGACGCTTATCAGTCCGCCCGCATTGAGACTGGTCCTTCCAAAGAGCAATAACCAGCTCAACGTGAAACCTTATACGACTGTGTCGATCACAAAGGACCTGCAATATTACGTGGAGGATGAATATGTGCCTTTTGCAGAACTCGAAAGCAAATTGGGTGAGATAATGGGAAGCATAGAAAAACCCATATTCTCACTGCATGCCGACAAGAGCGTCCCGATAGAGGAGATAGTGAAGGTGATGAATATCGCCAAAGATAATAATTACCAAATGATACTCGCAACGGCACCATTATAGACCGATGTATTATTACGAAACAGACAATAAAACAGGCAAACGCATAGGCCTTATAGCGGGGATAGCATACCTCGTTATATGGGGTGTGCTATTGCTTGTTCTGACCTTTTCGTTACCCGAGAAACAGACAGGGGAAGGGATTCTGATCAATTTCGGCGATACGGAGAATGCATTCGGCAATGACGATACGCGGGATAATTCGGTAGCCCCTAAACAGTCGCAGCAACAGCGCCAGACCGCACCGCAGCGTACCCCCGAACCTGTCGCGACACAGGATAATGAAGAAGCTCCGGAAATAGCCCAGACCGCACAGCAGCGTCAAAATCAATCTACGGAAGTTACTAATCCGGGTGAAAACTCCTCTGCCGAAACACCTCATGTAGAGGAGCAGCCTCGCGTAGCCGACCCGAGATTGAATTTCCCGGGACGTACGCAGGGCAGTACCTCTTCATCGGAAGGGGCAACAGAAGGTGAAGGCAACCAGGGTACAATAGAGGGTGCTCCGGAAGGGAATCATGAAGGTACCGGAATAAGCGCCGACGGGAACAGTTTCGACCTCACGGGACGCAGTATAGTCGGTCAGTTGCCCAAACCGGATTACAATGTCAATAAGGGAGGCCGGGTGATTGTGGAGATTACGGTCGATGCCGACGGCAAAGTCATTAACGCACAGTATCGCCCAAGCGGCTCGACGACGAATGCATCCGAACTTATAAATGCAGCTTTGAGAGCAGCCCGCCAGTCACGTTTCAGCAGCATAGAGGGCGATGGTCTTCAAATGGGAACCATAACATATAACTTTAAGCTTCAGTAGCGATGAAAAATATATTTTGCACTGTTTTTTTAATTGCGTGTGCCTTGACGTTTCATGTTGCTGGCGCCGCGATTCCAGAGTCACAGAATGATACGACCCTCGTGGTGCAGGATACCGTTGCCAATAAGGTTATAGATGGGGCATGCATAGATTTCGGCAAGGTGACCGAATATGATTTCGGCCAGATAAAAGAGGATGGGGGAAAACAGTCTGGCAGCATAGAATTCAAAAATTCAGGTAATAAACCATTGGTAATCACCAAGGTAATGGTGTCCTGCAGATGCATAAGTCTCGATTACCCGAAGAAGCCAGTCATGCCGGGTGCCGGTGGAAAGATAACCGTTACCTATGACCCCAAAAAACAAAAAGGTGTATTCCATAAGGCGATTCAGGTTTATTCGAACGACAGCATGGCGCGTCATATCGTCTTTGTAAAAGGCGAGGTAGTGGAGTAGCAATGCCCGTAGGTCGACTTGTCGAACTTGTAAAATCATCATGGGTAACATTCTTATAAAAGATGCCATAGTCGTCCCTATGTACGAGGTCGACGGTGTAAAGTATTTCCGTGGATCGGTAGGGATCGAAGGGAATGTGATCGCCATGATCGACCGTGACGCTACCTCTGTTGATGATTTCCGCAGACGGCACGAGAAAAATCTTTACGAAATAGACGGTAGAGGCTTTGTGGTCATGCCGGGGTTGATAAATACCCACTGTCACACGCCTATGACTCTTATGCGTTCGTATGCGGACGATCAGCCATTAATGACATGGCTCAAGGAGTATATCTGGCCGTTCGAGAACCGGATGACGGAAGATGATATCAGGCTCGGAAGTGAACTGGGTGTGGCGGAAATGCTTCTTGGCGGGACCACCTGCTTTGTAGACATGTATTTCCAAGAGAAGGTGATTGCCGGTATTGTTGACAAAAGCGGAATGCGTGCGGTGTTGTCGACCACGCTTATGGGAGAGAATCGCGAAAAATTCGAGAAGGATCTCGAAACGTTAGTTTCCGCTTGGGGCAAAGGAATGTACGGCGGACGTATAACCCCAATGGTAGCCTGTCATTCGCCCTATACCGTATCTCGCGACAGCCTGATCTACGCCAAAAAAATAGCGAAACAGTATAAACTCGGCTTCAACATACACGTAGCCGAAACCCGCGATGAAATAGATATGCTAGACCGGGAAACAGGCATGTCTCCTGTCGTTTATCTCGACAGTCTGGGGATACTCGACGCATCTACGCTTGCTGTGCATTGTGTGCATGTTACGGATGAGGATATACGCATTTTATCCCAACGCGGAGTCTCTGTATCGCATAATCCACAAAGCAACATGAAGTTGTCGAGCGGGATAGCGCCGATCGCACAAATGGTCGGGAATGGCGTAAATGTAACAATTGGTACAGATGGCGCCAGTTCTAACAACGATCTTGATATGCTGGAGGAGATGCGAAGCGCGTCGTTTCTGCAAAAGGTCTCTACGGGAGATCCCTGTACTCTTCCCGCATGGAATGTGCTGAAAATGGCCACTGTCAATGCGGCCAAAGCGATTGGACACTGTGATAGCATAGGACAGTTGAAGGTGGGAATGCTGGCCGATATGATAATGATCGACATGGATAAACCGCACTTAAATCCGCAGACCGATATTGTTGCCAATCTGGTCTATTGCGCTAAAAGCGGCGATGTCGATACTGTGATAGTCGACGGGAATATCCTTGTCGAACATGGAATTCTGAAAGATTGGGACATGGCTACGCTTTACGGACGTGTCAATAAGCGTGTGGACGATATACGCCATTCTCGATAACTCCGACCTGATTATACTTTTGAATCCGAGATGAATGGATGCCCGTATCATGTCGGGTAGACCTTGTTGCGGATGCCCGGAATCTGCAGAATACGGAAGCCTTGTTCGCCTTGTTCGTGCGATGCTTGTCGGCACTGCGAATAAGTTACGTGATATACATGTCGATATGTATGCATCCGATATCAACCCTCTGAGGCGTATTATATATATTTAGGGTCCTCTGATTGCCGACAACCCGGATGCTTGGATGGCTGCTGGCGAAAATCCCTGATATTCAGTGCTATGGGGATTGTCGGTAACACATGAACTTATTGACGATGCCGTTCACAGAATCTCTTTATTGCTTGTCTTGCTTGTTATAGTAACGTGATATTGCAGAATAGTCCGGGGGGTGTTATGTCTGAGGATTATCCAATATTGATGTTTTGGCTGCACTCACAAGAATCAGTATTGTTTAAGTAGCCCTACCTTTTATCTGTAACTGGGTGCCGGTTATGTACCTGTCGGTGGGCTTTGTGTGGATTTCTTGTCGTCGCAGATGGGGGCTGTGATTGCTGTCACATAAAACAGTGCTTCTGTCATATTATAAAAGTGCCGCGCAAATACTTGCGCGGCACTTCAGGTGTTGCGGTGTCAAAAGCTATGCTTTGCCGTTGGTGGTTTTCTTAGGTTTTGCAGTGTCGCTTTTGGCAGAGGCGTTTGCTGCTTTGGCATCGAGTTCTCCGAGGTACTTCACAACGGCGTATTTAGCCGCTGCAATGGTTTCACGGTTGACTTTTTCTATGACGCTTCCGCGAGCTATGTCGTCCGTCGAGATATACTCTTCCATGAGCAGCAGCTGTACGATCATGTTGTTGATATTCGTTTCGCGGCTGTATCCTTCGGCAACATAAAGTTTCCCTACCCGTTCGGCGAATTCTTCGGCGAATGCCGGGTAGTTCGGAAGGCTCATCAACTCTTCGAAGGTTTCGCCGAAGCTCGTAAGCTCGATGTTGAGGTTCGGATTGACGAGAAGAGGACTGAATTCCTTGTTTTTGTCTACCGGGCAGAAGTCGACGAGATTCGATATATCTACCTTTTTGTTCTTGTTGTCCATGCGTCGGATGTCCGCTTTGCGCATGTTCTCAAGCTGGTACAGGTAGAAGTTGTATCGCCATATTTCGCTGCTGTTCATCTCGCCGTTGAATATGTGGTGATACTTTTCGTTGAGCAGTTTCTTGACTTTGATCTTGCCTTCGTTGATCTCGGGACGTGCTATACGCACCTCCTGGATGAGTTGTTTGAGGGCTGCCGCAGCCTTTTGCGGACCCGTGATCTCGCGACCCTTCTTACCTATTTCGGTCGAAAGAATGCCATACTGGATGTGGCGAGCCTTGCCTTTGCCATCCTTGCCGCCGCGCAGTACATTGATAAGTGTCTGTACGGTTTCCAACTGGTGTTCTTCCGAGATGAACGGCTGTCCGCCCGGAGTGGATGCCAGAGAGTCGTAGATGGAGCTGAAAATCTGGCGGTCGAGTATGGTTTCGGTCGAGAATTCGTTATCGCCGTCTTTGTAGCTTACCGATGCTGTGAAGCGGTTCTGTATCATATCGAATGCTACGTCGTCGATGCAGTACCTGATGCCGTTGGCTTTGTACGACTTGCCGACGAATATCATCTTCACGACTTCCAGGATATCTATCTTGTCGAGAAGCTTGTATGACGATGCAAGGTAGTATTTCTTTTCTTCAGGTACATAATCCCAGTCGAGTACGTCGTCGAGGTAGTTTCCGTGTTTTGCGATGACACTCACGATATTCTTGTCGGCTGTGTAGCGTTTCAGTGTACGCTGGAAGTTCGGGCCGTCCTGGCTGGTGGCTTTTTCCTTGCGTTCGCCGTGGGCGTCGATGTAGAGCAGGAAGTTTTCTGGGTTGTCTACACGGGTGATACCGCCCTCCTGTTTTGCGTAGTTGCTGGCGCTGAGCATGATATCGATCTTGTACGGCATCGTGATATCGCACATTCCGCTCACGGTACTGCGGGCGTTGAGGTCGGTCACGTTGCTGTCGGCACTCGTTTCGAACAGGTATTTGTAGTAGCGGATGTAGTCCGGGTCGAAGTCCGTTGTGCGGGAGAAGTCGCCCACTTCGGTACCGATACCGTAGAGGTTGCCGTCGGCATCCTGGAATTCGTGGAACATGTCGCCCGCGATCATCTTGATCGAACGGATACCTTCGAGGTTGTTGCGCAGCCAACGCAGAATGAATGCTGCAATCATTTCGCTCTTGCCCACGCCGCTGTCGCCGTTAATTTCTACGACGAACACGCTGCCGTCGTTTTCTTCGATGAGGAACAGTGAGCCGTGGCGCGGAATACCGCCGATCTCTTTGACCTTTTCGTTGATAACCGTAAGGCGGGGTTTCTTGACGTCACCGAAATAATCGGCTTCGGACTTGAGCGGGGTTACGATTGTCTTGATGTTGCCCTGAGGTCCTTTGATATCGAAATAACCGATCTGCGGGAACGAAATGAGTTTTTCGGGGGCCCCAAGCAGGCTTATTACGTCCGGCACGAAGTTGCGTATATCGTGCAGCGAGATGTCTTCCGTGTAGTTGAGACGGTAGTTGTCCGTGAGGTATTTCATGTAGCCCTTCTGGAAGATCACGAGCTCTTTCACGATGCCGTGTTTAACTATTTTGCATCGGTAGTCGTCCGAGTCCATGTTTGCCACGAAGCGTGCCAGACGATCGGTGAAGAACGATGATTCCGGAAGCGGATTGATGAAACGGATGTAATCCACAGGGCTTTCGCCGTCGCCTCCGGCGCTTACGCGTTTAACTTCCATACGGTCTACCTTATGGAACGGGTATTCACGCTTTTTGGCGTCTGTGACTATGCGAGTATGGGCCTGTACCGGCTGTTCCGAGCTGATGACACCGCATTTGGACATGAGTTCGTTGATCCATGAGAATTTACCGTCTTCGTAAGTTTCGAGGATCTTGTTCTCCATGTCGAACCCTTTGTAGATCGAGATGCCGTGCTGTACCATCTCGTTGACGCTTGAGTTCTGTTTGCGGAACTGTGTTTCTACAAGGCGCACCAGAGTGTGGGCATAGCGGTTGTAATAATCCGTGCCTTTGGTGCGGCGGATGAGTCCGATGTAGAAACGGGCTACCTTGCGCGTAACGATATAGAGTTCGTCGTCGTTGATTTTGATGTCGCGGCGGCGGAGAATGTAGCGATTGATTTCGTCGAGTTGCGTCGGAAGGATGCTGGTGATGAACTCTTCGGTGATCATTTTTTGTTCGCCGTCCTCCATGGCGTCGAGGCGTTCGCTGAAATATTTCAGACGGTCTACCACCATCTTGTAGAACGAGTGATCGTTATCCAGCAGGTAGAGGTATAGGACCTTATCCTTTATGTCGTCCGAGCGGTTGATTCCGCGTGCTATCGCATCGAGGATATAGCCTATGCTCTTCTCTGAGAGAGATATATCGTTGAATTCCGGCTTTTCGCGGAGTATGGTAACGAATTCGTCTATCCAGATGTTGAGGTTCAGATCTTTCAACTTTATCCCTGTAAGCTGTTCGAAACATTCGCCGGCAGTCTTGATGATTTCGCGGCGGCTCGGTTCGCGGCTCTCTTTCTCGAACGGCAGGTTGAAGTGGAGAAGTATCTCGCTGATATACTTCTTGATGATTGAATTGATTCCTTCGAGTTTGGCCTTGTCGAGTGCCGGATTGCCGGTTGCGCAGATGGCGGCGATCTTCATTTTGCTGTCGGAGAACAGCAGGTTCTCCATCTCGATCAAGACTTCGCGCATCACATTCATCTCTTCCGGGTCGTCCAGTACGTGGTTGTTCGGCTGGAAGGTGCGCTTGTTGGTGATATATTTGAGAATAACGGCCTTGGAGTATCTCGAACTTACTGTATTGAAGTCGAGGTCGGCGATTGCCGGAATCTTCTTATATATCTGAGCCAGAAGGTTTTCATAGATTTTGGTGAATGCCGTACTGCGTATGAATTCGAATACATCCTTGCACGAGCCTATCAGGTCGCCGTGAAGTTCGATGACGGAGTTTGCCGAACGACCGATAGTCGTTATGGTAACACCGCTCTTTTCTGGCGATGAATGATAGAGGCTTCTCACGTCGCGTATTTGCAGGGACGGGGCTTTATCCTTTGCGTATTTGGACGATTTGTCGTAGTCCGAAATGACTGTACCTATGAAATCGCTGTTCTTTTTAAGTGCGAACATGTTCTCTATCATGTCGCGCGTTTCGATCTCTTTGTTTGCCGGGTTGGAGCGCTGCTCGGCGAATCGAAGCCAGTATTTTACGAAGATAGATATGGCGTCTTCTATTTCGGCGGCAAATACCTTGCGGCTCTCCTTTGTATCCTTGATATATCCGCCCGCCGAAAAACGTACCAGTCCGGTCGGGTAGGGAACGAGTGCTATGCCGCGGTATTTGGCCAGTCCTTTGCAGAAGGTGAGTATGTCGGCATAAGCCGGTTCCCCTTTGATGCGCAGGTCGAACAGGTATGAACCGTCCGAATCTATGACTTCCAGAGCATCGGTCTGGTAATCGTTGATTACTTTGGCTGCGAGTTCTTTGGCCATGGTCAGGCGCTTCAGCGATTCTTCGCGGAAGTTCTTGTTCACACGGAAACGGTTGAGGTTCCGGATCAGTTTACCCTGCCAGTAGCTGAAGAAGGGTTCGTCGTGATATTTGAAGTCGTCGGGAAGTCCGAGAACGTCGAGTTTGTCGAGTGCCTTGAGTTCCTTCAGAAGGAACAGGTACAGCGGCGACCCTTCGAAGCCTGCGGTTTTGTGGAGCTGGCTTCCCTTGCTTTTGACATTGTATTGTTCCGTTTTCTCGATCTGCTCCTTGATGAAGTTGACGAGGCATTTCCGAATATTGGTGCGTGAGGCGTTCTTGGGCAGTTTGGCTTCGATAGTATCCTTTACCAGTTTTGCTTCCTGAGCTGTCTCGAGGGCGTTGTTGAGCATCAGCAGCGAGTTGTTGTTGCCGTGTTCGGCGCTGTTGCATTTGCGTGCGAATCTGGCGAACTCGGCAGCTTGCGGAGTGGTTGCAATAGCTCCGAGACGCTCGCCTGTCGCACACAGATTCTTGGTCGTCGAAAGCGAGGATACTGCCTTGATGCGGCTCTGGGCGTTGATATTGTTCATTATGTAACGCGAAATGGTACGCCATTTCGGCATCTCCTTGTCCGCAATCTTGACACTTTCGGCATAAGCCTCGTCGAGGAACAGTGTGATTTTCGAGCTGTTGAGGAACCGAAGGAAATTGTTGACTGGTTCCGAATTGAAGTCCGTATAGCCTGTCGGGTTGTTCGGGTCGTTGATGAGAATGGTTGTGTTTTCGCAGAACAAGTCCCATAGCGATCCGCTCTCGTCGAACAGGGCGAGGGTGGATTTTATCCGTAACAACTTGTCTGTAAGGCGTTCGTAAGCCAGACGTCCGTCTTCGAGGTTCTCGATCTCGATGTCGAACGGGTTGATGTCGAACATGTCGTCAGGCAAGAGGTCCTTGTATTCCCATGCCTGTTGTTCGTTGTAGATGATATATGGCTTCGGCTTGCCGTTCGGATTGAACAGCAGGTCGCGTATGATCATCTGTACCGAATCCGAGATAGAGGTCTGGTCGAGATTGCCCAGTGCCGACAGGAATTTCTTTACGATATCCTTGTCTTCGTCGCTGAGGGCGAAGTATTTGTCACGGATGCCCAGGTCTATGAGGAATTTTTCGAAACGTCCTTTGTTGTCGGCGTCCTTGCCTATTTTGGAGATATACTCTTTATACCTCTCTAAGAACAGGTTGATGCCGAAATTCTTGTGGAAATGGTTATGCAGAGTCCGTTCGTACGTACTGGGTATGATGTCGAGTATCAGTTTGCAGGCATAGCGGACTTTGCTGTTCGGGCTGCCAACGGTACGCCCGAGCAGGTACTGACCGAAGGTGCGGATCTGGTTGCGGCCGCCTCCTTCGAGGATGGTTACTATGTTTATAAGTTTGTTGCCACCGTAGAAGTAGTCCTTCATACGGGTTTCGAATTCGTCGATAAGTTCCTGCGTCTGGATCTGCTTGCTTTCGGGTTTGTGGCAATTCTCGAGGAAGAAGATGAAGTCGCGCAGTTTTTCGAGAGAGTATTTGTCCTGAACGACCTGACGTGAAAACGCATCCAGCTTGAATAGCGTGATACGCTTATCCATATCGTCGCTGTTCCCGGTCTGTTCGGTGAGCATCGTATGCAGTTCCTGCCCGTATATTTCGATCTGTTTTTCGATCTTTTCGCGGAACTCGTGCAGGTAGCTTTCGTTTACATTCTCGAGAATGAGGCGCAGGTTCAACTGAGTGTTCGCAGGCGACCCTAATTTCTTGGTATGGACCTTGTTGAGAGTGTTGATGATGCCGTTATGGAAGGCGAATACCAATGATGTGTTGGAACTGCGGGATTCTTTTGAGTTGTCAACTATCACGAGACGTGTCAGTAGAGGGAACCATTCGGGGCCGGCGTAATGGTTGATACGCGCATTTGGAACCTTCACGACGAAAACACTCGTGGTGTCGGTGGTCATCTTTTCGAAAAGGTCTTTCGGGTCGGGTGCATCGCACACTACGACTGCCGCCTTGCCGAAAACATCGCCTTTGAGCAGTTCTACGGCTTTGTCTGCATTGCCCGAAACAACTGTACGGATCATCCCGTTAAGCCCTTTGAAGTTAACGGTCCAACAACTGCGGTTCAGAAAGTCCTGTTTTTCCGCAGCTGTGGTGTAATGGGTACTTTGGCTGATCATCTGCTCGAGAGTATCCATCATGTAGTTCCAATGGGCTTCGTTTATATCTCCAGTGACGCCTATGACATCGCGGTACTTACGCAGGTCGCGAACATGTCCGCCCAGCTGGAGCTGTGACATGAATTCTATGTGACGGTCTGTTACAGGTGGTGTACCTACAGAAAAGTCGTGAGTGTTGCGTATGTTGACGAGCGGTTTGCGATACTCAGGCGTAGTGGCATCGGTATCGATCACATCGTTTATGCGTTTTACGAACTGACTGCGTTTGGCGCTTATATCAAAGGCTTTGGAATCGTTATGAGGAATAAGCATGAGAGAGACATCCACATAACCGGGTATGTCTTCGCGGAATTTCAGAAGGTACTGGTTGATCTCGGCCTGTTGTTTGGCCGGATCGTCCGGTTCTTCCATGCAGAGCTTGACGAAGTTCGTAAGGTTGTCGAAGATATGACGCGGAAGGAATATTTCCGCCCTTTCGCCTAACGACTGATACAGATTGAGCATCTGCTTGGCTTCGTTGCTCAGAAACGCTTTTGGTTGACCTGTAATTTTCATCTTTCTATCGTTTTCGGCCCTTCGTGATGTGCGGACCGGTTTTTAAATCGCTTTAAATTAACGCATTGCCCGTACGTTATGATTTGTTGTACGGCTAATGCGCAAAAGTAATAAATATTACAAAAAACAAATATATTCTTCTACGTTGCAAATATATGTTAAAAATGAGAATCTCAAAACATTTGATAAATATTTTTCAAAATTGAATGAAATCATACAAAATAATATGAGCTTTACGTTATTCTTCGATTATGTTGTCTTTGTTTGTTACAAAATTCATATATTTGAAAAATATATAGATGTTGCAGTATGGCAATTTTTGTGAGCGACCCCTTTCGAGATTGCTTCTGAATTTCTATGTATATATTAATATGAATTACTTGACTATTAATGTGCGGAATTGTAGGATACGTAGGTAAGCGTGACGCTTATCCTATTCTGATTAAAGGTCTCCATCGTTTGGAGTATCGCGGATACGACAGTGCGGGTATTGCCATAGTGAATCCGCAGGGAGATCTCAATATATATAAATGCAGAGGGAAGGTCTTCGATCTTGAAAAATTTACCCAAGATAAAGATGTTTCGGGAACTGCGGGTATAGCTCATACGCGATGGGCGACACATGGAGAGCCGAATGATGTGAATGCACACCCACATTATTCCGAATCCAGGAGTATAGCTCTGATACACAATGGTATAATCGAGAATTATGCTGTGCTTAAAGAGGCTCTTGTCGAGAATGGTTATACCTTCCAGAGTTGTACCGATACAGAGGTGCTGGTGCAACTGATAGAATATATCAAATCGACCACTAACTGTTCGTTGTTCGAAGCGGTGCAGTCGGCTCTCAAAAGGGTAGTGGGTGCTTATGCCATCGCCGTTGTCGAGAAGGGCAACTATGACGAGATAATAGCCGCAAGGAAAAGCAGCCCGCTTGTAGTCGGCATGGGCGACGGTGAGTTTTTCCTTGCTTCGGATGCAACCCCGATAATAGAATACACCGATCAGGTGGTGTATATCAACGATGGGGAGATGGCTCTGATCAATCGCAGCAAACCCCTTAAAGTCGTGAATCTTGACAATGTCGAGACGAGAATCGGCATCGAAAAACTCGAAATGAGCATCAGCCAATTGGAAAAGGGCGGCTATCCCCATTTTATGCTCAAGGAGATTCACGAGCAACCCAAAACCATTGTCGATTGCATACGAGGAAGGGTAGCTGCCGACGGAAGCAACGTTGTGTTGTCGGGAGTTTTGGCGAATAAGGATAAGTTTCTTAATGCGCGCCGTATAATTTTTGTCGCATGCGGTACATCGTGGCATGCGGCATTGATAGGCGAGCATATTATCGAAGATATGTGCAGGATCCCGGTAGAGGTGGAATACGCTTCGGAATTCAGGTATCGCAATCCGATCATTTATCCTGATGATGTGGTTATTGCAGTATCGCAGTCGGGTGAGACAGCCGATACTCTGGCCGCTGTCGAGGTGGCCAAACAGCATGGTGCATTTATTTTCGGCATATGTAATGTGGTCGGGTCGTCCATAGCCCGGGCGACCGATTCGGGCGCCTATATTCATGTGGGTCCGGAAATCGGCGTGGCTTCTACGAAGGCATTCACGGGACAGGTTACGGTCATGACTATGATTGCTCTGACCCTTGCCAAGGAAAAAGGCTGCATCTCGCAGCCAGAATTTACTGAAGTCGCGCAGGGACTGTTGGCGCTTCCGCGACTTGTGGCTTCGGCGCTGGAACTCGACAAACAAATAAAGGACCTCTCCAAGATATTTACCTATGCCCATAATTTCATTTACCTCGGCAGGGGTTACAACTACCCGGCTGCCATGGAAGGGGCATTGAAACTCAAGGAGATATCTTATATCCATGCGGAAGGATATCCGGCTGCCGAAATGAAACACGGACCCATAGCCCTTATAGATTCCGAAATGCCGGTGGTGGTTATCGCTACTGCCAATAATATTTATGACAAGACTGTCAGCAATATACAGGAGATAAAAGCCCGTAACGGCCGTGTCATTGCGGTGGTTTCGGAGAATGATACCCAGGTTAAGGATATTGCCGACTATTGCATAACGGTTCCCGAGGCACCCGAGTGTCTTATGCCTATAGTGGTATCCGTGCCCTTGCAATTGTTCGCATACTATATTGCCGTTAATAAGGGGCGCGATGTGGACCAACCCCGAAACCTGGCCAAGTCGGTTACCGTTGAATAGAGACATGTTTTTTGGAGATCGCTGAATAGTTTGGGTCATCCTGCCGGCAGGATGACCCAAACTATTCAGCAAGGTATTTGTAATGTCTCGGAATAATAATGAATACGTTAAGTATGGATATATGTGTGGAACGGATAGTCTAAATTTTTGTATCTTTGTAACTGGATCCCTCCCGGTCTAATATATTTCTGAAATGAGCGAACAGCTTAAGCATGAGTGCGGCATTGCCATGATCCGCCTGCTCAAACCGCTGGATTGGTATAAGGAAAAATACGGCACGGCGGCTTACGGGCTTAATAATCTTTATCTTTTAATGGAGAAGCAGCATAACCGGGGACAGGAAGGCGCCGGTATAGCATGCGTGAAACTCGATTCGAGTCCGGGAGAGGAGTATATATTCCGCAGCCGTGCAATGGGCAGCGGAGCCATTGGCGAGGTATTCTCGGATGTCCATAACCAGATCGCAGAGAGTGCTTCAGAAGGTGTCACCGAAGAGAACCGACCATTTATCGGAGAACTTTATCTCGGACATCTGCGTTACAGTACCACTGGGCGTTCCGGCATATCATATGTCCACCCCTTTCTCCGGCGCAACAACTGGAAAAGCCGCAATCTTTGTCTTGCCGGGAACTTCAATCTTACCAACGTACAGGAAGTTTTCGAGGAGATCGTTGCTTCGGGCCAGCACCCAAGACATAATGCCGATACATTTATCATACTCGAACAGATGGGCGCGATGCTCGACGAGCATGTTCAGCATTTGTATGATGATTTCGAGAAACTGGGCCTCTCGGGAGAAGAGATGAACGAACGTATCGAAGAGTCGCTTGATCTCGAGCGTATCATACGCGATGCGTCGCAGACATGGGACGGAGGTTACGTAATAATCGGAACGACAGGGAGCGGCGATAGCTTTGCTTTCCGAGACAGGTGGGGAATCCGTCCGGCGCATTACTATATGGATGATGAAATCGTTGTGGTGGCCTCGGAAAGAGCCGTGATTCAGACAGTCATGAATGTCGATACCGAAAGCGTGAAAGAACTCGGTGCAGGCGAAGCTCTTATAATAAAGCGTGACGGGAGAACCCGCCTCACTCAGATATTGCCTGTCGAAGGGCCACATCCGTGTTCGTTCGAGCGGATATATTTCTCTCGTGGTAGCGACAGGGATATCTATCGCGAACGTAAAATGCTAGGCAGACTGCTTGCAAAGCCTATTCTCGAGTCTGTAAATTACGATATAGATCACACGGTTTTCTCGTTTATCCCCAATACCGCGGAGGTGGCGTATTACGGGATGATGGAGGGGCTAAGGAGTTATCATAACGATCAGAAAGCCACAGCCATTGCAGCTTTGCGCAATCCATCGAAAGATAAACTGAATGAGATACTTAACCACCATATACGCACCGAAAAACTGGCAGTCAAGGATATCAAGTTGCGTACTTTTATCGCTGAGGACAGCAACCGCAATGACCTTGCCGCTCACGTTTACGACATAACCTACGGAACCATAACGCCAGGTGTCGACTCGATCGTAGTCATCGACGACAGCATCGTGCGCGGTACTACCCTGAAGCGGAGTATCGTGAAGATACTTAGCCGTTTAAACCCACGCCGGATAGTAGTAGTCTCTTCGTCGCCTCAGGTTCGATATCCTGACTATTACGGGATCGATATGTCGCGAATGTCGGAGTTCATTGCCTTCAATGCGGCTATCGAGCTGTTGCGGGAGACCGGTCGAGAAAGTATAATCGACGAGGTGTACCGCAAGTGCAAGGCCGCTGAAAATCTACCGAAAGAAAAGGTGCGGAATTATGTTAAAGATATTTATGCACCATTTACTTACGAACAGATATCGGAAAAAATAGCAATGATGGTATCGCCGGACGACTGTTCCTGTGAAGTGAAAGTGGTATATCAAAGTATTGAAGGCCTTCATCAGGCATGTCTGGTGCACAACGGGGATTGGTATTTTTCGGGTGATTATCCGACGCCGGGAGGTAATAAACTGGTTTGCAGGGCGTTTGCGAATTATTATGAGGGGTCGGATAGAAGGTGATAATGTAATAATAGATACAATTCTATGTCGATTGAGGAAATGTTTATGCGTGAGGCCATCGAGTTGTCCAGAAAGAGTGTGGAGGCTGGAGGGGGGCCGTTTGGAGCAGTAATAGTTAAAGATGGAAAGATTGTGGCTCGCGGAACCAATTCTGTGACTCTGCATAACGATCCTACCGCACATGCAGAGATCTGTGCGATACGCGAAGCATGTAGGGTGGCGGGAAATTTCAGATTGACAGGATGCGAGCTTTACACTTCGTGCGAACCTTGTCCCATGTGCCTGAGTGCGGCTTACTGGGCCGGGATCAGCAGGATATATTATGCCAATACCAGACAGGATGCTGCCGAGGCGGGATTCGACGATGCGTTCATATATGATCAGATTGCGTTGATGCCTGCCCAAAGAAGCATTCCGGCTGAGCATGTGTCGAATAACGATGCCTCGTCTGCATTCGCTATGTGGAAGGCAAAAGCCGATAAGGTGATGTATTGATAGCCGGCATTACGGAGGAGAATTGCAGGGCGGTACTTTTGCATTATTTGTGGAGGATCGTGCCGTGTGTCTGTCTTTTGCAGCTTTGGACTTGAAGTGCACTTCTAAACAGCGTGTTGCGTGCCCTAAGCAACATCCGTTTTTTTCTGAACGAGTCCGATTTTTGTAAATATTTAATACCTTTGGAATAGGAGAGCGTCTTCCCCTCTTGTCCAACATCACCTCAAACACACAAGGCTATGTATTTGAAATGGTATTACCTTCTGCTTCTGTCGGTTTTTTTCTGTGCCGGTTTTACTCCGCTTAATGCCGATGATGTCGACTGCATACGTTACAGTCAATTCGGGGCTGTCGGAGATGGTGTGACAGACGATTTCGATGCCATCGCGAGAGCTCACGAGGCTGCAAACAATGCAAGTCTGCCTGTAAAAGCGGATGACGGTGCGACCTATTATATAGGTGGTGCCGACAAGACGATACCCATTGGAACAGATACCGATTGGGGCGATGCCCGTTTCATAATCGACGACAGGAAGGTCGAAAACAGGGGAAAATATGTTTTCGATATAGTCTCGATGTTGCCATCCATAAAGATAACGGATGTGAAAACACTCGAGAAGGATCAGAAAAAGATAGACCTGTCACTGCCATACGCCTGCTTGTTGGAGGCAACGGACAGAGAGACAAAACGCTACATACGCGAAGGGTTGAACCGTAACAACGGAGCCTCTCAAAGCGACGTGTTCGTCGTGAATAAAAATGGTAGGGTAGAGAGGGATACCCCCATATTGTGGAATTTCGACAATATCTCATCTTTGGTAGCCTATCCGATCGACAATAAAACTTTGGCTGTAAAGGGAGGCCATTTCACTACGATAGCCAACCGGGACGAATCGAAGTATACGTATTACTCTCGCGGTATCAAGATAAGCCGTTCTAATGTTGTCGTCGATGGCGTCCGGCACGAAATCACGGGAGAAGGCGATCACGGCTCGCCATACCGCGGATTCATACTCGTGTCGCGCTGTACGGAGGTATTGGTGCAAAACAGCCAATTCTCGGGCCATAAAACATACCGCACAATAGGCAGTGCCAATGCTCCGGTTTCGATGGGGTCGTACGACATATCGGTTGACCATGCCGTCAATGTGACATTCAGGAACTGCAAACAGATAAACGACATTCACGACACAAGAAAATGGGGAATATTCGCTTCGAACTACTCCAAAAACATAACATTCGACAACGTAGAGTTTTCGCGTTTCGACGCCCATATGGGAGTGGCGAACGCTACCATAAAGAATTCGATACTCGGGCACCAGGGCATCAACCTCATAGGCAGCGGCAGGTTCCTGATAGAGAATAGCAAGGTTTGCAGTACGAACTTCATAAACCTTCGCAGTGACTACGGAAGTACCTGGGAAGGCGAAATCGTAATACGCAACTGCGAGTACATTCCCCGTAACGGCGCCGTCGCAGTGCTCGTTTCGGGAAGCTACAGCGGACAACACAATTTCGGATATACATGCTACATGCCGGAGAAAATAACAATAGACGGCCTCGTTATCGATGACGCCGATCATAAAAGCGGATACAAGGGCCCACGCATATTCGCAACGTTCAATAAGGCCTATACAAGCGATTCCTACAAGGAGAAATATCCTTATGTAATCGCCAAAGAGGTTGTCGTGAAAAACATGGTCGTGAAGAGCGGAATGCCCTACAGTGTCAGCGACAATCGCTACATGTTCCGCAATGTCGTGGTGCGTGACCGTGGAAAAAACCGATAGCTTAAATCATAACTTAATGCTGTCAATTGCGT
The DNA here is from genome assembly GCA_944325305.1 of uncultured Rikenellaceae bacterium. Taxonomy (GTDB): domain Bacteria; phylum Bacteroidota; class Bacteroidia; order Bacteroidales; family Rikenellaceae; genus WRDF01. The sequence continues at coordinate 37,240 of CALUZO010000010.1, read as the reverse complement.
ATAAGTGCTAAATTTTATTACCTTTGTGCTAGTATAAATTTAAAACACAACTTAATGAAACTACTCGAAGGAAAAGTTGCGATCGTAACAGGAGCCGCTCGTGGTATCGGTAAGGCGATTGCGCTGAAGTTCGCATCGGAAGGCGCGGATATCGCATTCACCGACCTCTCGATAGACGACAACGCAAAGGCTACCGAGAATGAGATAAAGGCCATGGGTGTAAAATGCAAGGGATATGCCTCGAACGCAGCCAATTTTGAAGACACGGCCAAAGTGGTCGGTCAGATACTGGAAGAGTTCGGACGCATAGACGTATTGGTGAACAATGCCGGAATCACTCGCGATGGTGCAATCAAGCGCATGACCGAAGAGCAATGGGATATGGTTATAAATATCAATCTCAAATCGGCGTTCAATTTCATACATGCCGTGCAGCCCATCATGTTCAAGCAGAAAAGCGGCAGCATTATCAACATGTCTTCTGTTGTAGGTGTTCACGGGAATGCCAATCAGGCAAACTATTCCGCATCCAAAGCAGGGTTGATCGGTCTGGCCAAATCAGTGGCCCAGGAACTAGGTCCGCGAAACATCAGGGCTAATGCGGTCGCTCCGGGCTTTATAATTACGGAAATGACCAACGTGCTTTCTCAGGAAATAAAGGATGCATGGAATCAACGTATTCCGCTCCGCAGGGGAGGGACTCCAGAAGATGTCGCCAACGTTTGTCTCTTCCTGGCCAGCGATTTGTCATCGTATGTCAGCGGGCAGGTGATTCAGGTAGATGGTGCAATGAATACCTGATTATAACAGTAAGAAATTACTGTTGTCAGGACAGAATAAAATAAAAAGCAGACCTGAAGGTCTGCTTTTTATTTTATTCGTTTTGCGTTTTTTGCGGATATTCATCTTGTGGCATGCTAAAGTCAAGGGCTTCCTCCATCAGGAGGAAGCCCTTGACTTTCAAGCAATTCGTGATGATTTACATTTTTTCGGTTATATCCCATACAAATGCGCGAAGTCCGTGCTGAGGGGCCTGGTGGTCGATATACCTCAGTTCGTCGAGTATGGGTTTGACTTTATTGTCGGCGACTATAGTCAGCACAGCTACATTGACCGATGGCCATGCATGGTTGCCATAATGAGGTTCGCCGTCGAAACTCCCGCGTCCTTGTATGTCCTCCCATCTGGTAAAACCCCTTGCATGGAGACGGTCGAGCGTTTCCATTACACGCTCGCTGAGTGCCTTGTTGTATGATATGAATATTGCTTTCATTGTTTTGCTTATTGCTTGTTATTATTTCAGGGCTTTTGCCTCCTGAAATTCATTACGCTTGCGTTTTTCCTCCTTACGTTTTTTATTGATGGCTTTTTTCTCTTTTTTCAGCCCTGATCCCACGAATACCGAGTAGAGGCATGGCACGAGCAAGAGTGTAAGGAATGTCGAGAAGGTCAGACCGCCGATGATCGCTATACCCATAGGTTGCCATATTTCAGAACCTTCGCCTGTTCCGATTGCCAGCGGCACCATACCGAGGATGGTGGTGAGTGATGTCATCAGCACCGGGCGGAGACGGCTCTTACCCGAAGCTATCACTGCCTGGTTGATGGCACTTCCGCGCTCACGTAACAGGTTGGTGTAGTCCACCATAACGATACCGTTCTTAACCACGATTCCGACAAGCATGATGGCTCCGAGCAGTGCGATAAGACTCAGCGGCGTATTTGTCGCCCAGAGTGCTACGATAACGCCAGTGAATGCCGGAACGATAGTCAGCATTATTATGAACGGCATGAGCAGCGATTCGAACTGAGTAGCCATTACGATATATACCAGCAGAATAATGAGCACCAATAATGTTGTCAGGTCGCTGAATGAATCTTGCTGGTCTTCGACGCTACCGCCCATTTCGAGATATACCCCGTCGGGAATCTGATAGTCGGCCAGTACCTTGTCGTTGATTTCCTGCACGGCGGTACCGAGGGCTACCCCGTCACCGAGAGATATTTCTACAGAGACCTGTCTCTGTCTGTTTTCCCTTTCGATGATAGGAGGTGCGAACTCTTCGGTGATGGTCGCAACGTCTTTAACCTTGATAGGTTGTCCTTCCGAACCGTATACGGTGATATTTTCTATGTCCTCGAAAGATGTACGGAACGGTTCGGCATAGCGTACGATGATGTCGTATTCATCGCCGTCTTCGCGATAAAGCGATGCAGTCAGACCGTTTAGACGATTACGGATTGCCGTTGCTACCGTAGTGCTGTTCAATCCATAAAGAGCAAGTTTCTCGCGGTCGAATACGATGTTGTATTCTGGTCTCATGTCGTCTCGCGAAAGCTGCACGTCGCGCGTGGTTGACAATTGCGAGATCTTGTCTTTCAGGTATAGGGCCACGTCGTTGGTTTGGTTCAGGTCCTGTCCGAATACCTTGAGCGAGATCGTACTTATACCTCCGACACTACCGCCCCTGTTACCGCCAGGTGTAACGGTATATTGTCTGACTTCCGGAATCTGGTCGAGGTCTTGACGCAAGAGGTCAGATATGAGGAACATCGAGCGTTCGCGTTCGTGCGGTTTGACCAAACGCATTGTGTAGTTGATGGCATATGATGCAGCATCAGAACTCAACATACGCGACTGGGAGTTGCTTGACTCTCCGGTACTGGTCGAAAGCAGATATATTTCCGGATATTTGACGTTTATGATACTGTCTATCTTGCGTGCTGTTTTGACAGTATAATCCACGTTGAGATTCTGTTGCAACTGTACATTCATCGTGATTATGCTGGTATCCGATGTCGGCATGAATTCGATAGGAATGAATCCGGCCATGAATACGCCGAGGCTTGCGAAGAACAGCACAAATGTGGAGCATATAACTAATAATCTATGACGGACAGTCCATGCCAGCAATTTTGCGTAGCCTTCGTCGAGTTTGTCGAGGAATTTGTCTATCGGTTTGAAGATAATGCCCAGCCCTTTGTATTGGTGTTTGGTTTCGGCCTTGAGCATCAGCGATGAGAGCATAGGGGTAAGCGTAATAGCTGCGAGGGTAGAGACGCAGATTACGATCGTAACGATCCATCCCAGTTCGCGGAACATGATACCGGCCATACCGGAAACCATCGTCAAGGGTAAGAATACGGCTACAACCACGAGTGTCGTCGCTATGACAGCCAGCCATACCTCGTTAGTCGCGTAAATGGCGGCTTCTCTCGGGGTACTGCCTCGTTCTATGTGTTTGGTGATATTTTCAAGCACCACTATGGCGTCGTCAACCACCATACCGATTGCTATGGAGAGCGATGAAAGCGATATGATGTTAAGCGTACTGCCTGTGCCGTACAAGTAGATGAATGCAGTTATCAACGATATAGGTATCGTCAAGCAGATAATGAAAGTCGCTCGCCAGCGCCCGAGGAAGAAGAGTACCACAATGATAACGAACAGGAAGGCGAACATGACAGTCTCTTCCAACGAGTTGATACTGTCCACGATAGACTCAGAAGAGTCCATGACTACGTCGATCTTAACGTCGTTCGGCAGGGTTTCTTTGATATTTTCCAGTTCTGCGGTGACGTCTTTTACGATAGCCACACTGTTAGCTCCGGACTGTTTCTGGATAAGCACACGTACACCGCGCTTGCCGTTGATACGTTCGTCGATTGTCATTTTCTCGATCGTATCTTTTATCTCGGCAACATCTTCCAGCATTATGGTGCGTCCGTTGTAGTTTGAAATGACGATGTCTTTCAGGTCGTCGCTCGAGTTGAACTCTCCGTCGGCTTTTACGTTGAATTGGTTGTTACCTATTTCGAGGGTTCCGCTCGGGATGTTGGAATTCTCGTTGGCGATTATCTGTCCGATCTGTTCGACCGTCAGGTTGTAGGCCTCGAGTTTTACAGGATCGACATTAACCTGGATTTCACGTACCGGCTCACCGAACAAGGAAACGGATCCCACACCGTCTATACGGTTGAGAACGTTTACCATTTTGTCATCCAGCAATTTGTAAAGTCCCGCGTAACTTTCGTCCGCCGTGGCCGAAAGGACCATTACTGGCATCATCGAACTGCTGAACTTGAAAAGAATAGGGTCGTCGGCTTCATCGGGCAATGCCGAGGATATTCTGCCTATAACGTCCCTGATGTCGTTTGCAGCCTGGTCGAGGTCGGCTCCCCATTCCATCTGGAGGGTGATCATCGACATTTCATCGCTCGATGTGGAGGTCAGTTTCTTGAGGTTGTCCACCGTATTCAGGTTGTCCTCGAGAACACGGGTGATGTTAGTTTCGATATCCGTCGCGTTGGCTCCCGTATATGTGGTGATAACACTGAGGTACGGGATATCCATGTCGGGGTACATGTCTATCGCGAGGTTTCTCAGCGAGAATCCCCCGATAATCAGCACTCCGATGAATATCAATATGGTCGAAATCGGTTTTCGGACCGCGGTTTCATATAATTTCATCTCTGATAATCTGTAAAGTTAGTTTTTAACTTCTACTTCAGAACCGTTTTTAAGGTTCGATATTCCGGTCAGTACGACTTCGTCGCCGTCGTTGACTCCGGTCAGTATGTTGATCATGCTGCCTATCTGTACCCCGGTAGTTACGACTCTGCGTACAGCTTTACCGTCCTGCACGATATAAACATATTTTTCGTTGGTTCCGGCCTGTTTCTGTACAGAGATGTCTTCGACCATGATTCCTTCTTTGGAACCGAAGTTGAGTGTCGTGCGTGAGAACATTCCGGGACGGAGTTCGAGATTGCTGTTTGGTATGGTGATTTCGACATTAAATGTACGTGTGTCGGCATCGATCGCAGGCGATATGAGCGTCACTTTACCTTCAAAGACCTTGTCGGGATACATATCTACCCTGATTTCGGCCGGCATACCCAATTTTACTTGCGGAAAATATTGTTCGGAAATAGACACGCTAACTTTTACCTGATTGATTTGCATGACTGTCAGTACGGGAACTGATCCGCTGTAAAGGTTCCCCGGATCGAAGTTCCTGGCAGTGACGATACCGTCTATAGGGCTGCGCAGCTCGGTATTGACAAGCAGGTTTTCGTACGAATCGCGCAGTACGGAGAGCTCGGTTTCTGCTGCATCCATCTCCTGTTTGCTGATGCCGCCCGCCTCGTACACTTGTTTGATTCTTTTGTAGTCGGCTTCGGTGTTGGCCAACTGAACGCTGGTCGTATTGAGCTGTGTAGGATCCATTTTGGCGAGCAATTGGTTCTTACGGACATTGTCGCCCACCTCTACGAAGATACTTTCGATGCGCACCGGTGTTGTAGGTGCGATGTCGTTTTCCTTGAATCCTTTTATGTTACTTGTGAACTCTGCGGTCTGTGGTATACTTTCCATATTGGCAACCTTGGTCGTCACCAAAACCTTCTTCACCACACTGTCCTCTTGCACGGCATCTGTCTTTTTGCCTTTGCATCCCGGCATTACGACAACCGCCGTTGCCAGTGCCAGACCGATTAAATAGCTCTTTCTCATCGTTTGTTATTGTTTTATTGGTTTATTTCTTCTTTTCCTAACAGTTTGTCGTAGTCTGCCTGTGCCGATAGGTAATCGTAAATGGCTTGAGTGTAGTTGAGTTTGGCCTGTGTGAGCTGCAACTCTGCGTTGTTGACTTCGAGCATGGTTCCCATTCCTGCGTCATAGCGTGTACGGCTTATGTCGTACCCTTTCTGGGCTTGCTCGATAGTCGCTTTATTGGCTATCATCTTGGACTCTGCCGATATGAGTGTATTTATTGAGGTCTGGATTTGTACGTTAATGCTCTCTTCGAGGTAATCGCGCTGAACCTTCAACTGTTCTATGTTATTTTTCAACTGTTTGTCTTTGTTGACGTTCTTGAGTCCGGAGAATATCGGTATTGATATGTTGACTCCGGCCGAGATAGGGTATGTCCACAGAAATTCCGAACCTCCATTTATGCCTGCGAACGAGATCGGGTCACGACCGCTGAGGCTGAAATTGCCGAATCCGGACAGGGTGGGCAGACGTTGTGTGCGGTTGACTTCGAGAGTACGCTGCAGAACGTTGATCTCTATGTCCATTGCTCTCAGTTCGTTGTTCCCCGAGATATCGCTGGCGCCTGCGAATATGTTCTGCATGCCGGGCATCGCGAAACTGTCGAGTGTACCGCTTACTTCTATATTGGTAGTGAGTGGCAGTCCCATGTACATTTTCAGCATCTTTTTGGATATTTCGATCGAGTTCTGTGTCTCGATTATCGAAGGTTGCAGGTTGCTCAACTGGACGCTTGCCGTGATGTAGTCGTATTCCGAAGCGAGCCCGGCATCGAATTTTGTTTTGACATCTTCCACTGTCTGTGTTATCGTCTCTTCGCTTGAACGAAGCACTGCAAGGGATTCTTCTCCGAGCAGAATATTGTAATATGTTTTCTTTACTTCGTTTGCGAGAGTGAGTTTCGATCCGCGCGCGCTTTCTACGGCAGCCATCATCTCTTCATCGTTGAGTTTGAGTGTTTTGTAGACGCTTGGCATGAACAGAGGGAGTGTTATTGTTCCCTGGGCCGATATGGAGTTGTCGGCATCGAACGAGATGCCGCCACCCATTTCACTCTTTTTTATGGCTCTCGAGTAACTTCCGGTTGCGCTAACCTGCGGCAGATGGCTCCCGATAGTTTCTCTGCGAACATATGTCTGCCTTTCGATCTCCAGATTTGCGACTTTGATCGTCGGGTTTTCATCCAGGGCTATTTGTATAGCCGTTGGCAGGTCGATTTTCACAACCTCTTCCTGTGCCGTGGCCCCCCAGCAAAGGAGTGCCGCGAAGCACGTCATCACACTTTTTTTCATTGTCTTTCCCATCAATTGAATTAGATTATCTTATTTTCTAAATATTCATCTATCAATTTGCGTCCTTTCTCGGTGGCTATGCCTCGGAAGAAATAGGTAACTACATACTTAAACGCTTCTTTTTCCGAAACATTGTTGGGCAATATGGCTTTTTGATTGGATATAATTCCGTAAATTGAGTATGTAAAGACGGAAATTGCCAGATCGTAATTGACACTTTTGAGCAGATAGCCTTTTTCAACACCTTCTATCATTTTTCTTTTCAGTGTCTCGAATTCTTTTTGCGAATGCCCTTCCGATAACTTTTTGTATATATTGGGGTAAAATCTTTTGAGGCTGACTATTAAGTTGTAATTTGCATCGGCATCCTTTTCCCAGTTTTTCAGAAGCAGTATGAACTCTTCGATTATGTTAGAGGCTTGGGACATTATCCGGTTTTTCTCGGCATGCAGTTTGTTGTTGTAATACTCCATGCACTCGTATATCAACGTTTCCTTGTCTCCGAAGATTTCGTAGATGGTTCGCTTCGATACGCCAAGTTGTGTTGCTATGTCATCCATACGTATTGCCTTCAGCCCATACTGTAAGAATAACCGGGTTGTTTCTTTGATAATGTGTTCCCTCATGTTGCGAGATTAAATTACCGTGCAAAGGTAATTGCAAAAACTAGAAAAACAAAAAAAGTTTTCGAGTTTTTTGGAGTTTTATACTTATATATTGGATTATTTAGGTTATTTTATATATATGATATGGTTTGTTGGTAATTTATCTGTTGTGATGATATGTGTTAATTTTTCTGAAATACGCCCGCAAAATTATATGATATAACAAAAAAAACACAGCCTCATAGGCTGTGTTTTTAGTATGATTTGATGAAATGCCATTACATCCAGAAGCCTACGCCTATCTGGATAACGCTGTTTTTGATTTTGTCACCGTCTGTGTCGAATACTTTAGTGAGGCCGAGGTTATACCTTGCATATACGTCGAGAGCAGGTATTATGCGGTAGCTGGCACCCATTGCGAAAGAAACGTCGAAATTCTTGGCTCCCTCTATGTCTGCTTTGACTGTTTCGCCGTCTGCTTTTGCTTTAGTCTTCGCATCGAGAAGGAAACCGAACTGCGGGCCGAGGTCGAGCGTCAGGTTGTCGATGAGGTTCAGTTTGGCGAGTACCGGGATGTTAAGGTAGTTCAATCTTCCATATACATCTACATCGCCTTCTTTTAATTTCCATCCCTGACGAGAGTAGAGTACTTCAGGCTGAATGTTGAGGATGTCGTCTATTACCATGAAGTTGGCAAAAACACCGGCATTGACAGACGGTTTCATTTTTGCGTCATCAACATGGGTTACGTTAGACAGATTAAGGCCGGCCTTGATACCCCATTCGACAGATTGCGCCGAAACAGTAGCTACGCTACACGCAACGAAAGCAACAGCTGCTAAAAGAATTTTTTTCATAAGTCTAAAATTTTAAGTTAAAGTGTTAGAATTATATTTGTTAGTTTTATTTACGCTAAATTTGCAGTTGCTAAATTAGTAATTTTTTAGTTATGATGAATAAAATATTGGCGATAATATTCGCTTTATTTTTATTTGCTTCTTGTGGCAATAAAGGCAAAAACGATGCCGAACCGGAAAAGTTCGAGATAAAAAGGCCCGATGTGCCGGCCATGCTCTCATCGGACAGAGAGCGTGCCGAATACATGGCAATACATTTCTGGGATAATTTCGACTTTGCAGATACGACAGCACTTTTACATGAAAATGTCCTCGGACAGGCTTTTGCCGATTATGTGGGTGTATTGTCTGTCGTCCCGTACGATCTGGCCGACAAGTCGCTCAAGGCGACGCTCGACAAATCGACGGTGAAGCCGGTTATGTTCAGTGTGTTTGCGGCCTTGTTTGAACACTACCTGTATAATCCGAATTCGCCGATGCGAAATGAGGAGTTGTATATTCCGGTGCTTGAGTTTCTGGTGGCCACCGACAAGATCAACGAGATTGACAAGATCCGTCCCCGTTCGCAACTCGAAATGGCTTTGAAAAACCGGGTCGGACAAAAAGCTGCTGATATTTCGGTGAGGCTCGCCGACGGGTCCAGAACTACGTTATATGATACGGAGGCCAGGTATGTCATAGTTTATATCAATAATCCTGATTGTGCAGCGTGTGCCCAGATTACATCACAGTTGATCAATTCGCCTACCATATCATATTTACTTTCAAATGGGGATTTGCAGATATTTGCGGTTTATCCGGACGAGGACATTACGGCATGGCGTGAGCATGTCGCTTCGATGCCTGGCAGGTGGATAAACGGCTACGATGAGTCTCTGCAAATGCGTAACGAGGAGACCTATGATCTGAAGGCCATACCTAGTCTTTACCTGCTCGACAAAGACAAGAAGGTGATTATAAAAGATGCGGCAGAGGTCAGGCCGTTGGAAAACTATCTGTTCAACGACAGTCGTGCAGACTGATTCGTGTAAATATGAGGAACCCTCATGGGAGATAAAAAGAAAATACTTTTCGTGTGTTTGGGGAACATTTGCCGTTCTCCGGCAGCCGAGGGTATTTTGCGTTCGATGGCCGAACAGAGAGGGGTGGGCAAGATGCTGGAGATAGATTCGGCCGGCACTTACGGCGGTCACGCGGGTAATCTTCCTGATTCCCGCATGCGCGAGGCGGCGTTAAGACGGGGATACAGGCTCGAGCACCGTTCGCGACGTATCGTTTCCTCGGATTTCGATAATTTCGACCTTATACTTACGATGGATGATTCGAATTACGAAAAGGTCTGTCGTATGGCGCCTGACCCCGAATCGTTGCAAAAGGTCGAACGCATGACGGACTATTGCGTGCATTTCGATGTGGATCATGTTCCCGATCCCTATTACGAGGGGCGCGACGGATTTGAGTATGTTCTCGATATACTCGAGGATGCCTGTGCGAACTTGCTGGGCAAAATCGGATAAGAGGATTACAGAACAAACAAAGGCTGGTGGATAGCATTATCCACCAGCCTTTGTTTTAGAGATGCGGTAACTTAATTACTGAATACCAGACCTGTTTGATCCGCGTCTATGGTTATAGGGTGTTCGCGGTTTACGGTGCCTGCCAGTATCTGTTTCGACAGGTCGTTTACTATATACTTCTGTATCGTACGTTTCACGGGTCTTGCCCCGAACATCGGGTCGTAACCCTCTTCGGCGATCCACGCCTTGGCCTTGTCGGTGACATCGAGCGATATGCCGTTGTCGGCAAGCAGACGGGCTATGATATTGATCTGTATATTCACGATACGCAGTACATCTTCTTTCGTAAGCGGCGTGAACATGACTATTTCGTCTATACGGTTGAGAAACTCGGGTTTGAGAACCTGTTTCAGCAACTCGATGACATCGTTTCGTGTTTTGTCCACCAGAGCATCCGTGATCTTACCGTCTGCTGCACCCGAAAAATTATCCATAATAACGTTGCTGCCCATGTTTGATGTCATTATGATAATCGTGTTGCGGAAGTCGGCTGTACGCCCCTTGTTGTCGGTCAGTCGGCCATCGTCGAGTACCTGCAAAAGTATGTTGAACACATCGGGATGCGCCTTTTCTATCTCGTCGAGCAGTACGACCGAGTATGGCTTGCGCCGTACGGCTTCGGTCAGCTGGCCGCCTTCGTCGTATCCTACGTATCCGGGAGGCGCTCCGATCAGTCGCGACACGGCATGACGTTCCTGATATTCGCTCATGTCGATACGGGTCATCATGTTCTCGTCGTTGAAAAGAAACTCGGCGAGGGCTTTTGCAAGCTCTGTCTTACCGACTCCGGTCGGGCCGAGGAATATGAACGAACCGATAGGTTTGCTGGCATCCTGCAGTCCTGCCCTGCTGCGCCGTACCGCGTCGGATATTGCCGTTATGGCACTGTCCTGACCGACTACGCGCTTGTGAAGTTCCTCTTCCATGTGCAGCAGCTTTTCGCGTTCGCTTGCGAGCATACGTTTCACGGGGATGCCGGTCCATTTGGCGACTACTTCCGCAATGTCTTCGGCATTCACCTCTTCGCGAATCATGGAACTGTTGTCCGATTCGTTCTTTTTCAGCTCTTCCTGGAGTTTGGCTATCTCGTCTTCCGCGGCTTTTATCTTACCGTATCTGATTTCGGCCACAGCACCGTAATCGCCTCTGCGTTCAGCTTCGTTGGCCTGCACCTTCAGACGTTCTATCTCGTCTTTATTCTGCTGTATCTTGGTGAGCAGGTCGCGTTCGCTTTGCCATTTGGCTCGCATGGCATTGCGTTGTGCATTCAGTTCGTCTATTTCCTTTGTGAGCTCCTCTATGCGCTGTTGGTCGTTTTCGCGGCGGATAGCTTCGCGTTCGATCTCCAGTTGGCGCACCTTGCGGTCGAGTTGGTCTATCTCCTCGGGCACCGAGTTCATCTCGATACGCAGTCGTGCCGCCGCTTCGTCGATAAGGTCGATGGCCTTGTCAGGCAGGAAACGCGAAGTGATATACCGATGCGAAAGTTCGACAGCCGCCACAATGGCTTCGTCTTTGATTCGAACCGAGTGGTGGTTTTCGTATCTATCCTTTAGGCCACGCAGTATGGAAATGGCGTCGGGGACAGACGGTTCGTCTATCATTACCATCTGGAAACGGCGTTCGAGTGCCTTGTCCTTTTCGAAATATTTCTGGTATTCGTCGAGGGTCGTGGCACCTATGGTACGAAGCTCGCCTCTGGCAAGTGCAGGTTTCAGAATATTTGCCGCATCCATTGCGCCTTCTCCACCGCCGGCACCTACGAGTGTGTGTATTTCGTCGATGAACAGCAGTATCTCTCCTTCGCTGTCGATTACTTCCTTTACGACTGCCTTCAGACGTTCCTCGAATTCGCCTTTGTATTTCGCTCCGGCCACGAGAGCGCCCATGTCGAGCGAGTACACGACTTTGGATTTAAGATTTTCCGGCACGTCTCCGTCAACTATGCGGTGTGCTATTCCTTCTGCGATGGCGGTTTTACCTACGCCCGGTTCTCCGACCAGAATAGGGTTGTTCTTGGTGCGTCGTGAAAGTATCTGCAATACACGTCTGATCTCTTCGTCGCGGCCGATCACCGGGTCGAGTTTGCCTTCGCGTGCCATGGCGTTGAGGTTCACGGCATATTTGCCGAGGGCATCGAACGTTTGGTCGTCGGTCTGGCTGCCAATGGTAGAGCCTTTGCGGAACTCTTTGATGGCGGTTATAATATCTTTTTCGGTTGCTCCGGCGTGTTTGAGCAGTTTCGACATGTCGCCCGGTTCGGCTATGAGACCGAGCAGCATGTGTTCTACAGAAGCATATTTGTCCCCGAAGTTTTTTGTAAAATCGGTCGCTTTCTGTATTACTCGCGATGATGCTTGCGAGAAGTACTGGTCGCCGTTTCCGCCCGTGACCTGAGGCAGGGTATTGACAGCGCTTTGTACTTCTCCGCGAATGGCTTTGACATTCACTCCAACGCGGCTAAGCAGAAAAGACGCCAGCGAATCATCATCTTCGATGATCGCGGCAAGTATGTGTGCCGGTTCCACGGCCTGCTGCGACCGTGAAGCTGCGATTTGGAAGGCCTTCTGCAAGGCTTCCTGCGCTTTGATGGTCAAACTGTTGATGTTCATGATATATGACTGTTTGGTTATTAGCTTGTTGTGTGAAATGTCTATTGCAAAATGTCTGCCACAGTAACTGTGCTGAAAAAATGGCAGAAAGAGTTGACATATTGGACAAAAACAAAAGACAGTGCGTCAAAACACTGTCTTCAGTTATGAAATTTTGTCTTTGATTGTCCGATGCGACGGTTGTTCTGACATGTTTTTATAGTCGTATCAGCAGCCGTTTCGAGACATGGAACTGCAATCTCTGCATTTTTTGTCGAGCCTGTCCCTAACGTCACAGCCACAGCATCCGTTGCATGGGTTGTGTCGTTTTACGACGATTCTGTACAGCCAGACGACAACACATATCGCCGTTATGATCCCGATAATATATACTATGATATCTTGCAACATGTCTATATGAATAATGAACTTATATTATAGACGATGAAGGAGAGTATCCATGCCACGCCTGTGTTGTAAACGAATGAGAAGAGTGCCCATTTCCAACTGCCGGTTTCGCGCGCTATGGCTACTACAGCCGCAATACACGGGAAATAGAGTAGGACGAATACCAAAAGCGACAGTGCCGAAGCCATGGTCATGCCGGGATCGTTAGTGATAGGGTTGGGTGCCTTCAGTTTTTCTCCGAGGCGGGTTTCAGAAGGATCGTCACCTACGGCATGCAGTACTCCCAGTGTGCTGACTATAACCTCTTTGGCTGCAGCTCCGGTTACTAATGCCACGCTCGTTTCCCAATCGAATCCGAGAGGTCTCATCACCGGTTCGATAAAACGGCCTACCTGTCCGATATAAGAATTGCGTTGCTGCAAATAGTGTTGCATTATCTGCGTTTCATTTTCAGTTGTGTCATCTCCGGCTGTAGATGCTGTGGCAGTATGCGGTGCTGGATCCGTTTCCGTGGTCAGTTCCGTAATGTTCTGATTCTGCGCTTCGCCATCGTATCTCGGGAAATAGCTCAGGAACCATATCACGATAGAGGCTATCAGTATCACGCCGCCCATTTTGCGAAGATAGTGGGCTGCTTTTTCCCACATGTGTCTCAGCGTAGCTCGAGCCGTAGGGACGCGGTAGGGTGGAAGTTCCATGACGAAAGGTGTTTCGTCTTTTTTGAACTTGAATCTTCTGAGCAGTTTGGCGGTGATCACAGCCACAACTATCCCGAGCACATAGAGGCTTATCATGATAAACGTCTGCGTGAAGTCGCCTTCGAAGAAGGCCGGGATAAGCATCATGTATACAGGCAGGCGGGCGCTGCACGACATGAACGGATTGACGAGTATGGTGATGATGCGGCTGCTGTGGCTCTCTATCGATCGGGTAGCCATTATGGCCGGGACACCGCATCCGAATCCCATTATCAGCGGTATGAACGATTTGCCGTGGAGTCCCATTCGGTGCATCAGTTTGTCCATGATGAATGCGGCACGAGCCATGTATCCCGAGTCCTCCATGAACGATATGAACAGGTATAGTATCAGAATATTGGGCAGAAATACGATAACGCCGCCGACTCCGCCTATTATTCCGTCTACGACAAGGTCCTTGAGCATGCCCTCCGGCATTGTCGAATTCATCCAGTCGCTGAGCAGGCTCACTCCGCTTTCGATCCATTCCATGGGATATCCCCCTAAAATGAACGTGGCCCAGAACATGAGGAACATGAGCAGCAGGAATATTGGAAATCCGAAGAGTTTGTTGGTTACCAGAGCGTCGATTATTTGTGTGGTGCGCACTTGTTCGCTCTGTCCGGGGACAAACGTTTCCTTGAGCGCGCCGGCTATGAACCCGTATTTGTCGTTTGTGAGGATTGTTTCTACATCCTCGCCGATAATTCTTTCGATGTTTTCGGTTTGTTTGTCACGCTCTTTTATCCATTGGTCGAATTTTGCCTCTTTTGCGAGCAGTTTCTCGACTTCGGGATCTTTCTCGAGAAGGCGTGTGGCAAGGAAACGTGTGGAGAAATGCTCCTGGATACTCCCGTCCTCTTTCAGACATTTTTCGATGATCCCGATGCTGTCTTCCATTTCCTTCCTGTGTTCGATATGGATGTGTTTTGGATGGAGCCTGTTTTCGTGGAGTTCGATAACCGTGTCGAAAACATCTTCGATGCCTTTTCCGGTACGCGACACGACCGGGACAATAGGCATTCCCAGCATCTCTCCGAGTGTTTTGTAGTCGAGTGTTGCGCCACTTTGCTCGAGTTCATCGTACATGTTGAGAGCCATAACGGCTGGTATATCCATGTCGATGAGTTCGGTCGTCAGATAAAGATTACGTTCGAGATTGGAGGCAGCAACTACGTTGACCACTATGTCCGGAGTATTGTCGATCAGATGGGCGCGTACGAACTTCTCTTCCGGCGAGTAGGCCGAAAGAGCGTATGTTCCTGGCAGGTCATAGATGACGAACTTGTATCCCTTATGTGTAAAACTGCCGCGTTTGGCATCTACCGTTACTCCGCTGTAGTTTCCGACGTGTTCGTGACTTCCGGATGCTGCGTTGAAAAACGAGGTCTTGCCGCTGTTGGGGTTTCCGACGAGGGCGATGTTTATTTGTTTTTTTGATTTGCTTGCTGCGTGTTTCACGTAGTCGTCCGTCACGCTTCCCTGGTATCCTCCGTCGTCGTGAATTATTTTGTTGGCTTCCTCTTCGGTCATTACCTCGATCATGGCTGCTTCGCTGCGGCGCAGCGAGACCTCGTAGCCCATGATGCTGTATTTGATAGGGTCTTTCAGCGGGGCATTCAGTTCCACGGTAACGGTCTTTCCATGTACGAAACCCATCTCCATGATTCGCCGGCGGAAAGCACCGTGTCCCAATACCTTGAGAATGACCGCAGAATCGCCTGTCTTAAGTTCGGATAACCTCATACTAATATAATTTCGGAGTTACAAAGGTCGTGAATTTTAGCTCTCCGTGCAATAGAATTTTCCGTACAAATGTTTAGATTGCAGGTGTATTGCGGTGTTATTACCGACATGTTGTTACTATGGGGAATGTAAATACCGATAATGTATTATCCTGTTGCGATTACCGTAAGATGACGGAGATATGGTTGGCGGCTTCGTTGGAAGCGCATGCTTTTATTCCGGGTGCGTTTTGGGAAAACAACGCGGATGAGATGCGATCGGTCTATCTGCCGCGGGCAGAAAATTACGCCTATGTCGACGATGGTACTGTGACAGGTTTTATTTCACTCAGAGACTGCCATGTCGAAGCGTTGTTCGTCATGCCGTCGCATCAGAACCGAGGTGTAGGGCGGATGCTGTTGGATAAGGCGAAGAGTCTGTGTGCGCGGTTGACGCTGGCGGTGTATTCCGAAAATAGAAGCGCGGTCGACTTTTATATGCATAACGGATTCACGGTCGTCGAGGAACGTACCGACCATCTTACAGGGCATCCCGAGAAAATCATGATGTGGACGGCTCGTGAACGGAAATGTTCCGAGTGAAGTCACATGATCAGGTGAACGATGTTTGCCGGAACATGTTTGGCAGGTTCCGGCAAACATCGTCGAATGCCATTATCTGAAACCAGGTGCCGTGATGGGGATTTCGGCGCCGTCAGGGGTTACGAGTAACGTGCCCGTGTCCTTTGCTGTAATATGACCGATAATGTCGATGCCGCCTATCATTCCGATCTTTTCGCGCATTTCGAGCGGGACAGTGAACAACAGTTGATAGTCATTGCCTCCGTTGAGGGCGGCGACTACCGGGTCGGCATGCAACTCTTCGGCCATTGCGTATGTTTCGCGTGCTATTGGCAGACGGTCGAGATAGATTCGTGCGCCGTGGTCGGAACTTTTGCATATCTGGAGAAGGTCCGATGCCAGACCGTCCGAGATGTCTATCATGGATGTCGGATGCAGTTTGGCTTTTTCGAGCTCGTCGACGATATCCTTTCTCAATGATGGACGCAGGTAACGGCCGAGGAGGTATTCATATCCCTCGAATTTGGGCTGCGGGTTGGAATGGCCTTCGAAGGCTCTCTTTTCGCGCTCGAGAAGGTGCAGGCCCATGTATGCCGAGCCGAGGTCTCCTGTTATGCATATCAGATCGTTCTGTTTGGCTCCGCTGCGGTATGTGATGGAGTCTTTAGTGGTCGATCCGATTACGGTAGCGCTTACGACAAATCCTGTGATCGAGGCTGTCGTGTCGCCGCCTACGAGGTCTACTCCATATTCGTCGCAGGCCGTACGAACCCCTTCATAGAATTCTTCGAGTTGTTCCACTCCGAGTTTTGCCGAAACCCCTATGGAGACGGTCAGTTGTTCCGGCAGGGCGTTCATGGCCAATATGTCGGAAGAGGCGGCTACCACGATTTTGTATCCGAGGTGCTTCAGAGGGAAATACACCAGATCGAAGTCGATGCCTTCAAGAAAGAGATCGGTCGTGACGAGCGTAACTTTATCTACGCTCTGTGCGATCACGGCTGCATCGTCTCCCACAGCTGTCATGGTTGATTTTTGAGTTTTTCCGAACGGGCTCGTCAGCCTGTCTATAAGTCCGAATTCACCGAGTTCCGATATCTCTGTGCGTGTTTTTGTCTCTTTGGCCATTATTTTGTTATTTTTTTCACATTTTCATACAAAGGTAGCCTATCGTTTTTGTTCGGCAAAATATAAATCTTACTTTTGCCCGCTGAAAAAAATCATTTTTTCATGTCAAAAGATTGTGTAAATATTATCCTTTTTGGCGCGCCGGGGGCGGGCAAGGGTACACAGGCTCAAATGTTGAAAATGAAGTACGGATTGAGCCACATCTCAACAGGCGAAGTGATCCGTCAGGAAATAGCTTCGGGATCGGAGTTGGGGAAAAGTATGGAGGGCTATATTGCCAGAGGTGAACTTGCACCTGACGAACTTGTGGTCAATATGGTCGCGGATTTCGTAAAACGCCACAAAGACAATGTGGGCAATATATTCGATGGATTTCCGCGTACGTTGGTACAGGCTGAGGAGTTCGAAAAGATCATGAAAAAGTACGGGATAACCGTCGATATGATGATATGTCTCAATGCTCCGGAAGAAGAGCTTGTCAGGCGGTTGTTGCTCCGCGGGCTGGAAAGCGGACGTGCCGATGACTGTGGCGAAGAGGTTATTCGAAACAGGCTTAAGGTATATCACCAGATGACGGAGACAGTTGCCGATTATTATGCGCGTACCGACAGGGTTTGCAAGGTCGATGGAGCCGGCTCGATAGACGATGTTTTCCATCGTCTTTGCGAAACGATAGACAAAATCAAGGAATCCAAACAAAAAGCGTAGCAAAGGTTGGTGTACGGATGGCGGATGTCTATTGCCGTTCCGTAATATTTTTAATGAAACAAGGTAGGGACCTCTGAATCTTAAAGTTCCCTACCTTGTTTCGTATATGTTGCGTTTTGGCCGTTTTTGAGCTGATTGGTCGATAATAAGTTGAAAGAGAGGTATGCGGGCAAGTCCACGACAAATATTTTTCCGATACAAATCGGCATAATTTTGTAATTGACCATATAATTGTTATATTTGCGCTCGCATTTTGCGTAAGTACTAATTAAATAAATTTTTATGAACAATTACGAAACCGTTTTCATTGCCACTCCGGTCCTCTCAGATCAGCAGGCACAGGAGGTTTACGGCAAATTCCAGGGTGTTATCACTGAGAACGGCGGTCAGATCGTGAACAAGGAAGATTGGGGCCTTAAAAAGCTCGCTTATCCAATTCAGAAAAAGACCACCGGATTCTATTACTTCATCGAATTCACAGGTGAAGGCGACATCGTCGAAAAATTGGAAACACAGCTTCGCCGTGATGAACGAGTTATTCGTTTCCTGACTTTCAAACAGGACAAGTATGCTGTTGAATACTCGGAAAAACGCCGCCGCAAACTCGGAGGTAAGGTGGAAGCCCAGGCAACTGAAACTGTAAAAGAGGAGGAATAGGACTATGGCACAACAATCAGAAATAAGGTATCTCAATCCTGTCCAGGTAGAGGTAAAGAAGAAAAAATACTGCCGTTTCCAGAAGGCCGGTATTAAATATGTGGATTACAAGGATCCGGAATTTTTGAAGAAGTTCCTTAACGAACAAGGGAAAATACTTCCCAGAAGATTGACAGGTACCTCGCAGAAATTCCAGAAGAAAGTGGCTCAGGCGGTTAAACGCGCCCGTCACCTTGCTCTTCTGCCTTTCGTAACCGATTTGATGAAATAAGGAGGGCTCGAATATGGAAATAATACTTATAAAAGACGTGGAAAACCTCGGATACGCTGATCAGATAGTCAACGTAAAACCGGGATATGCAAATAATTTCCTCATCCCTCAGGGGTATGCCAAGGCGGCTACCGCAAGCGCACGCAAGGTCCTTGCCGAAAACATCAAACAGCGCGCTCACAAGGAGGCCAAATTGATAGCCGATGCAGAAGCACTTGCGGCTAAGATTGCAGAAACTCAACTCGTATTTAGCATGAAAGCTGAAGAAGGCAGGATTTTCGGTTCTGTTACCGCAGCTAATATTGCAGAAGCACTCGCCGAAAAAGGAATTTCAGTAGACCGTAAGAATATCTCGGTTGATGCTGTTAAGACCGTGGGTGAGTTCGAAGCAGTTGCCAAACTCTACAAAGGTCAGCAGGCTACCATCAAGTTCTCGGTAGTCGCAGAGTAAATATATTTGATCTGGATTAAAGGGTCGCCATTGAAAAATGGCGACCCTTTTTTACTTTCCGATCTTATATTTCGTGAGAGGCATGGCGAGGTTCATGCTCATTGAAACCGTTATCCGGGCATTTGATTTACGGCAAAATGGCTTTTATCTTGTCTATCCGTCTTGCGGAGTAGCATTTATTGAGACTATTTTCGCTCCTCCGTTTTATCCTGATTTTCTGTCGGCAAGACCGAGTGCCAAGGAATGCCGTCTATTTCCGATAGATCTATCTTTCCGGATTCGATGTAGCTGCTTATGATGGTTTCGCGCGCACCGGAACTTTGGTAGGGATACAGTTCGAATGCCGGCAAAACCGATACGAAGTGTTCCATTATTTCCGCCTGGATAGACTCGTAGCTGGGCCAATTTTTATTGGATGAGAAGCAGTAAATCTGTAATGGCAGACCGTTCTCGGTCGGAGCCAGTATGCGTACCATCAACAGCAGATCTTTGTTTACGAAAGGATGGCGTTTCAGGTATATGGTCAGGTATGCACGCAGTAGTCCGGCATTGGTGTCTATGGTGCCATTGACCAGTCCGTCGGGATTGTCAGTATTGGCGATTTTGCCCTCTGCTGCTTGCTCCTGTTTCTGCGTTATGAATTGTGCGAGATCCTTGTCGAATGCCTTCATCCTCTCCAGAAATTCGGGAGTGCATGGTTTTATGTAATCGAGTTTCAGGGTATATTCTTGCATGATGCGTCGTCCACCCGAGTCGCACATCCCGCGCCAGTTTGTAAACGATCCGGAAACCAGCGAATAGGGAGGTACCGTGACTATCGTATTGTCGAAATTGCGGACCTTGACAACATCGAGAGATATATCCGTGACGATCCCGTTTATGTTGTTTTGCGGCATCTCTATCCAGTCTCCTATGCGCAGCATATCGTCTTCCGAGATCATCACTCCCGCTACCAGACCGAGTATTGGGTCTTGGAAGATAAGCATTATCACTGCCGTGAAAGCTCCCAGGCCTGTGATCAGATTGAACGGCGATTTGTTGATCAATATCGAAATTATAATGATAACTATGACGCATGAGAATAGGAACTGCAATATTTGTATGAATCCTTTAAGCGGGCGGTTCTGGAGTTGTTTATTGTTCCTGAGCGTATCGCCTACGGTGTTTAGAATCGCGTTGACCGAAAAGATCAGGGCTACGCAAAAATAGATCCAGGTAATTTTATCGCAGACGACGAACCATCGGGAATGGGTGTCGAAACCTACGGGCAGTAATGCCGAGATTATGAGCGGAGGTATTATTGCCGTTAATTTGCGCAATGCCCCATATTTTATTAGGGAGGTTAGGAAACTTATATTTTTACGTTTCAATATCTTCTTCGTAATATGTACGGATACTGCATGAACTATGGCGGCAAAGATGAACGACGTTATGATGATCAATATCAGGAAGATAACTTCGTCGAGAGTGTCCATGATATGACGTGGAAAACCTAACCAGGCAAGAAAGTCTTTAATTCCGACTAAAAGTTTCTGGGCAAATTCAGTTGTATTCATAATATTCTGATTGCGAGTTTTTTTACAGTATTGGTAGGTCTGAACGATCTGAGAATGGAATATAAATCGGTTTTGCTGTCGAGAATAAAGCGGCCCGGCAGGTTGATTCCATATTTTGGCTGTTGCCTCTTATTGCTTGTTCAGCAAAGAATATGCCTCATTTTAAATGTGACTATGATCGTAAATATCGGCTTCCCTGATGGCATCAGTATGATTTGATTGAACGATGTTTGGATTGTCCGATTATAGATCTGTTGTGGTTTTATCCAGAATATTCATATCTGATACTTGAGACGGTAAAGTCATCTTGTCTAAATCCATGTATCTCTATTTTTTATTTGTATCGCCGATAAATTTTTGGATTTAAGTTCAGAATTACCGTTATGAATGGCTTCTTTCATTATATGAGTGGTCTTGATTATAACTTGTGATATATTGCGCTTAATAAAAGACATGCTTTCTTGATTAGGGTTGTGTTGCGGGTCTGTGGATTATTTCTGTTTGTGCCCGAATTATGCTTGATGACGTATCTGGAGGGTATTCCATGTGTTTATGGCAGTCTTCATCTCGATTTGTAGATTTTTTCAAGTGGTTCTTCCTTGTTTTTACGGGAGGATGCGATCAAGGTTTTGTTCGGTGCTATTGCCGGTAACGGGATAAGGATTGTATGCGGTGAAAATGCGTAGTGCTTTTATTAATAGTGTCCCCGTTTGGTAATTATAAGATTGCAACCGTTTGATGAAATTTTTAATCTGAAGCGAAAAACGGGACTTTAACCCAATTCCCGTATCTATCTAATATTCAGCGAATTACCTTCAATTTTTTGGGCGTTTTTTGCTGAGTGGTACATTTTGGCACAAATTCAAGTCTTTTTATTATCTGCCCCCTTCAGATCTTCTTCAGAACGGTATTGCAAATGTAGCAATATCCATCTATATAAACAATACTTTTTGTGATTTTTTTCTTTGTGATATTTTGTAATTACAAATATTTTTACGTATTTTGTGTAACGAGAAATACGTAACGATAAAAATGTAGTTAGTATGAGATCGAATAATCCTTTTTTGATATCTGGGTATCATGGTCCGAAATATTTTTGCGACAGACAAAAAGAAACAGAATCTATAATTAAGGCTCTGTATAACGGAAGAAATGTTACATTGATCGCTCCACGTCGTATTGGAAAGACCGGTTTAATTCAGCATGTTTTTCATCAACTTCATAAGCAGAAATCGAATATTGTAACTTTCTACATGGATATTTATGCCACGTATTCTTTGGCCGATTTTATTCGACTTTTTGCTAATACTGTACTCGGGAAGTTGGATTCAGTGCCCCAAAAGGCGTTTGATCGTGTCGGACGTTTTGTTAAAAGTTGTCGTCCTGTATTTACTTTTGATGAACTGACTGGTCAACCTAAGGTTACTATTGATATAGTACCTACATGCGAGGAAGCTACTCTTAAAGAGATATTTAATTATTTACAATCCTCTAAAAAACGATGCTATATTGCTATTGACGAGTTTCAACAGGTTGCGGCATATCCGGAACAAGGCACGGAAGCCTTGCTCCGTTCATATATCCAATTTGTCCCCAATGTCAATTTCATATTTGCCGGCAGTAAGCAACATATTATGCAGCAAATGTTCCATTCGGCAAAGCGTCCGTTTTATCAAAGCACGCAAACTCAGGTTATCAAGCAGATTGATAAGGAGGAATATTATCGTTTTGCGGCCAAATTTTTTGTGCAACAAAAAAGAGAATTAGATCGACAGACCTTTGATTACTTATATGATAAGTTCGAAGGGCATACCTGGTATGTTCAAACTTTACTCAACCGTCTTTATGAATACACCGACAATCCCGATGTTGAAATGGTCGATTATGCGATTAGTGAAATTATATCCGAATTGACGTATACATTTGAGAGCTTGTTGGCGGCCTATCCCATGAGTAATATTCGACTGTTAAAGGCTATCGCCAAAGTCGGATGTGTCAAAGAGATCAATTCAGGAGATTTCATTGCTGAATATAAATTACGTGCGGCCAGCAGTGTTAATAGTGCACTAAAGCGACTGATTGACAGAGAGATGATCTATAAAACGGAGAAGGGTTATATTGTTTATGATCGTTTTATGGCAATTTGGCTGAAGCAACAGCCTTTTTAATACAGATCATAATGATAGAACGGTTTTTTTATATAACTATTGTATATAAGTAATGTGTTTGTAAATGGTATTGTAGTAGAGGAAAGCAGCGAATTGAAGAGAAGCTACAGCTCCATGTAAGGATTATTAACCGATAATTCGTAGAGTTACGCAGTTTTTGAAATAGAGCACGTAAGAAATCACAACTCGGATAAGATACGGAAAGGTGGATTATCGGAGGTGATGCTTTCTTTTCTTTTGCTGCATAAGCACTTGATCACCAGAGAAAAGAGCCTTGTTATTGTAGATGCTAGCTTAATGTATTGCGCCCCGATGTGATTTCACATCGGGGCGCAATGGTTATCTGGTTTGCATAGTGTTTTCCCGCCCGATACTATCAACCCTCAGATGCGCTTTTCAATGTGGCGGATTATTATAATTCATCAAATACGTTGTGATATGATACACTATATTAAAGCACTCGAAGCAAAGATCAATCTCTATATACGAGAAGTAGAATCTGAAGAAATAAATCTAATGAACCGTTCCTTGTCGATTGCGAATAAACTTGAAGAGGCGATTGGAGGATTGAAAGCATTTATCAAGACCTACAGTTTCAAAGATATACGTGAAGAGATTTTATTTTTCAAAGAGATAAAACCTCGAATTCACTGCCGGTTGATTTACTATCGCAAAGTCTATAATCTTGAATTGAATCGTCCGTTAGGTGGAATGACAAATAATCAAAACTATTTTCAATGGGAATTGGAGCATATACAAGAATACATCAATAAACACCTCGATTTTTATCGTTATTATCGAAGTGGAGCGACCTATATGGACGAAATCTATTTCGTGAGAGGGACTAAACCAGTCTCGAATATGTATCTTGACAGTTTCTCTTTTGAACGAGATCCTCAATTTTCTACGGAAGGAGATTTTATGGTCGCCAAGATTTTGGCTTATGATTTATTACAACAATATCTAATTGGAGAGTTACTGCATCTCGAAGAATCTGATATTGCATACCGCGCCGAGGCAAGATTGACCTGGACAGAAAGTAAGACAGATCTGTGCGAACTAATTTTTGCTTTGCATGCAAAAGGTGTTTTCGGGCAGACTCCTCTTACGCGTTTAGCTAATTACATACAAAAGGTTTTCAATGTCGAATTGAACTCTAATTTCTCAAGAACCTTCAATGATATGAGTTTGAGAAATGATCCTACCCCCTTTTTGGATAGTCTGACAGATGCTTTACTGGAAAAAATGAAGCGACCGAAAAGAAGACGATAACAATATGGGGTGTTTTATTTAATATGCAGAGTAATTGATAGAACTAATTATTACTTAAATTTCTGTATATCACTACAATATGCACGTATTCAGTGTCGGTGGTGAAAGAGCGGAACAAAGGGGTCTTTTGGTATCAAAAGACCCCTTTGTTGTTGCAGGAGAAATATAGAGAAAATGAATATTATCCTGTTGGTTATAAGCATATTATGTGTAATGTAAATGGTGTTTTATTTTGTTGAATCAAAATTCTATTTAAGGGACTGAAGAGAAAAATAAAGTTATACGGTACTCTATATAAGAGTGTTGTACGAAAGCGAACTTTGTAAGGCAACTTAAAAATAGAGTTATGGATGTAATAACGATAGAATCGGCTGCTTATAAAGAATTAACAGAGAAGATCACAAAAATTGAACGCTTCATAGAGGAAACGACTCGAGTACAGGATGATCTCGATACGATGTGGGTAGATAGTAATACGGTTTGTGAATATCTTCATATCAGTGATCGTACTTTACAACGATTGCGCAGTCAACGGATGATTGCGTATTCATCACTGGGAGGCAAGATCTATTATACATTGGGTGAAATTAAACGGGCATTGGATCAAAGAATGATTCGACGCAAAGAAGATCAATTAGATGCTTTGGTCACTTGTTATAAAAATAATATTCGCAAATTATCAAATAGGTAACTTATGCTTCTGGAAAAAGAATATTTCGATATATGGATGCGACGGTTAATGGAGGTTCTGGAACGTATTGAACAAACGCAAAAACCATCAAAGAAACCGGAATATCCTGTATTGCAAAATGGAGAGAAATTATATGATAATTTCGATCTGTGTCAGATGCTTCATGTCAGTAAACGGACGTTACAGCGATATCGTACACAATATGGTTTACCCTACCAAATGTTAAATCAAAAGGTGTTTTACAAAGAATCTGATGTCTTGCGTTTTATTCATGAGAAAATGGGCAACTTACAACGCGGTTTTAACGAGGACGAATAGTCTATATGGGTTTAGTGTACAACAGATAGCATGAAAGGTCTTTTTTTGTATTAAATAGTGGTGTGTGATTTGAATTTTCCTAATAATGATGCGTGTTTTTATTAAATAAATTACAGAGGAGTCGTCGTTTGTCATTCATGGCATATACAACTAGAAAAATACCTAAAAATTGGGATTGGGGACAGAGTCGCGCTTTGTTACCTTTGAATCCCAATTAAATCTTGAGTCGAAGTAGTTGAGTGTTTAGCTGATGAAGAGAATAATAATATCCTTTGTATTATATGGCTTGATATGGCTTATCATAACTCCATCTTTGTATGCACAGGGCATCTTATCTGGTACTGTTACAAGTCATCCAGACGGACTTCCTCTACCTGGCGTAAACGTGACTATCAAAAACACGACGAAAGGTACTTCGACAGATTCATTAGGTTATTATGAAATCCGAAATGTCCCAGAAGGGGAGGTTGAACTTCTTTTCTCATTTTTAGGAATGAGGACAGAAACTCGTATTGTGAATATGGGACCTATGGCGCATAAAGTGGTAAACATATCTATGTCTCCAGATAAAATTATGCTTGGTGCAGTAGAGGTTGTAGGAATTGGAGAACGAAAGTCAATCCGGGATGCCAAGGATCAGGGAGTTCCGGTCACTGTGATTGACGGCAAAATGTTAGCTGGACGAGGGACGACCATCAGTGAGGTGCTGAACCATCAAACAGGGGTCAAGTTGCGCCAGACCGGAGGCGTAGGAAGTCAGACAAAGATCAATGTACGTGGACTGGAAGGCAACCGCGTACAGATTTATATGGACGGCTATGCGCTGAATACGCCGGACGGAAACTTCTCGATCAATGATATTCCGTTGCAATTTATCGACCGTATCGAGATATACAAAGGCATTGTGCCTCCGGAGTTTGGAGGTGACGGGCTCGGTAGTGCTATTAACGTAGTAACGATCAGCACGGACAAAGATTTTTATGATTTTTCTTACAAGTATCAGAGTTATGGCGTACACGATGCAGTGGCTACCCTGCGACATTTTTTTCCGAAAGCCAATATCGCTATGACACTATACATGAACGGTATTCATGCACTGAACAACTATACCATCGAATCTCCCTTTATTGAAGGGTTGAAAATCAAACGGGATCACGATCGCCTTCGAATGCTCGACTTTGCCGTGGGGCTCGACTTCCTAAACGGCTATTTCGATAAAGCCGAGGTAGAATTGCTCGGTTATTTAAATAACAAGCAGATGCAAGGTATAGAAACTAATATCCGTCATACGTTTACTCATGGACAGACCTACGGAGCTAACTTCAACTTCGAGAAGAAAAGTTTCCTGACGAAAAAATTGGACATGAAGCTCAACGCAGGATATCTTTTCATTAATTCTGGGCTTGTTGATACGTGTTCCTATATCACTGATTTCGACGGGAATGTACGTCCTAATACGGTGCGAGGAGAAATGGGGGCTATACCTAATCTCTCGGATGACTACACGCACGACGCACGCTATAATCTGAACCTGAAGTACAACCTGTTGCCAGAGGGAAAAATGTCCATTAACCTGAACAATGACTTGCGGTATGTGAATATGGAGATGAATGATGACGAAGCGGGGCGTTCCTTAGGACGAAATGTCAGCGGCCTGTCGTCGGATATTATAGGTGCGATCACCTCTCTTTCGTTTCAAAATCGATGGTTCGGCAATAAACTGACTTCTGTCGTGACGGGACGGCATTACTATTTTGGGATGAATGGGGAAACGGTGGATTTAACTTATCCTGGTTCAGGGGATACACCTGTCAATACGGATCGGGGGGGAAACTATTTCGGTTATAGCCTGGCATTGAAGTATGACATTACGAGGCAATGGGCACTCAAAGGAGCGTTAGAACACAACTATCGGCTTCCCCGCTCCGAAGAACTAATTGGTGATCGGATGACGATTATGACCAATCCTTTGCTCGAACCGGAAGAGGCCTATAACTATAACGTCGGCGTACTCTATGACTATTATTATCACAACGAGTCGCGCTTGCAATTCGAGGCTAATACCTACATGATGAATGTTGAAAATATGATGTACATGATTTCTCAGTTCAATTACTATAAATATCAGAATCTGGGGAAAGCATTACTTTACGGCGTGGATGCTGAGGTGAAATGGGATATCAACCGACATTGGTTCGTTTCGTGCAACGCAACATGGCAAAAATCGCTCGATAATACGAAATATGTGTTGGGAACTAATACTCCCAGCCAGACTTATCGGATGCAACTGCCACATATTCCAATTCTGTATTTCAATTGGATGGTGGACTACCGCAAGGACAATTTATTCGGAGGCAAAGGCCAATATACACGCATATACTACGAAGGCGGCTATACGGATAAGTATTATTACGGATATGAATTGAGCAAATATCAGAATTACAAAATCCCCTCGGCTTGCATACATACGCTGGGACTCGAATATGGTATTTTGAATCGCAAAGTTATTTTTGGGATGGAATGTCACAACTTGTTCGATACACCGGAAATGACCAATTTCAATTATCCGTTGGCAGGACGGACCTTTACGCTGAAAGTGCGTTTTACTACACTTGATTGGTAATTTGTAGCAAAATTGTGGCAACATCAGGCAAATTAATTTATAATCAATAAATCAATGAAACATCTATGAAAATGAAAAAACGTGCTTTTTTGACAGGTGCTTGTCTTTTGGTGGCAGGCATGATGTTCGTCTCTTGTGAAAAAGAAGAAGGTAGTGGTACTGGGGGGAATGAGAAGGCCAAAATACTTGCCACGGTCGACATGTTACCCACCTCACAGGTTAGCTATTTGTTGCCTATTCAGGATATCTCGGCAAGTAATCCGACTTTCGACGAGGCACAGGAGATCAAAACGTCGAACTACATTGTACCCTACAAAGATTGGGTGTTCATTGTAGAAGGCATGTCTGGCGGGGACGTGCGTAAGTTTTCTCGTAATGACAACGGAACGCTCACAGAGCTGGGACGAATCAATGTAGGTGGAGCTAGTGCGACAGTTTCGCACGTATGTGTAATAAGTGATACGAAAGCGTATGCCACGGCCATGATGGACAACAAGATTGTCATCTTCAATCCTACCACTATG
Source organism: uncultured Rikenellaceae bacterium (assembly GCA_944325305.1). Lineage (GTDB taxonomy): Bacteria > Bacteroidota > Bacteroidia > Bacteroidales > Rikenellaceae > WRDF01. Next base: position 8,946 of record CALUZO010000010.1, on the reverse strand, counting down.
CAAAAAACCGGAGAGATTGATGTGGCTGGTAAAGGATACGGTATCAATCAGAATGACACACCTAATCCAATGGGCATGTTTTTGCGTGACGGGGTTGTTTTTTGTGGATTAGGGCAATTCAGTCAACCTCCTATGGCTGTAGATAAAGGTGCATATATGTTGTTAATTAATGCGGAAACAGATCAAATTATCAAGATGATCTCAGATAACCGCCTGACATCTGCTACTGCTATTGGAGAGAGTGGTATGTTCCTTGATGAGAAAAATGATCTTTATATCCCTTGTTGGGGATCTTATGGCTTCAATCCGGAGCATCATAGTGGCTTGCTGCGTATTAAGAGTGGACAGACTGACTTCGATCCAGATTACTGTTTCCAGTTGACAGGTAGGGAGTTACCAGAAGTGCAAGGTGGAAAATTGCAATATGTGATGAATTATCACTATGCAGGTAATGGTGACGTATATTTCTTCGGTTACTGTCCGGCTTTTGCTTCAACTCCTGCAGATTTCGTAAATGATAAAACCAATTACTCGTTTAAAGGTAACATTTATGATTGTACTGCCAATGTATTGGACTTACCTCGCTCGAATGCATACAGTTGTGCTATCAATCATTATGGAGACAAAGTTCTGTTTGGGGTGGTTTCTGAATCTAACGGTGTAGGGCTTTTTGCGTATGATCGAAAAAATGGTGAATGTAGTACATCTCCAGTAATTAATATCCAGGGATCTATATTAAGTCTTAAAATTTTTGATTAATAAGAAGTTCGTTGTGATAATTCAACTGATATTATGTACTTCTTGTTTTTTCAATTTGTTATGATGGTGGTGTTTAAAATGTTGAGTATGTAAAATTACACAAAACTTTCCAAATATGAACGTAAAAGCACGTAGTAAAATATCTACGTGCTTTTTTATTATCTAGGAGTTTAGTGAATACTTTGTAGAAAAAGTAAAAGAAAGAATGACTTTCATATGTGATGATGTTGTAATGAATAGTATGTCTGATGTGATTTGATCAGGTCCAGTAGTTTAATCGTTTTTACAAGAGATTTCATAATACATTAATTATATTGTGTGATGAATACTCGTCTTTTGAAACCTTGGTTATGATCTCAAGATAGATATTCTCTTTCGTAAACGAGAAGATTGCTTTAGACTAGACGTTTTATAGAGACAACCCCGAAACATATTTGAAGTAGTTCTTTTTACATTATTTGTAGATGCTCCATCCTGCACTCTGTTCCTGAATGTCCCACAGTTTGCGGTAAAGTCCGTTGTTACCGATGAGTGTATCGTGTGTCCCTTCTTCAGATACCCTGCCATTGTCAAGCACCACAATTTTGTCAGCGTTCTTTATTGTCCGCAACTTGTGTGCAATGACTATTACGGTACGTCTTTCAATCAGGGTGTTTATGGCTTTCTGCACTTCCACTTCATTTTCTGGATCAAGAGAAGCGGTAGCTTCATCCAGAAGTATGACAGGGGCATCTTTCAACATGGCACGAGCAATGGACAGTCTTTGCTTTTCCCCTCCGGAAAGAGTGCATCCGCCTTCTCCGACCATGGTATCATACCCGCTTGGAAGCCTCATGATAAAATCGTGGCAGCAAGCTTTCTTGGCAGCCTCAATAATTTCATCATCAGTTGCACCAGCCTTGCCGAAACGGATATTGTTGCGTATCGTATCCTGAAACAGATAGACATCCTGAAAGACCATCGAGATGCGCTGCATCAGATGTTCGGGATTGAGTGCGGACATTGTCGTTCCTCCAAACAGGATTTTTCCTTCTGACGGGTCATAGAAACGGGCACATAGTTTCAATATCGTACTTTTCCCGCTCCCTGAAGGACCGACGAGAGCCGTAAGGGAATTCTGTCGGAATTCGATTGATACATCATGCAGGACTTCCTTGTCATTATACCGGAAAGAAACGTGCTCAAATATGATTCCTGAGTTTTCGGCAGGTTCCACATCTCCCTGCATTTCCGGCTCGTTCATGAAATCGAAAATGCGGCCTCCTGCTATGGAGAAATAGCGCATTTCCCCAAGATTCACCATCGAGTTAGTCAGTGGATCAAAGACTCTTGACCCAACCACGAGAAAGAGGACGAAAGTGAGTACCGAGAGTTCTCCGCCTATCAGCAGATATGTCCCGCACATGACCATCAGTGTCAGCCCTGATCTGATGACGGCAATACTCAGCATCATGAAAGGACCTACTGTTGCCTCATGCCTGATACTGGCTCGTCTTAAATGTCCGAAAGCCTCTTCAAGACGGACAAACTTTTCTCCCAACAGATTATATGCCTTCATTATTCGAATTCCCTGAAGATACTCTTCGAATCTGTTACCGGCATTTATCTTCGCGACAATCTGTTTTTTTCCGAGCCTATCCTGCAAAGAGGCGCTCATCCATAGTATGAATATGGAGACAGGCAGAGCCACGAACATGGAACATGCCATTCTCCAGTCTATGAACAAGAGAGAAAGGAATGCAAGGACAGGCATGACGAATCCTCCGATAAGTTGCGGAAGATGGTGCGATATACCGGTTTCCGCCATGGAAAAATCCGTTATCATCATGGATGACAAATCTCCTGGATCCCTTCTTGTAAAGAATCCGAGCGACAGTTTTCTCAGGTGTTCGGCAAGTGACACCCTTCCGGTAGCGCTCATTTCATAGGCACCCCGGAAATTAGCACGATAAGCGGCACGTTCAGCAACAGCCATTACCGCCATATAGACAAATAATATGGCGACAATAAACCAGAGTTTCCTTATATCCAACGGCGTGCCGCTGCCGTCAAAACTTCTGAATATGATATTTACCGCCTCTATCGAAAGGCAGAAAGGGACAATGTTTACAAGGTTCGAAAGGACAGTCAGCAAGACCGGCTTTTTCAACCTTTCCGGATGTCCGACAGTTATATTTCTGACAAGTTTCATTTTCTATCTATTTTATCGGTTGTACAACAAGACAGATCATCACAAGTATCATCTGTCGTTTCAAATTCTATGGTACACTGGGATACCCCATGTTCCGCAAAGCATCTTTTCAGTTGTTTCTTAATGTCCGACATCCTGGAGATATCTTTCAGTACTACATGCAGGGTGGCGGCATTCTCCGTGGTACTCACCGGCCAGATATGCAGATGATGCCATCCTTCAATCTCCGCCAGCCCGCTGATATGCTCAATAATCTTCTGTTTGTCAACGGATTCAGGAACTCCGTCCAGAACCAAGCAAAGACTTTCCTTAAGCAGCTTGAAGGTCGAGAATAGAATAACTACGGCAATGACAATACTTACCATTGGATCCAGCCATGCGCACCCCCAGATACTTATGGCAATTCCCGAGAATACTACTCCCAACGAGACCAGCGTATCGGCCAGCATATGAAGGAACGCTCCTTTGACGTTAAGGTCTTTGTCCTTATCTTTCATGAGAAGCCATGCCGTAAGTCCGTTTATGATTATTCCTAATCCGGCAATCCAAGACATCATCTGTCCATGAACTTGTTGTGCTGACTGCAGACGGTGGAAGCTTTCAAGAATGATCGCCCCCACGGTTACTAAAAGAATGACAGCATTTACAAGCGATATAAGGACTGATGATTTCTTGTATCCGTAAGAGAACCGGCTGTTCCCTTTCAGTCCGACAAGCCAGAAAGACAGGAGAACGAGCAACAGGCTGAAAACATCGCCTAGATTGTGTCCGGCATCGGAAAGCAAAGCCATGGAACCGTAACGGAAACCGGCAGCGGCTTCACATATGACATATAGTGAGTTCAATGCCACGCAGAAAATGAATCTTCCGTTTACCGGATGCGTCACATCATGATGGTGTGAATGTACATGAAGATGTTTCATTTCAGTTTTATTGTTTCCAAGCGACAATATGTGCCTCATTATCCTTTACGTTTTTTCTTATATTCACGAAACCTGCTTTTCGCAATGATTCCTCCAGACTTTCAGGGGAATGGATTGTCATTCCGGATATCCGTTCCGTCCATATCCTGCCTTTTCCCGGATCACATGCCTCTACGCTTATAAGGAAATATCCTTTCGGACTCAATACTCGGAATATTTCACTGAATGCCACATCCAGCGGAGTCCAGAAATAAACGGTTTCGAAGGCTGTGACCGCATCGAATGTTTCATCAGGATAAGGTAAGGAACACACATCGCCTAGACAAACAAAGCATCGCATGTCCAGTTCGCGGAGATTGTGTTTCTTGGAGAAGGATACGCACTCTTCAGATGCATCAATGCCATATATCTTACCGTCAGGACACAATTTCATGAGTCTCTTCAGATTGGCTCCACCACCACAACCCACATCCAAGACATTCCATCCGGGTTGCCACTCTATCATATCCATACCTCTCCGGGCAAGCGGAGTGTGAAAACGGTTCATTCCATAGATAATCATTCTTCCCCAGAAACCTTTCGGATGGCGGGTGTTCTGTAAAATCCTGTTTATAATATTCGTGTTCATAATTTATACTTGATTGGTATTCAGTTCCCAGTTGAATGCACTTGTGTAGGCATCCCACATTTTCTTATATACTCCGTCCGTTACGGAAAGGACTTCGTGCTTTCCCTGCTGTACAATCTTTCCTTCCTTCAGGACCACTATGTTGTCGGCGGAAATGATGGATGACAGCCTGTGGGCTATGATTATCACGGTCTTTCCTTTGATAAGCGACTGCAATGCCTGCTGCATCCTATATTCGTTTTCCGGATCGGCAAAAGCCGTTGCCTCGTCCAAGACAAGAACGGGGGAGTCTTTCAGAATGGCACGGGCGACGCATATGCGCTGAGCCTCTCCGCCGGATAGATATGTCCCTTTTTCTCCGATACGGGTATGGTAGCCTTCAGGCAGACCACATATGAAGTCGTGGCACTGGGCCGCTTTTGCGGCAGCAAGTACCTTTTCTTCCGTTGCGCTAGGACATCCCACGGCGATGTTCTCATAGACTGTATCGTAAAACAGGAATGAATCCTGAAAAACAAACGAAACAGTTTCCATGAGTTTCTCCGTCGCCATCTGCCTTATATCCACCCCTCCAATGAGGATTTCACCTCCATTTACATCCCAGAATCTCGGAATCAGATTCGCTACGGTGGATTTTCCGCTTCCGGAAGGTCCCACAAGTGCCGTTATGCATCCTTGAGGGGCGATAAATGAGATATCCTTGAGAGCCTCTTTCCTCGTTGAGCCGGCTATATCATCGTAGGCAAAAGATACATTCCGGAACTCCACACTGTATTCCGATGGGGTTTCAGGTGTTTCCGGCTCCTTCACAGGTCTGCGTTCGAATATCCTGCTTATGCGCTCCACCCCTTCGTCGATTTCCTGCGTCCCGCTACCGAGAAACATCAGTTTATAGACAGGCGAGGCGACTCCCGGTCCCATGATGATGAAAAACAGCCACACGGCAGCAAGGGCGATATTCTGTGGAGACGGCTGCATCAGAAGGATTCCGACAGGAAGAATGAAAGAAACAAGAGAGTTGAGCAAGACAACGAATGACATCATCCCCGGTTCATAGAAATCGCAAACCTTGAGCGCATAGGTCTTGTATGCTTCAATTTCCGAATTGAACTGACGGAAAGAGCGGACGCTCTGCCCGAATATCTTTACCACAGGCAGACCTCTCACATACTGCACTGCAGAAGCGCTCATCCGTTCCTGCACATCCATATATGTTTTCATGAACTCCCGGCTTTTCTTGCCGAGAAATCCATTGAACTGTAGCACGATACTCAACAATATGATGGCAAGGCAGACGATGGCGAGCCATATGTCAAGGCTGAAGAATATGATGAACATCAGTATGACAGTAGCTGCCACATTCACAAGATCGGGGATTGTATGTGCCACGAATCCCTCTATCTTCTCGATATTCTGTTCCATCGTCTTTTTGACAGCACCTGTGGACGAACTGTTCAGAAATCCCAACGGTAGTTTGCCGATATGCTCGGACAGCCGTATGCGCATCCCGTACAGGATATTGAAAGCCGCCACATGGGATGCCATCAGTGAGCCGTACAGCAAGACCAGTCCGCCAAGCAGTCCGCACAGGGCTATGACACTCCATCTGATCATGAAATTTCCATCCACTGACGATATGCTGCCTGCATTTTCAAGAAGTTCTTTCAGAATCTGATATACAGACAGGTATGGAACAAGCATACATACTGCGCTGAGCGCCGACAATATGCCTGAAAGCACGAGCAAACCCTTTTTCTGTCCTGCTATCTCGAACAGACGTGCAAATCCGGTTTTCTTAGTTCTCTTCATTGCCTCTTCCTCCTTTTATTCTATAACCGAGCAGGGAACTGAATTTGAAACAGAGCCGCTTTATCCGTCCGAGGACATGCCCGAACAGGAACTGCCACCTGTTCCGGAAAAACGCCATGTAGTTGTCCTGACAGATCATTTCCAGTTCAGGAATCCATTCCTGCACAATCCGCCCGTCATCAATGCCTGATCTTATTTGTGCCTCATGATTTCTGAGAGAATCCGGCTTCACCCCATGGCGAGTCATCATCGTGCCACAGACATCAAACCAGATTTCTCCTCCAGAAAAGCGGGAGGCTATATTACGGAGGAACGATTTGACTTCATCCTCATGAAAATACATAAGTACGCCTTCCACTACAAAAATGAAATCGCTGCCGGGATGTCTGACAAGCAGAGCATCCATCCAGCCCGTCTCTAAAAGCGAGTCCGATATATAAATATCATCCTTCGCTTCAGGAATCATATTCCGGCGCAGGTCCATTACTTCGGGCAGGTCCAGTTCATAGAATACGGTTCTGCCGTCACTGCCGATCCTCTGGTAACGGGTGTCAAGTCCACAGCCGACATTAACGACCACCGGATGCGGGTGTATGGCTATAAAATTACGGACGGCTCTGTCGAAATACCATCCCCGGACAAGACAGCCGGTCTCGCTCTTTGGCGAGTTGTCAAACCTGGAATAGTCATAATCTATCTCCGATATCAGTCTCTCCGCCATACCGTCTTTCAGTATGGGATTCGCCCTGCGGCTTTCCTTCGCCCTCATATAGAGGGGAATCAGAAGCGTCTCCGCAACGATGCTTTTGAATTCATACTTTCTTTTTTCCATATTTATGATTCTCAATAGTGAACACTTTTTAGAATTGTTCAATAAAAAAGGAGAAAATTCCGGTTACGGGGTTTTCTCCTTTCATGTACTGCCTTTGTTCCGGCAGAAACAACCTGATATAATCTAATATATCCATGTTTTTCCCTCCTTTACAAATTGTTTCCACCCGTTTATTTCAAAACCGATATACTCCGACAAGGCCCTCTCCAGTTCCGGACCGTCGAGATCGTGCATCAGTATCTCTTTAAGGAACACTATCATCCATACTGTATGAAGATGTATAGTGAAAGCCGAAACGTCAGAATACATTCCAGCATGCTTTTCTCCCATCCTTCCAAACCACTCCATGGTAAGTTTGGTGGCACGGTCGGAAAAATTCTCTATGTAATGTTCCATGCAGGAGCCTTGCGTGCCGAAAAACAGGATCTTCATGGACTTCCTATATTTTTTTATTAACAGCATGTATTCGTTTACGCAGTCCAGATAGTACCTGTCCGTCATCATCAGCGTAACATCGGCATCCTGCCCGTGATGCCGTACGAGCATATGCTCCAGAGAGTCTGTAAGAGGCTGAAGGATGCGGGTAAGAATCGCATCCTTGCCAGGGAAATAATTGTATATATTCCCCAAGCCGACACCGGATGTTTCAGATATCTCTCTCATGGATGTGCGTACATAGCCCTTTTCAAGGAAACAGGCTTTTGCCGTGTCAAGTATTCTTTCCCTTATATCGTCTTTCAGTACTCTCATAAATGAACAGTGTTACTTTTACACAAAAGTATGGCCTTATTACAATGCGAACAATACCTATTCGTGGTGATTTTAATAATCGTAAAAACCTGCTTACTGTAATGTTATACACCGCAAAGGGACAATTACGTTTATCGGTCATTACTTTTTGGTAGTTTAATCATTTGATAAGATTTACCTCTTATTCGATTTATTTTTTATATGAATATTCACGATCGGGAGTCGTTGTCGCTCTATATTTTAATTTATATATCAATTAAAGTACATAAGTTCTATTATTAGGTTAGTGCAAGGATTTATCCCAATCTAATCCTACATAGAATACCATGTCGTTTATGAGCCCAATACTATAGAAAGAATTTCGATTACGCGAATATTTCTGTCAACATCATTAATTTATTATGATGCTATCTTCCTATATCTTAAATTTCTTTCCTGAGAAATTATTCTTGGGCATTGAAGCGATAATGATTCGTCCATCTGAAGTGGCGACGATGTTTTTCAGTCGTGACGGGATATGAGACATGATGTCGTAATCTTTTGTTGTGACCTTTTGTTCGTGTTGCGATTTTTCGTTTTGAATTATCTCTTCTCCACTATCTTCATTCATGGGTTTTAGGGAGAGTTGGATACGTCTGTCGAGACCTTCCATTTCTGTTTTTAAGGAGGCTAATTCAGATTCTTTACGCCAGGTACTATCAATGACTTGTTGCAGTTGGGGTATATCTTTCATGAATTCTGTACGTTCATTTTGGAGTCTTTCCAATACAGTCTCGATTGTTCCCAATGCGTTAAGGGGGTTTAACGCTGCCGTGCGAGGATCACCTGCAAGATTCCCGTAATTGTATTGGTAAAGATAATTTCCTTCACCTCGTACATAAAAACGATTGTGGATCATTTCAAAATTCTCTTTCATCGTTCGTTCGCTTTTTACAACGATCTCAAATCCATAAATGGATCCGATACACTGAGGTGTATCATCTGTAACCATGGTTTTGGAGAGATGATTTAATGTCTTGCCGATAAATTGGGGATCATTGCTGTCCACACCGTC